>DATLXU010000122.1:0-41783 GCA_035575515.1 Blastocatellia bacterium
AGTGATGAAAGGAATGCTGAATCTGATCAAGTATCTATTTGAGCAAGGCAAGTCGTGTGAGGATATTTTGGAGGTCTTGATGACAGCTTGATGGCTACACCGACCAACATCGAAATCACTTACTTTCCAAGTCGTGTATCATACGCAAACGGCTTTCGATTAAGTTCTGTGATTGTGCCGACACCAATCCTTGAAAGAAAAGCCTCAACCGCGCGAACGAGTCGAGGCTCTACTGGCTATGAAATATGACTGACTCATCTGTGCGAGGCGCTGTCGCTCATGCCGGTTGATTCGCGCAGCAAGCTCGCCGTGTGTCTTATCTTATGCTTGTCTAAGAGGTGGCGCAGGCTCCGCACTGACATGTGCAAAACTTCTGCCGCGCGCGTCTGGTTGCCGCCCGTGCGTTGAAGCGCGCGGATGATGTAGTCCTTCTCCAACTGCGCGAGATACGCTTCAAGATCAATCCCTTCTTCTGGAAGGTCGAGTTCGGTCACAGTGCGCGGCTTGTACTTCAATATGCGCTCAGGCAGCCATTCCGGCTTGAGGCTTGCCGGTGTCAGGCTCCCCGCATTGCGCCCCGCGCCGAGCGCGACTGCCCGCTCAATCGTGTTCTCAAGCTCGCGCACGTTGCCGGGCCAGTCATAAGATTCCAGATAGCGCATCGCTTCTTCGGAAATCTCAAGCGGAGGCCGACCCGCTGCCGCGCTGTACTTTTCAAGAAAGTGACGCACAAGATCGGGGATGTCCGTGCGCCGCGCGCGAAGCGGCGGCATCTCGATAGGTATGACGCTTATTCGATAATAGAGATCATTGCGAAACGTGCCGTCCTCGACCATCTGCGCAAGGTCGCGGTTAGTCGCTGCGACTACTCGAACGTCAACCGGAATTTCTTCGACTCCGCCGACGCGGCGAATCGTTCGCTCCTGAAGAACGCGAAGGAGCTTCACCTGCATGGCGGGCGTTGTCTCGCCAATCTCATCGAGAAAGATCGTTCCGCCTTCGGCTGCTTCAAACAATCCTTTGCGATTAGAGACCGCGCCTGTGAACGACCCCTTCATATAGCCGAACAGTTCCGACTCAAGCAGCGTCTCTGTAAACGCTCCGCAGTTGATCGAAACGAAAGGCGAGGCGGCGCGGTCGCTCATATTATGAATCGCGCGGGCCACAAGCTCTTTGCCCGTGCCGGATTCGCCTGTTATCAAAACGGTCGAGGTCGTCTGCGCGACGGTTTCAATCATTTGATAGATTGCCTGCATCTGTGGCGAGCGGCCTATGATGTTGTCGAGCGAGTTGCGCTGGCGAAGCTCGCGCTTGAGCAGGACGTTTTCCTGCCGCAGTTGTTTCTTTTCGAGCACCTTCCCGACCGACACTTTCAACTCTTCGACATCAAACCCCGCGTCTTTGATCACGAGGTCTTCGGCTCCGAGCTTGAAAGCGCGCCGCGCCGTGTCAACCGTGGCAAACGCGGTTATCATTATCACCATTGTCTCAGGCGAGATTTCGCGCACGCGCGCAAGCAGATCAATGCCGTTGATGTCGGGCATCTTCACGTCTGAAATGATCAGGTCGTAAACGTTTTGTCGAATAAGCTCGATTGCGCGCGTGCCGTTCTCAGCCGTGTGCACCGAATAGCCTTCGCGCTTCAATACAAGCTCAAGCAGCTCGCGCATGCTCCGCTCATCATCAACCACCAGTATCTTTTCCATTGATAAACCTCTAAAGCAGATGTTAGATGGTAGATGTCAGGAAATGGCGTATGGCCTGATTCCCAACATCTATCATCTATCATCTGACACCCTGAATTAAACCTTGCCAGCCATTGTCACCGCAGGCGAAGAGTCGCTTAGAGATTCTTCTTGCTCGACGCGACCACTCGAAGGCAGCTTGATCGAGATGCTCGTTCCTTTTCCTGCCTCAGTCTCAACCAGTATTCTTCCATTGTGATCCCGAACGAGCTGATAAACAATCGCCATGCCGAGTCCCGTTCCGCCGCTTGAAGAATTGAACGGCTCGAACAAACGGTCCTTCTGCTCGCGGCTCATTCCCTGTCCCGTGTCGCTGAATGTTATGCTGACTTCGCCCGCAGGCTTTGCGTCGAGCATGATGCGGAGCGTGCCGCCCTGTGGCATCGCCTGAATCGCATTGCGCGCGAGGTTCCACAATATCTGCCGAATCTGATTCGGGTCGCCCTGATAAAGCACAGGCTCCGGCGGGTGCTCTTCAACTATGAAATGATCGGGCCGCAACTCGGAACTGTTCTTGAGCAGCGCGGCAGTCTCGGCAAGCAAACTGCCAAGCTCTATCACCGCGCGCTCCATCTTGGGCGGACGCGCGTAGGTCAAAAAATCCGACACGATGCGATTCAAGCGGTCGGATTCTCTGAGCACGATCTCCATTAACTGCGACTGGTCGGGCGACAGGCTCAACTCGCTTGCAAGCACCTGCACGGACCCGCGCATTGATGCGAGCGGATTGCGAATCTCGTGCGCAAGCCCTGCGGCCATCTTGCCTAGTGCCGCCAGTCGTTCCTGCCTCCGCACCTCGCGCTCAAGCTCCATCACTTCCGTCAGGTCCTGAAACGTTAAGACGTAGCCGCGCGCGGGGCTTCCGCTTTCGCGCTGCTCGTCGTCAATGAGAGGCGCGACCGAAAACCCAAGATGAATCTCGCGCCCATCCGCCGTTTTGCACCCTATGTCGAACCGCGGCAGGCGCGTGCGCGTGCGGATTGATTCAAGCCCCGCTTCGATCTGCTTTTCGATGTCGCCAAAGATTGTTGATATATTCTTGCCGCGCACGTCCTGCGCCTGATAGCCCGTTATATCTTCGGCTGCGCGATTGAAAGTTATGATGTTGCCGCGCAGGTCTGTCGTGACCAGACCGCTGCGCATGCTCTCGATGATGCGGTCGTTGAACAAGCGGTAATCGGCCAGATCGCGCGTTGCGGTCGCAAGCTGAATCTCGCTCCGGCGTATTCGCTCGGCCAGTTGGCTCGAAAGAATTGTCACGGCAAATATCGCAATAACGTTGAGCGAGATCATGAATTCGATCTGCGCGAGCATCGGCCCTTCGTAAGCTGGCCAGCCTTTAGCGCGCGAGAAGACTCCAGCCATCACAAGCGCGCTCGCCGCCGCGTAAAGCGCCGCGCTCGACGCACCGAGAATCGAAACGCCGCGCCTGCCGACAAGCGCGCAGGCCGCAAGTAATATCACTAAATAAAGCGCGACGAATGGAGACTCGGCGTCGCCCGTTCTGAATACGAGCCAGGTGACTATGACAAGATCGAGTGAAAGCTGCGCATAGGCGAGCGCCTTGAGCGGGATTCGCGTGCGCAATGCGACGAGATAGAGGATCGAAAGCGAAAATGTAGCGACGGCAACCTGAACCAGCGCGGGGATGAACGTGCGCGGGTTGTTGTCGCGCTCGATTAATCCTACGACCGCAAGCAGCGCGCCTGCGAAGGCGAGTCTCGAAACCAGTAACAGGTATATTTTTCGTCGCATACTCAGATGAAGTTGATTTGAATTTATAATCTAGCCTTCAACGTCTGGCAACCAACTGCGCCGTTCGCAACCTGCCCCCATGACATCGCACTCAGCGCAGGAGCAATCTCAAATTGATTTGCCCCTCGCAGATTCAAATCCTTTCACTTGCAATTAGAAACGGAGGCGATATGGAGGCGTCACGCCGGAATATACCATGCGCGATTGCGAGGCTCAAGTCTATCTTTCCTTAATGCAAACGGGGAGTGAAAAGTAGAAAAAAAGAAAAGCAGAATGTGAAAAAGCGAAAGCCTTCTGAAAACAGGATGAACACGACCGTCAAATCAATATTCGTCTCTCTGCCTTCAATGGTTTCGCCCTTTTATTGCTGCTCGGCCATCTCGATTGCTTGCAGCATCGCGCGGGCTTTGTTCACCGTTTCAACGTATTCGCTTTCGGGGACTGAGTCGGCAACTATTCCCGCGCCCGCTTGAATGTAGGCTTGCCCGCCTTTGACAAGCATCGTGCGAATCGCAATGCAGGAATCGAGATTGCCTGAATAATCCAGGTACATCACAGCGCCCGCGTAGATGCCGCGACGCGTCGGCTCAAGCTCTTCGATTATCTCCATAGCGCGAACCTTCGGCGCGCCCGTCACAGTCCCCGCAGGGAAGCACGCCGCCAGCGCGTCGAAGCGATCAAGCCCCGGTCGCAGTCGCGCCTTGATTGCAGAGACCAGATGCATGACGTGCGAGTATCTTTCAATTACCATCAGATCAGTCACTTCAACCGAGCCGTAATCGGCCACGCGGCCAAGATCGTTGCGGCCTAGATCAACGAGCATCACATGCTCGGCGACTTCTTTTTCGTCCACGCGCATCTCTTCGCCCAAGAGCAGGTCTTCAGTCTCGGTCGCACCGCGCGGTCTTGTCCCGGCAATCGGGCGATATTCAAGCCTGCGGCCCGTCGCGCGCACAAGCATCTCAGGCGATGCGCCAATGACTGATCGGTCGCCGATCTTCAGATAAAACATATAAGGCGATGGATTGACCACACGCAGCGCGCGATAAACCTCAAACGGATGCGCCGACAGCCCGACCTCGAATCGCTGCGACAGCACTACCTGAAATATGTCGCCTGCGGCAATGTACTCTTTCGCGCGAACAACCGCCTGCTCGAATTCCGATTTGGTCATGTTAGAGCGAGGGCGCGGCGGCTCGGCTCCCTGCGCTCTGGGCAGTGGCTCAATCACATCTTCGAGCCGCGCTTCCATCGCTTCAATATCGTCGAGAGCTTTTTCGTATTGCGCTCTGAGGTCGTCGGTCTTCCCTTCCGTGAAAACGTTCGCGATTAAAAGAATCTGATGTCGAACATGATCGAAGGCGAGCAGCCGCGAAAAGAACATCATCACCGCGTCGTCAATCCCTATGTCATCCGCGTGGCGATCAGGGATTCGCTCGAACCACCGCACAGCGTCGTAGCTGAGATAGCCGACCGCGCCCGAAACGAACGGCGGAAGGTCTGCAACGCGCACGGGAATCTGGCGGCCCGATATTCGGCGCAGCACCGTGAGCATCGGTTTATCGGTCTTTTCCGTTCCGCTCGCGGTTTCGATTGTGACGCGACCAGCGCGGCTGCGGACTATAATCTCAGGGTCGTAACCGAGAAATGAATAGCGAGCAACCTTCTCGCCGCCTTCGACCGATTCGAGCAGGAATGAGAAAGGGCTGAGCCGTTCGATTTTCAGGTAGGCCGCAACTGGCGTGAGCAGGTCTGCCATCACGCGCTTGACGACGGGCACAACCGTCCCTTCACGCGCCAGCTTCAGAAACTCTTCATAGCTGTTTGGAGCAAGATTCATGATTCAGAGACCAGGTGTCGGGAGTCAGAGGTCAGGAGGCTAGTTGAAAGGTTGATGCCTTAGAAGTGGCTCTGGAAGCCAATTTCAAGGCGACTATCAATCTTTTAACCACTCCCTGCCCGCTGACTCCCGGCCCCTGATAATTACTTTTGCGGCGCTGCTCGCCGGCTCAATTCTTCGTGCACGTCGCTCAGCTTGATGTCGCGCTCAACCATCAAGACCAGCAGGTGATAAAAAAGATCTGCAAGCTCCGCAATCAATTCGCGGGGCGATTTATTCTTCGAGGCGATTATCACCTCGCCAGATTCTTCGGCGATCTTTTTGAGAATCTTATCAATCCCGCTGTTGAACAGGTACGTCGTATAAGAGCCTTCGGGTCGCTGCTGCTTGCGCTCCGCAATCAGCGCGTAAAGATTGTTAATCGCAAGCCCGAATTCAATAGAGCCTGCGTCAAACAACGAGACTTCGCCCGCCGTTGTCTTTTGAGCTTCCCTGAAATCGCGCAACAGACTCACAGGTTTTTCTTCGCCCGCTTCGTTTGAAACGCGTTCGACGAGGACCGTCAGCGATTCTCCATCCGCGTTCACTCGAACATCGAGCAGCCGATATGATCTTTTTTCGGGAACCGATTTCAACGTGGAGAGAAAATCGGTCTGCCCGGTTTGCAGCGTCTTCATCAGCGTGGCGTTGTCCATTTGAGTCAACGCCACAATCTCGCTCGTTGAAGCATCCTGCACGACGGCGGCAATCAAACCCCGTTCGTCGAATCTCACTTTTTGAATGAACGCCTCAGCCATAACCAGTCAACGAACTACTATAATGAAGAATGATTATCAGGTGAATCTCTAGTCGGGCGCAAATGCTATCACCGCGCAGATGCGCCGGACAATAAAGGCGGGCAACCGAACCTGAGTCTCACGGGCGAGTGTATTGCAAAACCTTTGAAGCCACCGCCTCGCGGTCTGCGCGCCGCCGAATGCGCTGCCTGCGATTGCCGCCTTCAGGATCAATCCAGGTGATGCCGTCGACAATCAGAAGCGTCTGGACGTTGTAGCGCATCGTGCGGCGACGCTCATATGCCCTTCGCTCCCCGTTCTTTCTTCGTTCTATACCGTCCCAGGACATTAATTAGCCTTCGGCCTCGCGCTGCCGCGCAGCGCGCTTTTAGCAGCTGTCGTTGATGTGAACGAGCGACGGTTCGGAGGCGACATTCGGTCTATGTGCAGATGAACGCCTGTCGCCAGAGTGTCGAGCGGACGGCCAAGCATAAAGGTGCGCGCGTTGTGCGCAGCGACCTTGTCCCACGTCGAAAAATCTTTTATGCGCAAGCCCAGACCATTGCCCATCGCGATGATGTAGCCGACCTGCTCGCGCGTCAGGTCGCGCACGCGAATGTCAAAGGCGCTGCCGCGACCGTAGAGCCTGCGGTGCTCCTCGTGGTCGGCGCCCGTCAGCGTTATATCGCGGCCATACTTTTCGCGAAAATTCTTGCGAAGCTCCTCAAACCGGCGCTGGAATTCTTCTATCGTGAGCGGCCCATCGCTTCGATTGTCGAACGCCACAACAGCTTTCTTTTCGGGCGCGGGGCGGCCCTCAAAATCCTGCGTCCTCCAGATTCCACTGGCGCTCGAAGGCGTAGGCGAGGTCTCGACGCGATTTATCTTTTCAATCAGATCTCTATAAGCCACGCGAAGTCGCTCATCGCTGCGCACGTCAACGCCCGATTCAAGTATCGTATCAATTGCAAGATCGAATTCGCGCCGGGCGCAATCAATATTTTCGGACTGCGCGCAGGACCAACCCTTTTGAAGATGCTGGTTGGCGACTCGCAGAATTTGATCCACGCCGATTTTTTCAGTCGCCTGCGCCCGCGCGATTGCTGGAATAAAACTCAAGATTAATAACGCGAAGAGTGATGCCTTTCCCATTTGATGAACGAAACCGAACCCCTTACTGCTAATGAAATCGTGCAATGGATTCTAACAAACCGACGGGAAGTTTGTGAAGCATGAATGAGATTTCAAATCCAGTTCCAGTTCAGCGCCCTAACCCGAAGCTTCAAACACGAGCCGCTGAACGTTTGACTTTCACAGATTCTGATTCGCGGTCTTCGATGAAATATCCGTCAGCAGCCCGGCATAAGGGTCTTCGGCAATCTTCTCTCGCCTGCGCAGGCTTCGATAATAGACCGCAAGCGTCGCAGCAAGAATCAGCACAGAGAGCGCCGACCAGCCTATGGCCCAGACTATCGCAGGAATGAAATCGTTCGTGGCCCGCGCCATGTTCTGCGCGTCGGTCGCAGCGCCGCCTGAAACCGACAGGTACAACAACGTGCGCAGGTCATAAAACGCATTGAGCAGGCATTGAACCGCGAGGAAGCTCATCAGAAAATGCGCGAGCCGCGCAGGAACCTTGACCGCGAGCAAAAGACAGCCCGCCCCGAACGCGAGACCCGTCGCCCACGCCAGCCCATTGCCTGCAAAGAAGACCGTTATCAATAACAACAGCGCGCCAGTGCCAATCGCCGCAAGTCGAACGTTGCGCTTTCTTCGCAACAATAACAGCAGCGACGCGCCGTAAATGGTCGTCGCAAGATAGCCCGCGCTTGAAATCATCAAGCCCCAGCCGCCGTTGGTTTCCGTCACGCCGCTTCCGCTCCATTCAATCGCAATTCGATTGACACCGCCAAATGTCGCGAGCGCCGCAAGCGCATGGCCCGTCTCGTGAATGAAAGTCACAAAGAGACGAATCGGATAAGTCAGGCGGTCCGCCAGCGGAATGAACCACAGCGCAAGCGCCGCAAGCGATGCCAGCACGAGCAGCCTGAGCGATTGTTTAACTTCGGATTGGGTTTCCATAATTAAAAACCTGTACGCTTGGCTGGCTAACGATGTTCAACACTGTTGCGACGAATAACTTATGCCCGCGTCAAATCTTTTTGAAGAACCCGCTCGGCAGCGACGTGTCTATCTTCAAGCGTTCGTGATCAACGTAGCTCGTTTCGCTCTTCATAACCATCAACAGCCCGCCGCGCCTGAGCACATGCGCGAACCGCTCGACGGTCTGCTTCGCCGCGAGCGCGTGAAAGTGCATCAGAAGGTTGTTGCACAAGATCAGATCGAATTGATGATGGAGGTTCTTCCAGAAGTGTGCGTCGTAGAGGTTCGCGCGGCGAAAGCTTATCATCTTTCGCACCTCAGGCTTCGCGACGTAAACGCGCTCGCGCCCGTTCGTTTCCGCTTTTGAAAAATATGCGTTCAATAGTTCCGGCTCAATCGAGCGCAATGCCGACGACGGGTAAAGTCCCTGCGTCGCCGAAATGATCGCAGAGCCTCTGAAGTCTGTCGCCAAAAGGTTAATCTTCCAACCCTGTTTTTCGGGCAAGGCTTCGCGCACAAGTATCGCAAGCGAGTAGGCTTCTTCGCCTGTCGCGCACGCGCCGCTCCATATATCAATTCTCTTATCTTTTGCGCTGTGGTGAATCAATCGTGGGATGACAATCTTCTTCAGCGCGTCGAACTGGTGCGGCTCGCGGAAGAATCGAGTTTCGCTGTTTGCGATAAGCTCTGCGAGCGCTTCAAGCTCGGCAGGCGAAGTAATAGCCATCCGGCAATAAGCAAGATGATCGAGCTTGAGCTTGCCCGCTTTCTTCTCAATCGCCGCAAGCAGATTGTCGCGCCATGCCGCGCCGGTCTGCCAGCCGAATCGCGCGGCCAATGCCTGCTCAAGCGGTTTGATGTGAGGATTGGCGGTCTTCATAAAAGCAGTGATGAGTGATGAGTTGAAAAGTTCGCAACTCATCACTCATCACTTTACTCATCACTTTCTCTCGTAGTTGCCTGAGCGGCCTCCGGTTTTCGATTCCAGTTGAATGTCGGTTATGGCCATTGCCCTGTCAATAGCTTTGCACATATCGTAAATCGTGAGCGCGGCAATGGAAGCTGCGGTGAGGGCTTCCATCTCGACTCCGGTTTTTGCGTCTGTGCGAGCCGTCGCCGTGATCGCTACGCCGTCATCGCAAACTTCAAGCCGCACGTCGGCAAATGTGAGCGGCAGCGGATGGCACATCGGAATTAATTCAGATGTTCGCTTTGCAGCCATCACGCCCGCGACCCTTGCAACTTCGAGCGGATCGCCCTTCGGTGTTTGATGATTGCGAATCGCCTCGATGGTCGCAGGCGACATGCGAACGAATCCGCTCGCTGTAGCGGTGCGCGTCGTGACTGGCTTATCGCCAACATCAACCATCCGCGCGCGCCCCTCTTCATCTATGTGAGTTAGAGCCATAGCAACATTCTAAGGGACGAAGGATGAAGGATGAGGGATGAAAAGGATTTCAAAATCTGAATCTCAAAAATGAATGCACAATTGGGCATTTCTTTTTCATCCTTCATCCCTCATCTTTCATCCTTCCGAAATTCCGCCGAGCGATAATACTTCGACTATCTCGCCTTCCGCAATCTCATGCAGATCTTCGCGCACGATTATCAAAGCATTCGCCCGCATGAAAGCTACAAGGTCAGACGAGCCGCCCCACTTGAGCGATTCAGCCATCGCGCGTCCGTCTTCAATGAACAATCGCGCGGGCAGGTAGCTCCTTCTGCTCGACGGGTCTTTGATTAAATGTCGAAGACGCGCGCGCGCTGTCGGCAGCAGAGGCACGGCATCGCCTTGCATGCGACGAATCGCGGGGCGAACGAATACGTTGAACGTCACCGAAGTCGAAACGGGATTGCCGGGAAGCCCGAAGAAAAATGTCTGCTCTCGTCGCGCAAAAACAATCGGCTTGCCCGGTCGAATGCTCACTTTATCAAAATAAATCTCCGCACCGATCTCTTTGAGCGCGGCTTTGACCAGATCGTAATCGCCCATCGAAACGCCGCCCGAAGTGATTACAATATCGCGGCCATAGGCTGCACGAACGAGCGCATCGCGCGTTGCTTCGGGAGTATCTTCAACCGTGGCGAGTCTGTCAACAATCGCGCCCGCTCTTTCTGCATAAGCCGCGAGCGTGTAGCTGTTCGAGTTCCTTATCTGCGCAGCGGTCGGCTTCGTTGAAACATCTACAAGCTCGCTTCCGGTTGACATCACGGCGACGCGTGGCCTGACTCCGACTTTAACATTCGAGTATCCGAACGAAGCAAGCACAGCCATCTCGGCAGGACTGATCTCGCGCCCGCGCTCGGCCACAATCTCAGCTTCAGCGACTTCGCTCGCGCGCGGCGTGATGTATTGTCCCGGCTTAACCGGCTCAAAAATTTCAACCGCGTCGCCTTCTGCGCGAGTGACTTCAACTTTTTGAACCGCATCCGCACCTTTAGGCACGGGCGCGCCGGTAAAGATTTTCACCGCTTCGCCCGCGTGAATCGCGCCATCGAAACTTGCGCCCGCAGCAATCTCGCCAATCACACGGAGCGTGACGGGCGCAGTTTGAACATCAGCCGAGCGGACGGCATAGCCATCCATTCGCGCGCGGTCGAATGGCGGAAGCGCGATGTCAGCAATCACGTCTTCAGCAAGTACGCGACCGTGCGCTTCGTCGAGCGCGACCGTCTCAACGCCAAGAGGCTCGATGGCCTCAAGCACTGTGTTTAATGCTTCATCAACCGTAATCATAGTTGAATGGTGAATTCAGCTCTTAATTGAATGCTCTCACCGTCGAAGCATAGCATAAACTGTCGGCGTGACAACGAGCGAAAGCAGCAGCGCGAACGCAAGCCCGCCGATAACAGCGATTGCGAGTGGCTGCAACAACGCCGCGCCTGAGCCGAGCGCCAATGCAAGCGGCAGCATGCCCAACATCGCCGCAAGCGAAGTCATAAGCACTGGCCGAAAGCGTCGGCGTCCTGAGCGAAGCAACGCTTTGTGCAGCGTGTCGCCTGCCGCGAGGTGTTCTTCAACCGCGTCGAGCATTAGTATCCCGTTTTTGGCCACGATGCCGATGACCATAATCATCCCCATCAACGAGACGACGTTTATGGTCGAGCTGGTTATGAAGAGCGCAGCGAGCACTCCGCTGAGCGCGAGCACCGCGCCCGTCATTATCGCTATCGGGTGAGAGAACGAACGAAACTCTATGAGCAATGTCACAAACACAAGAGCAATCGCCAGTCCGAGAGAAAGCACAAGCTCGCGAAAGCTCGATTGCTGCTCGCGATACAACCCGCCATACTCGACGGTCATTCCCGGCGGCAGCTTCACCTCTTTTGCGAGCCGAGCCTTGATCGTTTCAATCGCGCTGCCGAGGTCTGTGCCTTCGAGCCTCGCCGTGACCGCTACCATCGTGCGCAGCCCGTCGCGCTCAATCTCTGTTTGCCCCTTGTCGTATTCGATGTCGGCAACCTGATCCAATCTGAAAAGCGCGTCTTTAGTCGGCGAGCGAACCTGCAGCGCCTTCAACGTATCGAGCGACGCCTTCGCCGATGCGGGCAGGACTACGCGCACGGTTATGAGCCTTTCCTGTTGAAGGATTGACGAAGCCGCCTCGCCCGTCATCGCCGTCGTCACCGCGTTTGAAATGTCTGTCGCGGTCACGCCTAGTTGCGCCGCGCGCTGCGGGTCAACACGGAACGTGACTGCCGGGCCGCTCACGACAACGCCGTTGAACACGTCGACTATGCCGGGAATCTTTTCGATAGCGTCGGCCACCTCTTCGGCTTTCTGGTGAAGCGCGGTTTCATCCTCGCTGAACAACTTGATTTCGATTGGCTCAGGCGAGCTTGTCAGGTCGCCGATAAGATCGCTTAAAATTCCGGGAAACTCCACGCGGCTCATGCTCGGCTCTTTCGTCGCAATCTCTTTGCGCAGGTCCTCGATGACTTCTTCGGTCGTACGCTTGCGATTCGGTTTCAGCTTCACGAGAAAATCGCCCGTGTTCGGCTCCGTGATTGAAAGTCCAAGCTGGAGACCCGTGCGGCGCGAGTAGCTTTCAACTTCGGGCGTGTCTTTCAGCATCTGCTCGACGTGCTTCAATATGCGGTCTGTTTCGGCGAGCGAAGTTCCCGGCGGCGTGAAGTAATCCAGCACGAACGCGCCTTCATCGAATTCGGGCAGAAACTCCGAGCCTGAGCCGCGATAAAGCAGGTAGGAAATCGCGAGCACGCCAGCGCAGATTGCTATGACCGCTTTGCGATTGTCGAGCGCGTGTCCGAGCAGCCATTCATAACGACTGATGATCGCTTTGAGAATTCGCCCGCCCCCTGCTTCTTCGCGCTCGTCAACAATCAGCTTTTTCTTATCGGGTGGCGGTTCGCCTTCACTTGTTTGACGCGAAGTTTCATCCACAACGTCCCGCTTTCTGACCTTCACAAAAAACTGAGCCAACGCAGGTGTGAACGACAGCGCGAGCACGAGCGATGTCAAAAGCGCAACCGCCATAGTCAGCGCGAGCGAGCGAAAGAACACGCCCGTCACGCCAGTGAGCAGCGTGAGCGGCAAGAAGACAACGACGGGAGTGATCGTAGAGCCGATGATAGGAACAGTGATTTCTGAAACCGCTGATTGAACAGCTTCGCGGCGAGTCTGCCCGCGAGCAATATGAGTGAAGATGTTTTCGACGACGACAATTGCATCATCAATCACCAGCCCGATTGCAGCAGCCACTCCGCCCAGCGTCATCAGATCAAAGCTCAAGCCTGCGAGCCACATCGCCAGAAACGTCGCAAGCACCGTCACAGGGATGACGAGTATCGCAACAAAAGTCGTCCCCCAGTTGCGAAGGAACCCGTAGAGAATCGCGACCGATAGCAGCAGCCCTATCAAGATTGCGTCGCGCACAGATTTGATTGAATCACGAACCAATAATGATTGATCGTAGAACGGCGCGACGCGCACGTCTTTCGGAAGCTGCGCGCGCATCTGGTCAAGCTCGGCTTTGACTTCGTCAACAACTGCGACTGTGTTCGCGTCGGGCTGGCGATTGATGTTCACGAGCACCGCAGGCTTTGCGTCCGCCGTGACGAGCGTGAAGTTCGGAGCCGTGCCTTCGCTCACCATCGCAACATCCGCGACGGTGACGGGCGCGTTGTTTACAGTTGCGACCACAATCGAATTCAGATCTTCAGGTTTTTTCGCGCGCCCGCTCACGAGCGCAAGCTCAAGCTGGTGATTCTCTTCAATCAGTCCGGGCGATTCGATCACGTTCGCGTTGCGAACCGCTTCAACGACCTGCTGAAGCGATACGGCGTGCGCGGCAAGCTTCGCCGGGTCAACCGTGATGTGGTACTCGCGCGTCTGCCCGCCCGCGACTGCGACGCTCGCAATTCCGGGGAGCCGCGCCAGCCGCGGGCGAATCGTGTAGGTCGCAAGCTCGCGCAAACTGGCCGGGTCGCGCTCGTCCGACGTGAGACTGAAACCGGCGACAGGAAAGACCGCAAACGTCAAACGATCAACTCGGCGAATCTCGGCTGTCGGCGGCAAGCTCGACGTCAGTTGCGAGAGCCGCGCCTGAACAAGTTGAAGCGATTGAATGATGTCGACGTTCCAGTTGAAAAAAAGATTTATGTCGGCGGCTCCGCGCTGCGTCGTCGAGCGGATGCGCTGAATGCCCGGAATGCCGTTCATCGCTTCTTCAATCGGGCGGGTGACGGAAACGAGCACCTGCTGCGCGGGCACTACGCCGTCGTCAACGATTATGACTATGCGCGGAAAATCCGTGTGCGGGAAGATTGCAATCGGCAGTTGAAATGCGGCATAGACGCCTGCGGCGCACAACAACACAACCAGAACAAATACTGCGCGTGATTGATTCGAGATGGTTCGCGCGAGACTCAACGCTCGTCTCCCTTTTCTTCGTCGGCTTTCTTAGCAGAATTGCGCAATTGCGCCGAAGGCGCAGAAAGAAGGTAGCCAGATGTGAAACATCTGGAATCGGTAAGTGTAACCATTCGCGCTCTGAAGTCCCAGACGTTCCACGTCTGGCTACCCTCTTTGTGCCGCTTCGCGGCAATATGGAATTCCAAAGCGTCTTAATCGTCTTCTTTATCTTTCTTCTCGCCGCCTTCTTCGTCTTTGCTGATTTCGACTTTGCTCCCGTCGGGCAGCGCGTAGTTGCCTTCGATCACGACGGTCTCGCCGCCTTTGAGACCTGAACTGATCTGTACGCGGTCGCCGCTTCGTATGCCGACAGTCACTTTCGTTTCGTGCGCGATTGATTGCTCATCAACAATCATTACTGTGCCTTCGCTCGTGTTCGCAGCATCGAGCGTGACGGCTGAAGCGGGAACGATGACGGCATTTTCTTCTGTGGCGGTGGCGACGATGATCTTGGCTGCGCTGTCTGCGCGCAATCGCCCGCCTTCATTCTTCATCTTCACCCATACTTCAACCGTGCGACTCTGAGGATCGCTCGCCGGGCTGACGAGTGTTATGTTTGCGGTGAACTCTGTGCCGGGCAATTCCTGCGGCAAGACCGTAACAGGATTTCCAACTCCAATTTGCGCGGCAACCGTGTCGGGGAATGGAGCTTTGATTATCACTTCGCTCACGTCCGCGATTGTGAAGAGCTTGCCGCCCGCCGTCGCGTATTCGCCTTCGTATTGAAACTGCTCTGTGACGACTCCTGAAAACGGCGCGCGGACTTTTGCGAAGCTCAATTGCACATCGAGTGCGGCGAGACGGTCTTGAGCCTGCTTCACTCGCGACTCTGCCAATTCGCGGCTGGCCGGATTGGTTGCGGCTTGATGCACGCGGGCTGCGGTTTCCGCAGCCTGCAATTCGTTCTCGGCAGTCTTCAGCGCAAGCTCCGAAGCTTCGAGGTCTTTTTTTGAAATGCCGCCTCGCTCATAGAGAACCTTGCGCCGCTCATAAGTCGCTCGCGCGTTGTTGACGCTGGCCTGCGCATCGCGCACGGCTTTTTGATCCTGCGCGGTCGCTTCCGGTATAGTGCCGCGACTCATCAAACGAGCGTTCGCCTGTGCTTCCTGCAAAGCGGCGGCGGCTTCCTGTCGTTGAGCTTGAATGTCGCGCGCGTCAAGCTCTGCAATCACGTCGCCCGCTTTGAAATGCCTGTCTTTGATGAGCGCCATCTTTTTTATCTGCGCGTTGAGCTTTGCGCTGACGGTAGCAACTTCGCGCGGGAAGATGGTTCCGAGCGCGGAAACTTCCGAAGAGATCGAGCCGCGCTCGGCCTTTGCAACGCGCACGCTCACGACCGGCGCTTCGGTCTCTTCCTGTTCGGCCTTTTTTCTTGAGGCAGAAATCAGGATGATTAAAAGGGCGAGCGCGGCAAAGACCGCGATAAATATCACCCGCGCGCCGCGTCGTTGCCACGAAACAAGCTCCCAGAGCCGGTTTCGTGCCAGCGGCCTTTCGCGCGGCGGTTTCTCGCCAGTCGGCGATGAAAGCTCTTCCGTCTTGTTTTCGACAGTCCCTTTGTTCTCTTGGTTCATTGTCCTGCTGCCTGCGCTAATCGAGCGCGCGCAACCTGATAATCAAAGAGCGCCTGATAGAGCGATGCTCGTTGCGTTGCCAGCGTCGTCTGCGCGTCAGTCACTTCGAGGATCGGCGCTTCGCCCGCGCGATAACGGGCAATCGAAGTCTGCACGTTGCGCTCTGCATCCGCGACGCTCGCTTGAAGAGTGCGAACGCGAGCGGCTGCCGAAAGCGCCAGCGCCCGTGCGGTGTAGAATTGACCTGCGAACATGCGAAGCGCAAGCGCGCGCTCGGATTCGACCTGCCGAGCGCGCAATCTCGCCTGCTGCTCGCGGCTGCGGCTTGCGCCCCAATCGAATATGGGAATCGTGACGCTTATGCTTGCAAGAGCGCCAGAGTGTTCTTTGAGTGGCGCGGGTCTCAGCGAATCAGTGTTAAATCCTCCATTGATGAAATAAGAGACCTGCGGCAATCGGTCAGCGCGAGCGATTCGCGCTTCCTGCTCGGCGGCGCGGCGCTCGGCTTCAAACTGCGCGAACTCAGGCCGCCGCTCAATCATCGCTTCCGTGAAGCGATCAAGCTCTGCGACATCCGGCGCGACCACAGCAAGCTCCGTCGCGGCAATCGGCCTTGCGAAATCATAGCCGACGAAAACGCGCAGGCTGTCGGCGGCTGCGCTCTCTTCGGCGCGGGCCTGTTCTAGTTCGTCGCGTCGGTTTGCGGTTTGAAGTCGCGCTCGCGTGAGATCAACTTCGGCGACTTCGCCGCCTTCATAAAGCATCCGGGTGATTCGCTCGAACTCTTCGGCGGCGCGTAGGTTCAGCTCAGCCGACCCGCGCTTTGCCGCCGCAAGCGACAGCCCGTAGTAGGCTTCGCTCACCGCCTGTGTGAGCGCGCGGCGCGCGACTTCGGTTCCGGCGCGCGCCGCTTCAAGCAGCGCGATGTTGCGGCGAAGGGTCGCGCGCAACCGGCCCGACGTGTCAATATCGCCCGTGAAACCGACGAGCGCCTCGTAAGCGTTAATTGCATCTGCGCTGATGAAGGAAGGTTCGCGCGGAGCGCCGGGCGTATGCTCGCCAATCGCGGGCGAGTTATAAATATAAGAAAAGGCGCTAACGGCACGGGGAAGAAATGCTACACGCGCTTGTCGCACGTCTTCGGAAGCGATTAGCTCGGCGTAACGCGCCTGCTCGAAATTGGAAGCCTGCGCGCCCGCGAGTTTGATTGCTTCATCTAGCGGGAGCGAGGCAGGCTGTGATGTTTGCAGCGATGGCGGCGCGAATGGAACTGATGGCGCGGGCGCGGCTGGCTTTGGTTGAGCTTGTTGATTTAGAGGGGGCTGTTGAGCAGTTTCGCCGGGTTTGGTTTGTGGTTTCGGTTGATCCTGTTTTTGCGGTTGAGCAGGCTCACTCGGTTTAGACGGCTGCGCAGCGGGCTGCTGGCCGGAGTCTATGCTTGATGCGGTAGCAGCGAGCGGGAAGCCTATTAAGAAACTTGTGAGAAGGCTGAGAAGAAAGCGGCTCGGATTATTCATCAGTCAAAAAAGATGCTTTTGGATTTACACAACGTCACTGGTGCTCGCTCATATTCTATTACGCAACGTGGATTTGCACTACAGCATTGCGCGAGCGTTGAAGAAGTCTACTTGCCGAAGACGAGTATGACAAAGCTATCGGGCACGATGGTCGGACGAGGACGCGGGCGTTCAGGTGTTGCGCGGGGCGCAGGCCCGAACTCTGCCGTCGCTAAGAATATCCTGTGCGTCTTCGGGTCGAGCGCCAGCGTTCTTGCTCCGCGCTGCGTCGGCACATCTTCGACGACGTGGAATTTATCCGCCGAATCTTCCTGAACGACCGTTAATGTGCCTTCGCCGTTCGAGCTGAATGCCAGTTTCGTTTCAGGATCGAAGACCGTCCCATCAACTCCGCTGCCGATTGGGAGCGCAGCGACGATCTTGCCGTTGTCCGCGTTCATAACGATCATCTTTTTATTCTCGCAGACGACAAACAGCCTTCGCTGCTTGCGGTCAATCGCCATTCCTGTCGGGCCTTCGCCGGGAGCGAGCGGCCAGCGCGATTTGATTTCCAGTTTGCGCGAATCAATGGCTACGACTTCGCTCTTGTCGTCGAGATTGACATAGACCATTCCTTTGCCGTCTGAGACAGCAAACTCAGGATGGCCGCCCAAAGCGACCGTGTCGACAATTTTACCGTCGGCTGCTTCGATAACAGAAAAGCTCGAACTGCCGCGATTAAAGACGAAGACGCGATGGGTCGGCGGGTCGTAGATAATCGCATCGGGATTTGTGCCGACTCTTATTGTGCCGAGCGGTTTCAGCGTCTTCAAATCGAATATCGTTACCGTGCCGTCTCTGCCGTTCGATGTGAAGCCGCGCCCGACATCAGAAGCTATGGCGACTCCGTGTATGCCGTTGGTGTCGGAAATCTCGCCTATCGTTTTGCCTGTGTCCACGTCTAGCACGATGACTTTCGTCGCGTGCGAAACGTAGAGGCGACGGGCCGCGTCGTCAACGAGCAGATAATCCCATCCGCCCTCGCCGCCGAGTTGAATTTTGTTTATCAAGTGATAGCCTGACGCTGATGGAGCCTTCGAATCTTTCTTTTGAGCTTGAACGCTTGAAGCGAAGGATGCAGTCAGGAAGAACAGGAATAATGCCGATGAGAGTCGTTTGATTGGAGATTGCATTGCGCCTCCTCATACAAAAGCGGTGATATATTTATTGTTAATGATTGTGCGGCGACTGGCAATCTGTTCTACAATCGGCAAGACAGTTTGTCAATGAATTGCAGTCATCAAAATCACGCGAGCACGGGCCGCGAGGCGGAGCTTCGCTCGGCAAGCGGTGCTTCCTTGACGAGAACGCCGACGGAAAAGTTTCTTGTGGCTGTCGCTTTCATCACCGGCCACGCCCTGTAACGATATGCTTGAACCGCTCAATTTGAGCGCAATTGACTTTGTCAATGCACCAACGATATATCCATCCTCTAAAAAAGGAGCCGTTTCAACTTGCTCCTTTTTATTTGATATCAGCAGGACAGTTGCTCAGGGTTGCAGCCTCATTTCCTTGACTCCTCATCAGAACCATTATATAAGCCTCTCACCAAACGCTGGAGAAGCCGGAATATGAGAAGCGAACAGACCAAATTTCCCGTTGATACTGATGTTGATTTCGTAATAGTCGGAGCGGGCGCTGCCGGAGGCATCATCGCAAAAGAATTAGCTGCGGCGGGCTTCCGAGTCGTCGTACTCGAACAGGGACCCTACCTCAAAGAAAAAGATTTCGAACACGACGAGTTCAAATACATGCAGCAGCGCGCTATTACCAACGACTACCGCCGCCAGCCGAACACTTTTCGCAAGACCGAAAAAGAGAGAGCCAAACTCCAGCCCGCCATAATCTATGGCCGGCAGGTCGGAGGCGGCACGGTTCACTTTACGGCAAACTACTGGCGCTTTCACGAGATTGATTTCATCGAGCGCAGCCGATGGGGGCCAATTTCAGGAACGGGCTTTGCCGACTGGCCCATCACTTACGCGGAGCTTGAGCCGTACTACACGAAAGCTGAATGGGAATTAGGCGTGTCAGGTCTTGCGGGCGCAAGTCCGTTCGATCCTCCGCGCTCGCGAGCCTATCCGCTGCCTCCGATGCCAATCAAGTCAGCGGGCGCGCTTGCCGAGATCGGCGCGCGAAAGCTCGGCTGGCATGCGTTCCCTGCTCCGCTCGCGATCATCTCGAAACCTTATCGCGGGCGTTCGGCCTGCGCGCATTGCGGCTTCTGCGAGTACTTCGGCTGCGAGATGCGCGCCAAATCTTCCACTCTCACGACGGTCATCTATGAAGCCGAAGCGACGGGCATGTGCGAGATTCGCCCGAACAGCTACGTGCGAAAGATCGAAACCGATAAAGCGGGCCGCGCGACCGGCGTGATCTATTTTGATGAGAAGGGCCGCGAGCAATTTCAAAAAGCTAAAGCCGTCGTGCTGAGCGCGAACGGGGCTGAAACTGCTCGATTGCTTTTAATGTCGAAGTCGAATCTGTTCCCACATGGTTTAGCAAACTCAAGCGGCAAAGTCGGCAAGTACCTTATGTTCAACGGACACGGCGGGGCCGCAGGGTTGTTCGAGCACCCGCTCAACGAATTCAAGAGCGTGCCTGTGACAAGAGTGATTCATGATTTTTATGACGCAGACCCGAAGCGCGGCTTTTATGGCGGCGGCGGCATTGACACTCGCTTCGTTCAGTTCCCCATCGGGTTTGCTATGCGCGGGTTGCCGCCGGACGCGCCGCGCTGGGGCGCTGAGTTCAAGACAATGCTCAAGCAGTACTATACGCATTCGATGAACGCGGCGGGCCATACCACTTCGCTGCCAGTTGAGACAAACAGCGTCTCGCTTGACCCTGAAGTGAAAGACGCGTGGGGATTGCCTGCGATGCGAATCACCTACAAAGACCACCCGGAAGACATGAAGACGATGAAGTTTTTTCAGGAGCGATGCAAAGAGCTTCTCGAAGCGGCAGGCGCGAAAAAGATTTGGACGCGACCCATAAACGGGCAATCGTTCGGCTTTCACCTGCTCGGCACCTGTCGAATGGGCAATGACCCGAAAGAATCCGTAGTTGATAAATATCATCGAGCGCACGACGTGCCGAATCTTTTCATCTGCGACGGCTCAAGCTTCGTGACGAGCGGGCGCGGCCAGCCCACTTGCACGATTCAGGCGCTCGCCTATCGCGCGGCGGATCACATCATCCGCATGGCCCGAAGCGGAGAGATTAAATCGGCCATATGATGTTTGTCGCCAAATTAGAACAGCAATCAAGCAATAAGAATTCTACAAGAGAGGAGACCGTCATGAAGCGCATTCTATCTTTTGCATTCCTCGCAGTTGTCGTGTTCGTTTTCACGCTCAACGCTGAAGCTCAACAGAAATCTGACAAGGCACAATCAGCGAAACCTTCCGTTGAGTATTCGAGCGCGAGCAGCACGTCGGCTCGCCCGCTTTCCGATATCGTCCGTGTCGGCGATATGCTTTACCTTTCGGGCAAGCTCGGCACAGACAGTTCAGGCAAGCTAGTGCCGGGAGGTATCGCCGCAGAGACTAAACAGACGATGGAGAATATCAAAGCTGTTCTCGAAAAGAATAATTCTTCGCTCGACAACGTCGTGAAATGCACCGTTATGCTTGCCGACATAAAGGAGTGGGCCGATATGAACGCCGTCTATACGACGTTCTTCAAAAAAGACCGGATGCCCGCGCGCAGCGCGTTCGGCACGAGCGGCCTAGTGATGAATGCCCGCGTCGAGATCGAATGCATGGCAACAGTCAAATGATATTGGAGTCAGCGCTTATGTCACGAAGGCTTCTCTTCTGCGTCGCTATACTGATATTGTCCGCGCACGAAGCGGCGGCTCAAGCGACTCAGCCGATCTATCTCCAATATGACGGCTATGTGAAGAATAAAGACGGCACCTACACGCTCTCGTTCGGATACTTCAATATGAATCACGTCGACGTGAAGATCGAGCCGGGCGCGGATAACGCATTCGCGCCTGACCCTGCTGACAGGAATCAGCCAATAGTCTTCTTAAAAGGTCGCCACCGCTTCGCGTGCAGCATAATCGTTCCGGCTGATTTCGACGGCAAGCTTCAATGGACTGTGCGCTTCGCCGGAAAGAGTTCCACCACGACGGCAAAGACGCTCGACCCGCTTTACGAGCTTGAGCTAAACAGCGCGAAGAAAGCTACGGCGGGTCTCAACTTTGAAGAAGCCGCGAAAGGAGTCTGCGTCAACCGCGCGCCATCGGTTCAGGTGATCAATCCACTTGCCGACGTGAATGCTGGAGCCGATACGCTAGCGGCCACGAACTTCGCCGCGCGCCTCGATCAGGAGCTTACGCTAAACGGCAGCGTCGAAGACGACGGACTGCCGCGCGGGAGCAGGACAATCATTTCGTGGAAGAAAAACAGCGGGCCGGGCACAGTTACGTTCTCAGATGCTGACCAGGCTGTTACGCGCGCGCGGTTCAGCGCGCCGGGAGTTTATGAGCTTGAGATGACTGCGACCGACACCGAACACACGAGCAGCGTGAAGATCAAAGTGACCGTCACACTGCCGGACGAGAAAAAGCAGGATTGAAAACAGTATAGTAGCTCGGAATTGGGTGAGACTGAGCAGTCTTTGGAGTGCGGCGACAAGTCGCCACACTCCATAAAATGTTGCTCTTTATCCTGCGAAAGTTCTCCTCAAATATACTCGCGCAACACACCATCACTGCGGCCTTGCGCCAGCCGCAATTGCCTTCGACCGCTCGGCTTTCTGCTTCTGAATCTCTGCGTACTCCTGATCGCTGATGTAATAGAAATCGAGCCAGCCGATGTTCATCTCATCAACCGTGCGGTCACCCCAGCCGACGAAAGCAGTCGGGTCAGGATTTTCTTTATTGGCAGCCGAGTTGTCGTGATACGCCGTCATGTGCAGAACAGTGCCTCGTGGAAACGCGGGCGGGTTCTTGTACGGATAGGTTATCTGCCACGTCCACACGAAGCGCGCAACATCCGTAAGCAACTCCACTTCGCCGCTCGGAAGAATCGCTTCGAGCGTCATCCGCTTGCCGCGATAATGCATGTGTGGCTGAAAGCTTATGAGCCTAGCAGGTTCATCCAGCCGAAAATACGCATCGCTTCGAGCATTAGGCTCACCTGGAGGAATGGCTAAAGTAGAAGGCGACGAGATGCCCTTCGTTGAGATCAGATACTTCGGCGTGTAGCCTTTCGGAAAGAACTTGAATCCGATCTTCGCGTGTTCGACCACAGGCTTTTCGCCATTGGGGTGATAGTGAAAGCTGAAGCGCAACTTCGATCCCGCTTTCAACAGCTTGGCCGTGCCGTTCGTAAATATGTCGCCGTCATTGCCGCGTGCGTATTCCGTAAGCAAAGAACTGCTGCCGAGCGACGGCTTAGCCGCGCCCTTAACTCCGCCGTTTGCCGGTTCGCTCTGAAGCGCATAGACGAGGACGTGATGAAGCACCTTCGGATCTTCGGGGATGATCTGCATCCACTTAATGTAGCGATCTTCCGTTAGTCCCGTCGGGACATCTATCTTGGGAAACTGATCTGCGCCCGCAGCAGGCACATCGAACCCAGAGCTTGTGACCACAAGGTCAGGCTCCTCGCCGAACACCCACGAATTCGCAGGCGGAAAGACTCGCGGCGGAGGCGCATCCTTCGGGTCGCCTTTCGGCGCGCCGCTGTCTACCCATCGGACGATCATCGCAATCTGCTCGTCGCTCAACGATGGGTCAGGGTCGTATTCGCCTACAGTGCGGTCTATGTGCCAGGGAGGCATGTACCGCGTGACTACTTTTTCTTTGATCGAGCGCGCCCACGGGCGAGTTTCTTCATAGGTCACGAGCGACATCGGAGCCATACCATTTGGCCTGTGACAGTCCTGGCAGGACTTCTGGAGGATCGGCAGAATGTCTTTTGTGAATGTCGGCTTCGCAGGCGCTGCTGCATCTTTCGGATGATCTGAAAACGCCGAAGCCAGCGAAACGCCGCAGGTGATGATTGCTACCAGCACGACAAAGATGAGCTTACTTTCCGATTTCATATCAGCCTCCCTCTAGATGAAGCTGTCGGATTTTGTCTGCCACTTTAGCACCGTCGGGATTTGAAGTAAAACATTTTCTGCAGCTATTTTTTGACGTACCTCTTCAACGCGCGGGGGCCGACCTCTGCGCCGTAGATGTTGCCCGCCGCATCAGCCGCCACGCCTTCGGCCCCGCTCGTGGGGGATTTATCAGGGTCAGGTTCAGGGTCTGGAATGAAAGCCACAACCTTCCCATCCTTGGCGCTGCCGACGCGGATGCCGCGCTTCCAGCCCGGATGCCGCGCCGCGTTCGATTCGGAATCGGCTACGTAAATCACATCGTTGCGATCAATGTAAATCCCGCTTGGTCGGCTGAACTGTTTCCACTCTTCCAGAAACTTTCCTTCTGGATCGAATATCTGAATGCGATTGTTCGCGCGGTCTCCAACAAATAATCGTCCCTTTGAATCAATGGCGATGGCGTGAGGCGTATCGAACTCGCCGGGCGCTGAGCCTTTTTTTCCCCATGCCTTGATGAACTTTCCGTTCTTATCAAACTTCACGATGCGCGCGTTGGTGTTTCCGCCGTGCCCATCCGCGACGAAGATGTCGCCGTTCGGAGCGGTGACGACATCACTGGGCTGGTTAAAAGTATCAGGGCCATCGCCTGCAACTCCCACCTTGCCGAGCGTCAACAGTACTTTTCCTTCCGGGCTGAACTTGACGACGATGTGGCCCTTTCCAGCAATGGCCGGATTATTAGCAGCGCCCGGCGGAATGCCGTCTGTCACCCAGACATTTCCCTCGCGGTCAACGTGTATGCCATGCGGGAAGATGAACATCCCCGCGCCGAAGCTCTTAACGAGTTTGCCCGTCGAATCGAACTGAAGCACGACTGGCAGGTTCGATCCCGCGCAAGAGTTCGCGCCACACCTTTCAGCGACCCAGATCGTCTTGCCGTCGGGAGCGATGTCAACCGCGCTCGTCGCGCCCCACGTTCTGCCTTCGGGCATCTTCGCCCAGCCCTCAACCGTGCGGTACGGATTCGGCAGATCGTTAAGGGGCTGAGCATTGCTCTGAGCGCGCGCGCTGTCTGCGCTGAGCATTATCAAAGCAGCGATGAATATTATAAACGCGACTCTAACTCGACCAGAACCTGACATCGCAGTTCCTCCTTTTTATGAAGACTTCGTTTTCAATCCGCTTGCGCGTTGTCGGCGGCTTGCATTGCTAACTCTGTCTCGCCTGCAACAGCAAACCCTTCGCGCGAGGCAATCTCGCTTTCAGATTGCGTCTCTCTCCGACGGCGCAACACAACTGATGCGAGCCATAAAAGAGATGCAATAATTAAGACAAACATCAGCCAGCGCATCGCGCTCGCAATCGTTGACGGCGTAAGCGTCGGAAACGGAAATTGCCTCAGCCGATCCGCGCGCTCAATCATCCAGTGCCAGGCGGTGTGCGCAACGAACGCCGATAGGATAATCGTCCCCATCCGCTCCGCTACGACATAGCGGAACAACGCTTTCAACACCGGAATGAGCAACAGCAGCACGAGCAATTGCCCAAGCTCGACGCCGACGTTGAACGACACAAGCGACGTGAGCATGTGCGAGCCTGCGAATTGCATCGTGTGGCGCAGCGCAAACGAAAAGCCGAACCCATGAACCAGCCCGAACCCGAAGGCTATCGTCCACCTGCGGCTGATGCCTTTGCCGATGATGTTTTCAATCGCCATGTAGAGAATCGAAATCGCAATCAGCGTTTCGATGAGCGACGGAAACCATAATGCATCAGGCGCGACATTGTACGCCGACGCGATGAGCGTGACCGAATGCGCAACGGTGAACGATGTTACGACGGCAACGAGCGGGCGAATGCGGCGCAGCGGAATCACAAGGCAGAACAAAAAGAGCAGGTGGTCCAGCCCCGTCAGTATGTGAGAGAACCCGTCTTCTATGAATCGCAGCGCGGCCTGATGCCAGCGGGGGTCGAGCCTGACAAGCCCCGGATCGCCCTGAAGCTCGAACGCGCGAACCGTCCCGTTTGAAGGTAGAAACCGAATGATGGTTACGACTCGCAATCCCAATTGATCAAACTTCGGATGAAGCGAAAAGTCAGATTGGGCAGATTGAATCGGGTAGTCGAACAGCGCGTCGAGCATCGCCTGTTCCCAATAGAGTTCCGTGTCGGCTGAAAGACGCGCGCCTGTCACATGCATATAAGCGTCTTCATAAGAGATGAATGATTGATCGGATTGAAGCGACACGCGCGCGCTCACGAGCTTCGGGTCGTGAAGCCGCGCATCGCCTTCGTACATCTCGACATTGTCCGACAGCCACAACGTCGCCGCATCGCGAAGCGACTCGTCGACCCGGTCAAGATCAATGAAGCCCGCCCCGCGTTTTGGAAAATCAACGTCGCGCATCGCACGCATCGGCACGCGAACGAGCAGATGCAGTTGATTGCCTTCGGGTCTGACAAACGCCTGAACCGTCACGTCGTTCGGAATGTCGTGAGCCGATGCGACAAACGGCAGCGTGACAACCATCGCGACGATTAACACAGCGAGGCGGCGTGGCGCGATGACTGTGTGGACGTTGTTCAGCGCAACCTTCTTCACGGAATTCACTTGCCTGATTTGGATATTTGAATCTTGAAACTATCTGAATGCGCCGCGAAAGCTCTTAGCGAAAGATGCAGAAAGAACCCTCGACGACGACAAGCGCGCTTGCCGCTGCGGGCCTATATTAGTTGCACGGCGCGGCAAGTGACAAGCGAAATCGAGCGGCTGTTCCCGTTTTGATTGCTCGCTCTTATCGTCGAGAAAAATGGTTGGATTGGTTTGGAACGAATCGCGGTTGTGTGTATACTGTGTCCGCTTCCTGAGACTTCAAGGGAAATTCTAATCGCAGTATTGAGAATCGGTGTTCTATAGAGCGCGGGCCGCATCCTCTGCGACGCGACCTGCATTCCGCGAAGAAAGAGATTATCAATATGAAGCGAAAACGTGACCTCTACGTCGGCGCGACATTCATCACACTCATTTTCGGGCTTTTCATTGGCCAGAGCCTGCTAGACAAAACGGCAACTGTCGAGGCAGTACCGGCGGTGATGGCTCCGAGGTTTGAAGTTGACCCGCTATGGCCGAAGCCGTTGCCGAATCACTGGTACATCGGCATGACAATCGGCGTGGCTGTCGACGCGCAGGACCACATCTGGATCATTCATCGGCCTGACACGCTCGATGCGCGCGAAGCGGGCGCGGCGCAGAATCCCCCGACAGGCTCTTGCTGCGTGCCCGCGCCGCCCGTGCTCGAATTCGATCAGGCGGGCAACCTGATTGGTCACTGGGGCGGCCCCGGCCAAGGTTATGAGTGGCCCGACTCGAATCATGGAATCACAATTGACTACAAAGGCAACGTATGGATCGGCGGCAACGGCCCGAACGACGCTCACATTTTGAAGTTCACTCAGGATGGCAAGTTCATTGCGCAGTTCGGCCACAAAGGCAAGAACGCGGGCAGCAACGATCTTGAAAACTTCGGGCGGGTCGCAAAGATTTTCGTCGACCCGAAGACCAACGAAGCCTATATCGCAGACGGCTACAAGAACAAGCGCGTGGCCGTCATTGACGCCGACACGGGCAAGATCAAACGCTACTGGGGCGCATACGGCAACAAGCCCGATGATCAGAATCTTGGCCGCTACGACCCGGACGCGCCGCCCGCTCAGCAGTTTCGCAATCCCGTCCACTGCGCCGAGCTTTCAAATGACGGATTCCTGTACGTCTGCGACCGCGTGAACGACCGCATTCAAGTCTTTACGCGCGAAGGCAAATTCGTCAAAGAGCAATTCATCGCCAAGCGGTCGCTCGCGGACGGCTCGGTGTGGGACATAGCGTTTTCGAAAGACCCGCAGCAGAAATACATCTATCTGGCTGACGGTCGCAACCAGAAGGTCTATATCATCGAGCGCGCCACGCTCGAAGTGCTGACGAGCTTCGGCGACGGCGGACGACTGCCCGGCGAGTTTTACGGCGTGCACTCAATCGCTACCGATTCGAAGGGCAATATCTACACGACCGAAACCTATGAAGGAAAGCGCGTGCAGAAATTTGTCTATAAGGGACTCGCGCCGGTCACGAAGACAGATCAGGGAGTCGTGTGGCCGACAAAGAGATAGCGCGTGGGCGCTCGCGCAGGCAGGGGGGGACGCATTTTTGTAAGATAGTTCTCAACAAGGGAGGCGCATATGATTAAGAGTTCAGCGACACGCCGCACATTCATCGGTTACATGGCAGGTGCTCTGAGCTTTCTCGGATTCGGTCCATCTCACCTTTTCGCGCAAACAAGACAATCACAGCAGGGCGAAGCGGGCGAAGAGCATCCCGGCGAGGATTATGAAAAGATGGCGAAGCTGTCGAATAACGAAAACGCATGGGGACCTTCGGCAGTGGTCGTCAAAGCCATGACCGATGGGTTCAAGTACGCGAATCGTTACGGCTATCCTGACGGCGGACTGGTTGAAGCCATCGCCAGGCATCATGGCCTGAAGCCGGAAAACGTAATACTCGGCGCGGGTTCGGGCGAGGTGCTCAAAATAGCCGACGAAGCATTTCTGATGTACCACAAGAAAGTTGTTGGCGTTGAGCCGACTTTCGATTCGGTCTATCGCTACGCGAGCAACAGCAAGGCCGACGCTATCAAGGTTCCGCTGTTGAAAGATTTTCGCGTCGACATCCCCGGCATTATCCGCGCCACGAAGTTGAATTATCGCGACGTCGGATTCGTCTATCTCTGCAACCCAAACAACCCGACCGGAAACGTCATCCCGAAACATGAAATCAAGATGCTGCTCGACCGCATCCCCGAAGACGTGCCTGTGCTGATTGACGAAGCCTATCATCACTTCGTCACACACCCCGACTACGCCACCTCTGTTCCCTACATTCTCGAAGGTCGGCCCGTGATCGTCACGCGCACGTTTTCAAAGATCGCCGCGCTCGCAGGGATGCGACTTGGCTACGGGCTTGCGCCGAAAGAGTTGATTGATAGGATGCGCCCGTTCGGAGGCGGCACTCTCAATGCGGCGGCGAAGTACGGCGGCGTGGCCGCGCTGAAAGACACAGCGTATGAGAACAAGGTCAGGCAGATGACGATTGACCTGCGCGAAAAGGCGAGCCGCGAATTGCGCGCCTACGGCTACGAAGTCCTTCCGTCGGAATGCAACTTCTTCATGGTGAATGTCGGGCGCGACGTGACTGCGGTGGCCGAAGAATTCAAGAAGCGCAGGGTGCTTGTGGGCAGAAAATTTCCGCCGATGAACAACTGGCTCAGGGTGTCTGTCGGCACAGAGCCGGAGATGGCCATGTTCATTGCGGCCTTCAAAGAGATATTCCCCGCGGGCGGGATCAAAAAGAGCGAAAAGAGCGATTAGCTTTCAGCGATCAGTTTAATTCTTTCTCCAGGTTCCGGCTCAACTTTCCGGGCTGAAAGCTGATAGCTCTTATTTAATCGGAGGTGAGTGATGTCGAGAATAAATTGTCGCCGCGTCGCAGCGTTGCTGTTGATCGTCGGGCTTGTCGTTATGCCGATAAGAGTCGCGGGCCAGGCTTCAACAAAAAATCGAGCGCCAGCGCGTTCAACCATGAAGGCAACGGAAACAAGTCCGACGAAAGACGTAGTGTCGTTGCCTTCGACGAAGAATGGCGAGTGGCCGCATTACACAGGTGACCTCGCAGGCACACGCTATTCGCCGCTCGACCAGATCAACGCCGAGAACTTCAACAAGCTCGAAGTTGCATGGCGGTTCAAGACCGATAATCTCGGCACGCGGCCTGAATATAAGCTCGAAGGCACGCCGCTTATGGTCAAAGGCATGCTCTACGCAACTGCTGGAACGCGCCGGTCTGTCGTCGCGCTCAAGGCCGACACGGGCGAGCTTGTGTGGGTCCACGCTGAATTTGAGGGGCAGCGCGCTGTGAACGCGCCGCGCCAGTTGTCGGGTCGTGGTTTGTCTTACTGGACCGACGGCAAAGAAGAACGGATTCTCTACGTGACCACTGGCTACAGGCTCATCGCGCTCGACGCGAAGACGGGCAATCGCGTGCCAAGCTTCGGCAAAGACGGCGTCGTTGATCTCAAGGTCGGGGTTGTGCACGGCACGGGCCAGCAGATTGATCTAGAGAAAGGCGACGCGGGGCTTCACTCAACTCCTGTCGTCGTCAATGACGTTGTCATAGTCGGCATGGCGATGAAAGAAGGCATGACAGTTGTCACACACGACAACGCCAAGGGGCAGGTTCGCGCATTCGATGTGCGGACTGGCAAGCTGCTCTGGGCGTTCAACACGATTCCGAGACCGGGCGAATTCGGCAACGACACGTGGCTCGATAACTCATGGGCGATCAACGGCAACACTGGCGTGTGGACTCAGATAAGCGTTGATGAAGAGTTGGGTTTGGTCTATCTGCCGGTCGAATCGCCCACGTCTGATTTTTATGGCGGGCACCGCCCCGGCAATAATCTATTTGGCGAGAGCCTCGTCTGCGTTGATCTGAAGACGGGCAAGCGCAAATGGCATTTTCAAATCGTGCACCATCCGATATGGGACTATGATCTTTCATCTGTGCCAATCCTCGCCGACATCAACGTGAACGGCAAAGCAATCAAAGCCGTCGCGTTGCCGAGCAAAGAGGCTTTTCTATACGTCTTCGATAGGGTAACGGGCGAGCCTGTCTGGCCAATCGAAGAGCGGCCCGTTCCGAAAGGCGACGTGCCGGGCGAGTGGTATTCGCCGACGCAGCCGTTCCCGACCAAGCCCCCTGCTTACGCTCGTCAAGCCATCACCGAAGACGACTTGATTGACTTCACGCCTGAGCTGCGCGCGCAGGCGAAAAAGAACATCGAAGGATTCAAGAACGGGCCGATGTTCAATCCGCCAGTGCTAAGCAAAATCGGTGGCCCGCTCGCCGCGCTCACAATCGGCACGCTCAACGGAGGCACGAACTGGCCCGGCGGCGGGTACGACCCTGAGACTCATACTGTTTATGTTCCAGCATCGAACGCCAGCGTCGCGCCGATAGGACTAATCGAACCGCCCGCAGGCTTCTCAGACATCCGGTACGTTTCAGGGAGAGCCGGGCAGCCTTTCCGCGTGAGCGAAGGGCCTGGTTACGGAAGCGCGGCTGATTTTCCTCAGCCCACGAGACGCGCTGAGCCAGCCGCGCCGAGCGCGTCCAGCGCAGCTGCGGCTGCACCGGCAGGCGGAGCAGTGGGCAGCACGAATGTGCAGGGGCTGCCGATAGTCAAGCCGCCTTACGGAACGCTTACGGCAATCAATCTGGACAAGGGCGAGATCGTCTGGCAGGTCCCGCACGGCGACACGCCCGACGTGGTGCGCAATCATCCTTTACTGAGAGGAATGAATATTCCAAAGACAGGCCAGAACGGTCCCGTCGGGCTGGTCGTCACAAAGACGCTTGTGATAATGGGCGACCCGCAGGTCACGACGACGCCTGAGCATCCGCGAGGTGCGATGCTTCGCGCTTACGACAAGGCTACGGGAAAGCAGGTCGGCGCTGTTTATATGCCTGCGCCGCAGAGCGGATCGCCTATGACTTACATGCTCAACGGCAAGCAGTACATTGTCGTGGCCATAAGCGGCGGCGCGTATTCGGGCGAGTATGTCGCGTTCGCGCTGCCGACGATTGACGAGCGAGGCAGCAGCAAATAGGGATGGGCGAGATGACGAGCAAGATCAAAGGCAGTTTGAGAATCGCGGCTGTGGCGATTTTTGTTTTCGTGATTATCGAAGCAATTCACTCTACGCCGCGCGCGCAGGAAACAAGCAGGCCGTCGCGTTCGGTCTGGGACGGCGTCTATACAGAAGGGCAGGCGAAGCGAGGCGAGGCGCTTTACAGCCGCGAATGCGCTCGATGTCACGGCTCTGATCTCGCGGGCGCGGATGAAGTGCCCCCGCTTTCGGGCCCGGGTTTTCTGGCCAACTGGGAAGGCTTGACGATGGACGATCTATCCGAGAGAGTTCGCGTCTCAATGCCGCCGAACAAACAGGGAAAGCTGACAAGGCAGGAAATCGTCGACATTCTGAGCTACGTGCTGGGCTTCAACAAATTTCCCGGCGGGAACGGAGAGCTTGAACCGAAGCCTGAGTCGTTGAAACAGATTCGCATCGAAGCGACAAAGCCGAATCAAAAATAGGATAGACTACACGGCTTTCAGCGTGATGTGCGTGATCTCAGGCGGCGCGTTGATGCGAATGGGCGGGCCTGTCGTTCCAAGCCCTCGATTGACGTACAGGTGCGAGTCGCCAATCTTGAACAACCCTGCGATGAACATGGTTTCGAGCCTTATCGGCGTGAGGATCAACTCGCCGATGTTGAGCGTTATCTGCCCGCCGTGTGTGTGGCCTGAAAGAGTCAGGTGAATTCCCGCCTTTGCCGCATCAGGAAATGATTTGGGCGAGTGCAATAGCAATATAGTCGTGCCTTCAAGCGATATTCCATCAAGAGCATCATCGAGGCGATGCAGGTAGCCGCCCGTGCGCCCGATGTAGTCAACGCCGATTATGTTCAACCGCGCGCCATTGATTTCGATAATCTCGTTTTCGTTTCTCAACAATCGGAAGCCCGCTTGCGCAAAGCCGCGCTCAAGCATCTCTTCCGAGTCGGTGAACATATCGTGATTGCCGAGACAGGCGAACACGCCAAGTCTTGCTCGAAGAGCAGAGACAGCTCGCAGGAAGGCAGGAACCTGGTTGTTGCTCGTGGCGACGTAGTCGCCTGTCAGAGCAACGATGTCAGGCTTGAGTTCGTTGGCAATCTCGACATATTCGCGCATCTGCGATTCGGTCATAAACAGACCGGAATGAATGTCACTCAACTGAACAATGGTCAGCCCGTCGAGTTGAGGCGGCAAGCCAGCGATTGGGATGACGGCCTTTTCGACTACTTTGCGATAACGAGCCGCGACCGCGCCGTAAGCCGAAACCGCGAACGGCATCGAAGCCATTGCCGCAAGCGCCATCTGCAAAAATCGCCTGCGCGAAAAATCGAATGCTTCAATTGTTGTTTCAGCGCTTTGGATTGCTCGCTTACGCCTGAAAAATTGAAATGCCGCAAACGCGCCCATCACGATTGGAGCTATCACGGCGAACATTATCGAGCCGAGCGTCCATACGAAAAAGGCATAGCCGAGCGGGCGCGCAATTGATTCATAGCCCGGTGGAGGAGTTAACAACAGCAGCCCGCGAGGCCGGATTAATCCTTCTATCATGAAAACCACGAGCGGCAGGTTCACAAAAAAGATGAAGATGCTGGCGGCTATGGCGACTATTTTTTCCGCGCCCGGCGCGAGCGCCATCGAGCGAACGACGCGCAGCGCGGCGCGAAGTATGTAGAGTTGTACCGCGATGAGAATCAGGGAAATAATGAGTCTTAAGACGGCTATTACCGTAGTCGTGTCAATCAGCGTGAAAAGCTCCGTCATAATTACTGACCACCAGTTGAGCCGCGCAGGCAGCAGCTCTCTTAATCTATGATAAAGCCTGAGCGGCGCAGGTCAAAGAGAAATAGCGGGCGCGATTACACGGCTGCAAATTGCCCGCAAGCTTCTCAAGAACTATAATCCGCACTCGCCCGGTTCGGTTTGGCGAAAGGCTTAGATGCAAAAAGAACGAAAGCGTTGAATGGCTCCACAGATAAATTCAATTGAGATAGAAACCGACAGACTCAGGTTGCGCCCGTTCACGATGGATGATCTCGACCGCATTCATTACATCTGGAACGATTCGGGCGTGAGAAAATTTCTGTGGGACGATGAGCCTGTATCGCGCGAGTTTGCCGAATCTGTGATTGCTCAAAGCATCAAATCGTTCAATCGAAGCGGCATCGGGCTATGGGCAATTATGTGGAAAGATGACGATGAGCTTATAGGTTTCTGCGGGCTGAGGGAGTCCGGCGAGACGACGAAGATCGAAATCCTCTACGGCCTTTTGCCTGAGCATTGGGGCAAAGGTATCGCAACGGAAGCCGCGCGGGCTATGCTGCGCTACGGGTTTGAAGAACTCGGTCTTAAATTAATCTGTGCGGGCGCGGACCCGCCCAACCGAGCGTCGTTTCGCGTGATGGAAAAGACGGGGATGAAATTCATTGAGCGAATCACTGCTTGCGGTCTCGAAGCAATCTACTACGCGGCGGCGCGCGATGATTTCGCGCCTGATGATACGACATACATTCTGCGGCGCGCCAGATAGCGGGCGTCTTGTCGCTCGCATTGACCGCTTGCTAGAATCTTCGTGGTGAAACCTCACGCAGCTACCGGCGTTTAAGATAACAAACTTGCAAGGCGCATTAACGATAAAATGCCCTGCTTGTGAATCTGGTTTCGTTTGGAGAGGTTCGATTTATGAAAAAGCTTTCGATCTTTTCACTCGCGCTTCTTGTCTTATTCACTCTCAATTCAATTGCTAGCGCGCAAGGCGACGTTCGCCGTCGCACGGTTGCGATTACATATCTGAGAGACCCTGTGACCGTCATTCTTGGCGGCACGACGCTGCGGCCACAGGCGCGCGGCGAGGCTACGGTCGAGCGGTGGCGCAAGCGAAACGAAACCGAGATAGACATCACAATCGAAAACATGATCCCTGCGTTCAACTACGGCGCGGACTACACGACCTACGTGCTGTGGGCCATCACGCCCGCCGGGCAGGTTGATAATCTCGGCGAGTTTCGATTGTCGGGCGGCTCGGCGCGACTCAAGGCCGCGACCCCACATCAGACTTTTGCGATGATTGTGACGGCTGAGCCACATTACCTGGTCAAGCTGCCTTCGCGAATGGTCATACTCGAAAACCTCGTGCCGATGTCGAAGAATGTTCAGGTGCAATCGAGCGAAGTCTTTTTCACGGGCGATTCGGGCCGCTTCTACACCGACACGAGCGTGCCGCAACTTGCCGAGCGTGATTACAACAAGACGCCGATGGAACTCCTGCAAGCGCGGCGCGCGGTTCAGATTGCGCGGCTGGCGGACGGCGAGCGGTATGCGCCTTCGGATTACAACTCTGCGGTGAGTTCGCTTGAGCAGGCAGAGCAGGCGCACCGCGCTGGAAAGAGCGTTCACGAAGTTGGCCGCATAGCGCGCGAGGCGATCACGTTCGCCGTTCGCGCCCGCGACATCTCGGAAGAGAAAGCTCTTGCGGCAGAGCGGCGCAACGAAATCGCGCGGCGCGACGCCGAGATTCGCCGCGTGTCCGATACGGCGAGTGATTTGAGCGAAAAGCTGTCGGATGCGGAATCGCGCTACAAAGCGTCGGAGCTTGCGCGACAGAACGTTCAAAACCAACTCGACCGCGCGTTGAACGACTTGACAGACGCGAAGGCAGAAAACCGCACGCTGCGTTCTGAGAATGATCGCCTGCGAGATGAAGTAGATCGCCTGCGGCAGGATTTGACGGCAGCGCGCGGGCGGATCAGTGATCTCGAAGCGCGAACCTCTGCCGCGACGAACGAGTTGAACGCCACAAGAGAGCGGGCCGAAGCGATGGAGCGGGCCGAGCGCGCGCGCGTGGAAGCAGAAGCGCGGCGGCGCGATTTCGCGGAGTTGCAATCCGCGATTGCAGGCATTGTGACTGTTAAGCCGAATGCTTCCGGGTTCGTTGCTGTGCTGCCGGATAATTTCTTCCTCCCGAACAAAACGGATCTCTCTTCTAGAATCAAGCTGAAGATTGACGCGCTGGCGCGAGCAATCGCCGCGCACCCGAGCGCTGTGTTTACGGTCGAAGGACATTCGGATGCGCGAGCCAACGCCGAAGAGTTCGCCCGCGCCCGCGCTGAGGCCGTAGCGAATTACCTGGCGGCGATGGGCGTGCCGAGCGCGAACATCAAAGTCGAATCGCGCGGCGCAACCGTCCCGCTCTCGACAAAGAAGACCATAGCCGCTCGCGCGATGAATCGTCGCGTTGAGTTGGTGTTTGTCGCGCCGAATTAAAATACAACCACAGGTGAACTGGGATAAAGACCGATAGGATTGAATATGAGATTGTGAATTTCAGATTTGAAACACATTTTCTTTCATCATTGTCCATCCATGTTCATCTGTGGTTGCATCGCTCCGCATTGAATCTCTCACGAGAACGGTTTATGCTTCGGTAAAGCTGAAGCGAGGTGGACTGCTATGTATTGCCCGAAGTGCGGAGCGCAAAATGCAGAAGATGTTAAATACTGCCGCGTGTGCGGCGTGAACCTCAGCCTCGTGCCGAAGGCATTAAGCGGCGAACTTCCGCAAGACGATTTGCCTTTCCATGAACGCCGCAAGCTTCGCCGTCAAGCCTATGAAGAGTACCGCAAGCAGCGACGTCAGCGTCACGAACCAAACTTTGCTCTGGGCATTCAGCAGGTCTCCTTAGGCTTTGGCTTTTTGATAGTCGCATTCTCATCATTCTTCTTCGCCCCCGCGGGTCGCAACTGGTGGTTCTGGATGCTCATCCCCGCTTTCGCATTGCTAGGCAAGGGATTCGCCAGCATAGTCGCCGCAAAGCAAGTTCATCAATCAACAACCGGCGCGACGCAGCCTATCGCACCGCCCGCACGCACGACCGGCGAGCTTGAGCCGAATAATCACAATCAAATACCGCAGCCGCCGCCGAGCGTCACTGAAAACACTACGCGCCACCTCGATGCGACAAAAGAACAACGCCCGCGCGAAACGAGATAAATAAAAAGGAAGAGAGCATGCGCAAAAGAATATCGCTATGGATTTTTTGCGTCCTTATCTTTGCGCCCGTTTACGCAAGCGCGCAGCAAAACCGTGGTTCAGCAAGCGCGACAATCACAATCCTTCAGGTCAACGATGTCTATGAGATTTCGCCCGTCGACAACGGAAAGACCGGCGGGCTTGCTCGTCTCGCGACGCTCGTCAAGCAAGAGAAAGCGCGCAACCCTGCGTCGCTCTTTTTGCTCGCGGGCGATTTTCTTTCGCCGTCGCTCGCTTCAAAAGAGTTCAAGGGTGAGCAGATGGTTGACGCGCTCAACGCCGCAGGGCTTGACATCGCTGCGCTCGGCAATCACGAATTCGACGTTGATCTTCCGACGCTCGCCAAGCGAATCGGCGAATCGCGCTTTTCGTATCTTGCCGCCAACGTCTTCGATAAACAAAAGCACGGTCAGACGCTCGCTGGCGTGAAGCCTTACGTCATCCGTGAGCTTGGCGGCGTGCGCGTCGCGATAATCGGATTGCTTACGACCGAGACCTACACCAAATCAACTTACGGAACGCAAGTCAGCATCAGTGACCCGATTCCGATTGGGATAAGACTTGCGAGACAACTTCGCCGCCAAGGCGCGGATGTGATTATCGCGCTCACGCATCTTTCCCTGTGCGAAGACAAACAGCTTGCGCGGCTGGCCGATGTTGATTTGATAATCGGCGGGCACGAGCACGAGTTACTGCAAGCGATGGCTGGCCACGCTCACATATCGAAGATGGGATCGGACGCGCGCAATCTCGGTCGCGTGGATTTGCATTTAACTCGCACGCGAGCCGGGCGATTCGCAATCAGAGACATTGACTGGGCGAGCCTGCCCGTCAACGACACCGTTCGCGAAGATGAGCCGGCTGCGCAGGTTGTCGCAAAGTGGGAGAAGCGATTGGCCGAAAAATATCCCGGTCTCGATGATAAAGTCGGCCACACTACCGAAGAGCTTGATGCGTTGTCGGGCCACGTTCGACGCCGCGAGACGAACTTGGGAAATTTCCTGGCCGACGCTTATCGTCAGGCGTTCGGTGATGAGGCTGATGCTGCGCTCGTCAACAGCGGCGGGATTCGTTCGGATAAAACCTACGGGCCGGGCGCGCTCACGCGACGCGATATTTTCAACATTCTTCCGTTTGCCAACACGCTAGTTAAGGCGCGCGTTAAAGGTGAACACCTCAAGCGACTTTTAGAGAACGGCGTGAGCCGCGCGGGCGAAGAAGAAGGCCGCTTCCCGCAGGTGTCAGGTGTGACGTTCAGCTATGATGCGGCGAAGCCCGTTGGCTCGCGCGTGACGAGCATTGAAATCGGCGGCGCGCCTTATGACCCGCAGCGAAGCTACACGATGATCGTCAATTCATACATCTTCGACAAGGGTGGCGACGGTTATGACTTTGCGGGCGCGGAGCGACTGAGCAAACAGACGGATGAGCCTGCCGACAGAGACGCGATTATCAAGTACATCAAATCAAAGGGAACGATTTCGCCGAAGGTCGAGGGAAGGATTAAATCGGCGCAGAGTGAGCAAGCTCCCGCGCTCGACCCGTGCGCTTCTACAAATCCGCCAAAGCCGACGAGGGTTGAAGCAAAGCGCGTCCGTCGCAAGGCGGCGTAGTCGCAAAAGAATAGATAAGACATCTTCGGCAAGACGTCGGAGTTGCCGCGCAAACAACAGTATCGAGTTTCGATGCAAAGACAGATCATTCTTCGATTGATTGAAGATTGCAAACGGGCCGAGCGCGATGGCGCAACGCTCGATGAGATTTGTACGCGCGTGCTGCCCGATAAGATCATCGCGTTTCTGAAAGCGATTGCGCCGCAGGATTTTCTTGAGTGGATAAAAGAAGACCGGGAGTTTTCTTTTTATTATTACGATGCGCAGCAGGCGCACGCGTGCGCCAAGCCTGCTGAAACCGTCGCCATGATTTTGGAAGCCATCGTAATTGACGCGCTCGAATGAAACGCGATGCGGTTGACACTTCTAAGCGAGATGTTGCAAAGCCTCGCTCTCGTCGGCTCTCATTCGTGTTCAGTCTTTCTACCCGACTACAGCGCGCATTGCGACGCGGGCGGCTTCGATTGTCTTTTCGATAACCTCATCCGTGTGCGCGAGACTGACAAACGCGCATTCAAACTGCGAAGGCGCGAGATACACGCCCTCATCGAGCATCGCGCGGAAGAAGCGCGCGTACCTTTCAGTGTCGGACTTCTTCGCCGTCGGCCAATCCGTTACAGGGCTTTCGGTGAAGAAAGCCGTCAGCATCGAGCCGACCCGATTCACCGTCGTCGCAACGCCGATCTCGCCCGCAGCGTCTTTTAATCCGCGCTCAAGCAACGCCGTGCGACGGTCTAGTTCTTCATAAGGACTCAATTCTTTCAACGCTCGCAGCATCGCAAGCCCCGCGCTCACAGCTAATGGATTGCCTGAAAGCGTGCCCGCTTGATAAACGGGACCGAGCGGCGCTATTCGCTCCATCACTTCCGCGCGCCCGCCGAACGCGCCTACGGGAAGCCCCCCGCCGATTATCTTGCCGAGACATGTCAAATCGGGCTTCACGCCATACAATTCCTGCGCGCCGCCGTAGGCCACGCGAAAGCCTGTTATCACTTCATCGAAAACTAACAACGCGCCGTGCGCGGCGGTTATCTCTCGAATCGCTTCCAAAAATCCTGCGCGCGGCGGAACGCATCCCATGTTGCCCGCGACTGGCTCGACGATTACGCAAGCAATCTCGCTTCCCTGCTCTTCAAAAGTTTTTCGGAGCGCATCAAGATCGTTGTACGCGACGACGATGGTGTTGCGCGCGAAGTCAACCGGAACTCCCGCGCTGTCGGGCGTACCGAACGTTGCAAGACCAGAGCCGCTTTTGACAAGCAGGCTGTCGCTGTGCCCATGATAGCACCCCTCGAATTTCACGATGCGGTCGCGGCCCGTGTAGCCGCGCGCAAGCCGCAGCGCGCTCATCGCGGCTTCGGTGCCTGAGCTTACGAGTCGCACCCGCTCGATTGACGGGTAGGCCGCGATTATCTCTTCGGCAAGCTCGATTTCGATTTCGGTCGGCGCGCCGTAGCTCGTTCCCCGCGCGGCTGCTTCGCGTATCGCTTCAATAATTGCAGGATGCGCGTGGCCTAAGATCATCGGTCCCCACGAGCCGACGTAATCTGTATAAGTGTTGCCGTCCGCGTCGGCAATGACCGAGCCTGCGGCTTCGCGTATGAAGAGCGGCGCGCGGCCAACGGCGCGAAACGCGCGAACGGGCGAGTTTACCCCGCCGGGGATCACGCGAGATGCGCGCTCAAAAAGTTCTTCCGATTTCGTCGTGTCGAGCTTCGCCATAAGTTCTCCTCATAAACGCTGAACGATGGATGATGAATGACAGATAATAAACCATTGGCTCGCCATTCATCATCCGCCAATCATCGTTTATACTACATCATCAACTCAGCATTCGAGTAATCCATCGGTCTGCATTGAGAGTTGTGTTTGGTTGGCTTCGGATCGAACGGCGCTCCTTCACCGGCGAGAGATTCGCGGCAAATACGAAATTCAGTTCCTCTCAGTTCGCAATTTCTCTTAACAAAACTCCGCTTTGAAGCTTAGGAACTTCATTCGCGCAGCTCACGTTATCTATGCAAGCTTGGATGAAATGCTTGAGCCAAGCATTGATGAGGTGGAATCCATAGCTTGCTAGTTGCTTGAATCAAATCGTGCCTCAGTTTGGGCGCGTAGAACTATGAAGGAGAAACGAACATGAAAGGTTTATATAAAAAGTTGATTAGCCTCAGCGCTGCCGCTTTGCTAATGGCTGTGCTGATCGGAGCAAACAGCGCATTTGCGAAAACCTCTAACTCGCCGCAACGGCGACTTGTAGGCGTTGTTGTTAGCGTTGACAAGGATGCGCGCAGCTTAATAGTGCGAGAGTTTCACAAGGAAACGCTCACGGCGGTTAAAGTGCCATATGACCGCCCTCTCCGAGTGAGTTCGGGACAGCAAGATTTCATTTCCTTTGACAGAATAAAGCCGGGGATGATTATAAATGAGAATGTCAGACAATGATGCATGGTCAAGGGGTATTGAATATGCAAACCGCAGATGTCGCCCGACCTCATGGTGATAACTTGTGAGAAAGATAGCGGCGCGAGGACGCCTTCGTCCTCGCGCCGCTACATCTCGCGAACTTGACTGGATACAAAGCTCTCTATCGCCTCGCGCCAACGAGACCGCACGACGTATTTCAATTTTCTATTGCGTCTCCATAGCAAAACCCTTCGACTCCGAATCTCTTCAAGCTAGCAATTCAGCCGCAGAACACCCACAACGGTTCGTTACATGCATCCGACAGAGAACTGCGAGCGCAGGGCGTCGCTCGCTCCTTATGTGTATAATCGAAATGCCGGGCAAACAGTTGCAGCGGTCGGGTCGGCTTTGAAAGCGTGACGGGCTGTGTGGACTTGGCAATGAAAAGGGTGTAAAGCAGAAGATGAAGGCAAAGCATCACTTCTTTTCATCGCTTGCAGTAGGCGGCGCATTGTACGCGGCTACCGCGTCGAGCGCGGCGCTCGCGGGCGCGATGATCGGCGGATTCCTGATTGACGCTGATCACGTCATTGATCAGTTGTGGTCAATAGCGAGCGGCGCGCCTTACCTGAAACAGCGCTTCACGACCGATGAGCCTGGCGGGTCGCGCGGCTTTCTTGCCCGCTACGTGCGCAGACGCAAGCTGACGCGGCTGCCGCTCATCTTTCATTCTTATGAATTAATGGCCGCGCTCGTCGTGCTCACGCTGATGGCGCGCACTCCGCTTATGATAGGACTGCTTGCGGGTTACATGCTTCACATCGCGCTCGATATGTACAGGCATCATCACGAATTCCGCTCGCCCTTCTTTTATTTGATTGCATACAGGCTGACGCGCGGGTTCAGGCGCGACCGTTTGATTAAGCCGGAGTACCTTTAGCCATTGAGAACGCGGAGCAGACTTTGTGATGCGCGCAAGGGCGGCTAGTGAAGGCGGGACAGAAAAGATGAAAAGCAATCCTCTCCGCTGGGGAATCATAACGTTGACGAGCGGGGTCGTTATAGCAGGTGTGTTCGGCATCGCGGGCAAGGTTGTCGGCAATATGAACGTGGTTTCTGCCGCGACGCTGAAGCGCCTTTCAGGAGTCGGAGGAGTTCTTATTCTCATCGGCGCTGTCATAATGATCTGCGCGGGCGTAGCAGCAAGTCCGCTCGTGCGTCTTCGCGCGCGCAAGCGCACAGCTTCTCGCTGAAGCCTGTAGTCCGAACGCAGCGACGAGGGCGATCAACAACGATTGCGGCAAGCATTGCGTTTGTCATCAAGCAATCAATCGCCTATAATCCCGCTTCACCGTGTCAAATCGCATAACCAGACGCGACCTGCCCTGGGTCGCCCTCATCGTTGTATCTTTCGCATTTGCCCTCGCCGTCTCGTGGCAGCGGTGGGGCAACCCGCTCGTAGACTGCGGGCGCGAGATGAATCAACCCTTGCGCCTCGCAAGCGGCGAGATGCTTTACTCGGACGTGCGCCATATCTACGGCCCGCTTTCGCCTTACCTCAACTCGCTGCTTTATAAACTATTCGGGCCGTCGCTCAATGTGCTTTATATGGATGGGATTCTTTCGGCGGTGATTATTCTGGCGCTCTGTTATTTGCTGTCGCGTCAACTG
>DATLXU010000123.1:0-17669 GCA_035575515.1 Blastocatellia bacterium
GTGAACTTTCTGGTCAATTTGGTAGCTGGGCTGATTGCATACACGCATCGAGAGAAGAAGCCGTCGCTCGATATTCGGCCCAAAGAGTTGATACGATTGACTGCTATCGTTCTCTGATCCTCTTATGTCGAACTCACGTTAAGAAATACCTGGCGCAGTATGTAGCGACCTATGAGGCAATGACCCAGGCGCTTCGGTCAATGCGAATATCATTCAACGGATGTGCTTCATCGAATCCCTTTCGCAGTTAAAGAAAACATGAGCCAGAAATAATACGATTAATTCCACGTTTACAGCTTATTCTCACCGCGCACGTAATACTTAAAGGCCATCTTCGCCAGTTTCCAGACCTTGCCCCATTCGATCTTGCCCGCTTCGCCGCGAATCAATTGATTGATTATAAGCCCGCGCAGGTAGCGCCCTTCGCGCCTGAACATGAACCGCTTTGCATAGGGCCGCGCTACCTCGAAGAAGTTAAAGTCGGGATCGACCTGCGTGCCGATGCCTTCGAGCGTCATCACAGCGCGGACGATGTAGGTGAAGCTGGCAGGAATTCGAAATGGAAATTCGTAAATCACCTGCGCGAGATCGAATAACAACTCTTTGAACTTCACATCGCGCAGCTTCAAGCTCAGGTAGCGGTCAAACAGCGATTCGATTATTGGCTTGAACCTGGTCTCTTCTTCCAGCGACAGCGCGATGAACCCGAGCCTAACCATGTCATCAACAAGTCCGTGAACGTCGCGCTCTACAGTGTGAAAGAAAGCATTGATAAGCTGGGATTGAAGCTCCATCGAAAGCCGCCCGACCATGCCGAAATCGAAAAATGCCAGTCGCCCATCTCGCATCACGCGAAGGTTTCCAGGATGCGGGTCTGCGTGAAAGAAGCCGTCTTCGAGCAACTGCTTCAGGTACGTGCGCGCCAGCAGCTTCACCACGTTGTGCGGATTGTGCCCCGCGGCAGTGAGCGCGCTAATGTCCGTCACCTTCATCCCTTCGATGAACTCCATCACGATCAGTCGGCGCGTAGAAAAGATGTGATAGATGCGCGGGACGTAAACCTCTTTCCACTTGGCGAAGTTCTTACGGAAGACTTCGGCGTTGCGCGCCTCTTGCTCGTAGTCCGTCTCTTCGATGATCGTTGCGTGAAATTCATCAACAGAGCCTTCCCAGTCAATGCCGCGAATCAGGTTCGGGAAGCGCGCAAGTATTCGAGCTATCCGGCGCAGCACTCTGAGGTCGAAAGCAATATGCCCGGTGATATTTGGCCGTTGAATCTTGACCGCGACGACCTGACCCGTGCGCAGCCGCGCGCGATGAACCTGTCCGAGACTCGCCGCTGCGATTGGGCTGTCATCAAATTCGTCGAAGATGTCTTCAATCTTTGCGCGAAGCTCGCTTTCGACTATCGCGCGAGCTTGCTCCGAAGGAAAAGGCGGGACTTCGTCCTGTAGCTTTGCGAGTTCCTGAATGTACTCGATTGGCAGAAGGTCTGCGCGCGTCGCAAGCATCTGGCCCGTCTTAATGAATGTCGGGCCGAGCGCGATTATCTTGTCGCGCAGCACCGCGCCCTCGACGTGTTTGAGATCGGGCGAGCGATCTTTCTTCCTGAACCGCCAGTCGCGCGAATTGACGGACACGCGCGCAAGAAAGAGGAACAGCGAGGCGAAGACGCGCGCGAGCCGCAAGTAGCCTCTCAGCCCAAAGCGCCGCTCGCCCTCAGTTGATTCAGCAGCTTTCAATTCATTGCTTGAATCAAGCGCGGCAGGTTGCGAGCTTACGGGAGCAATCTCAATGGAGGGAAATTGATCTTCCATCAAGCGGTTATACGAATTCTGATCGCGTGTCGTTGCCACTTAAAAATTGTATGCGCTTGGTCGGAGGTTTTTCAAAGTTATTCGAGCGGATTATGCCAAAGCAATGCGGTCATAAATCTCGGCCAGCGGAAGCTGGCAGTCAATCGAAGGGAGATAAAGCACGCTTGTGAGTCTTTCGACTTCCGTACAGGGCCAGGTGTCATCGGGCTGGCGAGAATAATGCTCCACGCGCGGCTTGTTCTGGTATACCAAAACGTAATCTTTCAGTGAAGCGGTCTGCGCCGTATAGCGCAGGAACTTCTCGCTTCGGTCGTAGCCTTCCGTAAAGGGCGATAGCACCTCAAAGATGACAGTTGGATTTACCAGAACGTCACGGTGCTTATCGTGAAATACAGGCTCTCCGCACACAACCATCAAGTCGGGGTAAGCGAACAGCCCGCTGGAACCAGTGCGAACCCTCATGTTTGGTGAAAAGCCGCGGCAGGGTTTGTCTTTAAGTTGGGCATGAACAATACCGGCAAGGTTAAAGCGAATCGTGCTGTGTTCAGGGCTTTCGCCCGCCATCGCGTAGACGAAACCGTCCAGGTACTCGTGCCTGATTTCGGAAGCGCGTTCGAGCGCGAGGTAATCTTCGGGGGTGAAAATCGGAAATGTTCGCGGCAGGCTCATAAGTTACCTCCATCAGCACACGCTATCTTTATCGGAGAGCAATCTCCATAGCAACAAGTGATTGCTGGAAGCCTTGCCATGAAATGCCCCGTAAGGTGTTACTTGAAAACGAGTCGCAGGAACTTTCGCTTTCCGACCTGAATCAACGCTTCTTCGCCCGCGTTCGCCCCAAGCTCGTGCTTCACGTCGCTGATTCGTTCTTTGTTGACGCGCACGCTGCCCTGCATGATTAATCGCTGAGCTTCAGAAACCGAAGGCGCGAGTCCTTCAGCCGCCATCAATTTCACGAGCCTGACCGTGCCCGCAGGCTTTTCGATGACGGGAATATCCGCTGGAGCCTGATGCTCGCGGAATAGCCGGTCGAACTCTTCGCTGGCTTCGCGCGCTGCGGCCTCTGAATGAAAGTCAGCGACTATCTTTCGGCCAAGCTCTGCCTTCACGTCGCGCGGGTGTCGCTCGCCTCGCGCGACGGCTTTCTTTAACTCTTCAACTTCGCGCGGCTGCATATCGGTCAGCAACTCGTAGTAGCGCCACATCAAATCGTCGCTGATTGACATGACCTTGCCGAACATCTCGCGCGGAGGCTCGGTGATGCCTATGTAATTGCCCAAGCTCTTTGACATCTTCTGCACGCCGTCGAGTCCTTCGAGTATCGGCGTGGTCATAATCAACTGCGGCTCCTTCACTCCGTACCCTTGCTGCACCTGACGCGCCATCAGCAAGTTGAATTTCTGATCCGTGCCGCCAAGCTCGACATCGGCTTCGAGCGCGACCGAGTCGTAGCCTTGAGCCAGCGGGTAGAGCAATTCGTGAATGCTTATCGGTGTCTGCGACTCGAACCGCTTGCGGAAATCGTCGCGTTCAAGCATCTGCGCAACGGTCGCCTTCGCCGCGAGCCTTATGAAATCATCGCCTTTGAAATTTGAAAACCACTCGCTGTTGAAACGAATCTCTGTGCGCGCAGGGTCGAGCAGCTTAAAGATTTGCTCTTTGTAAGTCTCAGCGTTCTCATTTATCTGCTCGCGCGTGAGCGGCGGCCTTGTCGCAGACCTTCCAGTCGGGTCGCCAATCATTCCCGTGAAGTCGCCAATCAGAAAAATCACCTGATGGCCGAGCATCTGAAAATGGCGCATCTTGCGAATCAAGACCGTGTGGCCAACGTGCAGGTCCGGCGCGGTCGGATCAAACCCGGCTTTAACACGGAGCGGCTTGCCGGTCCGCTCAGCGCGTTCGAGCTTGCGCCGCAACTCCTCTTCCGGGATGCAGTCAACCGTTCCCTTTTTTAAGAAGGCAATCTGTTCGTCTATAGTCATAGGTCAGTGGTCGGTGGTCAGTGATCGGTGGCCAGTTCAAAAGCTGATGCCTTGAAAATGGCTCTGGGAGCCTATTTCAAGGTAACCGTCAATCTTTCAACTAATCACTGACCACTTGTCACTGCTTCAATATCCAACAGGCACGCCGCCCAGTCGCGGGTCGGATGCGCCCAGTCGCATGCCGGTCTTTGGCTCGATCATTATCCCTTCGGCATCGCCCATGTAGCCGGGACGTTCGGCGAATTTGTGGCCGCGCTTCTCAAGCGCCTTTCGCGTGTCGGCGTTCAAGCCCATCGGCTCCCATCGGACTTGATCGGGCATCCATTGATGATGAATTCGCGGCGCATCAATCGCCTGCTGAATGTTCATCTTGAAATCAATGATATTGACGATCACTTGAAGCACAGTGTTGATGATCGTTGGCCCGCCGGGACTCCCGATTGCGAAATAGACCTGACCGTCTTTCAAGACAATCGTCGGAGTCATCGCCGAAAGCGGGCGCTTGCGCGGCGCAATCGCATTGTTCTCGCTTTGAATCAATCCGTACATGTTCGGCGTGCCGGGCTTGGATGTAAAATCGTCCATCTCATCGTTCATCAAGATGCCCGTGCCGCGAGCGGTCACGCCTGAGCCGTAGCTGTTGTTGAGCGTGTAAGTGTTCGACACGACGTTGCCTTCCGCGTCAATCACGGTGAAGTGCGTTGTGTTTTCCGATTCATACGCCTGCGGCTTGCCAGCTTTTATCTTCGAGCTTGGCGTTGCTTTTTCTTCGTCAATCGTTTTGATAAGCTCAGTAGCGTACTTCTTCGAGATCATTCCGCCAACGGGGACCTTCACGAAATCAGCGTCGCCCATGTACTCAGCGCGGTCCGCGAACGCCCGCCGCTGCGCTTCGATTATCAGGTGAAGTGCGTCGGATGAACCCGGCCCGTACTGCGCGAGGTCGTAATGCTCAAGCATATTGAGCATCTCAAGCAGCGCCGCGCCGCCCGACGACGGCGGCGGCATCGTGATGATTTCATATCCGCGATAAGTCCCCTTGAGCGGCTGGCGGATCGTCGGCTCATACTCTTTCAGGTCGCGCTCGGTTATAAGCCCGCCGTTGGCTTTCATGTCTGCGACAATCATCTGCGCGGTCTTGCCTTCATAAAACTCGCGCGGCCCGTTGAGTTTCAATCGCATCAAAGTCGCGGCCAGCTCAGGCTGAACCAATCGCTCGCCTTCTTCATAGTACTTGCCGTTGCGCAGGAAGATTCGATTGCTGTCGGGAAATTTCGAGAGCAACTCTGAACTGCCTTTCAGGCTGCGCGCGGTGTGATAGTTGACGATGAAGCCTTCGGCTGCAAGCCTTCGCGCAGGCTCGACGACATCGGCCCATTTCAATTTGCCGTGACGCTTGAGCGCGAGCGCAAGCCCCGCGACCGTTCCCGGCACGCCGACAGATTTATAGCCGACTACCGAAGCGTCTTTGATGACGTTGCCGTCTTTATCGAGGTACATGTCGCGGCTTGCGGCCAGCGGCGCGCGCTCGCGGTAATCAATCACTTCAGTTGTTCCGTCAGCGCGGCGAATCATCATAAAGCCGCCGCCGCCGAGATTGCCCGCCGACGGCCACGTTACCGCTAGCGCAAGTCCGACGGCAACGGCTGCGTCAATCGCGTTGCCGCCGCGCTTCATCACCTCGACGCCTACGCGCGAAGCAAGCTCACTCGTTGAAGCGACCATGCCGTGTCGGGCGCGCACTGGCTCGCGCGAAGCGGCGCGCGGCACTATGGACGTTGACGCGATGATTAAGAAAATCAAAAAGTATGCGAAAGTTCGCCTGATCATGTTTCATCCTGTAGTGGCAGGGCTTGTCCCTGCCCGAATTGGCCGAAAGCTAATGACAGACATTTGCCATCGGCTAATTTGATTAATGCGTGATTCTTTTCATCGTGCTTCGCACATTCCGGGCAGGGACAAGCCCTGCCACTACTGATACATCCCAACATACCACGCGATTATTTGTCGTCCAACGAAGAGAGCGATTATTCCCGCCGGTCCTAAGAACACGCCAAAGGGAATCTCCATCTTCATATTACCACCGCGCGTCGCGATTAACAGTATGCCAATTATCGAGCCGAGCAGCGAGCCTATGAAGATTGTCAGCAGCGTTAATTGCCATCCCAAAAATGCGCCGACCATCATCATCATCTTCGCATCGCCTAAACCCATGCCTTCGACTTTGCGCAATCTAAGATAGGCTTCGCGCACAAGCCACAGGCTTCCGCCGCCGACAATCGCGCCCATCGCAGAACTGATAAGCGCAACTCCCCAGTCGGGCGCTCCCTCAATCCCGAACATCCTGCGCGCGTTCGCAAGCGTCGCAGGGTCGGGCGCGACCGCGCGCAGTATGAGCAATATGATGAATCCCGGATAAGTTATTCGATTTGGAAGAAGCTTATGGCGAAGATCAATGAATACGAGCGGCACGATGAGCGAGACGAATATTACGTCTGCAAGCAGCATGAGCGAGCGCCCGTCTTTGAGGAATGCCAGCAGGTAAAGCGAGGCGACGAGCAGCTCAACTGCGGGATAAACTGGCGAGATGGCTACTCGACAGTTTCTGCACCGGCCTCCGAGTATCGCGTAGCTCAAAACGGGGATGTTGTCGTAAGGCTTGATTGCGGCATTGCACGCCGGGCAATGCGAGCCGGGCCATACGATTGATTCGCGGCGCGGCAACCGATAGATGACTACGTTGAGAAAGCTGCCGATTAAAAGGCCGAAAAGAAACAGACAGACGCCGATGAAATAATCAGGGATATATTCCATTAATGCCTTTCCAAAATAAATAATCAGCAGGAGAGAATAATAAATGCTGTCGCGTTGCTTGTCACTACTTCAATGCGGCGATCATTGTTTGCGTATGAAAACTCCCTTAAGCTGGATTTGCGCAAGCCTTTCGTAGTGATTGCTCAACCACTCTTTTATCTCTTTACGATGGCTCACGTTTCTGAGTCGCGCTGCGACGACAATCTTCGGCGCTTGCGCTTCCATTTCGTTTATCACATCCTGGAACCCGCCGGGCTTTTGCGCTGCGATGAAATCATCGGCCCCGCTGTCGAGCGCGATATACTTATTGAGGTTCGGCCTGTTGAGCAGCACAAGGATTTCGCCCACGCCATGCACATAAATCTTGTCGTCGGGGCCAAGATAACTCGCCAGCACCTGCGCTTCCTGCCGCTGCTGCTGCAACGTTTGTTTGGGAGGCTTATTGGTTGCAGCTCTGACGATAATCAAAGTTGATATGATAATCATCACGGTAATCGGGATGAGCGGCTCCAGCTTCGACCACGCACGCGCTGCGAGCCGCGCCGCTTGAACGATGAACCACGCCGCGAACAGTCCTGTGAAGGGAAAGAAGGGAATCAGGTCGCCGCCGCTTTGAAAGCTGATTATCGAAAAGAGCAGGTAGATTATCGGCGGATAGATGATCGCGTCTTTGAACAGATCTGCCGAGAGGAATTTTTCTTCGCGCCTGATTATGCGCCACGCGCGCGCCGCTATGTAAATCAGAAGTCCTGCTGCGGCGAGCTTCACAAGTATCAAATCCGAATTGAGCCTGCTCCCCATCACCTTCGAAATGTTATTGAATGAATCGCTCAGCGAAGTTGTCTTCTGCGGGCCGAATGCGCCATAAGGAAAGATAACCGTCCATGTCCAAAGATCGCCGAGCGCGCCTTTGAGATAAAAATACAGCAGCACGAGAGCCAACGGCGCGGCTGCTCCAATCGCCACCTTAGCCGCGCGCAGATCGCGCCAACTCGTAAAGTACTTTGAGAAGATCATCAGCGCCACGCCTGTGAACATAAGGCCGGGCTGCCAGCACAGACAGCTCAGCATCGAACAGACTCCGGCCCACAATGGTTTGTCTTTGGCAATCAGCAGCAGCGTGAGCATGCCGAAGATTATCATCGGCAGCTTCGGTTGAGTTCCGCGAGTCACAAGATAGGAGAAGATGTCGAAAAGCAACGGAATAAAAAAAGCGAGAAGCGATGCGAGCCGATTGCAAAAATACGCTTCGGCCACAAGGAAGGTTATCGCCGCAAGCAATCCCATCTCGAATATGTGCAGCCAGCGAACGGCGATTATGTCGCTCAGGCCAAGCACGCGCCCCGCAGCCATAGCCGCAGCGCTGATGTACATGCTGGCGGGCGCTTTCGGGTCAATAACATCGCGGTAAGGAACCTGCCCTCTCACGATTGATTGCGAGATGTAATCGTATATGGCTTCATCGCCCATCTCGATGTGAATAAACGGACGATGGGCAAGCACAACCGCTGCGCCCACGAAAAAAGCCATGAGCGCGACCGTGCGCGCGTCGGCAAGACGAACGAACAACAACCGCGCGGCGCTTTTTTCAAACGCCACTACAGGGGGAGAGCTTTTCATTTGACACGTCAAACTCGCTTGGGAGAATTAAGCGAGTAACCTGGAATAGGTTCGCCTGCGCCTCCTCTCCACGCCGACGCGCAATGCGAAATTTTCGCGTCGCGGTCGAGCACGAATAATGCCTCGAAACGAAAGTGAATTGCGGTTGAGCCAGTCTGCTTTTACAATTGCCAGTCTGTGGAGATTGAACCGGCGCCACGCCTGATTGCTGCCGCTCAATACGCGAGCAAGACTAGCATTGCCTCTCGAATTTGTAAATCGGTCTCTCATTCTTCTCTCGTTTTAGTAGCCGTTTTTCAGGCTGAAAGAGAGATGAGTGCAGATTCGTTGACTGTAAAAGTCGAGCAGCATAAAGTTGACTGGATTCAATTGGCTCGGCGCGGTATTGTCAGGCCTCGACTTTTATTGCGAGTTAATCAAAAGGCCGTCATGAAAATTCTTCAGGTCTGCTCAGCGAGCGCGATGGGCGGCGGCGAAGTACACGTCGCCGATCTCGTGCGCGGTCTTTCGGCTCGCGGCCACGCTATTTATCTTGCGGTCAGACCCGAAAGCCCTCTGCGCGAGCCGCTCGCGGGCGTGATAGCTTCGTGGCACGAGATGCCGCTTCGCAACTCGCTCGATTTGCAATCGGCCCGCGCCATCACCGACATCATAAACACGCACTCGATTGACATAGTTCACGCGCACATGGGGCGCGATTATCTCGTTGCTGCGCTCGCCTGTCGTCAGGCCCGGCGCGCGAAGCTCGTTTTAACCCGACATCACTACCTGCCGTTGAAGCGAAACGCGCTCTATCGCTGGATGCTGCAAAACGTCGCCGCAGTCATTGCAGTCTCAGACGGCGTGCGCGCGTCCGTTATCGAGAGGCTTCAACTCCCGCCCGAACGGGTTCACACCATCCCGAACTGGATTGACCCCGAAAGGTTTCAGCCAATTGACAGGGAAGCGGCGCGGGCGTTGTTTCGACTGCGCGCGAATCTTGTCGTCGCCTGCATAGGCCAGTTGACTCAGGCGAAGGGGCAAGAAGAATTCATACGTGCCGCAAGCCGCGTGGCTCAGATGCGCTCGGATGTTGAGTTTCTAATCGTGGGAGACGAAAACGACGAAGAGCAGCCATTCACGAATCATCTTATGAGGCTTGTGGACGCGCTCAACCTGACGAAGCGGATTCGATTCCTAGGGTTCGTCCGCCACATTCCAGAGCTGCTCGCCGCAGTTGATGTGGTTGTCGTGCCGTCGTGGGACGAAGGGTTCTCGCTTGTGACAATCGAAGCGATGGCCGCGCGCCGCGCCGTTCTTGCTTCAAACATCGGCGCCATCGCAGGGATCATCAAAGACAATGTTACCGGTTTATTATTCCCGCCGCGCGACCTTCGCGCGCTGACCGAAAAGTTGTTGTGGATGGTGTCGGACGCGCCGCTGCGCGAGCGGCTTTCGGTTGCGGCGCAGCGCGACGTTTACAACCGCTTCGGGCGCGAGCAGACGATTGAGCGAATCGAATCGTTATATTTTGATCTGCTTGGAACTGAATAAGACAAAACGAAAAGGGCGAAGCGAATATTTTCTTGCCTGCTTGTGCTCCTATTAGCTTTTGCCTTTTGCCTTCTCCATCTCCCACAGTTTCAGGTTTTTCAAAAAGGCGTAGTAAGCGGCGAACCGCGCGATGGCCAATCCTTGCAGACCGTCTAAGAATCCGAGCTTCAGAATGTATGATCGGATAAACGTAGCGAGCGGAGAAAAGATCAATGCGGCAACAGATGCGCGCTTGCCCTGCGCGTGGGCCTGCTCGGCGGCAAGTGTCGTATAGCGATCAATCCTCAGGTGATGATCGGATGCGCTCTCAACCGTAAAGTGAAGAATCTTGCCTTTGAGCCGTTTGACCTTTCCTTTGACTTCGAGCGATTCGTGGACGTAATCGCCTCGCCATTGGCTCACCCGCCGGTCGTAGAGCCGAATCTTGTAATCGGGATACCAGCCCGAATGCTTTATCCAGCGACCCAGATAATTCGCAAGTCTCGGCATCTCGAACGCCGAAGCGTCGGCGTTGCCCGCACGCTTGAGCGATTCGATCTCGCGAGCGAGTTCATCCGTCACGCGCTCGTCTGCGTCGAGACTGAAAATCCAATCGTGCGCGGCTTGCGAGGCTGCGAAGTTTTTTTGAGCCGAATATCCCGGCCACTCTCGCGTGATGACTTTATCTGTGAAGCCGCGCGCGATTTCAACCGTGCGGTCCGTGCTCTGGCTGTCGACGACGATGATCTCGTCAGCCCACTTAAGCGAACGAAGCGCGTCGGCGATGTTACGTTCTTCGTTGAAAGTGATGACGATGGCGCTTATCTTCATTGCGATTCAAGAAAGCTGCACGCGCCAGATTAGCATATCCCCGGCTGAATCTACATTGCGATGTTGACTTATTGGCGAAGCCCAATTAAAACCTGAAAGTAGCGATTGGCAGGCTGCCGCATTATTCGGGCGATTCTCAGAAATCGAGGAATGAACTATGAAGACTCTTGCGTTGCGGCTCACGTTCGTCGCCGCCACAACAATTGGATTGATCTTCTCGCTCGCGTCAACTGCGCGTATTGATTCATCGCAGGGCGAGATAGATGCAAAGAAGATATTTGAAAAGAACTGTTCCGGTTGTCACGGCAAAGACGGTCGCGCGAAGACTTTCCATGGCAAGATCGTTGGCGCGCGCAATCTCACGGACGAAACCTGGCAATCGAAAGCGACTGATGAAGAGATTAAGAATGCGATAAAGAAAGGTCCGGGCGCGATGCCTTCGTTTGAAAAGAAATTCTCAGAAGCTGAGATTGATGCGCTGGTCGCTTACGTCCGTCACTTCAAGGGAACCGCGCCGAAGAAGTGAGAGGCAATACTCACCGCCAAGACGCTAGGAACGTCAGGAACATTTGGCAATGTGAGCCATTGGATTTCTTTCTTGGCGTTCCTGGCGTCTCGGCGGTTAGGCAATTCATTGTAGATCGAGCGTTACATCAGTTTCTCTTTCAACTTGCGCAGCACTTCGAGCGACTCTTCCAATCCAAGCGCGTCGACATCGAGGTTGCGCAGTTCGTCAACGACCTGATCGTTTGCCGCTTGAAAGAGCGTCGGCTGCCGGTCGCTTTTCCGTGAAGGCAGGTGCCGCGCAAACTTGGGCCTGCCCGTCACGTCCAACTCGTTCGCTTCGAGATTCGATAGTATCTCGCGGGCGCGCTCGGTCACTGAGCGCGGAAGCCCTGCAAGTCGCGCCACCTCGATTCCATAAGATTTCGACGCGCTCCCTTCGACCACACGGCGCAGGAACACAATATTGCCGCCAGATTCTTTCACAGCCATCTGATAATTGCGCACGCCGGGCAGTAGCTTCGCAAGCTCAGTCATCTCGTGATAGTGCGTGGCAAAGAGAGTCTTTGCCGCGTGCTGCGGGTTGTCGTGCAGGTATTCGGCTATCGCCCACGCCAGCGATAAGCCATCAAACGTCGAAGTGCCGCGCCCAACTTCATCAAGTAACACCAAGCTGCGCGGCGTCGCCGTGTTCAAAATGTTTGCTGTCTCAGTCATCTCAACCATGAACGTCGAGCGACCGCGCGCGAGGCTGTCTGACGCGCCGACGCGAGTAAATATTCGATCAACGATTGCGATGCGCGCTTCGTCGGCGGGGACGAACGAGCCTATCTGCGCCATTATCGTTATGATTGCCGCCTGGCGGAGATAGACCGACTTGCCTCCCATGTTGGGCCCCGTAATGATGAGCAGTCTGTCTGTTGAATTATTAAGATAAGTATCGTTCGGAATGAACCGCTCGCCTGTCGCTTCGATTACGGGATGGCGGCCCGCGCGAATATATATCTCGTCGTCTTCGGCAAGCTGAGGCCGGCAGTAGTTTCGCTTCGCAGCCGCTTCGGCGAGCGCAAGCAGAACGTCGAGCACCGAAAGCGCCTGAGCGACTGATTGCACACGGCGCGTTTCGACTGCGACGGCTTGGCGAATAGTAGTGAAGAGTTGCTGCTCAAGCTCGCTGATGCGCTCTTCTGCGCCGAGTACTTTCGCTTCGTACTCTTTCAGCTCAGGCGTTGTGTAGCGTTCGGCGTTGGCGAGCGTCTGCCGCCGCTCGTAATCCGCGGGAACGTTCTTCACATTCGATTTGCTTATCTCGATGAAGTAGCCGAAGACGTTGTTGAACTTCACCTTCAGCGAAGCAATGCCTGTGCGCGCGCGCTCGCGCGATTCTATGCGGGCGATGACGCCTTTGCCCGAAGTGGCAAGTTCGCGCAACTCGTCAAGCTCCGCACTGTAGCCCGCGCGGATATAACCGCCGTCGTTCATCGTTGCGGGCGGGTCGTCCACAATGCTCGCGCCGATCAAATCGCGCAGGTCGGGCAACTCGTCGAGATGTTCGGCCAGTACTTCGAGCAATGATGACGTCGCGTCGGCGAGCATCTCTTTGATCTGTGGGATCGAATCGCCGGAATTCTTTAACGCGACTAAATCGCGCGGCGTCGCGCGGCCAAGACTTATTCGCCCCATCAAGCGATCAAGGTCGGCAACGCGCTTAAGCTCCGCCCGCAATCGGTCGCGCAGTATCAAAGCCGTCTTCAACTCTTCGACCGCATCGAGCCGGGCATTCAACTCGCCAATCTTCATTGAAGGCCGCAGCAGCCATTGCTTCAACAAGCGCGATCCCATACCTGTGACCGTCTCGTCAATCACGCCGAGCAGCGTGCGCTGGCGCGAGCCGTCGAGCGATTCTACGAGTTCCAGATTGCGAATCGTCGGCGCATCCAGTATCAGGTAATCGTTCGGCTCGAAGTACGAGATGCCGGTTATGTGCGCCGCTTCTTCCTTTTGAGTTTCGCGCACGTAAAGAAGCGCCGCGCCCGCAGCGGCTATTGCAAGGTCGCGGCCCGCCAGTCCAAAGCCGTCGAGCGTCGCGACATCAAAATGCGTTGTCAGCAGCTCGCGCGCGTGCTCGTAGGAGAAATACCAGTCATCCAGAGCATTGAGCGAAGCCTGCGCGCCTGCAAGCGCGAACTCGGATGATGAATCCTTTTCGCTCACGACGTTGTTTTCGATTTCGTGCTTCGCGCCAGTTTTGAATAGTGGCTCAAGCGATTTTGGAAAGATGATCTCGCGCGGCGCGAACGAGTCGAGTTGCTCCATCACCCGCTCCCACGCGGACTCGCCCGCAAACTCTGTTGTTAAAAACTCGCCCGTCGAAAGGTCTAGAAAAGCGGCGGCCATCCCGCTGCCTGCGCCGAAGACCGATGCCAGATATGTGTTCTCGCGCGCGTCCAACAACTGCGAATCAATTGCCGTTCCGGGTGTGATTATGCGAACGACTTCGCGGCGCACGAGCTTAGTGGCTTTCTTAGGGTCTTCGGTCTGCTCGCAGACGGCGACGCGGTAGCCTTTGCGAACTAGCTTGGCGATATAGCCGCTCGCGGCGTGATAAGGCACACCGCACATCGGAACGGGATTGCCGCGCTCGCGGTGCCGCGCTGTCAAAGTTATCTCAAGCTCTTTCGAGCCGATAATTGCATCGTCGAAAAACAATTCATAAAAATCGCCAAGCCTGAAAAAGAGCAGCGTGCCGGGATGCTGGCGTTTGATCTCATGGTACTGCTTGAGCATTGGGGTTTGCATATGTAAGTCCTTAGTCCGAAATCCAGAGTCAGAACGGCGTTTGTCTTGAAACTGGCTCTGGGAGCCGATTTCAGGCTACGTAAACTGAAGTTCGGGCTGTCAATCAGCCGAAGAAAATTTCTGCGGTTCGATACAATTCCTGATTCACGGGCTTGCTCTTGTCGGCAACTTCTTCGAGAGGGACGCTTGCCATTTCCATTCCGCGCAGCGCCGCCATGTGGCCGAACTCGCCTCTGAGCACCATCTCTACGGCATAGACGCCGAGCCTTGTTGCAAGAACACGGTCGGCAGCCGAAGGCGACCCGCCACGCTGAATGTATCCGAGCACGGTCACGCGCGTCGAAAGCGCAGTGCGGGCTTCGATCTCGCGCGCTATTATTTCGCCGATGCCGCCCAGATGCTCAGGTTTATAGACTCGCTCTTTTTGTTCGGCGGTCAAAAAATCTTCTTCCGGGTGCGGGTGCGAGTCTTCCGCTACAACGACGATTGAAAAAGGGCGGCCCATCTCTTTTCGCTTCGAAAGCATTTCGCAAACCGACGAGATGCGAAATGGAATTTCGGGCACGAGTATGAGGTCGGCGGCTCCGGCTATGCCTGCGAAAGTTGCAATCCATCCGCTGTGACGGCCCATCACTTCGACAACCATGACGCGGTGCTGCGCTTCCGCCGTCGTGTGCAATCGGTCAATTGCTTCGGTCGCAACGGAAACAGCCGTGTCGAATCCGAAGGTGTAATCGGTGCCGCACACATCGTTATCAATCGTCTTGGGCACGCCGACGATTGGATAGCCGTGCTCGCGCCACATCCGCCACGCGACTGAAAGCGTCCCATTGCCGCCTACGACTATGAGGCTCGATAGGCCGAACTTGCGCCAGTTCTCTCGAATCCTCTGGAGCGAATCATCGGTGCGCAGAGGATTCAAGCGCGAAGTGCCAAGAATGGTCCCGCCGCGATATTGAATCCCTGCGACTGAGTTGCGCGTGAGCGGCTCGATGTCACCATCAACCAATCCCTGCCAGCCTGAATGCACGCCGAGCACCGATAATCTTTCGGCGAGCGCGCGCCGGACGACGGCGCGAATCACGGCGTTGAGTCCGGGACAATCGCCGCCTGCCGTCATTATGCCAAGATAATTCTCCATCCTCGCAGCCTTCAACTATAACACCTGGCAGACGCATACTTTTGTTGTTTCTGAGCAACAAGGTTGTGTCCGCCATGAGCAGAATATATAATCGGCAATGGAATGAAAGAATGCAACCGCAAAGCAGAGATGAACGCATAGATAAGACATCACAGATGGTTATCTGCGCTCATCTATGAAGTTTTTTATCCGTGTTAATCTGCGGTTTGTGGTCATATGTTGTAGGAGACTCACTTGAGCCAGGAGCGCGTCACAATCACGGAACCTCTCATATTAGCTCTCGACACATCGTCAAAGACAACGAGCATGGCCATCGCGCGAGGCGCAGATATAATCAAATTATTCACAGCACGACCGGGCGACACACGCTCCGAGCATCTGTGGGCGGAAGTCGAATCCTTGTTGAGCGAAGTTGGCGCGGCAATCAATGATGTAGAATTATTTTCTGTTTGCGCGGGACCAGGCGGGTTTACAGGGTTGCGAGTCGGCATTGCAGCCGTGAAGGGGTTCGCGCTGGCAACGGGCAGGCCGGTCATCGGAGTGACTTCGCTCGAAGCTGCGGCTATGGAGGCTTCGGCTGCTGAGATGGCTTGCGCGATGGTCAACGCTTACAAGAACGATGTTTACTGGCAATTGTTTTCGTTCGATGCAGACCACCTGCCTGTTGCTGAAAGTGAGCCGCGCGTGTCAACTGTAAACGAGACAATCGAGACTGTAGCGGAGATTGACGATTTGGTTTTCGTTGGCGACGGGGCTGCGGCGAGTGCGGAGATAATCAGACAAGCGGGCGGCGAAAGGTTCAAGCCGGAGGGTGAGAACAAAGAACCGTTGTGGCGGATTAAAGAGCCGAATGATGCGCTTGCCAATCAGATTGCGCGGATGGCATTCAAGAAATATGTTCGCGGGGAGACTCACACGGCAAAGAGCCTTCAAGCCTGTTACGTACGCCCTGCCGAAGCAGAGGTAAAGTTGTCGCTGGGGCTTCTCGGCTCAAAGATTCAGCGCAGCATCAGAGCAGAGTAGTTTCTAGTTTTCAGTTTACGGAATAAGCGCAGATACCGGACAAGAATCTGGAAGCCAAAAACTAAGAACTGAAAACTCTTTCGGAGGTTTAGCTTTGTCAATTAGTGAATCAATGAGCAGCGGGCATCCTTTTATGGCTCGGCCCTTTTTGATCGAGCCGATGCGGGAGGATGACCTAGACGAAGTAGTTGAGATCGAAGAGGTGACGGGACTGAATCGCTGGGGCTACGAGGCGTATCGGCGAGAGTTGTTGAAGAATCCGAACTCGGTGATGCTCGTGGCGCGCAACCTTCATCCTGGCCGCTCGGTCATAGGATTTTTCGCCGGGTGGACTGTCGAAGATGAGTTGCACGTCAACAACGTGGCTGCGCATCCCGATTACCGCCGAATGGGCGTGGGTCAATCGTTGATGGAAGCCGGGATAGACGTGGCGAGGTTGCGCGGAGTCGCTTTTGTGCTGCTTGAGGTGAGGGCGTCGAATCACGCGGCGCAGGAATTATATAAGAAGATAGGCTTCGTTTTCGTAAATCGCCGCCGCGATTATTATCGCGCGCCGACGGAAGACGCGTTTGTGATGAGGCTACAACTGAAATGAAGAGCAGGTGCTAGTATTTATGCGAGACTGGGTGTAGAGGATTTCGGGAGTTGCGGTTGACAGGATTACAGGGCAGTGGCTAGAATAAAACACTACGCGGGAGTAACTCAGCGGTAGAGTGCGACCTTGCCAAGGTCGAAGTCGCGGGTTCAAATCCCGTCTCCCGCTCCAGAGATTCAAGGCGAAGGCAGAAGCTGGAAGTGACAAATTGAGCTTGCCTTCGCCTTTCATTTGACAATCAAGGCGGCGTAGCCAAGTGGTAAGGCAGAGGTCTGCAAAACCTTTATTCATCGGTTCGATTCCGATCGCCGCCTCTTTCCTTTCAATAATTACAGCTTTTGGCAAATTCTCAAAAAGCCCACTGTAGCGGAAACTGTAGCGACCCTTTACCATCTTCACCCCCTAATTGATTACTGTAGCGGCTGACTGCTGTTCAATCTCTGCTATAGCCCTAGCCGTGTTGAACTCCTCAATACGCTTTGCAGCTTCGGCCTGATGCTGTTCTGTCGGGTGAGCGTACCTTAGAACCATCTGGATTCTTGAATGGCCTAGCATCGCTGCCAGCGTCACAAGATCAGTATTCGCCATTGCCGCTCGCGTGGCCCAAGTGTGGCGAAGGTCGTACAAGCGAAATGGTTTTAGCTTGCTCCGCTTCAAAGCTCCATAGTGAGCATTATTGAGCTTTAAGACAGGCTTGAATGGGTCATCAGGTGAAGGGAATAGGAATGGCCCGTCAACTTCATCTATGCGCCTTGTGACCACTTCCAGAGCCGTTTTGTTCAACGGGATTTTGCGCTTTGCTGCTTTAGTCTTGCCGTATGGATTGAAAATGTAAGGGCCATCCAAGTTGATATTCTCTATCCTGATGCGATAAACCTCCTCTGGCCTCAGAGCTATATTCAAAAGGTGTGTAAATAAAGAGCAGGCGGTGTAACCTTCCAGTTGTCGAAAAACAATCCATAAAGGAAGGAGAACACCGCCGTGATAATGAAAGAAAATAACCTAAGGTCTGAATCATCGAAAGTCGTTTT
>DATLXU010000124.1:0-55849 GCA_035575515.1 Blastocatellia bacterium
TTTTGCCATACGCATCTATATGCTTTTCAATTTCTTCACGCGGTCTTTCAGCCTAAACTTTCCTCGCACGATTCCATTTGCCCCCCGCTCGCCATATCTTATCTTGAACCTCTAGCTCGCCAATCGCTACACCTGCCCCAACCAATTCCTCATTCCTGACAGCCTTTTTCTTCGGCGTCCACGACCGTCTCATCAACTATCAACTCGACGGTCTTGTACCGCTCTCTTCGTTCTTCATCATAGCGATAGCGAACGCACACGAGCCGCTTGCCATACTGCGCCAGTAGCTTCTTTGTGCCCCCTGACCGGGCTTGAGCTTCAACCCTATTCGCATAACCTGCCTCAACCTGGACGGGCCTGGAAAACGGCCACATAATACGCCAGTCCGATTTCGCAATCAAGTTGGCTTTTCCCTTCTTTCTTAGCTCGACTTTATCCAATTACGCGGCATAGCAAACCGCGTCAGTCAGGCGCTCAAATAATGCGCGCGGGATTTTTATCACCTCATCGTTATGACGCGACGTTGTAAAATGGCAATTGCTCCACAAACAACGCCTTAGGGTCGCTATCGCGTCGGCGAAGGTCGGCGATTGTTTCGCATACCACGCCGCCGAGCCGCACTGTCGGGCTGCGGCGCTTTGATCAACGCATTGGCCAGCAGGGTCACCAGCGAGAACAAGCTAGGCACGATCGGGGCGCTGCGTGCAATGGCCAGATGGTTGCCAGCGAGCCTGAACCCGCACCGGATGACGAGAAGCCTGAATCCGAAGCCGATTCGAAAAGTTCAGATGAACCCGCGCCGAAAGCTCCGCCTCGAATGCTCGGCCTGCCTACGCTCAAGATCGAAGGCGCGGAAGTGATGCGCGGCGTGCTCGTTCGTATCGAATGCGCGCGCGGCAAGTGGACGCTCGTTGTTCAGAAGGGAAGCAATATTTTTAACTTCGTCGTGAGCAATAAAGATAAGCTTGAGTTTTACAGTCAGGATCCAAACTTTGAAGGCACGATGAACTGCGGACCGGTCGCGCATGTCGCGTTCATCTACTTCAAACCAATCGCGGGCCAGACGAAACTCGCCGGCGACGCCGTGGCCGTCGAGTTCACGAAGTAAAAGCATTCCAGAAGATGTGTCGTGTTAGATGGCTATCAGCGGATTCACCGCAGAGTCACAGACAACATAGAGAGCACGAAGAGTAGGAATAAAACCTCTGCGCTTCCTCTGTGTTCTCTGTGTCTCTGCGGTGAGCTATGAATGAAACTCATGCGCGTTATATGATGAGAGCCATTTCAGGCTTGCTTACCTGTCTCTACTCTTCAACTTCACTTCAAAAATATCTGGCCGGGAATAGTGGCCCGTCACGTCGAGCGTCAGGCTCTCTTCCGCGATTCGCGAAAAATCTAACTCAGCCGTCAGTATGGCTTCTTCATCATAAACCGGCCCGGCGAGCACCCGTCCGTCGGGCGCGATGATACAGCTCCCGCCGCGGAGCACGAACGCATAGGGATTATTCTTGAGCGATTCAATCGGCTCAAGTTCAGGCGGCAACTCGCTTGCGCGCATCACCGCGCCGCAGGCAATAACATAGCAGCGGCCTTCGAATGCGTAATGGCGGCTTGCCACAAGGTTCATCTCTTTGACCTGCGGCCACGCGGCGATGTGAATGTCTTCGCCTGAAGTGTGGAGCGCGTGGCGCGCGAGCGGCATCCAGTGTTCCCAGCAGATCAATCCGCCGACGCGACCGGCAACGGTTTCAACCGCGCGAAGACTCGCGCCCTCGCCCATGCCCCAGACCATCCGCTCTGTGTAAGTCGGCATGATTTTTCGATGAGCGTTGACGAGCGCGCCGCTCGCGTCAAACGTCAGCATAGTGTTGTAGATTGTGCCTCGCCCCGCGCCTTCTCTCACACGCTCGTTCACGCTCATGTTTATGACAACCTCATGCTCGTGCGCGGCTCGACCTATCTCATCAGTCACAGGGCCAGGCACGGCGACGCTGTTTTCCATTAATCGAAGAAAGACTTTCTTAGTCGGCTCGTGATCCCACAGCGCAACGTCGCGCGAGCAGTCGAGCCACGCGGGATAACCCGGCAGCCACGTTTCGGGAAAGACGATGAGACGTGCGCCCATCGCGGCTGCTTCGCCGATTAGCCCGACGGCCTTTTCAACCGAAGCGGCAAGATTCATATAGACCGGGCCATACTGTATCGCTGCAACTTTAATCATAAGTATCAAAAAATCTAGATTCCTTCAAAGTGGCTCCTGGAGCCAGTTCTGAGGCGATCATTATTCTAAATTCCAATTTCTCAGTTTAGCGGTTTAGGCAGTTTTTTATCAAACCGATGTTACTGACGGTTCAATGTTCTGATTCATGCGAAATAGATTGGCCGGGTCATACCTCTTCTTAACTTCAACCAGCCGATCGTAGTTCTGCTGATAGTTATCACGGATACGGCTTTGATCATCATCTGTCATGAAGTTCACGTAGCCGCCTTCTTCCGAGTAAGGTCGAAGGGCTTCGTAATAGTCGCGAACCCATTTTGTGTTGCGCTCATTGTCAGCCGCGTCGGGCCATGCTCCGGCAATCAACGTGCAAAAATTGGCATCGCGGTATGCGAATGCAGTCTCGTCGGCGGCAGCGCGGTGGATTGCTCCGTCGAAAGGATAGATGAACGCGCCCGATTGGACGCACGGCGTTCGCGCGGCGTTATCAAGGTGCGCCTCAACTGCATCATCAGAGATTGCCCGCGTGAAGTTAGTCTTCCAGTAATTCTGAAGCCCCGCAGGCACAAGCTCATCGAAGAGAGTATTGATGACCGGATATGGCATCGGCCCGACGAATGATCCTACAACCTCAGCCCACTGTCTCGTTGGCTTAAGAAGCTCCTCACCTTCGGCGGGCGATCCATTCCAGCACGCGATGACTGCCGACACGGGCTTGCCATGCCACTCATCGGGAATGAACGGGAGCGGCGGGGCGAGCGTCATTGCGAAGAGCGCGCCCATCTGTTCGGGAGCATTCAATATCCAATCTTGAAAGCCCCGCAACACATGGCCATCGAGCGGAAAGAAAGTCGGACCGCCATATATCTCTTTCACAGGGTGAAGGCGATACTCGAATGAGGTAACCACGCCGAAGTTGCCGCCGCCGCCTCGTATCGCCCAGAACAGGTCTTGCTCTTTGTCTTCGCTGCAAGTCACAAAGCGACCGTCAGCCGTAACCACATCAGCCGACACCAGGTTGTCACACGACAGCCCGCACTGGCGCATCAAGTAGCCCATGCCTCCGCCGAGCGTGAGACCCGCGATGCCAGTAGTCGAGACGACTCCGCCAGTGGTGGCTAAACCGAAGGCATGAGCAGCGTGATTGAGGTCGCCCCACGTACATCCGCCTTCTGCCCTCACGGTTCGACGCGCAGGGTCAACGCGGATGCCGCGCATACGGCTCAGATCAATCACAAGCCCGTCGTCGCACGTTCCAAATCCGGGGACAGAGTGGCCGCCGCCTCGAATGGCTACGAGCAGGTTGTTACGGCGGGCGAAATTGACGGCGCTGATGGCGTCGGCGACGTTGGCGCAGCGCGCGATCATCGCGGGTCGCCGGTCAATCATCGCGTTGTAAACTTTGCGGGCCTCATCGTAGCCGTCGTCGCGCGGGCGGATAAGCTCGCCGCGCAAATTGGTTTTGAATTCGCTAATGCTTTTTTCATCTAAAGGATGAGCAGCACCGCCCGTTGAAGTTTTCCGAAAGTCTGTCATATTCGTCCTCCTTATAAGACGGGATCAACTTTCTCGTCACGTTCGCAGACGGGTTTTCACAGTCTTCCATTAATTAAGGCGAGAATCGCGGGCGAAAGTGCTAATGCCAACCTACGATAACTCATCGAGGAGCGTGCGGGCCTCTTTCAAATCCGCCGTGTCAAAGCCTTCCGTGAACCAGCCGTAAACTTGGGCAAGCAACTGGCGAGCTTCCGCGCGTTTGCCTTGTTTCTGCCACAGCCGACCGAGGCTCATCGCGGCGCGCAGCTCCAAGGATTTCGCCTGCCGCCGCCGGGCGATTTCAATAGATTGATGAAAGCAATCTTCTGCCTGCGCCGTTTGCGATTCGCTTTGCAACAGCAACTCTCCCTTGAGCCGGAGCCGCTCGCGCCTCGCGCTCGAATCGGCGCAACCGTTCCGCGTCTCGGACGAATGCTGCGGGCAGCAGTTTGAGCGCGACACGGCGACCAAGCTTCGTGTCTTCGGCGAGGTAAACCTCTCCCATGCCGCCCGCGCCCAGCAGCGAGATGATCCGGTAACGCTTCACACGGCGATCCATCTTCGAATCTAACCGACCTTCAGCCAGCATCCTCGCCGCCACCTTCATCGCGGGCGAGGCGAGAAAGCTCGCGGCTTCTTCATTAGAAGCGAGCAGCGACTCTATCTCGCGCCTGAGATCGTCATCGCCGCCGCAGGCTCGGTCTAAAAACCCTGCGCGGCGATCGGGTTCAAGCTCAAGCGCGCGGTGGTACAGCTCGCCTATCTGTTTATGCCGCTCAGGTGTCATTCGTTTCCGCCTTTGCTCAATTCGCGGTGCAGCCAGGCTCTTGCTAAACTCCAATCGCGCCTTACGGTGCCGACCGAGACCTTCAAAACCTCGGCTACCTCTTCATGCCTAAGCCCGCCGAAGAAGCGCAGTTCCACGACCTTGCTTTGTCGCGCATCAAGCTCAGCGAGTCTCGCCAGCGCGTCATCGAGCGCGACAAGATCACCTGTCTGCTGTTCGGCCACCTGCGCCGCCTCCGACAGCGATACGCGGAGCGCGTCGCCGCCGCGCCTGGCGCACTGCTGGGCGCGGGCGAAATCCACAAGTATATGCCGCATCATGCGGGCGGCCATCGCGAAAAAATGAGCGCGGTTCTGCCATGAAACTTTCTGCCGGCTAATCAACCGCATATAGGCTTCGTTGACGAGCGCCGTTGTTTGGAGCAGATGGCCGGGACGCTCACGCCCCATGAAGCGTTTAGCAAGGCGATGCAGTTCGTTGTAAACGAGCGGCGTCAGCTTTTCCAGAGCCGCTTCATCGCCCTCGCTCCAGGCTGCGAGAAGTTGAGTAATATCTCGTTCCATAGGCGCTTCGGCAAAGGTCTGCTTTGATTGAGGTAGCCATAAACTATCACAACTGCCCTATCCATCCTAGTCCGGCCAATACTATCAGACAAAGCGCATCTCGCTGCTGTTAGCACTTTCAAACGCGCTTTTCGCTTACATGAATGAGGCTGGCAAAACGTCCGCCACGACTAGGTTTGAATAAGGAGAGTTTACAATGAAATCTCTAACGTCGGCTCAAAGAAAACTGGGAGCCTTTATCGTTGCGGGAGCAGTAGCTTTCTCTCTGCTAGCTGGAGGGCTGCCGCCTACGGCTAAGGCAGACAACGTCTCAGTCCTGCTCGGCTGGGCTGCGGCATGGAATTCAAACGATCCCGATCAGGTTGCATCAATATTCACAGACGATGCGGTGTACATAGACAAACCTTCCACAACAGACACTCCGCCCGGAGGCGTCTATGTGGGCCGAGACGAAATCCGCGCATACGCCGCAGGCTTCTTAAGCTGCGTGCATATCTTAAAGCTTGCCGCCGAAAGCATCTCCATCAGAGGCGAACGCGGATGGGTAGAGTGGACTCTTACCGCAGGAGATGTGTGCCTGGCCGGTACGGGCAATACATTTACGCTTCACGGCGTCGCGCTGTTTGAAGTTCACGGCGCGAAGATTTCAAAAGTGACAGAGTACTATGATAGGGTGAAACTTTTGAGGCAGCTCAATCTTCTGCCTTGAGACCCGCCTCAATCTGGTCTCAGACCTTCTCAAGCTGCGCGTACTTGGCGACGAATTTCTTCTGCCCGTAGCCGGGAAAGCTGACCGTGAGCTTTGCGTCTTCGCCTGTGCCTTCCGCTCGCAGCACAACGCCTGTGCCGTAGCGAGCGTGGCGCACGCGCGAGCCTACGCGGATGGAGGGGTCGGGCGTCAGGGAGCGGGGGCCAGGGCCTGCCCCATTGCTATAGCTTTCCTCTGACGAATCTCTATCGCTGACCCCGGATCCCAGACTTCCGACCCCTGATTCAGTGCGGCTCTTGAAGAACTCGCGCACGCTCTCGGCTGAATTATAGGTCTTGCCGCTGTAGGTCGAGGTCTTCTTGTAAGGCCGCTGCGACTCGCCGCGCAATGCCGATATGGCTTCGCGGTTGTGCCGAGTTTCGGGCCGCGCTGCAAATCCGAGCCACGACGGGCCGAGCGACTTGTTCTCCAATAGCTCCAGCGGAATTTCGTTGAGGAAGCGCGACGGTTCTGCCGGAGCCTCTTCGCCGAACGTGCGCCGCTTCATCGCGTGCGTGATGTAAAGATATTTTTGCGCCCGCGTGATGGCGACATAGCAAAGCCTTCGTTCTTCTTCCAACTCTTCGTCGCTTTGAAACGTGCGCGAATGCGGAAAGAGTCCCTCTTCCATGCCGACGATGAAGACTACGGGGAACTCAAGCCCTTTGGCCGAGTGCATAGTCATCAGCGTTACGCGAGCGTCTGCCTTGTACTGGTCTGTGTCTGCGACGAGCGCGGCGTGGTCAATGAAATCGCGCAAGGTCTCGCCTTCGCGCTCTGCTTCGACGGCAGCCGTGACAAGCTCTTCGATGTTGAGCAAGCGGCCTTCGGCTTCTTCAGTTTTTTCTTCCTGAAGCGAGCGCACGTAGCCCGTGTCAATCGTCGCGGCTTTCACGATATCAGAAAGCGGCTCGTTCTTTTGGACGCGCTCGCCAAGCCCCGCGATTATCCGCCTGAATGATTCGAGCGCAGATGATGCGCGCGGACCAAGCGAGCGGTCTTCGGTGACGACGCCGATTGTCTCCCACAACGATGTGTCGAAATCTTTCTGCTTGCGGTAGAGAGAATCCAGAGTCGTTTTGCCGATGCCGCGCGGCGGCGAATTAATCACCCGCGCGAGCGCGATGTCGTCGTTCGGGTTCATCGCCAGCTTCAGGTAAGCGATTATGTCTTTGACTTCGGCTCGCTCGTAGAACGAAAAGCCGCCGACGATGTTGTAAGGGATGCCGCGCCGCCGCAGCGATTCTTCAAAGAGTCGCGATTGCGCGTTCGTGCGATATAGCACCGCGCAACGGATGTTGGGCGATTGCCGCAGGTGCTCTTGAATCTTTTCACCTACGAACGAGGCTTCGCCCTCGCCGTCGTATGACTGATAGTAGCGAATCTTCTCGCCTTGCCCCAAGTTAGTAAACAGCGTTTTAGGCAATCGCTGCGTGTTGCGCTCAATGACTTTGTTCGCAGCTTCGAGTATCGTCTGTGTCGAGCGATAATTCTCTTCGAGCGTCACGACCTTCGTATTTTTGAAATCATGCTGGAAGTTAAGAATGATGTTAAAGTCAGAGCCGCGCCAGCCATATATTGCTTGATCATGGTCTCCCACCACGCAGAGGCTGCGGCCTTGCCATAAGTTCTCAGCATCAATCCCGCTTCGATCAATCTGCGACTGGCCGACTGCAATCAGCCGCGCAAGCTCGTACTGAATGCCGTTCGTATCCTGGAACTCGTCAATCATCACGTGGCGGAATCGCTCGTGATAATAAGCCCGCACCTCTTCGACTTTTCTTAACAACTCGACAGCTTTAATCAACAAATCGTCAAAGTCTAAAGCGTTCGATTGCTGCAATCGCTGCTCATACACTTTATAGATTTGCGCTATTCGCTCGGTTCGCTCGCTCGCATACTCGGCTTGATTCGCATAGGCCGCAGGCCGCATCTGGCGGTTCTTCGCCCAGCTTATCGCCGAAAGCACCTGCCGCGCCGTCACCGCCTTATCATCAATGTCGAGGTCTTTCATTATCTGGCGGACGAGCCGCGCCTGATCGTCTTCGTCATAAATCGTGAAGTTGCGCGTGTAGCCCGCCTGCATTCTTTCGATATCGCGGCGCAGTATGCGAACGCACAAGCTGTGAAAAGTCGAAATCAATGGCGACGAAGTGAGCCGTTCTGCCGAAAGCATAGTTTCGACGCGCGATTTCATCTCGCCTGCGGCTTTGTTGGTGAAGGTGACGGCGAGTATCTGCCACGGCGGGACACCTGCTCTTTCAATCAAGTGAACTATTCGATACGTGATGACGCGGGTCTTGCCTGAACCCGCGCCCGCTAGAACCAATAGCGGCCCTTCGACGGTTTCAACGGCTTCTTGCTGTTGGGAGTTTAGATTCATAGCAGGGGTCGGGGGTCAGGAGTCGGGCGTCAGGGCCGGAACTGAAGGCGGAAAGCACAAGGCAGTTGCTCATTCTCAATGCCGCCTTTTGCTTTCTGCCTTCTTTTCACTGACCCCTGACTCCCGACCTCTGGCCCCTATTTGATAAGGCTCTGCACCGCTTTGAACTGCGGCGAGTCGGCTGTGCGCATCATCTCGAAAAGCGCCATCTCAAGGTTAGATGGAACGGCTCCGGCTTGTGTGAGCCGCGCGAGCGCGACCTCTTTGCTTTCGCGTTTGCGCGACGTTATGCAGTCAACAAGCAGGTGAACCTCAAGGCCGCGCGCGAGCAAATCCAAAACGGTTTGCGTCACGCAGATGTGAGCTTCGATGCCGCACACTATGACCTGTTTGATGTTGCGGCTGATGAGATGCGATTGAAAGCTGTCGGCCCCGCACGAACTGAAGCAAATCTTTTCTATGGCCTGAGACTCTGCGGGAAGGTGCGGGATTATCTCTTCTGCCGTGTGCTTGAGGCCCTTAGGATACTGCTCGGTGACGATGACTGGCACTTCCAAAAGCCGCGCGCCCTGCACGGCTTTGGCAATGCGCGAAGCGACTTCGCCAAAGTCGGGAATGACGGGCCTGAAGGCTTCCTGCATGTCAATGACGGCGAGCGCCGCATGCTCGCGTGAAAGTTGGCTTATGTGAATCATAGATTGATCCTGTCAAGATGGTGGCCGCGCGAGGACTTTGAGATTTCCGCGCCAGCAAAGATCAATATAACAGTTCAATCATGCGCCGTACAACCTTGCTGGCATGTCTAGAAACATACGAGAGAGCGACTGCGGCCATAGAGCGGTCTTGGATTGCGTATAGTCTATGGAGTACGGCGACTTGTCACCGCTTTGATATAGCAATCAAAAGCTGCGACCGTGAAGCAGCACTCCCAATCTGATTGTTCTCATCCATAAGATGCTCTGCCCGTAATGAGCCTGCCCATCTCTCTTTTGATTTGATATAGCGTCGAGCCTGAACGGCTCAACGCAAAGAAACCGATTGCCCACAGCGGCGCAGTCAACAACACGAAGACTGCAACCGAAAAGGCCGCGGCCTGAGATTTTTCAATGCCGAATAGCGTCAATCCGACCACGCAGAAGAACTGATACGAGCCGACGTTGGCGGGCGCGTTCGGAATGGCTGTGCCGAGATGGACTATCAAGAACACTGCCGCGCCGATAAACAACGAAAGCCGCAAGCCGAACGCAACCATCACGAGCCAGAGCGAAACTGCTTGAAGCGCGAGATAAAAGAATGTCGCCACAAGCGCGATATAAAGCTGCCGCGACGCACCGATGCTTCGCAGCCCGCGCGACTGTTGCGCGATGAATGTGACAACGAGGCGGAGCGGCTTCCACTTGAGGCGCGCTTTGCCGTGTGGACGTGAATCTTCGTTCTGCTTCTTGCGGAGGACGTAAATGAATCCGGCGAGAAGCATCAAGCTTAAAGCTGCAAAAACGTATCCGGCTTCGATTATCTCTTTCGGGAGCTTGATGAAAAGAGATGTGAGCGCGATGGCGAGCGCGAGCCAGATGCCGTCAAGCAATCGCTCGGCGATCATCGAAGGCAGTATGGCCGCAAGCTCGACGCCAGCCCATCGAGATGCGAGATACGCCCTGACCATTTCGCCCAGTCGCATTGGTAAGACTTCGTTTGCGAACAACCCGGCGTAGATCGCTTGAATTGCGAGCGGCAGCGACACGTCGCCAGCCGGGCGCAGGAGAAGCCGCCACCGCCATGCCTGGCAGACGTAGCTTGCGATGTCGCAGGCTACAGCGAGCGCGACCCACCACCAGTTGATTGCCGCAAAGCTCGCCGCGACTCTTGCAGGCTGAACGTCGTAGAAGACCCACGCGAGGCACGCAGCGGCGAGCAGGTATCCGGCAACCCGTTTGAACAGGCCCGCTGAAACTTCCGACTGCGGGGCCGCCTCGATTAATGCTGCGTCTTGTTGATCCATTCGAGTCCCTCGCGCAGCGTGCGATAAAACTGATCGCGGTTTCCGTCGAAGCGGTGATCGTCGGCCTGAATCAGCGCGAATCGCTTCGGCTGTTTCGCCTGATTGAATAGAGCCTTCGCTTCATCAGCCGGGACGTATTCGTCGCGCGCCGATTGAATCATCAAAAGCGGGAGCGGCGAGACTTTGGGCATGTAAGCGGAGCTATCGAATTTCGGTTCGTCCGGGTCCTTCTTCGTGATGTAGGTGAAATCGTCGCTCCACCGCCAGCCGAGCACGTTTGATTTGCCAAGCCCGAACGTCACGAGGCCGTTGAACGCTCTCTCTTTATCATCACCTGCCGCACCGAGCAGGGTTATCCCCGCGCCTTCCGACCAGCCGACGAGCGTAATCTTTTGAGAGGAGCCGCTCGTTATCCACCGGGCGATTTCTTTCATATCGCCCATCACGTCAGCCTCTTTGAGCGCGGCGCTTTTTCTTGTGAAGCTTTCGAGGTAAGTCTTTGTGTCGAGACCGTAAACATCGTAGCCCCACGAAGAGATTAACTCGGCAAGCGTGATTGCGAATCCTCGCCAGCCGCCGTCGCCGGGTGCGAACAAAACCGCACGACCCGTTCGCGGCTCTTTCGCGGGATAGTAATAAACATCCAGTTTGTGCCCGCGAATGACGGGCGCGTTTCTGCCGGGCGCGGGCTGTTCGGCGCGCAGTGTGACTGATGAAACGGCTATTAAAATTAAGGTTGTGAAAAATATTTTGAATCTCATGCTGCAACTCCTGCGTCGAGTTCAGGTTCAGCCTTGAACTGTGAAACGCGGCCAAGAGCAATCGCGAGTCCCGGCAGATCGAGCGCGCTGCGATAGATCAAATAGCGCGGCTCCCAGATTGTTGCAAACTTCGCTTTGTAGCGGCGCAGGCCGCTGAAGTTGAATATGAAATTGAGCCGCCGGAAAAACCGATGAACAGCCCGCTCTTCGAGCGCGGCTTCTTCGTCTTCTTGAAAACCGCTCATCGGAGCCATGCCGAGATTGAATCGCTCGTAGCCTCTGGCCCTGCTTAATTGAAACAGCTTCACAAATAGAAAATCCATCACGCCTGCGGGCGCATCCGTGCGGTATCGCATCAGGTCAATCGTCGCTTCTCCCGCTCGACAAGACGGGATAATATTGACGAATGCAAGCACGCAACCATTCTTATCTTCGACCGCAACAACTGGAGTTGAGCGGATATAACCGGCGTCGAATGCTCCGAGCGTGAAGCGGCGTTCGCGGCGGCCCGGTATCTTGAGCCATTCGTCTGATACCGCCTTCAACTCAAGCAAAATATATTTCTCGATAGGCGGATGATGCTCGACCATGCGGCAACCTGACTTTTCGAGATGGTTCACGCAATGACGAATCTTCTTCATGGACTTCCCTTCGAGGCTGAAGCGGTTGAGGTCAACTATCGCGTCGTCACCGATCTTCAGTTTCTTGAAGCCCGCCCGCCTGTAGATGGCGAGAAAGTCGGGCAGCGTTTGATGAAAAGCAACCGTCCAGCCATGCTGATCGCAGAAGGCTTTGAACGCGCGAACAATCTCTTCGATCTCGTCTTCGGGACCAACGGGGTCGCCAAGCGCGATGACCGTGTGATTGGTCGTCGCGTAGGCGATGAACGCGCGGCCAGAGGGCGAAAAGAAATATGATTTGTCCGGCCACAGCTTGAAATAATCGAGCGCCGAGCGCCCATGACGGGCGAGTATCTCTGCCGTGCGGGCGCGCTCGTGCGGCAACCTTTCCAGTTGATAAAGCGCCGGGCGAAAGAGCGCGAAGATCGAATAGCCGATGGCGCTCGCGGTCATCAGGTAGAGCGAATTGATGAACCACTGAGCATAGCGCGTATAAGGCGTTATCTGCGGATCGCCCGCAAGCGATATGAAAAGCAGCGTGCGGCGCACCGAGTCCGCGATGGTGAAGTTGATGCCAAACTCGCGGCTGTCCAAAAGCCAGAAGCCAAAGACTCCATAGCAGAGCGCGACGCCCGCAGCAATCGCTGCGCGCAGCAGGGCAGAGCGAAAATTCGGGACTCCGCTTTTCACCGTGAACGCTTTTCTGCCTAGCAGCAGGACGAAGACTAAGACGAGCGAGAATATGGCTTCCTCGTAATCGAGTCCTTTCGTCAGGTGAAAGACGACCGACGAAACGGCCAGCAGCAGAACCAGCCGGTATGCGCGCTTCTTTCGCTTGTAGATGTTTATCGAAGAGATGACGAGCGCAAAACCTATCAGGAGCGTGAAGAAGCGGGACAGGTGAATGAACTCAAGCGGAAAGCTTTCTTTGAGCAGGCGGCGACGCTCCGGGAGACTTGGGCCGATGACCGACAGAAGGTTTACGACCCCGCTCCCCAGAGTTACCAGCGCAGCTACGCACACGCATACGGTTCGCTTCCTCATGCTTTAATGATGCGCAATCAGCCTGGAGCCTCTGCGGGGTCAAGAGGCTGCGGTTCGCGCGAACGATCTGATTACTCCGAGCCAGGTCGAGTTGAAGAAGCCAGTTCGATTCGGCGCGCCCAGTTGCGCCCGCCTCTTTCGGTGTAGCGCACTCTGGCCGCCTTGCCTGATTTTATAGCCGAAGGCTGAACGTGCTGCCCCTCCTCGACTATTGCGGTCCTTTCATCGAAGGCCAGTGTCACCTGCTGGCCATCGCCGACCAGCGTCAGCGTATTAGCCTGCTCATCAACGTCGCCGATCTCGCCTTCGATAGTTTGCATCTCAACGTTATCTGTTCGGTGAATGCCGCTCTGCTGCGAGGGGCGGCTGAGGCTGCCGAGGCGCAACTTGTACAACAGCAGGCTTGCTATGGCAAAAGCCACGAGGATGATGATGATAATTCTCGCCAGCTTGTTCATAACTCATCCCTTGTGAATCCTGCCTGACAAAATTTGAGCGGGCCAGCACGTCAGCGCCAGCCCGCTCCGAGTGTTCGTTGCGTGATATTGCAGGGTGACGTTACTTCGTGGTCGTCTTCTTGGTCGTCGTGTGCCTGCGATGATGTCGCTTGCTGTGCTTCTTCATCTTCGACCCGGAAGTCGCAGCGGGCTTGCTCGAAGTCTTCGATGTGTCTCCGCTCTGCGACGCAAACGCAGACGAAGCAGCCAGAGCCAATGCTAATACGCTAGAGATAATAAACTTCTTCATCACTGTCCTCCATGAAGGTTTTGAATTAGCGCCGACTCGATAACGCGGTGCTGCCCGCGAACCTTGTCAAGCAAATCGCTCTTTGATTGAGCAACGAGCGTGCCTTAACTTTCGCGTGCTGCGCGCGATGATTAATTCAAGAATAGAACGTGTTTAATTGAAGCTATAGCGTTGATGAGCCTTCGATTGAAGCGGATTCCGTGTGGCTCTTTTGTTAGTCGAAGCAAAACGGCCACAACTTTTGAAGGATGAAGGATGAGGGGTGAAGGATGAAAAGGATTTCAAATCCGAATCTCAAATTCGAAATGCGTAAATCTCGCATTCTTTTTCATCCTTCATCCTTTCATTCGCCCGTCTCTTTGAGATTGACTCCGAAGCGTTCGGCCATTCGATAGAGCGTGCGGCGGTCAATGCCCATCACTTCTGCGGCGCGTGTGCGGCTCCCCCCCACCTGCTGCAAGACGTGAATCAAGTACCTCCGCTCCAGTTCGTCGAGCGAGGGCAGGTCATCGAATAAAGACTGAATGCGGCTTGCAGCTTCGCGGCTGTGGCTCTGCCTGCGAATCTTTTCGGGCAGATCGTCCGGCGTTATCACGGTCCCGCGTGCGTACAGCGCCGCGTGCTCAATCGTGTTTTCAAGCTCGCGCACGTTGCCGGGCCAGTCGTACTGGCCGAGCATCGCAAGCGCCTCTTCTGAAATTGTTGTAGCTTTCGCGCCCGCATCTCTGGCGCGCTTGAGCGCGTGAGCCGCCAATAGCGGAATATCTTCGGCGCGCTCGCGCAGCGCAGGCACGCGCAATGTAACGACGCTCAGGCGATAATAAAGGTCTTCACGGAATCGGCCCTCTTTCACTTCGCGCTCAAGGTTGCGGTTCGTGGCGGCAAGCACCCGCACGTCAACGCGAACCGGGCGCGCGCTCCCCACCCGGCGCACTTCGCTCTCTTGCAACACGCGAAGCAGCTTCACCTGAAGCGCGAGGCTCGTTTCGCCTATCTCGTCTAACAGAATCGTGCCGCCGTTTGCCTCTTCAAACAGCCCGCGCTTGTCCGTGACCGCGCCCGTGAAGCTCCCTTTAACGTGGCCGAATAATTCTGATTCGAGCAGCGTCTCGGTTATCGCGCCGCAATTGATCGCGACGAACGGACCTGCGGCGCGCGGGCTGTTGCGATGAATCGCTCGCGCGACCAATTCTTTTCCCGTTCCGGATTCGCCCGTTATCAACACAGTCGAGCGCGACGGCGCAACTAACGCAATCTCCTTATAGACTTCGATCATCTTCGGGCTGTGGCCGACAAGGCCCGACGCTTCGCCATGCTCTTTCAATAGCACAGCCGCGGGCGCTTCGGTCTCGCGCCCCTTGAGAGCGCGCCGCGCCGTCGCGATGACTTCGTTCACGTTGAACGGCTTGCTGACGTAATCGAACGCGCCTTCGCGCAAGGCTTCGACCGCCGTTTCGAGCGTGCCGAATCCGCTGATTAGTATGACTTCCGAATCTTTCGTGATGCGCTTGAACTCTTTGAGCAGCGTGACGCCGTTCACTCGCCCGCCGAGATTAATGTCGCTCACGATCAAATCGAAATGATCGCCCTCGATCGCTGCAAGCGCAGCTTCTGCCGTCTGGCTCGACCGGACGCTCCAGCCTTCCTCTGAAAAAATCTCCGCGAGGAAATTGCACGTCTCAAGGTCATCGTCAATGACAAGTATCTTCTTCATTCCTTCACCACCGCCGGGTCTTCGACTGAAAGCTCGACCTGCTCGCCCGCTTCAACTTCGGTTTCCGCTAAAGGCAATCGAATGCGAAACGTCGACCCGTGACCCGGCTCGCTACGGACTTCGATTTCGCCGTCGTGCTCAGAAATTATCTGCTTGACGATAGTCAGGCCAAGCCCCGTTCCCCTGCCGCGCTTTGTAGAAAACATCGGCTCGAATATCAAATCAATATGATCTTCGGCGATGCCCTCGCCGCTGTCGGTCAATTCGATCACGGCTGAATCCGTATCGCGCGTCGTGCGGACTTGAAGCAAGCCGCCGCCGGGCATCGCATCGAGGCTGTTGTTGATCAGGTTGATGAAGACCTGCTGCAACTGTTCCGCGTCGGCTCTTACAGGCGCAAGCTCGTCGCTCATCTCTGTTTGAAGCTCGACAGCGCGCGCGACGAGCGTCGGCTGAGTCGCGTCGAGTATCTCGGCGAGCAGCGAATTTATATCAATCAACTCAAGCTGCGGCTTCGGGCGGCGAGTCGAATCGAGCATCGAGCGAACGATGTGGGTGATTCTTTCAATCTGCTCGGCTATGATGTCGAGCCGCTTGATTACTCGCTCATCGTTTGCCCGCGCGCGAAGCAGTTGAACGTGGCCCGAAATCAGGTTGAGCGGCGTTCCGACTTCGTGCGCGAACTGCGCGGCGAGCTGGCCCGCTGCGGCCAATCGCTCAAGCTGAGTCAGTTGCCGCTGCATCTCGAACAATCTCAGGTTTGCGTCTTCGAGTTGCTCTTTGCGGTTAGCGATTTCAGTCGTAGCCTCGCGCACGCGGTCTTCGAGCCGCCGCTGCTCAAGATTAAGCTGCTCGGTCATCTGTCGAATACGGCCAAGCATCCGATTGAATCGCGTCGTCAATAATCCAATCTCGTCCGGCGCGCTTGGCTCGACTTCGACAGCGAGATTTCCCGCTTCGGCTTTCGACATTGCGGCCAGCAGATCATCAATAGGCTTATAGACGATGTGGCGGAAGAGAAAATAAGTCATCAACGTGATTGCGATAATCGCAAGCAGCATCAGCGGCCACATCAACCGTCGCAGCGCGGCGGCGGAGCTTTGCGTTTCGTCGAAGCCGAGCAAGACGCTGACGGTTCCGAAATGAGCCGAGCCTGTGTCTTCGACGACATTGATGCCAGCGCGGGCGGTGATGAATCGGTTCTGCCCCTGTTCACGAACAACTATCGGTTTTGCCGTGTCAAATTTTTCAGTTGCGTCTTGTTCATCGCTTGCGGGCAGAGGCGGCGCATCAACAGGCATTCTGACCGTCTCTTTCCACGCGTGAGGCGCAGTCTTTTGAAAAATGTGAACTTCCTTTAGCTGCGGGTTCGTTTGAAATATCGTGTCTTGAATCTGCTCTTCGACTTCGGTCCAATCCGGTATGGTCGTAGCTTCTGATTCTTCGGTCACATGACGGCGACCGCGCTGCCGCTGGTTGCGGATTCTCTGTCGCTTGATGTGATGCTCGACCGTATCCGAGATGCGCGTGGCGAGCAGTTGCGCCTGCTGCTGCTCCTGCTGGTCGCTCAAGCGAGTGATTGCAAGGTCTGAAAAATATGCCATCACCGCAAAGACCGCGACCAGCACGGCTGACGTAAGGATTGTAGTCCTCGTGTGCAGCTTGAGCGGGGCGAATCTGAGCCAGCGTCTTGTCTCCATGAGTGCGGCCTATCTGCGGGCGACAGTTATAACAATTGAATTATACGCGCGAAGGTTGGCGAGAACGCAACAAAAATAGAAGAGGGCAGACTGGCCTTCGCAGTTGACACTGCAACTTGCGCCAACGGACAATTACTAATGCTAGATGGCAGATGTTAGATGATAGAGGGCAGCAGAAGCAGCCTGCTTGAACGCTCGTCCCATCATCTAACATCTGCCATCTACTATCTTATGTTGCCTATGAAACGGATTGCATCAGCTTTACTTTTCATTCTTATCGCGACACTAAGGGCGCGGGCCGCGACAGCCGATACGATTGTCGTCATGCCGTTCGAGAATCTTTCGGGCCGCGCAGAATACAACTGGGTAGGCGACAGCTTCGCCGCCGCGCTCGGCGATCTGCTCGATAAGCCCGGCCTTGTCGGCATCGCGCCCGACGAGCGCAACGTCGCTTATAAACAGGAAGGCTTGCCGCCGACAGCGATACTGACGCGCGCGACGATGATAAAAATAGCTGAGCGCGCAGGAGCCAACCTCGTCGTGATGGGAACCTATCGCATCGCAGGCGAAGGCCGCGACAGCAGTATAACGATCACCGCTCGCGTCGTTGACATACGCGAAGGCCGACTCGTCGGCAAGGAGTTCAATCGGGGCGGGCCGCTCATTGACCTGCAAAAGCTGCAAGGCGAGCTTGCTTACGAGATACTTTACCAGCGCAATCCCGCGCTGCCGTTTTCGCGCGACCAGATAATCAACGACGCGACTCAGGCGCCAATCGGCGCGTTCGAGAATTTCATCAAAGGCACGCTCACGCGCGACCGCGAGGCTCGCATAGAGTTTCTTCAACGTGCAATCAAAGAATACTCCGACAAAACGAAGAGCGATTACCTTCCCGCCATCTTCGAGCTTGGTCGCGTCTATTATGAAGCCGGTGATTATAAGGAAGCTCTTGAACAGCTTGCTCTGATTGGCGACAAAGACCAGCGCTACGATGAAGCGCAATTCTATATCGGCGTGGCTCAGGACGCGCTCAATCAGACCGACAAGGCGCTTGCGACGAATCAGAGACTCGCGCCGAAATTGCCGCTCTACGAGGTCTATAATAACATTGGCGTTCTGTTCATTAAGCAGAAGCAATACAGCGACGCGATCAATCATCTGAAGCCTGCCGTCGAAGCCGCGCCGCGCGACACCGATACGCTCTTCAACCTGGGCTACGCTTATTTTCTGGCGAAGGATTACGCAAACGCGGCTGCGACGCTCAGGAACGAGACGCGCCAGCGGCCTTCGGATGGCGAAGCGTTTTATGTTCTGGGCAAAGCCCTTGCTGCTACGGGAGATCAGGCGGGCGCAACGGAAGCGATGAATCAAGCGAAGAAACTGCTTCAACAATTCGCGCAATGGGAGACTAAGGGTATGCCCACGATTGCGCGAATCAAGACTGCGTTCAATAAGGGCAACTACTATCGCTACAAGCGCGAGAAAGACGAACGCACAAACGCGCAGTCGCAGGCCGCGAGCCTCACACCGCAGGCAGATCAGTTGTTAGAGTCTGCGCGTACGGCATTCAACGCGGGTCGCAACGAGGACGCGCTTGCGGCGCTCGGAAAGTTACTGCAATCGCAGCCGCAGAATTACGACGCGCATCTGCTGATGGGCCGCGTCTATGAGCGGCGCGGGGATTTTGATCGCGCGACGAACGCGCTCAGGGCTGCGGTCTTCTGGAATCCGAAACTGGTCTCGGCGCACGTTCTGCTTGGCCGCATCGCTGTGTTGAAAAGCGACTGCGCCGCCGCCGATGCATCTGCAAGTAAGGCTTTACAGATTGACGCAAACGATCAAGACGCGCAGGCGCTCAAGCGATTAATCGAGCAGAAGTGCAAGCCGGGCGCGAATCAATAAAGGCAGAGCTTGTCTTTATAACACAAACCTCTTCCCGATAGTTTTGCCCATCTGCGCTGCTTTGGTAGACTGTCGTTTCTGAAATTCTAGTTGCTTGAGGACACGGAATGGCAACGAGCGAAGGAAAAATCGAAGCGAAATCCAAAGAAGACGGCTTGAAGAAATTGCAGGAGAGAAATGCCGCAGCGTTTGCGGGCGGCGGCTCTGAACGCATCGAACGGCAACACGCCGCAGGCAAGATGACCGCGCGCGAGCGCATCGAATTCCTGCTCGACGACGGCACTTTTGAAGAATTCGACCGGTTCAAGAAACATCGCTGTTTAGATTTCGGCATGCAGTCGCAGCAGTATCCCGGCGATGGTGTGGTCGCAGGTCACGGCCTTGTTGATGGTCGAAGGGTGTTTGTCTTCGCGCAGGACTTCACCGTGTTCGGCGGGTCGCTATCGGAAACCAACGCCGAAAAGATTTGCAAAGTCATGGATCTGGCGATGAAAGTCGGCGCTCCGGTCATCGGGCTGAACGATTCGGGCGGCGCGCGCATTCAAGAGGGCGTGCAGTCGCTTGGCGGCTACGCGGATATTTTCCTTCGCAACACGCTCGCGTCGGGCGTCGTGCCGCAAATCTCCGCGATAATGGGCCCTTGCGCTGGCGGCGCGGTCTATTCGCCTGCGATAACCGACTTCAACATTATGGTGAAGAATACTTCTTATATGTTCATCACCGGCCCGGACGTGATAAAGACCGTCACGCATCAGGAGGTCACTAAAGAAGAACTCGGCGGCGCAATGACCCATAACTCAGTTTCGGGCGTCGCGCACTTCGCGGCTGACACGGACGAGGACTGCCTGCGTTTGATCCGAGAATTGCTTTCGTTCATCCCGTCGAACAACCTCGAAGATCCGCCGCGCATTGTAACCAATGACCCGTCAGACCGCACGGACGACCGATTGAGCACAATCGTTCCCGAAGCTCCGAATCAGCCTTACGACATACGCGACATCATTCACTCAGTTGTTGACGACGGCTACCTGTTTGAAGTGCATGAGCATTATGCGAAGAACATCGTCGTGGGATTTGCGCGATTGGGCGGGCGCGCAGTCGGCATAGTCGCGAACCAGCCGGCGCACCTTGCGGGCGTGCTCGACATTGACGCTTCGGTGAAGGCGGCGCGGTTCGTGCGCTTCTGCGATTGCTTCAACATCCCGCTGATAACTTTTGAAGACGTGCCCGGCTTTCTGCCCGGAGTCGAGCAGGAGCACGGCGGCATCATCCGTCACGGCGCGAAATTATTATTCGCGTTTGCGGAAGCGACCGTGCCGAAGATAACCGTCATCACGCGCAAGGCTTATGGCGGCGCGTATTGTGTTATGGCGTCGAAGCACATCCGCGCCGATGTGAACTTCGCTTATCCTACGGCTGAGATTGCGGTGATGGGAGCCGAAGGCGCGGTTGAGATTCTGTATCGCCGCGAGATAGCCAAAGCTGAAAACGCCGAAGCGGAAAAGCGGCGGCTCGCCGAAGAATTCCGCGAGAAGCTTGCTACGCCGTACATCGCCGCCGAGCGCGGGTTTATTGATGAGGTGATCGAGCCGCACCTGACTCGACCCAAGCTGATAGGCGCGCTTGAGATGCTCGAAACCAAGCGCGATCAAAACCCGCCCAAGAAGCACGGCAATATTCCTTTGTAGCAGTGGTCAGTGGTCAGTGAAATAGCATCATTTGCTATTCTAAGCATAATTGGTAGGCAAGAGTGCGTTCTCATTAATTTCTTAAACTGACCACTGGCCACTGACCACCGACCACTGTATAATCGCCTCGCTCAGGAGAAGGCCCATGAAAGAATGCCCAAACTGTCGCCGCGTTTTCCCGGATGAAAATAGCTTTTGCAGCGTTGACGGGACAAAACTCATTCGCTCAGTTCAAAGTCCGAAAGATGTCAGCGCGAGCAAAGGCCACCGCCTGATACCTCCGCCGCCGAAGCCGTTGCCTATGCGGCTGACGATTATTGATCAGGGCGACGAGGGCCATCGCTCGCGAGTGATTGAAGGGCTTGTGCTCGATGTCGGGCAGCAAGGGATGCGCATTCAGACGGGCACGGTTGAAACAGGCAAGCTGCACATCATCCGCGACCACACAGTAGCGTTTAAGAACAAGCTCGAAGTTGAAATTGATCTGCCGAATGCGACCGTCAGGTTCACGGGCTTTGCGGCGTGGTACCGCCCCGAAGCAGAAGGATTGTTCTGGGTCGTAGGCGTTTACATCCGTGATATGAGCGCGACAGACCGCAAGGCTTACGACGAATACTTGAGAAGGCTGCAGAGCGGCACCGCAACCGAAAGCGCGCCTGCTTAATGCCTCATCCTGTCTGACCGTTGCGTTGATTTGGTGATTGTGAAATCATTTCCAACGAGGGCAAGCAGAATTTAATCAGCAAAGAGCGTGAAGCGAGACAAACGTCATGAGCGCATTGCAGGAAATCGAGAAGCTGCTGTCACAAATGAGCCGGGCTGAGAAAGCTGAATTGCTTCAACTTGTAGTCCGCGATTTGGGCGATGCCTTTCCGTGTATTGAAAGCACGCCCGGCGTTTGCGGCGGAGAGGCACGAATCGTTCGCACTCGCATTCAGGTTTGGGTTTTAGAACAAGCAAGGCGGCTTGGGACCAGCGAAGCTGATTTACTGAGAAGCTATCCTTCATTGAGGGCCGAAGACCTTGCTAACGCATGGGCATGTGTGCGCTCGCACAAAGACGAAATTGAGCAGCAGATTCTTGAGAACGAGGCGGCTTGATTCATGGCTCGGCTTTTTGCTGATGAGAATTTTCCGCTTCCTGTAGTAGAAGCACTCAGGCAATCAGGGCACGACATATTGACTGTTCACGAAGCAGGGCTGGCAAACCAATCAATTGGTGATGACGCTGTGCTTTCCTTTGCCCGTGCCGACAACCGAGCGGTATTGACTCTCAACCGCAAACACTTTGTCCGATTGCATAATGCTCAGGTTCAGCATTCAGGCATTATCGTTTGTACATTCGACCCGGATTTGAAAGACAAGCTCGCCGCATTCATACGGCCATTGAAACTCAGACATAATTGTTGGAACAACTCATTCGCGTGAATCGTCCAGGTTATTAACGAACGGCTAACGATTCAAAAAGCACTGAAAATTGTTGAGCCGCATTGTCAGTCAATCTTGACTTGATTCGTCAGATGCGGCGCGGCAAAAAAACTGGTAGGATAGCGAAGGGGGACAAAATGAGTTCTGATAAGAGCGACCAGCGCAACTGGCTTGAACGGTTGAGCGCGAAGATTCCCGGCTACAGCGGCTACGTCGACAAAGAGCGGCGGCGCGATGTTGATAAACGCCATCGTGAAGAACTCGCTGAACGTTTGCGCCGATTGAAAGACCCGCTCACCGCCATCATGAAAGACCTAAGCTCAAGCGGTCGGCTGTTTGAAGTCGGTCCCGTTGATACGGCGATCAAAAAACTCGACAAGCTCGAAAATCGCGTGCGGTTCGCAAGCTACGGCTATTCGGGATTCTTCGATGTAGTCAAGATTCAGGAAGACCAGCTTGACGCGATTTACCGATTCGACCTCGCTTTAGTTGAACACATTGACAAGATCGAATCGAAGTTGAACGAGTTGAAAGCGCAAGCCGGAACGCCGGAAGGGCTTAAGACTGCAAGCGCGGAACTTGCAGCAGAGATTGACGAGACGGATCGCGCCTTCGATGCGCGGTACAAAGCGATTAACGAATTTGGCCAGGGTCAGCCGCCCGGCAAACCGCTTTTTAGTTAGTTTCGGGTTTCTAGTTCGCGTTGGTGAGATAAGAACCAGAAACCACAAACCGATCATGTTCGAGCATTGCAAAAACTGCGGCGCAGAGTTGTTCAGGGCGCAGAAATTCTGTCGCGCTTGCGGCGCGCCGATCGTCACGCGCGATGACGAAGACGCGCCGACGCAGATAATGCCGCCCGCGCCCGATATGTGGGGAGCGCAAGGCGCGCAGACCGCGCCCGTCTCTCAGCCCGAGACAAACCCGACCTTCGTGCCTCCTGCTTATTATCAACCGTCAGTTCCGCCCGCGCCGCCTGCTCCACCCATGCGCCAGGAGTCTGCGCCGCCGCCCGCGCGCTCGCGCTCGCCGTGGATTGTCGTCGTTGTCTTGATTGCGTTGCTGATGTTCGGCGGCGCAATAATTGGCGGGCGGATTCTAGTCAGCAAAGTCCGCGCGTTTATATCGAGCATGATGGGAAGCGAGATCGTGGAGCCTCCTCAGATGATTGCGCTTAACCCGGGCGCGGCGATTTCGATAACCGGAGTCAATGGCAATGTCACCCTCGAAGGGTGGGATAAGCCGCAGGCTGAAATAAGAGTAACGAAGCGCGGCAGGTCTGAAAAAACGCTCAGAGAGATGACCGTCGGCATTGACGCTTCAAATCCTAACAATCTCGTGATTGACGCTTCTGACCTGCCCGATAATACGAGCGTCTCGTTCAGGATCAAGGTGCCGCGCGAGCTTGGAGCAATCAAAATCAGCACGACCAATGGCCGCATCAGCTTGTCAAACATATCAGGCTTGATTGACGCCGAAACGGTCAACGGCACGATTCGCTTTGAAGATGTTTCGGGCGTCGCGCGCGCGCAGACCATCAGCGGCAACATAGACGGAAGCATTAAAGCCTTAGCGCAGGATCGGCCTATTTCTTTCAAGACCGTGAGCGGAGGGATTGATGTAAGAATCCTCTCCGAGATCAAGACCGACCTGAGTTTCGCAACAACGAGCGGCAACATAGAAGTCGGCCTGCCCTCGCCGCTCAATGCCAGAATCGAGGCCAGCTCAACAAGCGGCAGGGTCGACCTCGATCAGTTAGGTATCCCTGTGCAAAGAGAAACTCCGGGCCAGCATGCTAGCGGACAGGTAGGAACGGGCGGGCCAGCCGTGAAGGCTACGACCATGAGCGGTAGAATAGAGATTAAAACAACAAATGCGCCGACCGGGCGCGAAGGAGATAGTAATGGCGATTGAAGTGTTAGAGTATTTCGACCCGACGGGACAGGAGATAGTTCACCGCATACCGGAAGTCGGCTCAAGTGATATTAAGATGGGCGCGCAGTTGATCGTTCAGGAGAACCAGTCAGCGGTCTTCTTCCGCGACGGCAAGGCGCTCGACGTGTTCGGACCGGGCCGCCACACGCTCACGACGATGAACGTGCCGCTGCTCACCAAACTGCTCTCGATCCCGTTCGGCGGCAAGTCGCCTTTTCAAGCGAGCGTGATGTTCGTCTCGCGCCAGACGTTTCAGGATTTGAAGTGGGGCACGAAAGAGCCAATCACGTTTCGCGACACTGAGCTTCGATTCGTGCGACTGCGCGCCTTCGGCAAATACTCGATGCGAGTCGCAGACCCTCAACTGTTTGTCGGCTCGGTCGTAGGCACGCGCGGAATAGTTTCAACGGAAGCCATCGGCTCGTTCCTCCGCGACATAATCGTCGCGCGGCTCAATGACCTGTTGGGCGAAAATCTGAAGACGATATTCGATCTGCCGCAGTACTATGATGAGATTGCTGCGGGCGTGAAGGCTCGCGTCGCAGATGATTTCTCGAAGCAGGGGCTTGAGCTTGTCGACATGATCATCTCCGCCGTCACGCCGCCCGAAGAAGTTCAGAAGATGATTGACGAGCGATCAGGCATGGGCGCGATTGGTGATATGAACGCTTACATGCAATTTAAAGCTGCGCAATCAATTCAGGATGCGGCTCGTCAGGAAGGCGGCGCGGCAGGTCAGGGCATGGGATTAGGACTCGGATTGGGCTACGGCCAGATGATGGCTGGCGCGGTCGGCGGGCAGCAGCAGGGAGGACAGGGCGCGGCTCAACAACAGACCGCGCCATGCGCGAAGTGCGGCGCGCAGAATCCTGTCGGCGCGAAGTTTTGCCTCAACTGCGGAGCGCCGCAGCAAGCGCCGCAAGCGGCGACGACTCCGTGTCCCAACTGCGGCCAGCCCGTTCAACAAGGCTCGAAGTTCTGCAACAACTGCGGCACGTCGCTCGTGCCTCAGCCGTGCAAGAATTGCCAGGTGGCAGTTCCGCTTGGTTCGAAGTTCTGCGCTAATTGCGGCACACCGGTTTAAAGACTAAATAGCTGCAAGGTAGCAAGGCTGCGCAAGGCGGAAAGCAATCTGCTTTGCGCGGCCTCTTCTTTTGAAGGCAAGCTCGATGCTATAAATTCACACTCATCAATGTCCGCTGTTCGTCAGGTCGAGCGTATTGCGCACCTTGCGCGCAAGTTCATCAGGCGTGAATGGTTTCTGTAGATAAACCGTGTCCTCTTTCATTATTCCATAGCGCAGAACGGCGTCTCCGTAGCCGGACATATAAATCAGCTTCATCTGCGGGCGCAATGGTATGGCTCGTTGCGCCAGCTCAGGCCCGCTCATCTGCGGCATCACAACATCGGTCAGCATAAGGTCTATAGTCCCGTTGTATCGCTCGCAATAAAGCAGCGCCTCACCGGCGTTCGCCGCATCGAGCACAATGTACCCCTTGCTGGTCAGGACACCGTGAGCCAGCTTGCGCACAATCTCTTCGTCTTCGACAAGCAGGATTGTCTCGCTTCCGCCCGGAGCCTCCGATCGCGGAACCTCATCCGGTCTGGCTTCAACCGGGTCAGAAACTCGCGGCAGATAGATTTTGAAAGTTGTGCCTTTGCCAATCTCGCTGTAAACCCAGATGCCGCCCCCGCTCTGTTTGGTTATGCCATAGACGGTTGCAAGCCCTAGCCCTGTCCCCTTGCCGCTCTCTTTGGTTGTAAAGAACGGCTCGAATATCTGCGAGAGAGTCTCTTTGTCCATGCCGCAGCCGGTGTCGCTCACGGTGAGCAAGACATAAGGGCCGGGTTTTATGCCGATGTGATGGCGGGCGAAATATTCGTCGACTTCCATGTTGGCCGTTTCAATTGTCAGGAGGCCGCCCCTCGGCATCGCATCGCGCGCGTTGACCGCGAGGTTGACTATGACCTGATGAATCTGGCCCGGATCGGCTTTTATTCTTCCGAGATCAGGCTCAAGTATTGTAACAAGCTCAGTGTCTTCGCCGATGATGCGTTGTAGCATCTTCTTTATGTCTTCAATCAGCGCGTTGAGTTCTATCACAACGGGTTGGAGCGATTGCTTACGGCTGAAAGCGAGCAGTTGATTCGTAAGCAGCGTGGCGCGCTGACCCGCCTTCTTGATCTCCCGTATGCGCTCGTACAGCGGATCGCCTTCGTTAAGACTCGACAGCGCCAACTGACTGTAGCCGACAATGGCCGTCAGCAGGTTGTTGAAATCGTGAGCTATTCCGCCCGCTAACCTTCCCGTAGCTTCCATCTTTTGCGCTTGAAGTAGCTGCTCTTCGAGGTTCTTTCGCTCGGTGATGTCGCGGTAGTTGATGACTATCGCCTGAATGCTCGGCTCGGCGAGCAGGTTATTGCATGTGCTTTCAAGCAAGCGCCACAAGCCATCTTTGTGACGAATGCGAAAGCGCACGGTGACGCTTTCGCCCGGCTGCAACTCTTTGAGAACGCCCTTTACGTATTCGAGATCGTCAGGGTGCACGAAGCTGAAAGCATTCTTTCCCTTAAGCTCGTCTTCGAGGTAGGCCATTATCCGATAGGTTGACGGGCTTATGTAAAGAATCTCGCCTTTTTCGCTAATCATCATGATGCCGTCGGAGCTGTGCTCGATGAGCGCGCGGAACCGTTTCTCGCTTTTGCGCAGCGCCGCTTCCGCGCGTATGCGGTCCGTGATGTCGTGGGCCATGCCGCGCACGATTGGCGCGGCAACCCCTTTGGTCCGCAAGGTATTCTTGTACTCCCAGGTCCGCTTCTCGCCCGTGCTGGTCCGAACGGTCATCACGCCTGTCGCAAAACCCTCTCTTTTTATCGTCTCCAGATAATCATCAAATTGATCACGGTACTCAGGAAGCAGCCCATCTCGGATGTTTCTTCCAATCAGGTTTTCAACGCTCAATCCGAGCACGTTCGCAGCAGTTCGATTGACTGAAAGCAGGTTGCCTTCGAGGTCATGCGTGCAGATCAGGTCATGGCTGTTTTCGATAAGGTCGCGGTATCGGTCTTCGCTTTCGAGCAGCGCGGCTTGCGCGAGCTTCGATTCCGTAATGTCGCGGAAGTAAACCTCTATGCCCTCGTCGCAAGGACTGGCGAAAACCTGAAACCAATGGCCCGGAACAATAATGGAGACGGATTCAAGATAAGCAGGGACTCGCTCCAACATGGCTTTGCGGTACAGGTTAGAGAATTCCGAGTTGACGGCCTCCGGAAACTCATCCCAAATAACCTTGCCGATATACTTGTCGAGAGGTTTTGTGAGATATTCTTGAACCGGGGGACTGATCCGGATGATGCGCCATTGATTATCGAGGACGAAGAATTTATCGGTGAAGCTTTCAAGGATCGCTCTGATCTTCGCATTGCACCGCCGCAAAGCGGCCTCTGCTTTTTCGAGCTGCGCCTGTAACTCTGGAAGACCCTCCAGTGATGCTCCGCTCTCTTTCATAGCACACTCTTCGCAAATGCGACCTCTGCCTCGACTCACAATGCCTGGGTGCATAAGAGAGGAGACTTTTCTTACAAGCCAATTTAAGAAAATCCGTTATTCCGGAGGCAGCAACCATTTTGCCATTCACCGACACTTTCAGCAACGGTATCCCGCGTTAGGAAGAAAAATCATCAAGCGCAGTCCAATGATAAGCGGATGGCAGCCTCGTTGCAGCTTTGTTCATCATTCGTCTTTCTTATGTCGGTAGTGTATGACGCGAATGTTTTCGAGGGTGACCAATCCTTCTTCTACCATCTCATCTATCACAGGCAAAAGCAACGCGATCTTTTCGGCGCTGTCGACGATTTCAACTATGACGGGCAGATCTTCCGACAGCCGCAAAAACTTCGCCGTGTGAATGCGGCTCGCCGCGCCGTAGCCCATCAGCCCGCGAAGCATGGTCGCGCCAGCTATTCCCATTTCGCGTGCCTTCAAGATAATCGCCTCGTAAAGCGGCTTGCCGTGCCAGCGGTCCGACTCGCCGATGAAGATGCGAAGCAACTGACCGTCTTCGGAAATTTTCATGATTCACCTCCCGCCAAGATTACTACAGCAACTGCGCAAGGCGCGCTCCGAGCCATACGGATGCAAGCCCAAGAACAACGCTTGCCCCGACGTTCGCCGTCGCGCGCCGCATCTCGCCATCGCGCAAGAGCGAGTATGTTTCAAACGCAAAACTTGAAAAGGTCGTGTAGTCGCCAAGCACTCCCGTGAGCAACGCGACGCGCAAGGTCGGCGAAACAACCACGCGCATCGAACAACTCGGCAGAAAAACCGATGACGAGGCTGCCCGAAACCTTAATGATGAGGTTCGCATAAGGAAAGGTCGGCTGCTCGATTAGAGAATAAACGAACGTCGAAAGCGAGTATCGAAACCCAGTTCCAGCGCGCCGCCTATTAGCACAGCTATGTATCTGGTCAAAGCCGTTCATACCTCCCTGTTGATGGTTGATGCCGACGATCAGAAGGAAGAGATTCGGAGGTCTCCTACTTCGCGTCATTCCGGTCTTGAGCTAAGCAGGAGTCATTGACTGCCACGGGCAGTGGGTAAAGGTGGACTCCACCACCTTCGATCTAACGCTGACAGATTATCCAATCAGTTTTTCCGCTGTCAACGTTATCGCCTTTCTGCTTTGAGTAATTCCGCACATCACCCTGCGGAAAATCTCCCAAGCGCGATTTGTCAATCTGATTAGCCGATTAATCTGCGCCCAAACGATGCGGCTTTGCCATTCTCAATTTGCCTCTAAACCAACGCCTTTTAAGCAGTAAGCAGTATGATTCGGCGCGACTCGTGAACTCATTGTGATTTGTGAACACTAATTGCCTTTCGTCGCGGCGAAGGGTTGCAGGTGGCCCGTGACGACTGTCACACCGAGAGGTGATGGCGCTCATAGTTTTCCGTAGCAGAAGAAATTAAAGTTGCTCAAAGAATCAGTAATGAAGGAGGGCGGATAATGAACCCCTTGAAGAAGATTAAAACGGCGATGGTTGCCCTGTGTGTTGTTGTCGCGCTTGTTTACATGGTTTCGGATAGATTCTCGAAGCCAGCCGAAGCCAGCGACAAGAAAGAGGTCCCGGCTGCCACCGCCAGTTCGCCGGATGATTACGTGGGGAGCGAGACCTGTCAGGCTTGCCACGAAGAACAATTCAAGAGCTTTTCGCATACGGCTCACGCGCGGCTTTTAAAAGCTGGATGGAAAGCTGAACGTCAGGGCTGCGAGTCGTGTCACGGGCCGGGCAAGGCACACGTCGAAGGCGGCGGCGACAAGACGAAGATTCGCACCTTCAGGAACGAATCGGCAAAGCAGAAATCGGAAGCCTGCCTTGCCTGCCACGCGGGCCGCGAGGAGCATAACAACTTTCGCCGCGGCGAGCACTGGCGCAACGATGTAGCCTGCACAGATTGCCACTCGCCGCACATCACTTCCACGCTGGCAGAAAAAGCGTCAGGGCCTTCGGTTGATCGCCGCGACGTTCCTTCATCGCTTCAACCCGTTGGACCTTTCTCGGCCCATGCGACAGACCTCGCGCCGCCGAAGATGCTTATAAACACCGAGCCGCAACTGTGCATGAAGTGCCACAACGAGACGAAGGCGCAATTTACGCAGCCGTTCCATCACCGAGTGCTCGAAGGGACGATGAAGTGCTCGGATTGTCACAACCCGCACGGCGGGTTCGAGCTGAAGCAGGCGCGGCTGGCCGTAGGCGCTGACGCTTCGTGCTTGAAGTGCCACGCGGACAAGCAGGGACCGTTCGTGTTCGAGCACGCGCCGTTGAAGATTGAAGGCTGCACGGCCTGCCACACGCCGCACGGCGCAACAAATCCCAAGATGCTCAAGCGAAGCTCGGTCAATCAGCTATGCCTTGAGTGCCACACAAACACGCAGGAGATTGGCGCGCCCAACACGCCGAGCTTCCATAATCTGGCGACCACGCGGTTCCAGAACTGCACGACGTGTCACGCAAAGATTCACGGCTCTAACACTCACAAGTTCTACTTCCGATGAGGCGTTGTGAATTGAATTGAGGAGGGACAGTAACCATGAAAAACAGAATTGGATTCACACTGTTGTTCTTGCTCGGGTTCGCGCTTGGCCTTGTGCTGATGGTCAAAGACGCGCGAGCGCAGCAGCCAGCGCCAACCGGAAGCAGCGCTCAAGCTCCGTCAGGCACACAAAACGGCAACGGCGGAAACTATGAAGTCATTTCGAGCATAGAGATTGGCGCGCGAGGCATATTGATTCACGGCAACGCCGACAAGTACCGCAGCGACCTGAACTATACGCCGGGCTTTCGCCTATTTGACGAGAGCCTGCTCGTGCAGTCGAAAAACAACGACGGATTCTTGTTCGACAAGCTTATGGTCAACTCGTTCGGCTGGGGCTTTGGCGAAGGCAGGCACCGCGCGCACGATCCGAACGCTAACCTGCGCGTCAACGCCGAGAAGGTCGGAGCTTACAAGTTCGACGCGAATTATCGCCGGATGAATTACTTCAACCTTCTGACGAACTTCGCCAATCCGTTCCCGCTCGACCGCACGAAGACGAGCCAGCACACCTTCAACACCGAAATCCGTCAGGGCGATTTCGATCTGACGCTGCTGCCGCAGAACGAAAGGTTCAAGATCAATCTTGGCTATTCGCTCAACCGCAACAGCGGCCCGTCGGTGACGACTTACGATTACCAGCGCGACGAGTTTCCGGTGCTCTCGCCCGTGAAATACGAGGCGAACGAGTACCGCGCCGGCTTCGACGCGAAGCTGTGGGTCTTTGATCTTTCGTTTATGCAGGGCTGGCGGTACTTCAAAGACGACACCGAGTACATCGTTGATATGCCACAGGCGGGAAACAACACGACCAACACGAGCGTGATTAATACGTTCAAGCGCGACCTGCCGACGCGCGGCACGACGCCTTTCACGCGCTTGAGCCTGCACTCGCTGCTTGCCAAGCGCGTCGACATAACTGGACGCTGGGTCTATTCCAACAGCGAAACCAATTTCAACCTGCTCGAAACGATAACGGGCAAGGACTCCACCGGCAACAACATCATTCTCGACAAGTTCACATCGAAGGGGAAAGTCAGCCGCCCGACGGCGATGGGCGATGTCGGCGTGACGGTGTTTATAACCGACAAGCTGCGTATATCGAATACGTTCCGTGTGAACAACTTCCGCATCAACGGAGCGTCAACCGTAGCCGAAGACCTGCTGCGCAGCCGCACGACGGCTTTCGGCACGACGCCGCTGCCGCCCGTCTTCATCACGACAGATTACGGGCGCACGACCAACTATCGCCGCTTTTTCAATCAGATCGAGATTGACTACGATTTCGCCCCGCAGCTATCGGCGCACTTCGGCCATCGCTACACCGACCGCCACATCGAGCTTATGGGATTCGAGCAGGCGTCGAACGTGCCGCCCGGCGCGGAGATTGAGCCTGATGTCTTTGACAACAGGACCAACACGTACCTGTTCGGCGTGAAGGCAAGGCCCATTCGCCAGTGGTCGCTCTATTTCGACGCAGAGCATGGCGAGGCCGACAACGTCTTCACGCGCGTGGACAACTACGAGTTTACAAACCTGCGGATTCGCAGCATACTGCGCCCGAACCGCAACCTTGCAATCAACGCATCGCTTGTGACGAAGGACAACTCGAACCCTGCGGCGCTTAGCAACTTCGTTCTCGACCCGTTCGGAGTGAACATTGACAGCCGCATCTTCACTTCATCTGTTGATTGGACGCCGTCGGGCAAATTCTATCTGAGCGGCGGCTACACGCACTCGCGCATGACGAGCGATGTCGGCATAATCTTCTTCCTCGCAGGAGTGAAGACTACAGGGCGCAGCCAATATTTCTTCAGAGACAATTTCGCATTCGTCTCTGCGTTCATCGAGCTTCACCCGCGCGTGCGGCTGTATGGAGCTTATCGCATTCATTACGATGACGGTCAGGGCGATAGGGTCTCTACGTCGCCTACGCTGCTCATCACTTCCTACCCCGTGCAATCCTACTCGCCCGAAGCACGCGTCTCCGTGAAGGTGCACCAGCGGGTCGACTGGATAGCCGGTTGGCAGTACTTCGATTTCAAAGAGCGATTCGGAAATCGCCAGTTCTATCAGGCTCACCTGCCCTACACGTCGCTGAGATTTTATTTCGGGCGACGCGAGTAGGCGAAAGCTGAGAACTGCGATTCGTAAAGTTGTTGGTATGAGCTAAAGACTAACGAGCAACGGGGAGCATGAGTGGTGCAAGAAGCGAACGGCTTGAACGGAATGTGGGGAAGGCCCGCTTTGAGGTCTTCCCTATTTTTTCGCAAGCCGCTCGATGGCGTTAACCCGTATAGCTGGAAAGTTGAGCAGGAAAGCCGAAGTTTTATCCCCTGCGGGGGGATAACAAGATTGACCAGCGACGAACCCGCTTAAATCACTGGCCACTCCTTCGCAGGGCGCGTGTTGAAAATTAAGGAGGTGGCAATAATGGTAAGAAAGTTCATTCAGTTTATCTTCGCGGCTATCTTTCTCGTTGGTGTTCTGGCTCTCACACAAACAACTAAGGCGCAAACCTCGCAGCCGACACCTGCTCCTTTGAACAGGCCCGACTACAACTATTCGGAAGCAGACAGTTGCTCCCGCTGCCACTTTGTTTATGGCGAGAAGGGCGACCATAACCCTGAGGCGGCAGGGGTAAAATTCAACGCAGATAAGAACGCATGGGAGTTGACCGGGAGCGGCTGGCGAGCTTCGGCTCATTCGCAGTCGAACTACGGCTCAACGCAAAACACCTACTGCGCAAAGTGCCACTCGCCGTTGCAAGCGACAGCCGAAGCTCAGTTCAAGCCCGGAATGGCCGAGCCTATACCGGACGGCAAGGTTGAGGGCGTAACCTGCGCGGCCTGCCATCCGTCTCATACGTCGGCTGTCGTGCTTGGCCGCCGTCTTGGCATCTACAAGTTCGGCATGAACAAAGCTACGCCAGAAGCATACGACGTGATCCACGAAGGAGACGAAGACAGGCTCTGCCTGAACTGCCACATGAAACGTCACAACGAGGACAACCCCGCGTTCGAGCTGATGTACGTTGCGGGCGTTCGTTGCATTGACTGCCACATGGCCCCTTACGGCTACATCAAAGACACGGAGATCGAGAAGCGATTCCACGACTGGAAAGTTGCAAAGAACCTTCCTTATTCCTGTGGAGTCGAAGGCTCGATGACTCACTGTCATCCCGGCTTCAGCGCAGAATCAACTGCTGCCTTGATCCCTTACATCAAAGAGCAGCACAAGGTCATGTGGCCTACGGGCGACAAGACCATAAAGAGACTGCGCAACGCCGCGGATTACCTGAGGCTCTGGAAACAGCTTGAGGCTCAGGTGAAGAAATAAACTCCGAAGTTGGGAATCAGCCCGCGTTCCGGCGCGGGCTGAAACTAGAACAAAGGAGGTGACTATTGACAAGTAACAATGTGGCCGAGCGATACCCCAAAGGCGTTCTTCAAGGGTTCGTCCGAGATGCCATACTAAGAATCGCTGGCTCTGTTCATTTGCATAAGCAGAAAAAATAACAGGCTCCTCTCGCCGTCACCTAAAGTGGGAGGAGCCTTTTACATGAATGGCGCTGCCAATCCAGCTATCTACAATCAGAATGAATCCCGACCTACTTCTTATGACATGCCGTGCACTTTGTCGAAGCCGGAGCTTTGGCATCGGTTCGGGTCTTCAGAACCTGATCGTGGCAACCAGCGCAGGTGCGATGAAATGCCTGCTGGTTCGTCAGCGTGACGACCGCCGTGCCGTTTTCGGATTTGATTTCAGGGATAGCAGGCAGCGCCTTCGGCGTCTCGCCCGTCCTTGAATGGCAGTTGCGACACCCAACAACGCCGGGAGCATTCGGGTCTTTCAGAAGTTCCGCCGTCAATGTCGTCGTGCGGCCCGTGGGCCACGAAGTCTTGAGCGGCGGATGCTTTGCCACTTCCGATGCAGGCTGCTCCGTGTGGTGACACTCAACGCAGGCAATCGGCCCTGTGCCTTCAACGTTATAATTCTTAGTCGTGTGATTGGTGTGGCTGAAAGTCACTGCTCCCAACTTTGAAGCCGTCGCAAGCTGAACCACATCAGGCATCGTCTTGCTGCCCTGCGCAATCGCTTCCCCTGCGACAAAAGAGGCAACGACCAGTCCTGAAAAGATTGCAAACGCGGCGAATGCCGTGGCTCGTTTCATGATTTCACCTCCAGATTAATCAGAGCCTGAGCAGAATGAAGCCATAGCCCCAGACGCTACGGCTTACGATTAATGAATTCTCGCGGGGATGGTTAATCTAAATCATCAGAATCGGAATGTCGGTCCCTGATGACACTTCTTGCAATCAGCAAAATCTTTATCGCCGAACGCGCGCCTGTTGTTGTGACAGATCATACAGCCTTGCGCGCCGCGATGCATCGAGACGGTGGGCAGGGTCACCTGCTTGCCCTGCGGCATGCCGACTTGAACCGTGTGGCACGCGCTGCAGCTCACGCCTTCGCGCGCATGCTTCGCGTGGCTGAAGTTCGCTTTGAACGCGCGCGCAAGCTCAGGAGTCCTGACATAAGAGCCGGGCTTGTGGCAGGTGCCGCACGATGAGATGTCGCGCCCGCCCGCCTGCGCCCGCGCGCTATGGCACTCGAAGCAGGTGGCGTGAGCCTCGAATCCCGCAGGTATCGAAAGCGCAACGCCGCGATTTTCCGGCCTGTGGCACTTCGAGCAGTCAATTTGGTTGTGGCGCGCGTGATCGAACTTCACGGTGAAGGTTTTCAGGCGCGGGAACGGTTTAACTTCAGGCTTGCCCGCTCCTAAACCCGTATGGCACACGGTGCATATCCCGCTCGACGCGTCGGCGAACTGCTGCGCGTGGCACCCGCTGCAAGGCGTGTGATTTGGCCGCTTGATCTGCGGCGAATTGCCTTCACGGCGGTGGCAGAGCAGACAGGTGAATCGCGCGTGATTAGGATTTGTATGGAGGAACTTTGAATAATCGCCATCCGCAGGCGGCAGGACTAATTCAGCTTCTCCGGTCGAGCCTGCTGCGGCGATGTTGAATTGCGGCTGCGGCGGCGCGGGCTTTTCTGATGAGCCGCGAGAGGTTGATATGACAGCCGCCGCGCCGCCCATCACGCCTATCAATAAAACAGCAAGCAACAGTAGTCGTCGCTTCTGTAGCGCGCCGCGCGCGTCTGCTTGTGATAAATCTCTTTCAGTCGTTTCCGGCATACCGTTCACAATCAGTCATCTCTTTTGCGCTGCTGCAATTGCGGCTGCATGGCTTTCAGGAAATTGCCGCTTGCCGTTAGCGATGTGACACTTCGTGCATTGAAACGCAGGGTCGGCTTTCTTCTTCGCAAACTCAATATTGAGCGCGCCATCGCCTGTTGCTTCGATGTGGCAGCCCGTTCCTTCGCCTCCGCAGGATTTCACCTGCACCGTTGTTTTTCTATCGAGCGTGTTTAGCGTCGCAATGTTGTGGCAGCTTGTGCAATTCAACGCCGCGTGCGGCGCCCACTCGTGTCGGAACTTCGCCGTATCGCGGCGGCTCCACTTAATCAACGTGAAGCGGTCTTTTATCCCCATTTCGGCGGCGAGCTTCGGATCAAAATCATCGTGCGCTCGCGCAACGTCGGTTCCTGCTGGCAGCAGCTTATGGCACGCGTTACAATTCGAAGGCGCGGGCGCAAGGCCGCTGTCAGCCGTGTGGCACGTGAAGCATATCGCGTGAGTGCGCGGCGAAGTTCTGAACGTCCCCTTCTTCAGCCAGAAAGCATCGTCGGCCAGACCTTTGGGTGGCTTCGTCACGAACTCGTCATCAGAATCGCCCTGCGGTTGATAAAGCTGATGGCAGACGCCGCAGCTTTTCGGGTCGGTCTCTTCGCCTTTGCCTTCGATCATCTCGATGTGCTTGTCGTGCGGGAAGTAGACGGCGAACTCAGGCATAATGATTTGCCCGCGCGGCGATTTATCGAACGCTTCGCCGAGGCTCGGAAACGGATAGCGCGCGGGCGAGCGTGGGCCGGGACTGACATGGCAGTTCCAACATATCGCGGGCTGCGCGCCGCTGAAGAATTGCTGACGATGACAGCCGATGCAAGAAGCGTGTTCGGGATACTCGGTAATATCGGCAAACGCGTCATCGCCTTTGCGAACATCTCTCCAGTTGGGCGAAGGGAATTTGTGACAATTGCTGCACGGTTGCTTGTGCGCCTCTATCGTGTGAGAAAATTTTGAATACTTGCTAGCCGCCATTTGACCGGCCGCGCTCGTTTCAGTTCGCCCTTTCGATTTGGAGCGGCGCTGTGGCTCCGCGCCGCCATCGGCTGCGGTTGAAGTGAGACGAAAAAATACGAACGTCAGCGCAGCAAGAAAACAGATTGTCGCCAGCCTGATAGTTCTCTGTGTCGCGTTGCCGGATGATTTAGTTGCCATCTCTCTCCCAGCCCTTGAACTTCCGTTCAAATCGCCGCGCAGATTTTAGTCCGTCCAGCAGACTTGCAAATTTAAGGCTACTCGCCCACAGGATTCGGTGACAGGTGTCACGGCTGACTGTGCCGCGCGTCACCAATCACGCTTAAATGGTCATGAGAATAAACTTTGCCGTTAGAATAAGTTGGATAGTCAGTCAGCATTCAAGCTGGCGCGAACTTGAATTGCTGATCGTTATGCTCATATCGAGTTTATGATCGTTTGCGCAAACTTCCGCTGCTCGATGTGCAAAAGCCCGCAGCCTGCCGCGTGCGCGCGCGTAAAATCTCAGCCTTTCTCATCTAAATAAAGTTGCTTTTCTTAACATAGGCCCGGCACGAGTGTTGCAGTTTTCAACCCTGAACAGGAGCTGCCGGGACTAAGGCGTTACCGGCAGCTCCTCAGAAAGAGAATTTCGCTGGAAAGGCAACTGAAACTATGAAGCTGACAATTGATCAATTGAAGAAGCTCGTAACTGCAATCATACTTCCTCCGCTGCTGGCTATCGTGTTTTTCACATCCGCAAAGACCAGCGCGGCAACGCAAGACGACGCGGCGGCCACCTTCAAAGCTAAGTGCGCGATGTGTCACACGCCGAAGGCTGAGAAGTTCTTCGACGCGACTAAGGAAGACGCCGCGCTCGTTGAATCTGTTCTCAAAGGCATTAAACCTAAGATGCCGTCTTTTGAAGGCAAGCTGACAGAAGATCAGGCGAAGGCGCTTGTCGCTTACATGAAAGAATTAAGAAAGTAAATCGTCGCCTGCAACATGGCTGCCGAAGAATACTTGGCTGCATAACTTTCAACGCCTCCCGCGTCCGGCAGATTGGCGCGGGAGGCATTTTTCCGATTTAAGGGAGAGGGGGAGCCTATGAAGCGCAATATATCAATCATCCCGGCGTCGCTCTTTCTCCTTCTCTTTGCTGCTCACGAGTTCACAGGCAATGTAAAGGCTCAAAGTAATTCCGCATCCAACCCAAACACGCAAGTGGCTGCCGAAGCCACAGCGAAGCTCAAGCTCAATTGCGCGGGGTGTCACGCTGAAGGCAAAGCCATCTACACGGGCGGCGAATTATTTCATCAAGAAGAGCATAAGGCTTACGATCACGGCTATCACGCCAAAGCTCATCAGAACGGGAGCAAAGCCGCAACCTGCCTCGATTGTCATACGACAAACGGCGATATGCGAACGATGTTGCCCGCAGGCGATCCGCGCTCGACAGTTAACCGCGCGAACATCACAGCTACATGCGGCAAATGCCACGGCGATCCTTCGGTGATGAATCGAACAGGAATAAGCAATCGCCCGTTTCTGGCTTATCGTGAAAGCGTTCACGGGCGGGCGCTCGCGCGCGGCAACACGAACGCGGCGGTCTGCACCGATTGCCACAGCAGCCACGACATTCGACCAGCATCAGACCCGCAATCGGCGATCTTCAAGCTCAACGTTCCTGCAACCTGCGGCAAGTGTCACGCGAACATCACGACAGAGTTTCGCGAGAGCGTTCACGGTCAGGCCGTAGCGCGAGGAGTTTCGCGCTCGCCCGTTTGCACAGACTGTCACGGCATTCACAACATCAAGCCGCCTCTTGATCACGAAACGGCGACGGCGATGCAAGCGATTGCGACGGGCAGTTGCGCCAACTGCCATCAGGGGGTCGCGCTCGCTCAGGAGTACGGAGTCGCGCCCGGTCGCGTGAGCAGTTATCAGGACAGTTATCACGGGCTTGCAACGAAGCTCGGCTCGAAGGTTGCGGCCAACTGCGCAAGCTGTCACGGCGTTCACAATATTCTGCCTTCGTCCGACCCGCGCTCCAGGATTCACCCGAACAATCTCGTTCAAACCTGCGGCCAGTGCCATCCGGGCGCGGGCGAAAACTTTGTCGTCGGCAAGATTCACCTGAACATCCCGCCCGAAGAGATAGCGGGCGTGACGGCAACTCCGCAGGATACCGGAACCATCGTCACGCGCTGGGTGCGATGGATTTACATAAGCCTGATTGTCGTTGTAATCGGCGGGATGCTTCTGCACAACGGGCTTGTGTGGCGCAGGAAGGCGCTGGCAAAGAAGCGGCGCGAGCATCGCACGATTATGCGAATGACAGTAAATCAAAGAATCCAGCACTGGCTGCTGCTCGTGAGTTTCATCACGCTTGTGATTACCGGATTCGCGCTTGCGTATCCAACTTCATGGATCGCGCTGCCGTTCGGTTCTAGCGAATCACTTAGAAGATTGATTCATCGCATCGCGGCGGTCGTTATGATAGCCGTCGGGCTATATCACATCTTTTATCTTGCGCTGACGCAGGAAGGGCGGCGCAGCCTGCGCGACATGCTGCCGAAGATGAAAGACCTGCGTGACTTCGCGCAAAACATGCGCCACTACTTGACGGGTCGCGTGAGCAAGCCGAAGATTGCCCGGTTCGGCTATGCGGAAAAGGCCGAGTACTGGGCCGTCATCTGGGGAACGTTGATTATGGGGCTGACGGGGCTGATGATATGGTTCAAGGTCGAGGTCTTCAGCTTTCTGCCCAGATGGTGGATTGATGTTGCGATAGCGGTTCACTTTTACGAAGCGGTGCTTGCGACTCTGGCAATCTTCGTGTGGCACTTCTATCACGTGATTTTCGACCCGGATGTTTATCCCATCAACTGGGCCTTCCTCGACGGGCGCATGTCGGAAGAGCATTACAGGGAGGAGCACGAGCTTGATTACGAGCAGTTGATGAAAGAGCGAGCGAAAGAGCCATCATCTATCGAATCAGCTCAAGAGAAGAAAGAGTATCAGCCGACATCGGCTAACATTGGCGATGATTGAAAGGGATTCAAAACAGTTGAGCGCAGAGAATCTTAGCAATCGCTCTGCGCAACCTATGCGTCCTCTGCAGTGAATGAGACTTCTTGCATTTCATGTGGCGATACGAAGAGGAAGTGGTCCAAATCTGAGAGTGGAGAAAGGGCATGGATGAGTCAATCGAACTGAACGAAGTCATAGAAAGGCCGCAGGCGCCACAGCGCGCGCCGCGATTGTTCCGCAACCTGACGAGCCTCGCGGGCGCGGCCATAATGATCGCAAGCCTTGTGAGCATACTATTCCTGTTCTTTGCCGAGATGATGGGCGAACACGACAAGCCTTATCTGGGCATGTTCACCTACATCATCTTTCCGTCGTTTCTGATTCTGGGCCTGAGCGTCTTTCTGATTGGAATGCTGATGGAGCGGCGCAGGCGGCGCAGAATGGCTCCAGATGAAGTTGCGGCCTACCCCCGAATTGATCTGAACGATCCGCGAAAGCGGCGGCAGTTTTTCACTTTCCTCGGTCTCACATTCATATTTCTGTTCGTGAGCGCGTTCGGCAGCTATCGCGCTTATGAATACACCGACTCGGTTGCATTCTGCGGGCAGCTTTGTCACGGGCCGATGAATCCCGAATTCGTCGCCTATCAGAACTCGCCGCACGCTCGCGTTCGTTGCGTTGATTGCCACGTCGGTCCGGGCGCGGGCTGGTATGTTCGATCAAAACTTTCGGGCGCGTATCAGGTTTATGCCGTGCTGTTCAACAAATACCCGCGACCCATTCCAACTCCAGTTCATAACCTGCGCCCGGCTCAGGACACGTGCGAGCAGTGCCACTGGCCCGAAAAATTCTTCGGCGCTCAGTTGAAGACATTCAATCATTACAGCTACGACGAAGCCAACACGCTGCGCCAAACCCGAATGCTTATAAACACCGGAGGCGGCAGCCCTGAAAAGGGACTGGTCACGGGCATCCACTGGCACATGAACATTGCGAATGAAATAACATACATCTCGACGGACGAGCACCGGCAGGTGATCCCTTGGGTTCGCATGAAAGACCGCTACGGTAACATTACCGAGTACAAAGCCATCGGCTCAGACATTTCGCCCGATCAGGTTGAGAGCGGCGCGATACGAAGGATGGACTGCGTTGATTGCCACAACCGTCCGAGCCACATATACGTTCCGCCCGACCGTGCAGTTGACGAGGCTTTTCTTGCGCAGAGGATGGACCAGTCGCTTCCCTTCCTCAAGCGGCAGGCAGTCGCTGCGCTCTCAGGCGATTACAGCACGACGGATGAAGCGGTGGCGGCCATAGCGTCGAGCCTCGATGAGTTTTACCGCGCGAACTACCCTGAGGTTTACAACAGCAGGCGCGATTCGATAAACGCGGCTATCGCCGAGTTGCAGCGAATCTTCAGGACGTATTTCTTCCCAGAGATGAAAGTGAGCTGGCAGACTCACCCCGATAACATCGGCCATTTCTATTTTCAGGGCTGCTTTCGCTGCCACGACGGCAAGCACGTAAGCACCTCAGACCCGACAAAGATAATCAGGACCGATTGCAACATCTGCCATACGGTTCTGGACGAGAAGGAAGGCGGAACGCCTACAGAAGGAGGAACGCCGATAGCGGTACAGAACGGCAACTTCCAGCACTTCGTCGTGTTCGGCGAGGAACATAAGAAGTTCCAGTGCAACTACTGTCATTCAGGCGCGGGCATTCCGGCAAAGACGTTCCAGCACCCCGCGAAACAGATTGACATTACGGGCCAGACTTGCACGTCGTGTCACGTGAGCAGAGGGCAATAGCAGAGGTTTGGGGCAGGGGTTTTGGGTTGGGGAAGGATGAGGACGAGGGCTGAAGAATAAAGATGAAACAGATTTCAAATCTCAAATTCTAAATGCGAGACTCGATAGCTCTTCTTCATGCGTCATCCTTCACCCTTCCTTGACCCTCCGATTCCTGCCCCTGCTTTGCGAAATTCCACGCCAGCGGATGTGTATTTTCCCGCAGGAATCCTTTCCTTTCTTCTCGCAAGAGCTTGATTTGCGCCACTTATCAAGAGGAACGCTTATTGCCTTTGCCGGTATAGGTATTATTGCACAAATCTAAAGGGAAAGAGCTAAGAAAATGAATCGAACGCTGGAAGTGACTATTGATGGAGAGCGAGTCGCGGTATCAACGGCGCTGCTTGAAAAATACAATCAACCCGGCCCGCGCTACACGAGCTATCCGACCGCGCCGGAGTGGAGCGATAACTTTGGCCCCGCAGATTTTATCAACGCCGCGCGCGAGGCGAATTCCAAAGAGAATGCCGCGCCTGTGTCGTTGTATTTCCATATTCCGTTTTGCGAATCGCTGTGCCTCTATTGCGGCTGCAATGTCGTCATAAGCAAGAAGCACGAAGTCGCAATTCCTTATTTCGAGCATCTCAAGCGCGAGATTGATTGGGTCGCAAGCGAAGTCTCGCGGTCGCGCCCGGTCGAACAGATTCACTGGGGCGGCGGCACCCCGACTTATCTCACGCCCGATCAGATCGAGATGCTCTACGGCTATATCGCCGAACGCTTCACGATTTCAGGCAAAGCGGAGATCAGCATTGAGATAGATCCTCGCGTGACTTCTGAGGAGCACGTTCGCGCGCTTCGCGGCGTCGGCTTCAATCGCGTGAGCATGGGGATTCAAGATTTTGACCCGCTCGTGCAAAAGACTATCAATCGCGTGCAGCCCTACGAAGACACCCGGCGATTGTTTGAATACTGCCGCAAGAGTGGATTCGAGAGCATCAACATTGATTTGATATACGGACTGCCTCATCAAACCGCCGAGAGCTTCAGCCGCACAGTCGAAAAGATAATCAAGATGCGGCCCGACCGCATCGCCGTCTTCAGCTACGCGCACGTCCCTTGGATGAAGAAGCAGCAGGGCAGCTTCGCGCGCCACCTGCCCGAAGGCGTTGAGAAGTTTCGCATCTTCGCGCGCGCTATCGAGATGCTCACCAGAGCGCGTTATCGCTACATCGGGCTTGACCACTTCGCGCTGCCCGAAGATGAAATCTGCCGCGCGCAGGACAAGCGCACGCTGCACAGAAACTTTCAAGGCTACACGACAAAAGCAGGTTGTGATCTGTATGGGATGGGCGTTAGCTCTATCAGCGGACTCGAAGACGCTTACGCGCAGAACTGGCGCGACCTGCCGAAGTATTACGAAGCGATTGAAGCGGGGCTATGGCCAACGATGCGCGGCGCGCGCGTGACGGCGGAAGACAAGCTGCGTCGCTCGGTCATCAACCGCCTGCTCTGTCATACGGTCATTGTCAAAAGCGAAGTCGAGCGCGAATTCGGGATTAACTTCGACGAGCACTTCGCGGCGGAGCTTGCGCACCTCCGGGAGTTCGAGCGTGACGGGCTTGTGCGAATGAGCCGCGACCGCATTGAAGTAATAGGCGCGGGCCGAATATTCATTCGCAACGTCGCGATTGTCTTCGACGCATATTTGAACAAGCCGGGGACGGCAAAAAGACAGGTATTTTCCAAGACACTTTAATCGCGCAGCGCGAGGCGGCAGCTTGTGCTGTGCGGCCAGGTTTCGAGCAAAGGAGTTGGTCTTATGGACTCTGCACACATTCACCTCTTACTCAATCACATCCCCGTCGTAGGCACGGGCTTGGCCCTGCTGCTGCTTGCATACGCGATGCTGAGAAAAAACGAAGAGATGGAAAAGGGGAGCCTCGCAGCTTTCGTCATTCTCGCTTTGATCTCTATTGCCGTTTACCTGACGGGCGAGCCAGCGGAAGAAATCGTCGAGGGACTGCCCGGCGTGTCGGAAGCAATCATTGAAAGCCACGAAAAGGCTGCGCTGTTTGCGTTCATCGCGGTCGAGGCGCTTGGCGTCATCGCGCTTGCAGGATTGATTCTATCTCGCCGTTCAAAACATCTCTTGAAATGGGCGGCTACGTTGGCGCTTGCTGTCGCGGTTGCCGCAGGGGGTCTGATGGCGTGGGCGGCAAATCTCGGCGGGCAGGTTCGCCATACAGAAATAAGAAGCGGCGCGGTTGCAACCGAAAAGGATAAAGCGGGCGAAGCTGGCGGGGGCGATAAAGAAAAGAACAGAGGGAAAGACAAGGACAAGGAGAATGACAACAACTGAAAGATCAAGCGCGACGCACGAGGAATATCAAGCGATGTCTAGACCTTTTCACATACTCAAACACGAGCACCGGATAATCGAGCAGGTGTTGCGCGCGCTCGACGGGGCGTGCCTCAGGCTTGAAGGTGGGTTGGAGATACCAGCGACGGCCCTAATTGAGATTGCGGACTTCATCAATTCATTCGCCGACCGCGTTCATCACCGAAAAGAAGAGTTGCTGCTGTTTCCCGCGCTTGAGCGGCGCGGCATCACGCGCGAGGGCGGTCCGCTCGGAGCAATCGAGCGCGAACACGAAATCGAACGCAAGCTCGTTGGCCAGTTCCGCGTCGCGATTGCAGAATACATAGACGGCGATGCGGAAGCTGGCCGTCGCTTCGTCGAGGCCGCGCGCACTCTGATTCGTATGCTCGTCGGTCATATCGAAACCGAAGACAGCATACTCTTTCGCATAGGCGATGAAGTGCTCGACGACAACGACAAAGCCGCGCTCATTGAAGGCTTCAACAGATTTCATGGCGAGATAGGCATTCGTCCGATGGCCGAGTACGAACGCATGGCCAGAGAGCTTGAGGACAAGTGGGCCTTTTAAGGACCTCTCTCCGGCAGCGCGATTAGATAGCGGTTGTGACTAAAGTCAATGCGTCGAGTTTGAGCGCGTGGTAGTTTTGATTTTGAAAACGAACCTGTTGGGATGTTGAGATGAAAACCCGAACAAATTTCAGACTGCCGAAAGAACATGGCGCGTGGGCGATGCTCTACGTGCCGATGATTGTAGGACTGCTCGTAGCCGCAAAGTTTCCTCTGCGCGCGATTGCGCTCGCAGCAGCCGCGACTTTTTTATTCATAGCGCGCGAATCATTGCTCGTGTGGTGGCGCGGGCGCAGTCGCGGACAGAAGCAGGAGAGCGCGCGGCGCGCGATGTTGATTTACCTGGCCTTAGCCGCTTTGTTTGCCGCGCCGCTCGTCTTGATTAATCATCTGTACTGGCTCGTGCCCGCAGCAGCGTTGTCGCTCGCGCTTCTTGCGATAAACGCCGAGCAGGCGGTGCGCCGCGAAGACCGTACAATCACCGGCGAGATGATTGCGATAGCGGGACTGACGATGACCGCGCCGATGGCCTACTACGCGGCGCGCGGCTCGTGGGATATGACTGCCGCGTGGCTGTGGGCCTTGTGCGCGCTCTATTTCGCAAGCAGCGTCTTCTATGTGAAGCTGCGAGTCTATTCGCTTAGCGCGCGAAAAGAGGAGCTTCGAAGGCAAACGTGGCGGCGCTGCGCTTTTTATCACGGCTCTCTGCTGGTCGGATTGCTCTTGCTTGCGCTTACGGGCAAGTTGAACCTATTTGCCATCGCCGCTTTTGCGCCCATCTTCGGGCGAACATTCTGGTTTATGACAAGGCCCGCAAATCAAATCAACCTGAAGAGAATCGGCCTGCTTGAAATTATTTTTTCGGTCGTGTTTCTGGTCTTCATCACGCTGACGTTTCGGATTGGATGAATTGGCGAGCCGTGCGAAAATCTTCACACCGCAACGTGAAGTTTCACCCAGCACAAACAGCGGAGCGGCCTTTTCCGTCCAGTTTCACGGCCTTTTTGATGGAACGCCCGTTGCTGATATTGATGGCGGAGGGCTATGGCCGCAGTCACTTTCCAGCGTGACGGCGGTCATGGCCTGTTCCAGTTTATAAGCATCGCGCCGGTATTGACCTGCCCAAACAGTTTTGGAATCCCGTTACCTTCATCCCACGCGCATTGGTTGACAACTCAAACTATCGCGGATAGATTGTCTGCGTTAAGCGAGACGCTCTTTTCCGTTAAAGACGCGCATCTCCCCAGCCTGTCGCCTTCGCAGAGACGCTTGCCGAGATAAATATTCAACCTGCCAAAATGGCGCTACTTTTCTACGAACCGAGGGAAATGCTATGAACCGAATCGCCAAGATCGCAGGCTTATTAATAGCCGTTGCTTTGTTCGCCATTCTGTCGAACCTCAACACAGGCTATGCGCAGAAGAGCAATGACAAAGGGCTTGGAAATCAAGAGGCCAAGAGAATCCAGAAGGGATTTGAGATCGCGCCTGTCCCGCTCAACCTCAAGGGCAAGGACCGCAATCTCGTCGGGCTTGGCAGCTACATTGTCAACGCGCAGGCCGCCTGCAATGACTGCCACACCTGTCCGTCTTACGCGTCCGGGCATAATCCGTTTCAGGGCGGCGATGGACAAATCAATGCTGCAAACTATCTGGCTGGAGGCGTGCCCTTCGGGCCTATAGTCTCGGCCAACATCACGCCGGACGAGACGGGCAAACCCGCAGGTTTGACCTTTGAAGAGTATCTTGAGTTGATACGAACGGGGCGGGACCCTGAAGATGGGCACATACTACAGGTCATGCCGTGGCCGATATTCCGAAATATGAACGATCACGACATTCGAGCAATCTACGAATACCTGAGTTCGATACCACACGCCGAACCCGGCGCTTGCAGCGGGCCGGGACAGTAGCGAAGTGAAAGTGAAAAGTGAATACTGACCGGAGGCAATTGACGCTCGCTGCCATTCTCCGCTATTCACTTTTCACTTTTATGGTTGTGTCATTCGCATCACGGCGGGCGACGTGGTTAATTGAAACTCCACAGGCGTTCCTGTGAATGCCACGCGGCCTTCCTCGAGCAGCATCACACGCATCTCGGCGGCGTTTTCGATTGCTCTCTCTTTGATCACGACGTTGCCTGCTCCATCCTGAAATGCAAAGTGACCGGCCAGGTACGCAAGCTCGCGCAGTTCCTTCGTGACGTAGAGCGAAGATATTTTGTGAATGTCGCGAGCGCGAATCACCAGATCTAACATCATCCGCTCATTGATTGGGTCAAGCCCCGAAGTCGGCTCATCAAAAAGCATGATTCGCGGCCAGCCGACGAGCGCGCGGGCGAATTCGAGCCGCCGGCCCATGCCTATCGAAAGCTCTTCGGGCAGCTTATCCGCATCCTTGTCCAGCCCGACGAATTGCAGTATCTCGCGTACAGCCGCGTCAAGCTTCTCTTCCGGCCAGCCCTGCTCGTCCAGCCGGTAAGCCGCGTTGTCGTAAACACTCATCCCAGTAAACAACGATGACTCCTGAAAGACTATGCCCATCGAAGCGGCGCGAATTCGCAGCAACTCTTCTTCTTTAAGGCGCTCTATCTCGCGTCCCTCGATAAAGATTTCGCCTGCGTCCGGTCGAAGCAGCCCGATTGCCAAGTGCAACAGCACGGTCTTGCCCGAAGCTGAATTGCCCGTGATGAAAATCATCTCGCCGCGCTGCAATGTGAAGCTCACGTCCGTGAGCGCAAACCCGCTGTCGAAGCTCAAGCCAACGTTGCGAAACTCGATTGCCGGTGCTTCATTCATAATCAATGGTGATTCAGGCCAAGTATTGTCATCAGCCTTTGTTCACTTGCTTCATGATAAGTGACCAAAGACTGATGATCGCTCAATGCTCAATCCTGTTCCTTTCTCACGCAATTGCTTCTTCGATTGGCCGCCTGGGCGTGTGCCCCTTTTCAGGCTCGGCATAACCCAATCGAAAAGGCTGCTGCGGAAACAATCCCGCTAAAGGAATCAACTCCCGAAGCTCGCTTTTAATCTCAGGTATCTGCACAATCTGGCTCATCGGCTGAATTGCGAGTCCGAGCACGGCAGCCGTCAGATAGATTCGCTCGAAGACCTGCCCAACTTTAACCTGCGTCTCGCGATCATCCTTGCGCGAGCAAATCAGGCCAAGCACGGGCGCGCTCATCAGCACGTCGGAATCTTTCTTAGCCATTATCTTTCCCATATCGAGATAAGAGACAGCCAGTTGCGACAGCTTGGCGAGCAGCCACGGCGTGCCGAAAACGCCCTGTCCTATCCAGTAAGCCAGCTCTTCGCGAAAAGCCGGGTCACGAAATTGAATCGCGTCGGCGCGATTAACGAGCGCGTCAACTTTTCGCTTAATCTCAAGAGAGCCGGTCATAAAAAGCGTGACGCCGTCTTCGACCACGCAGGAGGATATGCGTTCGAGCTTGGCCTGAGCTATGGTGCGCGGCTCGTACTCTTTATGATTGGTGTGACGGACGAAAATAGCGTCGAACATCTCGCGGCTACGGAAGGCAGAAGGCTCGCCTTCCGGCATAAAGCGCACGGCGGCGACAAGGCGGCGGTTGTCAGGCTCAGGGAAATAGCTGATCGTGTGGCCGAATCCGAAATGCTCAGCGGCGACAAGAAGATTCTCAATCGCGCAGCCAATGCTTATGTAAAGCTCGCGCTGGTCGCGGTCTGCGACTTGCAGCCAGCGGTCGAGATTCGCGAAGACGAGAATCTCTTCATCGGTGACGGCGAACTTCCACGGCTGAGTGTTATGGCTGGAAGGAGCCAGAATCGCGTAGCGCAAAAGGAAGCTCAATTTTTGCTTGGCGTCGCGGTTATAAGGAAAGTTCTGCTCAACTACCTGCCAGGGATTGCTTTTGAAATCGTACTTGATCATTTATTCATCTTCCCTTCTGCGCGTTATTGATCGTGGCGGCGAATGGCCGCGTCTTTTGAGCAGGGTCGTGACGAAAGCGAAATATCACTTCAGCTTTCCGACTCGGACTGAAATCAAAGCCGATTGAAGAAGACTTACGCCGCCGCGCAACGCAAATACCTTTGCTCCAATGCAAGCAGCCCGTGGCCGCAAAGCGCCGCGGTGAAGCGAGCATCTACGCTTGCGGACACGGGTAATCTGCCTGCTTGCCGCTCTCAAGGCTGGCAATCCTCATACCGAACGAACGCGGTTCAAAACCGCTTCTTTGCCAGAGAATTTGCGGGTGGCGGCTGACAGTTAAACACACGTTGTGAGAAAGCGCGCAGCGGCATGGGAAATTTGCGCAATAAAAAGTCCGAAGTCCGCAGCTTATTCGTTTCACTTTCAGCTCAACGATTGCCAGCGGCGAATAAACTATTCACGACTTCGGATATCAGACTGCGGACTCAGGACTCTTTGAGGACCTCGGCAATTGTCCTGAGCAGTTTTTCCGCCGTGTAGGGCTTCGACAAAAAGGCTTTCACACCGTTCGCAGCCTCCGTCATGCGCGCGTTATCTGTCAGCCCGCTGCTGGCGATTATGCTGATATGAGGATTCAGCTTTTGAAGCGCGCGTATAGTCGCAGGCCCGTCCATATACGGCATCATCATATCTGTCAGCACCACCTTGATTTCATCTTTGTGCTGCGCGTATAGCGCGACGGCCTCCGTGCCATCGCTCGCCGTGACAGCGCGATAGCCGTACATCTCAAGTGTGCCTTTGGTTATCTCTCTGATGGCAGCTTCGTCATCAACTACAAGTACCATCTCGCCGTGTCCAGTCGGCAGGTGAGATAGTCCCTCTTCGAACTGCGATTGGAAGGCTGTTTCGGCGGCGGGAAGATAAATCTTGAACTGCGTTCCGCGCCCGACTTCGCTATAGACGTTGATGAAGCCGCCGTGACCCTTTACTATTCCGAGCGCGGTCGAAAGCCCAAGCCCGGTTCCCTTGCCATGATCTTTGGTTGTAAAAAACGGCTCGAAAATTTTATCTATGATCTCCTGAGCGATGCCGTGCCCCGTGTCTGCTATGGTTATCAGCACGTAATGGCCGGGCTTGGCTTCAAGGTTCATGCGGGCGTAGTTCTCATCAATCAAAATATTTTCAGCCTCAAGCCTGAGCTTGCCGCCCGTCGGCATAGCGTCGCGCGCGTTCACGCAGAAATTCATCAGCACCTGATGAAGCTGCGTCGCGTCACCGGCGACTACCCAAAGGTCTTCCGGCGCGTTGCATTCCACCTCTATTGATTTGGGCAGCGTGTCGTTGAGAATTTTGACTATTTCTTTAATGATGTGGCGCGGCTGAAGCGTAATGCGCTCGCCCTCAACCCCGCGCGCGAATGAAAGCACCTGCTTGACCAGCCCGGCTCCGCGCTCGGCGCTCGCCTGCAGCATTGAGATAAGCCGCTGGCTGTCTTCGTCCGTGAGCTTCATCTTGAGCATCTGAATCGCCATCATTATCGGCGAAAGCAGATTGTTAAAATCGTGCGCAATCCCTGAAGCGAGCGTGCCGATGCTTTCCATCCGCTGCGCGCGAAGGAATTGCGATTCGATCTTCTTCTTCTCGGTGACATCGGTGTTGATGACCAGAATTGATTTAGGCTGGCCGCGATCGTCGCGCACGAGCGTCCAGCGGCTCTCGGCGACAATCCCCCTGCCGTCTTTCGTGAGCTGTCGCAACTCGCCTTCCCATTCGCCCCGCTCAAGCACAGTCTCTTTCGCTTTCTGGTACTGCGCCGCGCTGTCTTTATACATAAACTGGCGAATGTTCTTCCCGACGACCTCATCGGACCTCCATCCATAGATGCGCTCGGCGCTCTTGTTCCAATAGAGGATGTTGTCGTCGAGATCGCGAACTAAGATCGCGTCGCGCGCGTTGTCGAGCAGCGTCGCCTGCTCGCGCAATTGCTCTTCGGCCCGTTTGCGCTCCGTGATGTCCGTGCGGATGGCGACGTACTGGTAAGGCTTGCCGCGCTCGTTGAGGAACGGGACGATGGTCGTATCAACCCAGTAGAAGCTGCCGTCTTTGGCGCGATTGCGAAGCTCGCCCTTCCAGACTTTTCCGTTTGCAATCGTAGTCCACAGGTTGCGGATGAACTCTTTCGAGTGATAGCCGGAGTTGATTATTCGATGATCCTGTCCGAGCAATTCCTCGCGCGAGTATTTTGAAATCTCGCAGAACTTGTCGTTCGCGTATTTGATAATTCCCGTTTGATCAGTGATTGCGACGATGGACGACTCATCTAGCGCGAACTTGATGTCGGCAAGCTCTTTAAGCGAGCGTTGCAAATTCTCTTCGGCCTGCTGCCGATCGGTGAGGTCAATGCCAACGACTATCACCCACCGGACGGCGCCTTTCGCGTCGCTCAGCACTGTGTTATTCCAGCTTACCAAGCGGCGGCGCCCATCGCGGGTAAGCCAGTGATTCCTGAACTGGCTCGGCAGTTGGCCGCCGTTGAGTGAATCGAACAATCGTTTGATCTTGTCGGCTTCTTCGGGGGCAAGCAGCGCGTCCCAGAACAGTTCTCCTTTCAGCTCACCGAAAGTGTAGCCGGTCATCTCTTCGCAGGCGCGATTGAAGCTGACGATGCACCCGCCGGGGTCCAGCACAACAATCAACGCCCCAACCGTGTCGAACACGGCTGAAACGAATCCCTGATCTTGTTCGATGCTTACAGCCATCTATCCACACCCTGAGCAGGCCCACCCGAAAGGCCGGTTAATGAATTCAGCGTCCGTGTCAACCACTTGCTAGTCTCACTCGAATTATCTGAGAGCCTGACCTTAGCTCATGGTACAGTCAGGCGCGCGGTTTCTCAAGTTGTAAATTCTTTGCAGAGGGAGTATTGAAGGCGTTCTATAGATCAGCGCCTTACACTTCGCCGACGCAGGTAATTCGCTCAATGCGAATCGCGAAGACTATGACGGAAGACTGCCCGTCGTGCACGGGAATTGATTCGACGGGAGTAAGCTGAGGAAATTTAACGAGCAGGCGGCGCACGGCCCACGCGCGCTCTGGCGAGTCCGGCAGTTCTTCGTAATGGCCAAACGCTATCACGCTCTGCCAGTGATAATCGTCAATGACTTCGTCAACCTGAAGACAGACGCGAGGGTTGGCGCGCAAAGCTGCGATCTTCAAACCCTGCAGGGAGTGAATGTAGATGCTCTCATTTTCAAAGACGTAACTGACCGGAACCACGTAAGGCCCGCCGTCAACTACGCAGCCGAGCCGCCCGGTTCGCCCTCGACCGAGCAGCTCGCGCGCTTCCGCATCGTTCAATCGCTTCATCATCGCAGAATCTCTAAGGAGAGCCGCCAGCGGTCAACATTCAGCCATCAAATCAAATCTTTTGCGCCGCGAGAAACAATTCCTTCCGGCTGAAAGCTGAAAGCTGACCGCTGAGTGCTCTCGTCACCTCTCGTCGCCGTTGCGTTTGCGGCTGCGCACTATCTCGACGGAACATTTCGCGTGCGAAGCTACGGCCTGAGAAACCGACCCCAGCCATAGCCGCGTCAATCCGCGATAGCCGTGCGAGCCGACCACTATCAAATCAGCGTTCCACTCTTCGGCCTCGTCCGTGATGACGTGGCGCGGATGGCCGCGAATGATTTCGGCCATCACTCGCAGGTGGTCGCCCTGCGCGCGGCCGATTATGTCCGCAGCTTTTTCAACCGTCGCGCGAGCCTGATCTTCAGCGGCTCGTTCGAGCGATTCATAATAATTGTCGGGCGGAACCCATGTCTCGACCGTAGGCAGAAGCGGCGGCTCTACGACCGATATGATTTTCAATTCGCTGCCCAAAGGCCACGGGCGCTCAGCCACTTCTTTTACAGCGGCGTCGCTGAACGATGAGCCATCTATTGCCAGCAGTATTCTCATTGGAGCCTCCATACGGAGCGACGGGCGATGGGCCTGTATCCGCACCTTTTCAAATATGGCACATCACCCATCACTCACACTCAATCCGTGCGCGACGCCTGGCACCGCAAACATGGGCGCAGTGGGCGCGCAATCAGCACTGGACACGGAGCCTGACGAAGCACGCGGTCAGCGTTGGAGCCGAACAACGCGCGCATCCCAAAACCCGTGCCGCTCGCGCCCATGCATATCAAATCAATGTTCTGCTCTTCGGCGTAACTGAGCACCTCGCGATAAGGAGGGCCTTCGCGCACGGCCTGTTTGATGTCGCACCAGACGCGAGCTTCGCCCGGCACGGCGCTGCCCAACCGGCCAGCCGCTTCGTGAAACGCGCTCTCGGCGCTCAATGGCAGAAGAGCGATTTCGGGCGCTTCCTGACGAACGCGCTGCGGCAAAATGTGAAGCAGGTGAAGCTGCGCCTGGTACTCCTGCGCGAGCGACAGCCCGTAAGAGAGCGCCAATTCCGAATCGCTCGAAAAATCATAAGCGACGAGCACGCGCTGTAGCGCGACTTCGTTTGTTGACTTGCCGACCCAATCTTGCTCGCGCGAGTGTGTGATGAGTATCGGACACGGTGCGGTGCGGCATATTGATTCTGCCGTTGAACCAAGCAGCGCCGCCGCGTAAGGTCTTCGCCGCGAGCGCATCACTATCAGGTCAACGCGCCGCTCAGCAGCCTCGCGCGTGATCGCATCGGCAGGCTCGCCTTCAACAATCACAACCTCATAATGAAACGACGGACGGGCGGGAAGGAGTATATGTTTGCGAACAGAGCTTTCGAGCAGGCGCGTGATGTTGTCGAGGTCAGTGACACCCGTCACACCGTAACCGTCTTTGCAATGAAGAACGAACAGCATTGCGTCGTAGGCTTTCGCCATAGCGATGCCGTAGCGCAATGCCTCGTCGGATTCGGGCGTGAGATCAATCGGGCAGAGAATGCGCTCGAAGCTTATGCGTTCATTGATTACCATAGGAGTAATTACGCCGCCCGAACGACAGCGTCCTCCTTGTGGGTAGAGAGCAACGCCCGTGCCGCCTGATTTATTGAAATTCTTGAAGGAATAAAGACTTATGCTGCGAAATAAGACCAACCCGGCGCGGAGAATTACGCATCCCCGACGCGGGACGCGCTGATACGGCGACGCGGAGACAAGTGTCGAGAATTCTGCTAATGGCGATGTCAGACTATTTTAGAATAATGAAACCAGCTCGCCGCGTCGCCGTGTCTCCGCGTCGTGTTGTCACTGCGCTTCTGCTTCTTCAAGCTTCTTCAAACGGTAGCGCAATTGATCGCGCGAGATGCCCAGTAGCTCTGCGGCGCGGGTTTGATTTCCGCCGCTGCGCTCAAGCGCCTGCTTCACAAGTGACATCTCGACTTCATCAAGCACAAGACCTTCTGGCGGCAATCGGAATATGTATGGCGAAGGTTGAGCCGCCGCTGCTGCGTGTTCCATCTTTTTTTCATCCCTCATCCGCGCCGCGCGAAGCGCACCCTGCGCCATATCCTTTTCATCCTTCGCTCCTGCGCCGTCTTCACGAACGAGATCGCGCGGCAAGTAAGTCGTCGTTATCAAATCGCCGTCTTCGAGTATCATCACGCGCTCGATCACGTTGCGAAGTTCGCGCACGTTGCCCGGCCACGAATAACGCCGGAATATCTCTTCGACTTCAGGCGCAAGCCCGCGCACTCGCTTGCGCAATCGGTCGTTGAAATGCTGAATGTAACGCTCAGCCAGCAGGATAATGTCGTCGCTGCGCTCGCGCAACGGCGGGATGTCAATCTGAATCACCGAAAGCCTGTAATACAAATCGAGCCTGAACCTTCCGGCTTCGCTTTCAGCTTTCAGATCGCGATTCGACGCCGCGATGACCCGCACATCGAGCGGAATATCCTTGAGTCCTCCGACTCGACGAAACGCGCCCTCTTCCAGAACGCGCAGCAGCTTCGCCTGAAGGCTCAATTCAAGCTCGCCTATCTCATCGAGAAAAATAGTTCCGCCTTCGGCCTGTTCGAGCAATCCTTCCTTGCGCGCCTTCGCATCGGTGAACGCGCCCTTCTCATAACCGAATAATTCCGACTCAATCAGCGTCGCAGGAATCGCTGCGCAGTTGATCGCGATGAAGGGGCCGTCGGCTCGGCGCGAACCGTAATGAATCGCCTTCGCAACCATGTCCTTGCCCGTGCCCGATTCGCCCTGCAACAAAACCGATGACACTTCGCTTTCGGCGACCTTGCGGGCGAGCGCGAACATCTCGCGCATGCCGGGCGACTGGCCGACTATCTGATCGAAGCTGAACTGGCGCGCGCGCTCTTTGCGAATCGAGCGGACTTCTTTCCGGAGCGACTGCGCTTCGATGCCGTTGCGAATAGTGACTTGAAGCTCTTCAAGATTGATGGGCTTTCCGATGAAGTCATAAGCTCCACCGCGAAGCGCCGCGATTGTGTCGGCAACGAGCACGTTGCCGGTCATCATAATGATTACGGCATCGGGCTGGCGGCGCTTGATTTCGCGCAGCACTTCAAGCCCGGACATATCCGGCAGGTTCACATCAAGCAGGACAGCGGCGGGCTGCTCAGCATCGAACGTGGAGAGCGCGGCTGCGCCCGTCGCGGCTTCCGTCGGCATATAGCCCCAGTTGCGCAGCGCCTCCGTCAGCGACCATCGAATTAACTGCTCGTCATCTACGATAAGAACTTTTTCTTTTGGCATTGTCTTTCCAATTCCAGTGGCCAATGGTCAGTGTCCAGCAACCAGAATGGTAACAGCCTTGAAACTGGCTCTGGAAGCCTGTTTTGAGGCGATAACGCCATTGTAACTGACCACTGCTTTTATTCGCTCGCGTACACGGCAAGCGCCTGCTCGTTCGGTATAGTCACGCGGCGGCCGTCAACTTTGATAAGCTCGTTTTGCTGCAACCGATTCAGCGCGCGCGAGACGACTTCTCTTACGGTTCCGATGCGCGCTGCGATTTGCTGATTCGTCAAAGCAAGCTCAAAGGCGATGCCATTCGTCGTGCGTGTGCCGCGCATTCCGGCTTCTGCAAGAAGCAACCGAGCCAACCGCTGATCAACTTCGTGAAGCGACAACTCTTCAACGAGCGCGGCGCAGCGGCGGAGTCGCCCCGCAAGCAGCTTGAGCGCCGCGAGCGATATCTGCGGATGCTCAAGGCATAATCGCCGCACGTCCCGCTTCTCGATGAACAACACAACAGAATCTTCATCGGCAGCTACAGTCGAAGGATACGGCTCATCATCGAAGACAGGAATCTCAGCGATGGTTGCGCCCGCGCGCTCGACGTGAATCACCTGCTCGCGCCCTTCCATACTTTCGCGAAAAGCGCGCAATGCCCCTTCAACTACGACGTACAGACCTCGCGCCTCCTCGCCCGCGACAAACAGAACTTCATCGCGCTCAAGACGTCGCTCCGCAGCGCGCTCGGCCAGCGCAGTGAGGTCTGCTTCGTTAAGCTCGCCAAATAAAGCTGTGCGCCTGAGGGCCGCAATCTTGTCCATAGCCATAAGAGTGCATGATTGCGCTTGAGCAGGCTTTGTTCAAGTACAGATCTGGCGATTCGATCTTCGCCATCGGCGCATTGATTCTGGGCTACTTCGTATTCAGCAGTCGGACACAAACTAAGCTCTCTGTCGTCGGCAAGCGCGGGCCGAACTGTGGAGGCAAGCTTGGCCCGGCTGGAACGTATTTGGGCGACTGATTTCAAGAGGCGAAGAGGTTAAATGGGAAAAAGGCGAAAAGGGGAAGAGTCGCTGGCTCGGATAGCAATTCACATTTCTCCTCTTCGCCTATTAACCTTTTTGCCTTTATGTTATGCGACGTCTTGAGTTTCAGTCAGCATCCGGATGAACTTGCGCGCGGCGTTACTGAAGATTTTCCCTTTGCGATGAATTATAGCTATGGGCTGTGCATAGCTCTCCGTAAAGCTAACCACCTTGCTTGCGATGAGGTGAAGTTGTTGTAAGAGATAGTCACGTCGCTTGTCGCAGCAACGCCTGCGGGCAATGCTGGGCGGATGCTTCCCGCGTCATCTCCTCCTGCTCCTGTGTGCCACACCTGGATTGGCCGGTTAAGCGA
>DATLXU010000125.1:0-27477 GCA_035575515.1 Blastocatellia bacterium
CGCGAGCCTGAATCGAATATCTCTGATTCCTTGACGGTTTCTTTTTCATTCTCGCCGCCGATAATCAAGATTCTGCCATCGGCAAGCTGGACCGCCGTGTGACCGTGACGCTCGATATTAAGCCTGCCAACCTGATGCACGTCCTCGTCGGCTTGCGCCATAGTTTTTGTAAATGCCGAAAGCCGCTTTCTCATCGTGTGCGTAAGTCTGCTGGCGCTGGCCGATTTTGCCGTTACAACCGAACTGGTCGCTGCGCTGCGCGTAAGCCTGCTGCTTGACGATGAAGTTGTATAGGAAACTGCGGCCATTATGGCGACGAGCGAAAATAACAGCGCAAAGCGAGCGCCGCCGAATGAAACAAGTTTGGTCAGCTTTGAGATCGCTGGCCGTTGATAGTTGAAGGTGCGTGAATGAACAGAGGAGTTGTTACGTGAGGATGATCTTCTCATGGGGGCTAAACCTTCCTTCTCACCGAAAACTTTCGGGTGATGATTTTGGCAGCGGCTCAATCGGACTAAAACTGCCGCCTCAATTTATGTCCCTCCACTGTCTGGCTTGGGACATCTTGGCATTTTGCCAAACCTGAAGCTTCTCGTTATAAAGAAAACCGAACTTCGTGTTTCTACAAAAATCTGTGGCGCGTAAAAAGAACCGCCAGGCCGCATGAGCCATCCGGCTGAATCTCTACTCGCTTGACTATTCCGCGAACCGCAATGCGCGGCCCGCTCGCGTCATCGCCGGCCTCGGTCGAAAGCCGTATGACGCAAAAGAGCTTTGCTTCAAGCGCCACCGACCGATTAATCTTTGCGTACAAACCGCCCGCGCTCAGATTATCTAAAGCTGTTTCTATCTCGAATCTTTTGCCGCCTTCACCCGCTCCACGAATCCTTATTGAAAAGGGTGCGCGAAGTCGCGGCTTTGTGCGACGTTCAACAGCCCCGTACACGAGCGATTGCGGACTATTCGCAGTTTGCAAATCAATGGTCATCCCGAGACGACCTTAATAGCTGTGGGCCAGCTAAAAGTTTGCGCGTATATAATATTTCACAAGGCCTCAGTTGGCATCAGACCAGAATCACATTTTATATGGGAAATAACTCCCGATTCTCTGAAGCTATTTGTAGGAGTAAAGTCCTGCAGGTACTGGGCTGAGTATTTACAACGGGGGATCGAATAGGTTGAGAATTTGAGGCGAGGTTAAATGGGCGGTTTGGCGAGGCCGTGCCTGTAGGAGAAGAGCGCAAGCTCGAAGCGGTCGGATAATTCCAGCTTGCTTAAGATAGAGGTTAGGTGATTGCGAACCGTAGCTTCGCTGATGTATAGCCGCTCGGCAATCTGCTTGTTCTTAAGCCCCTCGCATACCAGAGTAATGATCTCGCGCTCGCGGTGGGTGAGCATTGCGATTCGCGCTTTATCAGGGTCGCTCTTTTGAGCCTCTTCGGGGCTGGTCATTTGCGTGAGTACGCTTGCCGTCAGCGACCTGTCAAGCCAGACCTCTCCCGCATTGACTTTCTCTATAGCCTTGATGAGCGCCTCCGCCGCTTTTTCCTTGAGCACAAGCCCCATCGCCCCCTGCCGCACCGCGCGACGGTGCAGCTCCGGGTCGCGCACTCCTGTCAGGATGATGATCTGCGCGTGCGGGTTCTTCTCCTTCAAATCGCGCATGAAATCGAGGCTGTTTTCCCCGTCAATGTCCAGGTCGAGCAGGATGATGTCGGCTGGCTCGCGCGCCGCGACCTCAAAAGCTTGATTGCGATTGCCCGCTTCGCCGATAACCCTCATCCCTGTATGGGCTTCGATGAGCATTCGCAATCCCGCGCGAACAATCGCGTGGTCGTCAATGATGAGGATGCGGACAGGCTCTTTTTCAGAAGCGGCCATAACGACTTTTCCCACTTACCCATGCAGACGTAATCGGTCGGGCAAAACCCGCGTCACGCACGGGCCTTGCTTCTAGCTTTACAGCGGAATCTCAACAACCACCTTAGTCGCTTTTTCGCAGCGCACGACGCTTGCGCGCCCCCCGAGCGCTTCGGCGCGGTTGCGGATTGAGCGCGGCGTGAAGTCACGAGGAGCTTCCTCGCCGCCGCGCTCGTTTTCGATGTCGAGCCTCAAAAGGCCATCGCAGCAATCAAGCGTGATGGTCGCGCCCTTTGCCCCTGTATGCCTTCTGATGTTGCTCAAGGCTTCGGTTATCATTTGGAAGACTTCGGCGGCCAGCCGGTCATTTACATGAATCTCTGACCGCGCGTCAACTCGGACCGAGATGCCCGTTGCCTGCGAGAATTTCGCCGCGAATCTTCTGACCGACGGGAGCAGGCTCGCTTCCGGCTCGCCCGTCTCGCAAAGCCCGCGAACGTAGCGGCGAAGGTCGGCTATTCCTGCGTTCGTCAATTCTATCAACCGGCTGATGTCGTCTCGTGCGCTTGCAACCGGCTGATGTCGTCTCGTGCGCTTGCGCCGTCTCTTTCAATCTTCTGTTGAATCGCGGCAAGCCCTAACTGCAATCCGATGTACGGCTGTATGATGCTGTCATGGATGTCGCGCGCTATGCGCTGGCGTTCCTGCTCGGCTGCTTCAGACGCGAGCTTGTCGACCAGCCTGATGTTTTCGATTACAGGAACAACCTGCTCCATGACCTGTGTGAGAAATCCTGCGTCTGATCGGTCAAAGCCGCGCTTGCGGCTCGATATGAGAAAAAATCTTCCGACGACTTCGCTCCTCAGTCGCAGCGGAACGGTGACGAGCGATTCTGCGTCAAGCAGGGTTGCGATCTTCTGGCAAGCCTCTTTGCCCTCAATCCGGCACTCGTTTTGTCTGATGTCATAAGCGAAATATTGAGCATCGGAGGAAAACCAGCCCCTGCTTCTCGCGTGATAAATGGCAGCGTACTCCGGCGGAAGCGCGAGCATCTCGCGAGCCATCTCATCAGCAAGCTGTGTCGGGCGTGGCCAGCCTTCAGAGTTGTGCATGTCGGCGCGCCATAACAGAGGGCGGCTCGCGTCAACGTCATTCATAACGAGCGCACAGGCGTTCGCGTCGTAAAAAGCGCGCGCGCCTTCGAGAATCACTCCCACCGTGCGATCAACGCCGAATCGCGGATTCGATAGCGACGTGACCTCTTTCAGCAGCGCAAGCCGCCGCTTGAGCGTGATCTCGTGGCCGCCCCAGTAGGCGATCATGTAGCCGAGCGCCAGCATATAGATCGGGCGCAACAGGAACCGGTTCAACTCAAATTGCGGCGCGGCGGGCGCGGTCGCAAATCCGATTATCGTGAAAAGCACGGACGAAACTACAACTGCTTTAAGCCCGGAAGAGAATCCCCCTCTGAAAGAGGCGACAAGGATCGAGAAGAAGAAAAGAAAGAAGAATATGCTTGAAGTTCCACTGCTCAGAGCGATCAGAATCAGGTACCAGGCTATGTCAAACCAGTGCGCGACTTTCTTCATCGCCTGCATCAGCGCGCTTTCTCGCAGCGCGAGAATTAAAAGGACAAGGCTGTAGAGCGTGTATAAAATGAGGGCTGTGTAAGTAATTGGGACGAGGCGGTCCGGTTCGGATGGATCGAGATAGATAATCATAAGCGCAGAGAAAGCCAGCACAAGCCTCATCGTGGAAATCATCCGGCTGTCGACGGCTTCAAGGTGCGTTGTGTCAATTGTTAATGGCGCGTTGCGCATAACAGCTTCTTGATAGCGTTCGCTGCATGAACCTTATAGTTAATTGCTAGGCTTGTCGCCCCGCCTGCGTTTTGTGAATGACTCAATAGATTTCATCCTTGAGTCTACAGTACTCTAAGAAGATGCGCAGGGAGGGAAACTTCCTAATCACTTACCGAACAGGGCCAAGTTTAAACCAGCTTGGAGTCACCGACTTGAAATAACCTGCCTCTGCAACTTGGCGCAAGTCGCGCCAGAACCTTTCAGCCTATGAGAGTAATGATGATAATCGGCTGCGCAGTTGGCCAATAAGACCGCTGGCTTCAAAAAGCGTATTCTCTATCAATCGCGTTGCAGGCAATTACCCTGCGCCCGCCGAGATAATAGCACAATTTCAGGAAAGCAGGACAAATTCGCATCTATTTTTTCAGCCCCAATCCGAGAAACAGCACGGGCCGGAAAATCTTCCACCAGTCCCTTATCGCGCGCATCTTCGTGTAGGCAATGCCGTCGCTTTCCGGATACTCTATCGTCACCGGAACCTCGACCACTTTGTGGCCCAAGCGCAGCGCCTTGAACAGCAAATACGGCTCAAGCTCGTAGCGGTCGAGCCACTCCTGATTCATATTAATCCGCTTGTCCTCGAACAACCGAACGTCAATCGCGCGAAACCCGCTCGATGCGTCCGTCACGCGATGAAAGCAAAAGAGCGAAAACAGAAATGTATATCCTCGCGTGCCGAGTTTTCTCAGCAGCGGCATTCGCTTGTACTCGCCGCCATCAAGGTAGCGCGATCCTTGCGCCATCACCGCTTCGCCTTTCGCAACAGGCTCGATGAGTCGCGGTATCTGTTCAGGCGGAGTCTTGCCCCCGCCCGACACCATCACGACTATGTCGTAGCCGTGCTCGATGGCGTATTCAATTCCACTGCGGATTGCCGCTCCAACTCCGCGGTTTGTTCCCGCGCGCAAGACAATCGCACCCGACGCTTCCGCGTGCGCTGCCGTGTCGTCGGTCGAGCCGTCGTCAATCACAAGCGTCGTCTCTACCGCGTCGCGCGGCACGCGCTTAACCACGCGGGCGATGCGCTCGCCTTCGTTCCACGCTGGCGCAATTGCCAGCACGCGCGGCTGCTCGATTTCTCTCGCTTCGTTTGCGATGACTGCGACCTCAGCTTCCCGTTTTCGACTCGTCATTACAATAACACTCTCCAAACCGCTTCCGGCAGCGTCGCTTGCTCTATTCTTTTAGGTGTATTTGCCGGGCCTGAGCTTCAAGCGATAGCGCGCAGATTAGCTCGATGCGCGGTGTTGCTTTCAAACAGAGTGGCAAGAATAGCATCAATTTGCGTCATAGAGCCAGCCCCTTATGCTCGGCGGAGCGCAAAAAAAATGGGCGCTGACCCTTTCGAGTCAACGCCCGATCAGTTTCAATCGAGATTGTATAAGCCTCGATTAGAACTCGATGCGTCCGACGAGTTGAATGACTCGCGGGCCGAACGTCGAGTTGATCTTGAAGAAGTTCGTGCTGTTTACATCCTGCCTCTGACCAAGGAAGAAATTCGCATGGTTGAAGAGGTTGAATGCTTCGGCGCGGAACTGAAGCCTCAAGGATTCTTTCAACTGAATGTTCTTGATGACCGACGCGTCAATGTTGAAGAAGGTCGGGCCATCAATGAAGTTGCGCTCAAGGTTGCCTGTCTGTCCCGGCTGGTTGTCAAAGAAGACCTGGCCGGGGAAGGACGTGCCCAAGCCCTTAGCGGCCTGACCCGTAACGGGGTCCTTCACCGACGGATTGATGAAGAAGACGCCCTGCGGGGTCTTGAATATGCCGATTAGCTTTTTGATCTCGTCCTTGCTCAGGTTGCTGAAAGCTGTCTGATTGGCGGCTCGCGCAATGCGATTGAGCGTGCCGTCCTGGTCAATGATCGAGATAGGCGCGCCGCTTGATGCGCGAATGATGCTCGTCACCTGCCAGCCCCCAACAGCTATCTTGAAAGGTCGTCCCTTGTGGTAATTTGGAACTGCTATGAATCCAATTCAACCACAGGAGGCGACTATGAGTGACATCAAGTATGTGGCTTTCGACGTTCATAAAGCAACTACCTCTGTTGCTGTTCTCAACCTCGATGGCAGGCTCGTGACTCAGGCTGTCATTCAAACTGATGCTTCGGCCTTCCGCGATTTCCTTCGCGGCCAAAGCTGTGCTGTCCAGATTGCTTTTGAAGAGAAGACTCAAGCTGGGTGGCATTCCTCACCGGTAAACGCCTGAGCGTAGGTTTCGTCGCACGCGCCAAACCTCTCCGAATACCTCAAGATAAGCCGACGCCTTCACTTTGCTATTGGGATCGTTCACCCATTTGATCGGAACTTCTTTGATGCGATAGTTCAGACTTCGAGCCACAGCCAGTATCTCGATGTCGAATCCCCAGCGGTCAATCGTGAGTCGCGGGAACACATCCTTTGCGCATGTTTCGGTGAACATCTTAAAACCCGCCTGCGTGTCGTGAACCCCCGGCACGGCAAGCCCGCGAATAATCAGATTTCCGATGTTGCCGCTCAAACGGCGATACCAGGGCTGCTTGACTGGAATGATTGAATCCTTCAACCCGCGCGAGCCTATTACCACATTGTACCCCTCATTGAAAAGCGGCCAGAACTGCTCGACGTGGTTGATAGTCGTTGAATTGTCCGCATCCATAAAGAGCCTGTATTCGCCTGTGGCTTCCATCATCCCGCGCCGAACAGCCGCGCCCTTGCCGTGATTGCGCCCGTCCGCGTGCTGAACCAGTCGCAGCGGAACCGCGCCGCCCGCGCGTGATTGCACGATCTTCGCCGTGTCATCCGTCGAGCCGTCGTCTGCTACTATGACTTCTGATTTGTACGGCTGGTTTGCCAGGTACGATAAAACATCATCGAGCGTTCGCGGCAGACGCTGCTCTTCGTTGTACGCAGGTATGACGACGGATAAATGGATTCTCGAATTGTCTTGCATAGCATTAATTGATCGAGGCCGTTAAGAATCCTGCCAAATCAAAACGTTGAGTATAGACGCTGCCGCCGGTTTTATCCAACGCTCTCAACTGCGGCGAAGCGCGGCGACCGTTTCAACGTGGTATGTCTGCGGGAATAGATCAATGGCTGTCACTCGCGCAAGCTCGTAGCCTGAATCCATCAGCTTTCTGAGGTCGCGCGCAAGCGTCGTCGGGTCGCACGAAACATAACTTATTAATGATGGCTTGAGCGACGCGATAAAGGGGACCGCTTCGGCTGCTCCAGCGCGCGGCGGGTCTAGCAGCACAAGATCAACCGGCGCGCTTTGCGCGCCGCGACGTGCGAGAAAATCTCTGAGCCAGCTTTCGGCGCGATTCTTATGAAACGCGATGTTTGAAAGATTGTTTGCGCGGATGTTTTGTCGCGCGAACTTGGCAGCACGCGCGTCGGATTCAACCCCTAGGACTTGCTCAAAGCGGCGACCGAGTTGAATCGTAAAGAGTCCCACCCCAGCATAAAGATCAATCGCCAGCCTTCCTGAATAATCATTCACCGCTTCGTCAACAAGTTCATTTAGCAGCAGCCCATTCACCTGAAAAAAAGTCGCCGCGTCGTACCGGTAAACTGCTCCGCGAATCGTGCGCTGAAGCGTCGCTGAAGATATGCCAGCGATTTCAGGCGCGGATGCCACGCCCCGTTCGCCCGATGCAATCTCGACTTCTGATAGATCAGCGATGCGCGATTCCGTGTTAGCTCCCTCATTGATCGAAGCGCGCAGAGTGTGCAGCGCGCGGTCAAGCTCAGGCGTGAGTATCGGGCAACCCGCAACGTCGAGAACTTCGTGCGAGGCTGCGCAGTTAAATCCTATGGCTCGCGAATGATTGCCAGCGTCGCGTTCGGCTCGCGCTATCTTCACCCGCGCTCGCGTGCGATAGCCGAACTCGCTGGCTGAACGAGTAGCGATAGGCTGTGGCCAATCAATGCGGCCAACTCTTCGCAGCGCATCGCGTATGAAAGAGACTTTCGCATCAAGCTGCGCCTCGTAAGTCATGTGCTGAAGCTGGCAGCCACCGCACTCGCCGAAGTATTGACAGATGGGTGCGCGCCTCAAAGGCGACGGCACGATGATCTCTTCAATCGAGGCGCGAGCGAAATTCTTTTTGCGTTCGGTTATGCGCGCGCGCAGACGGTCGCCCGGCGCGGCAAACGGAATGAAGACGGCAAGCCCTTCGTGGCGAGCCACAGCCTCGCCGCCGTAGGCCATGCGCTCTGCCGTCACTTCTATCACGTCTCCGATTTTGAGCAAATCGCCCCTCACATTTTCAACATAACAGGATTCATCAAGGAATGAACAGGGGATGCGATTGCAGTTTTCAGATTGCGAATTTAGTCTTTGTCCCTGCAACGTGATGCTTAGCTGTCGCAGACAACTGCAAAGTTAGTTCGCAATACTGAATTAGAGATAAAACAGGCTGAGGCGGGGAACGTTGGACATTTCGCGCAAGCGGCGCAAGACGAAGTTCTGAACCGTCTGTTCATAAATGGCGCGGTCCATCTTCTTGCGATAAGCCTTCAATCGCGATTCGGCTTCCGCGCGAATCTTTTCAATCTCGCTTTCGCCGAACGTCTTTCGCGCCGCTTCCAAAATCATTCGATCAATCAAATCGAGGTCGCGCTCAATTGCTTCAGCATCAACCTGCGCAGAGGATTCAACGTCGGCTGCAATCTCATCAACGCGCGAGCGTGCGCGCCCTATCGCAGTCTCAAGCTCGCGGCGGCCCGACTCTCGCGCCAGCGCTTCAGCCGATCGAAGCTCGTCGGTTGCGCGCGTAAAGAAATCCGCCAGCACTTCTTTAGGAAACGGCGCGGCGGTTTGTTTGTCAGAGCGTTTCTTCTTCTTTCCCGGTTTGTCTTCGACAGCTTCATTCGTCGCAGGGCTTGAGCCGACCATGGCGAGGCAGTATTCGGCGTAAGTCGCCTCGACCTCCTGCTGGCAATAGAATATCGAATTGACGCGGCGATATTTTCTTGGGCGCGCGTCGTAAGCGTCGAACGCTTGATTGATTGCGCGAAGCACGACGTGGAGCGGAATGCCTGCGTTCTTCCAGCTCTCGACGAGCGCCCATTCCATTGGCGAGATGAGCAGAGATTTCCCGCGACGGCGAACGAATTCCTCTTCGACTTCGGTGAAATAGTTGAAGTAGTTCAACCGCTCGGCAGGTGTTGCGCCGTTATCTTCTTTGTCCAATGCTTGCCGGATTGTTTAAGGTCGCTTCTTGAAATCAGAATAACTTGTTAGCTATCTCGCCTACGATGTAGAGCGCCACAACGGTGACGATCATATCGAGAATGATTAACCCGATGAGCGGCCAGCCTTCCTTCGTGGCCGTCCGATCCGCGTTCTTTATGTATTGAGCAGGGTATTCTGCCATCCTGATTTCTCCTCCGAAAATGTATCGCTTCTCCTATTTGGGTTAGCAGCGACGCTTTGCGCAGATTATCCTTCCTGCGCTCGAAGGCGCGCCACCTGCCAACTGTGTCGCATATTCTCAAAGGCGCTTCGCCGTCGCTTCAAACGAGCGGGGTGAAGCAGCTTATTATAGCTCCTTCAACTTCTTCAAGCTGCTCGCGCACAATCTCGGCTTTCGTGTCGCCCAGCTTGAGACGTGATGCAATCTCGCGGGCCGCGTCTTCGAGTTCCCTGTGAAGCAGGTTCGCGATGCGCTCGCGCTCGGCTGCTGAGACGGCGTCAGGATTCGTGAGCGGGCCAGCGCCTTCAATATGTCCGTTCGTTTTTCTCAGCGCGTTCATCAGCGATGCGAAGCTGGGCAATGGGTAAATTCGCGAGCGGCGAAACGCTTCGCGCATCATGTCTTTCAGCTCGGCCTCGCTGTAATTCGAGTAGGCGCTCAATGCTTCTTCGTCATCTTCGGTCCAGTCGTTGTTGGCAAGCTCCATGTAAAAGCGCCGAACTCTATCAAGCTCGTCTTCTTTGCTAACAGCCGGATTGCATTCGTATTGAGAGAGCCTTTCGTTTATGCGGTGGTTGGCGCGGTCAAGCTCTTCGCGCACGATGTCGCTTATCTGTTGTCGCTCGTTCGCTCTTATCTTCATCGTCCTTCACCGAGTTATTATGCCGACAGCGGCCACCGCATATAATGTATAACGAAGCGGCCTTCGGAACAAGCGGATTGGGTAGCGTCTTAAAGGTGTGCGGCTGATTAATTGACGGCGTGCAGTTGATTGTAGGGGCAGCCACAAGGGCTGCCCGGATTGCCGAAGGCAATGAAAGCATTCGGTAAATACCGCATTCTTTCATCGCGCTTGGGCGCAGTTCGGGCCGGGAACCCGCGCAGCGGGTCGAGACCCGCCCCTACTCTCCTTTGCACAGCAACACAGGATTAGGACACTACCGCGGATTGAGCAATCAGCGGGACGAAATGAAACCCGGAGCGTCAAGGCGGCCCCGCCGCGCGACCACGCGGCAAGGCCAGAAGATTAAAACCGGAATTATCTTCCGCCGCGACGCGCGCGCGGGCCAGCAATCGGGCCATGCATTAACAATTTATCCTTCTGTTCCTGCGTCAGAATGGCCAGCAAATCCGCGCGCAGCTTTTCGTTGAGCGCCCGAAGCTGTTTGCCCAATCCGCGCTCTGCAATCACCAACTGCCCTACAGTCGTCGCGTTCGGCTCCGCACCGTCAAGCGCGGCGCGCAGGACTTCGCGCTTCGCCTTCATTTCCTCGACGAGAGGGACCGCCGCATCCCTGTGCTTCTTGATGAGCGCCTTCATGTCGCTGACCTGTTGATCGGTCAATCCCAGATAGTCCTTCAATCTGAGCAGTCCGGCGCCCGGTTCCGCCTGCGCGCGTGGCCCACGCGGCATCATCGGCCCTTGAGCCATTGCAACGCTCGACGCAATTAGCATCACAACAAGCAGGGCAAATACGAATCCTTTTCTCTTAATCATATAAATGCTCCTTCATTTTTTGCGGCCCAATTAATCGAGCCGGTTAATATATCTTCAAAGTCGGAGCAGGCGTTCGCTCGGCTCCGAAATATTCGCTGTTCATAATCTTGACTCGCGGCGGGTGAAAAAAGTTTGAAAAGCTGCAAAAAAGTGACGGGCGTCACAACGAGGTGTGATGGGCGCGCTAGAGACTGCGGCGGGCTTGGTCTGAAAATACTGATTGGCCGCAGGCGCTGCCGAGGGGTTTTTTATCCCTGCATTTTTCCGAGCGGTGTGAATGGAGCCTTGCCGCTTGCGGCCATTTACCTGTCGAAGGAAGGGCGATGATTTCCACAAAGGTAGCCGAGCCGCGCGAGCAATCAATTCAACCGATAGAAATATCGCTATCAGGCCAAGCGCTCCTCGATAACGCGCTCCTGAACAAGGGCAGTGCATTCACAGAAAACGAGCGACGCGAATTCGGGCTGTTCGGACTGTTGCCGCCTCACGCCTCAACGATGGACGAGCAACTCCTGCGCACTTACGAGAACTACAAACTGAAAGAGTCTGACCTTGAGCGTTACGTATTTCTGACAAGCCTGCAAGACCGCAACGAGACACTCTTCTATCGGCTGCTTCAAGAACACATCACCGAGATGATGCCGATAATCTACACGCCTGTCGTCGGCGCGGGCTGTCAGCGCTACAGCCATATTTATCGCCGCCCGCGCGGGCTTTACATCTCTTACGCGCAGGACGACATCGAGACGATACTCGACAACGCGCCGAACAGAGACGTCAAGGTGATCGTTGTGACCGACGGCGAAAGGATTCTGGGCTTGGGCGATCTCGGCGTTGGCGGGATGGGAATCCCCGTAGGGAAGCTTTCACTTTACACGCTCTGCGCGGGCATTCATCCGGCGACAACGCTTCCAATCATCCTCGACGTGGGGACAGATAATGAGAGCCTTCTGAGCGATCCGCTCTACCTCGGCGCACGCCACAGGCGCGTGCGCGGAGCCGAATACGACGAGTTCATCGAAACATTCGTGCGTGCGGTGACGGCAAAATTCCCTGAGGCTCTCCTGCAGTGGGAGGACTTCTCAAAAAACAACGCCAGCCGTTTGCTTGAGCGTTACCGTGACCGCTTCTGCACATTCAATGACGATATTCAGGGCACGGGCGCAGTCACGCTTGCCGGATTGCTTGCGGCGATGGAAGTAAAAGGCGAGCGGATAAGCCACCAGCGAATTGTAATACTTGGAGCCGGTTCGTCCGCGACGGGCATAAGCGATCAATTAGTTTCAGCGATGATGGGCGAAGGACTTAACGCGCAGGAAGCTAAATCGAAAATCTTTCTGATTGACAGCCGCGGGCTTGTGCACACGGCGAGACAAGGTCTTGAGTCATTCAAACTGAGATACGCGCAGCCGCTTGATCGGGTCAAGGAATGGACTCTCGCCGAGCGCGACGCTATCGGGTTGCTCGATGTGGTCAAAAACGTTCATCCAACAATTCTCATCGGCACGTCGGCCCAGCCGGGAGCATTCACCGAAGAGGTAATACGCGCGATGGCCGCGCACGTTGGGATGCCAATAATCTTTCCGCTCTCGAATCCAACGTCGAAGAGCGAAGCCGCGCCTATTGATTTGATTAACTGGACTGAGGGCCGCGCTATTGTCGCAACGGGCAGTCCGTTTGCGCCTGTTGCTTACGACAACCACTTAATTCACATCGGCCAGTGCAACAACGCATTCATCTTTCCGGGCGTAGGGCTTGGAGTCATCGCATCGGGAGCGCGCCGAGTCACAAACGAGATGTTCGTTGCGGCTGCGCGCTCGCTCGCAGAGCTTTCGCCCATTCTGCGCGACCCGAAGGCGTCGCTTTATCCCCCGCTTGAAGAGATACGCAAAGTCTCGCGTCGCGTCGCAGTTGCTGTAGGAACAGAAGCGCAGCGCGCTGGGCTGACTAGCGCAACGACGCAGGAAGAACTAGAACGGCGAATTGACGCGGAGATGTGGGTTCCGCGCTACGCGCCGTACAAAAAGAAGCAGCTCGAAATGCAAAAGTAGGAGGAAGTATGGAGAACACGCTGACAATTATAGACAATCGGACAGGGAAGCGGTACGAAATTCCAATCGAGCAGGGGGTGATACGAGCAAAAGACCTGCGGCAGATCAAAGTGTCGGACGATGAGTTCGGAATGATGAGCTACGATCCGGCTTTCATGAACACGGCTTCGTGCAAGAGCACGATCACATTCATTGACGGCGACAAAGGCATCCTGCGCTATCGAGGCTATCCAATCGAGCAGCTTGCCGAGCGCAGCACTTATCTTGAAGTTGCTTACCTGCTCCTTAACGGCGAGCTGCCGACGGCTCAGCAGTTGAAGGAGTGGGAGTGGAACATCACGCATCACACCTTCATTCATGAAAACATAAAGAAATTCATGGACGGCTTTCACTACGACGCGCACCCGATGGGGATGCTCGTCAGCACAGTCGGCGCGCTTTCGACCTTTTACCCGGACGCGAAGGACATCTTCAACATCGCCGCGCGGCGCAAACAGATTACGCGATTGATAGCGAAGATGCCGACGCTCGCGGCGTTCGCCTATCGCCATTCAATCGGGATGCCTTACGACTATCCCGACAATGACCTGAGCTACACGGGCAACTTCCTGAACATGATGTTTCGGATGACGGAAGTGAAATACAAGCCGAACCGCGTGCTTGAACGCGCGCTCGACGTGCTCTTCATATTGCATGCCGACCACGAGCAGAATTGCTCGACCAACGCTATGCGGTCAATCGGAAGCTCACACGCCGACCCATACTCAGCCGTCGCGGGAGCGGCTGCTGCGCTCTATGGGCCGCTGCACGGCGGGGCGAACGAGGCAGTGCTCAGAATGCTCGCCGAGATAGGCTCGAAGGAGAACGTGCCTGAATACATCAAGCGAGTGAAGGCGGGCGAAGTGAAGCTGATGGGCTTCGGCCATCGCGTCTATAAGAACTACGATCCGCGCGCGAGGATAATCAAACAGATCGCGCACGAGGTCTTCTCAGTTACGGGCAAGAATCCCGTGATTGACATCGCGCTGGAGCTTGAGCGTATCGCGCTCGAAGACGATTACTTCGTTTCGCGCAAGCTCTATCCGAACGTCGACTTCTATTCAGGGATAATCTATCAGGCGATGGGGTTCCCCGTGGACATGTTCCCGGTGCTGTTTGCGATACCCCGGACGTCGGGATGGCTCTCTCAGTGGGAAGAGATGCTGTTAGACAACGAGCAGAAGATCGCGCGCCCGCGTCAGGTCTATCTCGGACAGGGCGAGCGCGACTACGTTCCAATCGAAGCGAGAAAAGGGGTCGAGGCCAAAGCGGCTAAGGCCGACTGATGTAGCAAAGAAAGGTCGGGTGTGAATTAATCATGCCCGGCCTTTTTGTTGGAAGCGCGGGGCAGACGAAGAGTTCGTGGGCCGACTGGTCAAAGGAGAATCAGCCGTAGATTCTGGCATGAACCTTCGCGCTGGATTAATGCCAGTGGCTTCACAGAGGGGGCTATTATGAAGAGAACAATTGCAATTGCGACAGTGATTCTGTCAGTCATTGTGCTGTGCTGGATGCTTTCGGTCGGCGTGGTGGCAAAAGAGAAGAAATCGCCTTACGTCGAGAAAGGGCGCAAGCTCTTTCTTCAATACTGCGCATCCTGTCACGGGCCGAGCGGCAGAGGAGAGGGGAAAGTAGCTGCGCTGCTGAAGAACGGAGCGCCCGACCTGACGCTGCTTCAACCGCCGGGCGAAAAGTTCCCGTTTTATCGTGTGCAGACGACCATTGACGGCGAAAAAGCGATAGACGCCCACGGCACGAGCCAGATGCCTGTTTGGGGAACCGTGTTTAGAAAGACGAGCGGCGAGCTTCAGAGGAATGCCGACATTTACTCTCTTGTGAAATTCGTCGAATCAATTCAGCGCAACGGGAATTAGATTGCCATCTCTTCGCGCTCCGTTGTCATTTCGCTGCCAGAGTACGCACAGAGAGCCTTGTTTTTCATCTCTGTGCGTACTCTGTTTGACCTCTAGGGCAATACCTCTCAAGAAAAGCTCGCCAGGCCTCTTGATATTGCGCACAAAAAAGCTGACGAAGCCGCCAATGGCCCCTTTCCTTTTCTGCTGCTTGTACTCTGCCCAGACCCTGGGAAACTTATCGGTTCACTATTCAGTCAAATCGTTCTCATCTGTCTTGAGAGCAGTGATGTTGAGCGCCCCGTCCTGAAGCGCGACTCTCGCGCTCGCCGGATCAATCTCGACCGGTAGGTCAAGCGAGTGGAGAATTGCGTTGTAGCGACGCTCGGTCGTCTCTGTTTCGCCTGCTATCGATTCAGCCTGCTGCTCGGCTTTTCCCGTTATCACGAGGCGGCGCGGCTCAACGGCTACGTGCAACTGATCCGCGTTAAAGCCGGGCACTTCGGCGCGAGCTTTCAAGTCGTGGTCCGATTCCAGCAGCGTGACCTGAACGGGAAATAACAACTCCTGCTCGGCTCGAATCCAATCTTCAAGATCGTGCCCGGGCTCGCGACCGCGCTCTTCGAATAATTCATAAGCGCGACGCTCGACTGCCTGATAAATCTCGTTAATGGATTCAAGCATCGCTTCTGTGCTTTCGGTTCTAATTTCAGTGGGAACGAGAATCCCCTTTGTTTGTGGAGCCATTTGGGTTTTCATTTCGACTTCTCCTTTTTCGTCTCTGTGTGATTACCAAACGAGCGCATGGAGAATTACGAGGTTAATGGAGACCGGAGGAATTTCGCCGATGAGCGCGGAGATAAGCATTGACAGCGAAAATTTCTCACGTTGCCATGCGCTCAATTGATTCTGTTTTCCTTGTTGCCTTTCATCAGGCGGCGATTCGAGCAGTTCTAGCTTATACATGTCCGATTGCGATTGCAAATGATATATCCTCACGAGTATTGAATCTATGATGGGTGTCACGACTGGCAGTGATTGCTATCACAGGTTGAAACCTCAAAACCGCGGACGGCAGATTAAAGTTTAGAGGTAAATGCCTCTTCCAAATTCTCACGCTCGTCACTCTATAAGGCCAATTCATCACTCAAAAAGGCCCGCTCGTCACAATGCACTTTCACCGTCCGGCGCGGAGCGTAGAATAGTCAGGCTGTAGCGATAGTTTCAGATGCGCGGGCGGGATTTCTTCCCGCCGCAATCAACAGCACCGCTCGATGTAAAGACTGAACCTCGATGGCTGAACGCCGTCGGCGGCACATGCGTTCAATCATTCAGCATCCTGTTTTTTTGGAGGCGGAATGTCAGATAGTCATGCTATCTTGTGCGCGGTAGCGCGCAATGAAACGGGACTCTTCTGCTGAGAGCAATATGGAGATAGCGAAAATATTAGAGCGCCGATGGCTTCGCATCGTCCTCATTCTCGGCGTGTGGACGCTGTTCGGGCTTTTTCTTACGAGCCAGACTTACATGGTCGTCAGCCGACGCGATAAGCCGCCCGCTTGGCACAAAGTGTTCTTAGCCGAGATGGCTTTCGCTTACGCGTGGGCCGCGCTCACGCCGCTCACTTTGTGGCTCGCGCGGCGCTTTCCGCTTGAGCGCGCCGCCTGGGGCCGCAGCCTCGCCATCCATGTCGGAGTCTCGTTGGTCGCGGGTTTGGGGACAAGGATACTGCGAGACCTGCTTTTCATAGCCTTGGTCTGGAATTCCTACGACGACTTTTCATTCACGAAGCTATTGTTGAACGTTTACGGATTTTTCGATTACGGCGCGATGATCTACTGGTTGATCCTGCTCATCAGCTACGCGCTCAATTATTATCGCCGCTATCGCGAAGGCGAGATACGAGCTTCAAGGCTCGAAGCCCAACTGGCGCAGGCGCAGCTCGAAGCCCTCAAGATGCAGCTCCAGCCGCACTTCCTTTTCAATACTCTCCATTCCGTCTCAGCGCTCATTCACAAAGACCCTGTCTCCGCCGACCGCATGATTGCGCGGCTAGGCGACTTTCTGCGATTGACTCTGGAAAACGCCGGGACGCAGGAAGTATCGCTTCAAGAGGAACTTGAATTTTTGAAATGCTATCTTGAAATCGAGCGCGTTCGTTTCCGCGAGCGACTGACTGTGCAGATGAACATCGAGCCGCAAACGCTCAACGCTCGGCTGCCAAATTTAATCCTTCAGCCGATAGTTGAAAACGCCATCAAGCACGGCATCGCCCCGCGAACCAAGCCGGGCCGCATAGAGATTGAAGCCCGCCGCTTCAACGGAATCCTTCATGTCCAGATAACAGACAATGGTCCGGGCCTGCCCGCAAACGGAGGCTCAGGCCGAATCGTGAAAGGAGGCGTTGGGCTGGCCAATACCGAAGCCAGGCTTCAACAGCTTTATGGCTCCGATCATCGCCTCGATCTCGCCAACACTTCAAAAGGCGGGCTGACTGTAATTCTCGAAATCCCCTTCAAACGCTAGTCCAATTAAACTCAAAATCGAACCTGAGATCGCATTCCTACGTTAAAGCCGTAAGAGGCGGGGGAGGGATAAGAATGTCTGGCTCGATCTTTATCCGCACGCTCATCGTAGATGACGAACCGCTCGCCCGCGAGCGCCTCCGCGATATGCTCAAAGGCGACAGCCAGATCGAAGTAATCGCAGAATGCGCCAACGGCCACGATGCGATTGAGACAATCCTGAAACACATGCCCGATCTCGTTTTTCTCGACGTTGAGATGCCCGGCATGGACGGCTTCGCCGTGCTTGAAGCGATTGACCCTGATAATCTTCCCGCGATCATCTTCGTCACGGCCTACGACCAATACGCGGTGCGCGCCTTTGAAGTCTATGCGCTCGATTATCTTTTGAAGCCGTTCGATCAGGAGCGATTCGACAGGGCGCTTGCTCGCGCAAAGGCTCACATCACAAGCGAAAGAAGCGAATCCCTGAACGACCGCGTTTTGAAGGCGCTCGAACAGATCAAGAACAGGCCAGTTCACCTCGAACGGTTGGTAATAAAGATGAACGGGCACATCTTTTTTGTTAAGACCGAAGAGATCGAATGGTTCGAAGCCGAAGGCAATTACGTTCGGCTGCACGCGGGCAAAGACTCTTACTTGCTGCGCGACACGATAAGCGCGCTCGAAAGCCAGCTCGATCCGAAAAAGTTCGTGCGCGTTCATCGCTCGGCAATCGTCAACCTTGATCGCATACAGGAGCTTCAACCCTGGTTTCACGGCGAGTATCGCATCATTCTAAAAGACGGTGTGGAACTTACGCTGTCGCGCAACTACAGAGAGAAACTGCACGAAGCTCTGGGCAGGCCGTTATAGGCGCGCGGTTATTCGTCACGCGATTCGGCTGACTTGCCACAGAGGACTAATCGTTCGTCCCAAAATTGTTTTCGCAATAATGCGCTCGGCTTAAACTCCGACCACAACAACGCGGCGCGTTCGGGCGGAAACGCCCGCGAGTTGTCGCGCAGGCTATCGGCCCAAGCCTGCCAGGCGAATCCAAGCCCGGACGGAGTTTGTTATGAAGCGCATGTTTGAACTGGCCGCGATTGCTCTCTTACTCGTAGCATCATCGCCTCAAGCGGTGTGTTTTAATGGGCTTGTCTTCTTCAACCATAATGACGCCAAACAGCCGTCAGATTCTGCCGAAGGCGAAGCGGCAAACGCTGATAGCGCAAGCGTGATAAAGAGCGCAGCCTTCGTCATATCGAAGTTCGACGACAAGATGACATCTGAATTCAGAAAAGCATGGGCGTCTTCGGGCGGTGGCACGGCAAGCAGAGAAAGTGTTGTCTTGATCCTGAGAATGGCCGACGGCAGTTTTGGCGCAAGATCAATAGGTGCTACCAATGAATACAAGAAGGTTACTTTCGCATGGCATCCCGCAACGATTGCCGTCATTCACACGCATCCAAACAGTTCTAGCCCTCAGCCTCAAGACGATGACCTGACGCTCGCGGACAAACATGGCGTGCCAGTCTTCACCATAACCAGCAGAGGCATGTACGTTTATGATCCGACTACAAAAAAGGTCAGCAAAGTCCAAAATAATCTTGATTGGGCTGATCCGAAAAAATGGACTGGAGAGATTGCTTTGCATTGACAAGGCAAACGAGTGACGGCGGCCGTGCGCTGGCTGTCGTCACTCATTGAATTTTGAATTGCCTCCGCACTTGATCGCAGGACAACTTCAATCGAAACAGAATCCATCACGCAATTCGGCCAATCCGTCACTCTACAGCAGGCATTCATCCCAAACCTGTTTCGCCAATCTGAAATCGAGCCTAAACTCGTTGCGACCTGCAAACCAGTGTCGCAGTCCGTTGCTCAAAAAAGAAAAGGTGCGCGCCTAAATCGAGCGCGCGCAACTTAAAAGCTCGCTCCAGATGGAGGCGCGGATGAAGGACAAAACAGGTTCTTTCGCTCGGAGAAGAAATGTCAGGTTTCATCGCAAGCGTTTGGTGACAGCGCCGCAACGTGCAGCTTGCGTTGAAGTTTATCTTCTAACGGTCTTGCGCGGCGCGCCGTGCTTCACAGGTATGGGCCGATAACCAATCAAGCCCGCCGCGCCGCGCAGCGTTCTCAGAGGGATGAAGGATGAGGGATGAAAAAGAGCCATTGAATCGCGCATTTGGAACGTGAGATTTGAGATTTCAAATCATTTTCATCCCTCATCCTTCAAGAACCCGTGCGCTCTGGTTTATGAGATTAGCTTTTACCATTCAAAGGAGACACAATGAGGCACCTTCGTAAAACAAAATCGCTTGCTCTTGCGGCGATGCTGCCGCTTATTGCTTCGATGCTCGTGCCGCTCTTTCTAGGCGCGGCATTTGCGCAATCGAGCAAAGGTATAATCGTCGGGACCGTCACGGACCCTGCGGGCGCAGTCGTTTCGGCTGCGACGGTGAAGATCACCAATACAGCGACCAACACCTCGCGCGAGACGACTACAACATCGGAAGGCAACTTCCGCATTGACGCGGTTGATCCCGGCACTTACAAAGTCGAAGTCGCCGCTTCAGGATTCAAGACCGTTACGCGCGAAAACGTCGTCATCGTCGCCGCTCAGGCTACGACGACTGACTTCACGCTTGAGCTTGGCGCGCAAACCGAAGTCGTCAACATCAACGCCGACTCGAACATCATCCTACAAAAACAGGACGGCGCGCGAACCAATACGATTGAAACAAGACAGATAACAGATCTGCCGATTGCAACGCTCAACCCGACGAGCCTCGTTTTCACTCTTCCGGGCGTGACAAACCCCGGCGTGCTCGCTGGTGGTTTCGTGCAAGGCACTGAGTTCAACATCAACGGGCTTCGCGCACGCGCTAACAACCAATTGATTGACGGCACGGACAACAACGACAACTCGATAACGGGCCAGCAGATTCAGCCCATACTGCGCGACGGATACAAAGAAGTCACTGTCCTTGGCGGCGACAACTCTGCCGAGTACGGACGAGCGGGCGGCGCTGTCGTCAACGTCGTAACCAAGAGCGGAACGAATCAATTTCATGGCTCTGTTTATGACACGATTGACACGAGCGCGCTGGCGTCGCTTTCGCCGGGACAGAAAGCCAACGAAGGACTCACATCGGTTCCCGTCTATACGCAAAACAGTTTCGGCTTTTCGCTTGGCGGACCTATCAAGAAAGACAAACTCTTTTTCTTCGGGACGTTTCAACCGACGCTCACGCGAGCAGGTGGCGTCTCGGCTTCTGCCGTAGTTCCGACCGAGCAGGGCTTTCAAACCTTGCGCGCGCTCTTCCCCGAAGGCCGAAGCGCGAACCTTGATCGTTATCTTTCTGTTGTCGGAAATCTTCGCGGCTCAACTAATCTCGTCAACGTTCCGCTCGGCGGCGGGCGACCCGATATTCAATTCGGGACCGTGACTACGTTTTCGCCAGCGCCCGTAAACACCTATGACCTGCTGACTCGTGTTGATTGGACTCCGAGCGAAAACAACAGCTTCGCCGTGCGCTACCTGCTTACAGATCAGAAGGTCACGAATCAATTCCCGACCCCGTTTGAGGGATTCGCCGTTGACGTTCCGTCGCGCGTTCAGAATCTCTATGGCAACTACACCCGCGTTCTTTCGGCAAGGATGACGAACGAGTTTCGATTCGCCTACGGAAGATTCAACGTCTTGTTCGGCGCGCGAAATCCCGATGCGATCAACTTTGGGCCTGAGTTCATCTTCGCAGGAACGACCATCACACGCATCGGTGCAATCGGCGGCATCTCGTCAACTTTCCCGCAGGGGCGGTTGTTCAACAATTATCAATTCCAGGACACCATCACCTACACGACCGGGGCGCACACCATCCGCGCAGGCGCTGACCTCGTCCGGCAGATAGCGATGCAGTTCGTGCCGTTCAACAAGCAGGGCACGCTGACGTTTTCATCAGGCGGCGGATTCCCTGCGTTTGGCAATTTCGTTGATATGTTTTCAGGCACACAGGGAACGTTTGGCGCGAAGTCTTTCGGCAGCCCCGAAACTCACCCGAACGCTTTCCAGCAAGCCTACTTCATCAACGATAGCTGGCGTGTGAAACAGAACCTCACGCTCAATCTTGGACTGCGTTACGAAAACTACGGCACGCCATTCAACGTCGTTCCGTTCCCGGCGTTTCCCGGATTTGATCGCCCGTTCGATACGCCCGTCAAGCAAGAGCGCGACAATAACAATTTCGCGCCGCGCTTCAGCTTCGCCTACACGCCTCACTTTGCAAATTGGCTGTTCGGCGAAGACAAGACCGTGATTCGCGGCGGCGTAGGAATCGGCTACGATGTTTTCTTCAACAACATCCTGAGCAATACCGCAGCCGCATCGCCTAACGTCTTCGGCGTGACAACGCTCGGCTCGACCGTAGGCGGTCGTGGATTTGCTAACGCTGGCGTCAATTCGCTTCCGACAACGGGAGCGCCAAACCCTCGCGCCGCTGTTACGACGATTCTGCCGAACCTCGTCAACCCTCAGACATACACCTGGAACTTCGGCGTGCAGCGCGAGCTGCCGGGCAGCTTCATCGTTGACGCGGCCTATGTCGGCACGCGCGGCATCAGGTTGTTCATCAACGAGCAACTGAATCCGGGCGTGAACGGCGTCAGGCTTCACCCGGAACGCGGCTCGATTGTGGCTCGAACGAACGGCGGAGATTCGATCTATCATTCGCTTCAAACTCGCGTCGAGCGCGGATTCCGCGACGGGTTGCTCTTCCGATTCGCCTACACGTGGTCGAAGGCGATTGATAACGTCAACAGCGAAGTCTTCGTCACATCGGGCGGAGCGAGCCGCGCGTCTAATCCGTTTGATCGAAGCGTTGATCGCAGCGTCGCCACCTTCGATGTTCCGCATCGCGCCGTGTGGACGTTTATCTATGAGCTGCCCGGCCCGCGTCGCGGCCTTATCGGGCAGATTGCAGGCAACTGGACCTTGTCGGGCGTTTATCGCATTCAATCGGGAGCAGTCGAGACTCCGTTCGTCAATGGGATTGACCTAAACGGCGACCTTGAGAGCACGAATGACCGTCCGGCCATTGTTAATCTCAATGCGCCTGCGAACTCTGTCGGAATACTCGCGGACCTGTTTGGCCTGGCATCGCCAACAGGATACGTTGATGCGAACGGCGATCCGGTGAATCCGGTCAACGTGCGCTATCTCGTTGATCCGAACGTGAGGACAAATCTCGCGGGGCGCAACACGCTTCGGGCGAATCGGTTGAATACGTTTGATGTTAGTCTGAACAAAGCGTTCCGCATGCCGTTTGAGAATCATAAGCTCGAACTGCGATTCGACTTCTTCAATGTGTTCAATCACCCGAACTTCACGTGGGCGAATCCAGCCATCGGCAGCGACAACAGCAACGGCGATGTGCTCAATCCGTTCTTCAACAATGTGCGTTTGAATGACGGCGGAATCGTCGGCCCGACGGGTACGCCTGTTGGCCGTTACGGGCGCATTCAGATTCGCTACGCATTCTGACCCGCGATTGAAAGGACAACCTCCTCGAAACACGATCTTCCTCGTGTGAACCTCCGGGAGCCGCCAGGCTCCCATTTTTTTATTGTGTCGAAGCATGTGCTGAACGTGTGCGCCTTTCTTCGCTCGCCCTCTTCAAGAATCAAAGCGAGTGTTATATCATCCTACATCGGCTTGACGCAGCGTGATTTTATTGGGAGACAACCAAGGAGACTGGTGGACGACAGGCCCTCGCATCCTCTCAGATCGTTTCTCATCGAGCTTGTGATTTATGCGGCGCTCGTGGTCGCGTACGTTTTCTTCGTGCTGCACCTTCTGGAACACTGGCTACAGGATATTTACGGTCACAGCAAAGTTCACTATGCGATTGCTGCGCTCGCGCTGATTGTGGGGCAGGGAGTCGTCCTCGAAATGATCACGAGCGCGCTGTTGCGATTCATTCGTTCGAGAAACGAATGACGGAGGCTGAATGGATTTTCTGATTTCTCAAACTCATATCAGTCCATTCTACCTCGTCGCCATCGGGTTCATAATCGGAATGCTTGGCGGGTTCTTCGGCGTTGGCGGCAGCTTCCTCGCAGGCCCGTCGCTTTTCGCCGTCGGCGTGCCGATGAATTTCGTAGTCGGAACTGACCTTGCTCACATAGTCGGCAAATCAATCGTCGCCGCGAAGAAACATCGCGCGCTCGGCAATGTTGACCTTAAGCTTGGCTTGATAATGGTCATCGGCACGATTGCCGGTGTTGAAACTGGCGCGCAGGGGATTGAAGCACTCAAGCACAGGGCGAACGTTGATCAGGTCGTCGGCATCACTTTTGTGTTCGTGTTGATTTCGATTTCGGGTTTCGTTGCGTGGGAGAGCTGGCAAACAATTAAGATGCAGCGCGAGCGCGAGCGCGAAGCTGAGATGTCGGGCGTTCAACTGCCTAAGCCCGAAGGCAAGTACGATGAATCGGCGTTCGATCACATCGCCAAGCGCGTTCACGCGATTAAGCTGCCGCCGATGATTCACCTGCCCGTGTCGGGCATCGAGCGCATTTCGCTCTGGGCTATCTTGCTGGTCGCATTTGTCGGCGGATTTTTTAGCGGCTTTCTTGGCGGCGGAGCCGGGTACATCCGCATGCCTTCGATGGTCTATTTGCTCGGCGTTCCGACTCACGTAGCTGTCGGGACAGACCTGTTTGAAGTGGTCATTTCGGCAAGCTACGGAACTATCACGCACGCGATCAAAGGGAACGTTGACATAATGATTGCGCTAGTGATGCATACGGGCGCAGCCATCGGCGCGCAGATAGGCGCTGCAAGCACGGAATATTTTCGCGGGCCGAAAATAAGATTGGCGTTCGTGCCGCTGCCGTTGATCGGCGCGGCAATTATCATTTACAGCTTGCTCACAGGCAAGCACATGAAGTGAAGAGTGGATAATTAATGGACAGGATCAACAGGGTTAGCAGGATTCTTCATCTTGGTCATTCTGTCCATCCTGTCCGTTGTTGGGTTTCACTTGCTTAGGTTTGTCATGAAAATCTTAATTTGCAGCGATGGATCGAGTCAGGCTGAAAACGCCGTCCGCTTCGGCGCATTGATAGCCTCAGCCTGTCAGGCTGAAACGACGATTCTCGGTATCACCGAAAAGCCCGCCGAAGAGGATGTTATATTCGATTCGCTCAGGCGCTCGCAGCAGGTGTTGAAGGACAGGGGCGTCACTGCCGAGCTTATCATCAAAGCGGGCGAGCCGATCGAAGAGATAGTCAAGCGGACGCAAGAGACAACTTATGATCTCGTCGTCATAGGCGCGACCCGAAAGGGCACGCGCGGGCCATTTTTGATGTCTGCGAAGGCGTACAAAATAATCAAAGCGGTAGAGCCGCCCGTGCTTGTCGTCATCGGCAACCGCGAGACACTAAATCGAATGATGATCTGCAGCGGCGGCGAAAAATACATTGATCGCGCCGTTGAGTTTGCAGGCTCAATAGCACGCGCGGCCAACGCGTCGGTCACGCTCTTTCACGTCATGGCCGAGCCGCCCGCCGTTTATTCGGACCTGATAAAGATGGAAGAGGACGTGAATCTTCTGCTTCATTCAAGCTCAGGGCTTGGACAGAACTTGCGGCGCGAAAAAGAGCTGCTCGAAAAGATGGGCGTGCAGACCGAAGTTCGCCTGCGTCACGGGCTTGTCATCAGCGAAGTTTTCAAAGAGATAAGACGGGGCGATTATGATCTCGTCGTGACCGGTTCATCGCCCGAAGGCGGGACGCTTCGGACGTACATAATGGGCAACATCACGCGCGAGATAGTCAATCGCGCCGAATGCCCCGTGCTTGTCGTGCGCGGCGGAGAGGCTCCCGCAGGCATTGGCCGCAGCCTGAAAGATTTCTTCTCCGACATCACGCACGTCTTCGGGCGCTCAGAAGAAGAGAGCACCGAAGGCAAAGAATCAAAGTAGACCGCCGCCATTTAAAATCGCAGGCGCAGCATGAACTGAAATGCGCGGCCCGGCTCGACGTTGTTGATGCCTCCCAATGGTTGGCCGAACGTGGCAAGCGGTTTGCCTGTAGGGTCGTTTCCGAACACGCCGTTGCGACCAACGATGTTGCTGTGATTGAAGAGATTGAAACCTTCGGCCCGAAAACTGAGTTGAGTGTTATCGCCCGCTAGATTGAAAACTTTTTCGACGAACATCGAAACGTCATAGACAGGAGTGCCCCGCCCGCTGTTGCGGCCAATCACCGTATTGCCGAACACCGGACGATCAGTGTTTGCGCCGTCGCCGTTGTTATCAATTCCAGTCGTTATGTTAAAAGGTCGCCCGGAAGCGAGCGTCGTCACGCCTCCCAGCACGAGCCTGTAGGGCAGTTGCCACCAGCCGCTGAAGACCGCGCGGTGTCGCTGATCGAGCAGGCTGTCGGCCTTTTCAAACCTGCCGAGCTGATTTGAGTCATTAGGGTCCTGGCCGGGCGTGTCGGTTTCAACCGTATTGATCGTGTGCGAGTAAGTGTAGCTTGCAAGCAAAGAGAATCGGCTGCCGAATCGCTTGTTCAAATTCAACTGGAGCGCGTCGTAGTTGCTCGCGCCTTCGTTTATGGTTGCGATGATGCGGCGGAACCCGTTGACGGTCGGGACAATCGGGCGCGTCAAATCCGCAGCCGCAGCCGAGCGAACCTGACCCGGAGCCGTGCGAATGAAAACCGATGGCGCGTTCAGATCAACAGGCCGGTCAATCTTTATCGTGCGTTGATGAACGTAATCGGCGTTGAAGAACCAGTTGTTGGCAAACTCATGCTCGATTCCGAAGGTCGTTAATTGAGTGTAGGGATTGAGCAGTTTGTCGGGATAGCCGCGCAGCTTCGACACATCGAAGAACTGCGAAAGAAATTCTCGCTGGCCCGGTCGCACGTTTATGTCGCGCGGCGGCAAAGTCGCGCCCGCTGGCAGTGATGCGAGCGGCTGAAGATTCGTGGGAAACCCGATCTGGCCCGGCGCGGCGCTGAAGCTGAATATTCCAGTCGGCCCGTTGATGAGATAAGTGGCCGCGAGGTTCGCGCGAATCTCGGAATAATAAATCCCGTAGCTTCCACGAATCACTGTGTGGTTGTCGCCCGCGACATTGTAAGCGAACCCGATGCGCGGCGCGATGTTGTTCGTGTCATCGGTGAAGGTCTGCCGCTCATAGCGCACGCCGAGGTTGAGCGTGAGGTCGCGCCGCGCCCTGAAGTTATCCTGCGCGAAGACGGCCCACAGCCATTCCTTCACTTCATACGACGCGCTGCCGAAGCTCTGGACGAATCGCTGCACGTCGCTTGCGGTCAACTGGGAGATCGGTTTTGTCACGCCGGGCTTGAGCGTGAACTGACCGAGCACGAATCCGCCGCCGAACTCCTGACCGTTGCCGCCTGAACGAGAATGAATCGCGTCGCCTCCTAACCTGAGGCTATGCGTTCCGTGTGTGAGCGAAAGCGTGTCGGCAAACTGGTATTGATGATTCGTGAGTCGCGCCGCGCGCGATTCGCCTTCAGTGGCAAGACCCGGCCTGACAAATTGAGTCGAGGGGAATGCTGGCTCGAACTCCGTGATGGGCGAGCCATGTTGATATTGAAATCGCGCCTCATTGACCATGCGGCTGGTCAGAAGCGCGATCTCCGAGAGTTGAAATGAATAAGTCCGCCGACGGAACGTGCGCGCCGCGCTCGGCAGAGCCAACCCGCCCACAGCGTCAGCCGGGTTCGTGTCAGAAAGCCTGTCGAAGTTGAACCTTCCTGTGAGCGTGTTGCGGTCATTGATTTGATGATCGAGCCGCGAGATGAAAAGCCACTGCCTGATGTGGCCGCGAAACTCGCCCGGCGCGAGCGGCGATGTAATTGTCGAATCGCGGTCCTGTCGGTTGTATTCAGACGAGATGAAGAAGTGAGTCCGGTCCTCGATAATCGGGCCTGACAGCGCGCCGCTCACTTGAGCCAAACGGTCTGCTGTACGGCGAATCGAAAGAGGCGAGCGCGCCTGAATTCCGGGCGGTCGCCACAGTCCCAGCAGGTCGCCGTGAAAATCGTTCGTGCCCGATTTTGTGACTACGTTGATGGCCGACCCCGTAGTGCGCCCATACTCTGCTGAAAAGCCGTTGGTCAGAACGGTGAATTCTTGAATCGCGGAGAAGGGAATGTTTGTGAAGATGGTCTGCCTGCCCCATGCGTCGTCGCCCGTGCTGCCGTCAACGGTGAACGTGGTCTGGCGGCGACCGCTGCCGTTGATGACAAAGAGCGTGTTGTTTAAGAATAAGTCGCCAGTGCCGCGAGCCGGACGCACTGCAGAATTCAAAAGCGGAAGCGATGTGATCTTACGACTGAAGACGGGCGTGTTGTCAATCTTTTCG
>DATLXU010000126.1:0-37659 GCA_035575515.1 Blastocatellia bacterium
CGTTCAAGCGCGCGCTCGATTCGTTTGGACGGCTTGAGTTTGTACTTATACGCTCGCATTCAGTCCTTTGTGCGTTAAGCAAAGTCAATCATTGTTTTCGCGGGCATCGAGCACGCTCAACAATGCGAAATTCATCCTCACTGCAGAAGCAGGAGGCTTTCTTTTCGCAACTTCGGTAACCAGAATGAGCAAATTGCCCGATTCAATTCGAGCGATAGTTCGTGTACTGCATATCAATGCCGAAATCTTTCTGCTTCAAGAGGGCGATCACCTCTTGAAGCGTGTCTCGGTCGCGCCCTGCGACGCGAACGAAGTCGCCATTGATCGAAGCTTGCACTTTGAGCTTCGTGTCTTTGATGTACTTGATAATCTCTTTGGCCTTCTCCTGCGGGATGCCCTGTTGCAGAGTCACCACCTGCCGGACTGTATCTTTTGCGGCAGGTTCGACTTTGCCATACGACAGAGCTTTGAGCGAAACATTTCGCCGCACGAGCTTCTGTTGAAGCACGTCGTTGAGCGAGCGAAGCGTGAACTCGCTCGCGGTCGAAAGCGTCAGCGTGTGCTCTTTCTCGTTCAACTCTATTCGAGAGTTCGTGCCTTTGAAATCGTACCGCTGATTGATTTCCTTCATTGCCTGATTGACTGCGTTTTTGACTTCGGCCATATCAACACGGGATACGATGTCGAACCTGTTTTGTTGCGCCATAGATTGAATCTTTTCTACCTGAAAATCTCATTCACGTCTCAAAAATAAATCTACACACTCATCCACAAGCTGACAATCTGAAGGGTAATACAAAGTCAAATCAGCGAAGAATTAATCTAAGAAACGCGCAGGCGCTCAACCACTTTGCGAATGTCGCCGTGCCATGAGCCATCGAAGTTGCGAATCAGTATATCAGCGGGACTGACATTTTCTTTAATCACCTGCTCGGCCAGCACGTCGAAGTATTGCGCTTCATCGGGCGCAATCCGCTTCAAGCCTGTGCGCGCAAGACTGATTGCCTCGATGGCCAGGTCAATCACCGATGTGCCATCAACCTTAGCTCCGAGCGCGTGGCGCGCGACTTCGAGTTGAAGCCGCGCGTACTCATCTCTATTAAGTTTAGGCGCAATCTTCAAGGCGCTTTCGAGCGTGCTGCGGTTGTACATCAGGCCCTTCCAGAAAGCCATCGCAGCCATCACCATCTCGACGCGCCCGCAATCCATGCTGCGCTGCTCGATGTGCGGCCTCAATCGCGCTTCGGTGAATATCGTCGTAAGGTGATCGGTGAAGTCTTGAAGAATCGGCTTGTGCAATACGCCGTTTGTCACAAACTTGGCAAACGAGCGGCCTGCCATATCAATGTAAGCGCCGCCGCGACGAATGAATATCATCGGGACTGAATGGACGTAATCAATAAACCGCTCAATCGAAAAATCGTCTTCGAGCGCGACGGGCGACGGGCCGGTTCGGTCAGCATCTGTTTCGAGCCACGCCGCATAGCGCGTTGATTTGTAGCCCGACAATCGCCCGCAATCGAATGGCGAGTTGGCAAATATCGCCGCAGCAACAGGGCCGAGTCGTGTGGCGAGCAGGAATTTTTTTGCTAGGTCTTCCGCGTCGCTGTAATCGAGATTGGCTTGAATGGCCGCCGTGCGGCACATCATATCCCACGCACGGCGGCCTCGCGCGCCCAGGTAAGGGCGCATGATTTCGTATCGCCGCTTCGGAATCCACCTCTGCTCCTCAATGCCGCGCAAGGGATCGAACCCGGCAGCGATCATGATTATCCCATTCGCTTCGGCTATCTCACCGAGCCGCGCGAGGTAATTCCTCAGCCCGCGCTCAACATCAACGAGCGAGCGGTGATGCGCGCCCGAATACTCAATCTGCCCGCCCGGCTCAAGGGTGAGCCTTGCAACAAAGGATGAGGGCGTAGGGACGAGGGATGAATTGGAATTCAACCTTATTTCATCTTTCATCCTTCCGCTCTCATCCCTTCTGAGCACTGCTTCCGTCACGTAGCCATTTTCCGTCACACGGCTAATTGTTTGATCTGCGAAGCCATTGATTATCTGCTGAACCTGAGCGGGGCTGATGCGTTCAAGCGTGTCGCGCGTAAACCCGAACAATTCGACCTCCGCGCCAACGGCCCAACGGCTCGCGGGCTTGCCGCCTTCGGTGAACACGCGCGCGAAGTCGCTCGTTGCGCTGATCGGGTCAGTTGCGCCCAGCGGGATTGATGATGTGATTGGCTCAGGCGACATTTAATTATCGAGCGGCGAACAGATTGAAGCTGAAATAGCGAGCGCCGTCGAACCATGTTTTTTCGAGCGCAAAATCAGTGTCGCGCGCGAACGCTGCGAGTTGTTCAAGATCAAACTTGTAGGAATTCTCCGTGTGAATCGTCTCGCCGCGCTCTAATTGTATTTCCAAATCAATGGCTCGCATCCGCGCTGTTTGCCGCTCGCGGCTCACGATGTACATCTCCATTCGTCCAAGCTCTTCGTTATAGACCGCGCGGTGCTTGAAGTTTTCTATATTGAAATCGCCGTCAAGCTCGCGGTTGATTCTTACGAGCAGGTTCAGATTGAAAGCTGCAGTCACGCCGAGCGCGTCCGAGTAAGCGGGCACGAGCACGCGGGCAGATTTCTTCAGGTCCGCGCCCATAAGCAGTCCGTCGCCCGCTCGAAGCACTCGGCGCACTTCGCGCAAAAAGACGCGCGATTCGTTCGGGTCAAAGTTGCCGATGTTCGATCCCAAAAATAATACGACGGTGCGCGCGTCGCCGCGCCGCGTCGCGCTGTCTTTCGCCAGCGCATCAATCGCGCTGAAGTAGTCTGCCACAAACGCAGTGATGCGAAGTCGAGGATAGATGTGCAGGAGTTCCAGGCTGCTGCTTTCGAGGCTGACGTCGGAAATATCAACCGGCAGGTAATGAAGCTCCGATTGACGGCGAAGCATCGCTTCTATAAGGTAGCGAGTCTTCTCCGCGCTCCCGCTGCCAAGCTCAATTATGCGCGCGGGACCTTCGATTGAAGCGACTATCTCATCAGCATTGCGGCTCAGTATCTCGCGCTCGGCCCGCATAAGGTAATATTCAGGCAGCCGGCATACGGCTTCGAATAGCTGCGAGCCAAGTTCGTCATAGAAATATTTCGGCAGCAGATATTTTGGAGTTGCCGTGAGTCCCGCGCGCACGTCTTCGGCAAATCGGGTTGAGTCGCCGCCGTGACTTATCCGGCGAAGGATGAAGCGATCAGGCGGCCCGGAGCGTATTTCTGCAAGCATCCACAATCTCCCAAGTTATCTGTCACACAACCCGCTAATCAACGCCTTGTAGTAATGCTATAGTAGTTTACGGCTCAGCGCCAGTTTGAGTTTCCGCTGATGTATTGATAATCAACACTGCAGCCTCTGTTATTCCCGCAAGGAGTCATTGATGGCTTATCGCTTCGACGCAGATGAAATCGCGCACCGTATGAATGAGGCGCGCGAGGATACGTTTCGATTATTCGATGTTGTGATTTCGGAGGCTGACTTACGCCGCCCACCCGCTGAAGGCTTTCGCCCTATCTTATGGCACATGGGTCACGTCGGAGCGTTCGAGCATTACTGGATATTGCAGCGCGTGAAAGGCGATCCGACAATCTCGACACGCTATGATGCCATCTTTGATCCAATCAAGACTCCGCGCGAAGATGCAAACAACCTGCCGCCTCTACCTGAGATAAAAGATTATCTCGCCCGCGTGCGCCGAGATGCGCTCAGTTTTCTTGCAACTATTCGCGCCGATTCTAACGACCCGATGCTTCGCGACGGCTATGTTTTCAACCTTGTGCTAGAGCACGAGTACCAGCATCAGGAAACCATCGCTTATCTGCTTCAACTGCTTGAGCCAGAGTTGAAACAGCGGCCAGTGGTCAGTGGTCAGTGGCCAGTTACCGCCCACATGAGCGAACCGGCGCTTTTGAACTCGGAACCCCGAACTCGGAACTCCGAAATGAGTGAGATGGTTCGCATCATAGGCGGTCCGTTTCAGATTGGCTCGCGCGGTTATCCATTCGCGTATGACAACGAGCAGCCGCCGCAGACGGTCGAGCTTGAGGAGTTTCGCATAGACCGTTTCCCCGTGACCAACGCCGCGTTTGCCGAGTTCATCCGGGCGGGCGGGTATCACGTTCGCTCATTGTGGAGCGATGAAGGGTGGGCGTGGAAAGAGGAGAATCAGATTGAGCATCCGCTCTACTGGTCGCGCGCAGACGGCGAGAGCGCAGACTCGCCTGACGCACGATGGCGCGTGCGCGAGATGTTTGAAGCTACGGAGATGAAATCTGAACACCCGGTCACGGGCGTTAGCTGGCACGAGGCCGAAGCTTACGCTCGATTCGTCGGCAAGCGGCTTCCGACCGAAGCCGAATGGGAAAAGGCCGCGTCGTGGGATTTGAAGGCTCAATCGAAGCGGCGATTCAGTTGGGGCGATGAAAGAGCGGATCCGGCTCGCGCGAATTTCGGGAATCACAACTGGGGCACGAGCACGGTTGCGGCGCACGCGGCAGGCCGGAGCGCATACGGCTGCTACGATATGACGGGCAATGTGTGGGAATGGACGGCGACCGTGTTCGCTGGCTTTCCCGGCTTCAAGCCATTTCCGTATTCTGAATACTCAGAACTGTGGTTCGACGGCGATCATCGAGTCCTCAAAGGCGGTTCATGGATGACGCGCGAGCCGCTGCTTCGATGCTCGTTCAGAAACTTCTGGCGGCCCCGCTTTCGCATCGCGTTCGCGGGCTTTCGCTGCGCGGCGGATTAATGATAGCTTCGTGAATCAAATTATTAACAGAATAGAAAATAACGGAGGCGCAATGAGCAATCGCAAAAAGAACAATCTTAAGACCAGCACCGGGAGCCGTAGAGACTTTCTGCAAAAGGGCGCGCGAGCGGGCGCGGCAACCATTGCAAGCGTTATCGCTCTGCGTTCGGCGGATGAACCGCGCGCGGCTAATTCGCCCGCTGTAAAATCGTTCGAGCTTGAGGAGATGACCATCGCGGAGTTGCAGGACGCGATGCACGCGGGCAAATATACTTCGCGATCAATCACGAAGAAATACCTTGAGCGCATTGAAGAAATAGATAAGCGTGGCCCGGCTCTTAACTCTGTTATCGAGATCAACCCCGACGCGCTCGACATCGCCGAAGAGATGGACAAAGAGCGCAGGGCCGGGCGAGTGCGCGGGCCGCTTCACGGCATTCCGATTCTCATCAAAGACAACATTGACACGGCTGATCGAATGATGACGACCGCAGGCTCGCTGGCGCTTTCCGGGTCGACGCCGCCGCGAGATTCTTTCGTCGCGCAAAAACTTCGTCAAGCGGGAGCTGTACTGCTTGGCAAGACGAACCTCAGCGAGTGGGCAAACTTCCGCTCGACTCATTCGACGAGCGGGTGGAGCGGGCGCGGCGGACAGACCAAAAATCCTTACGCGCTTGATCGAAATCCTTGTGGCTCAAGTTCAGGCTCAGGCGTCGCCGCTTCGGCCAGTCTCTGCGCCGCTGCTGTTGGAACGGAAACCGATGGTTCGGTTGTTTGTCCTTCGTCTGCGAACTCTCTCGCAGGAATCAAGCCGACGCTCGGACTCATCAGCCGCGCTGGCATTATTCCAATCGCGCACTCTCAAGATACCGCAGGGCCGATGGCTCGCACGGTCGCGGACGCAGCCGTGCTGCTTGGCGCGATGACAGGGACTGACTCGCGCGACGCAGCGACCAATGCGAGTCGCGGGAAAGCTCTGACTGATTACACGCGCTCCCTCGACCCAAACGGATTGAAAGGCGCGCGAATAGGTGTTCATCGAAAATCATTCGGCTTCAATGACCGCGTTGATAAACTGATGAGTGATGCGATTGAGGTGATGAAACGATTAGGCGCCGTCATAATTGATCCGGCTGACATTCCTACAGCGGGCAAGTTCGACGATTCTGAATTCGACGTGCTGCTGTACGAGTTCAAAGCCGACTTGAATGCTTACCTCGCGAGTCTCGGCCCGAAAGCTCCGGTGCGCTCGTTGAAAGATATAATCGAGTTCAACGAGAAGAACCGCGACAAAGAGATGCCTTACTTCGGGCAGGAGATAATGATTAAAGCCGAAGCTAAGGGACCGCTTACGGACGCGGCTTACAAAAAAGCTCTTGCAAAAAACCATCACCTATCGAGAACGCTAGGCATTGATGCTGTGATGACGAAGCACAAACTCGACGCGATGATTGCGCCGACGGGCGGGCCGCCGTGGCCTACTGACCTGATTAACGGCGATCACTTCACTGGCGGCTTTTCAACTGTGTCGGCAGTCGCGGGTTATCCTCACATCACCGTGCCCGCAGGGTATGTGTACGGGCTTCCAGTGGGTCTCTCATTCTTTGGCCGCGCGTGGAGCGAGCCTGTTCTAATCAGGTTCGCATTCAGTTTCGAGCAAGCGACGAAGCACCGTCGCGCGCCGCAGTTTTTGCCGAGCGCAGACCTGCAGGCATGATGATTTGCGAGGCAAAGGAAATTAACTCGCGCCAGCCTGCGCCGCGTGGCCGTTTCCGTTGTTCTTAAGATTGGCGACCAAAGCTTTCGTGAGCGTGCACAACTCGTGCAACTCGCGAAAGGCTCCCAGAGCCAGTTTCAAGGCTTTCTCTGTGTCCTTCTGCTGCTCGATTTCGCGCAAGCGAGATTCAATGAGGTTCAGTTGATCCTGTATCAACCTCTCGATCAGATTGATGTCTTCTTTCAAATCACGCTTTCTTGACATAACCGAAAACCCTTCCCCGATCTGCTCGTAGATTTTGATATGGCAAGCCGCGCGCCAATTGCTCGCGATTCACTCAAAAGAAAGAGGCGCTTCGCGTCCGCGCGCCGTCACGCGCTCTACAGCGACGATACGCCCGCCGCGAACTATAATCGCGTGATCGAAATTATTCACCGTAGGGCAGACGTGGCGCGGCACAAGGTAAAGCGTGTCTCCGATTAATGGCGCGTGTATGTCTTGTTTGATTTCAATCGGCAGATGCTCTTCGCTCGGCTTCAACGGCGCGAGTTCAGGCCATCCAATGACAAAGCAGTTCGGCACGCCCGCGTCAGCCGAAACGGTCTTGTGCCCCGCGTCGCAAGTGATGACCGAAGGCGACGGATGCGACACGACGGTTGAAACGACTACGGCGGCAGGACGATAGCACCACTCTGCCGGCAACTGCGCGAGGCTCGTCGTGTCCGAGTAGATGACAGTGCCCGGCGACGCGCGATGAATGAAAGGCGCACGCTTGAACGGCTCATAGGTGAGCGTGCATGGAAATGCCGGAGTGCCTGCGGTGATGATTTCTTCAACCGTGATTCCGGCTTTCGATAATGCTCCGGCTATTTCCATCAACTGGTCGTAGCCGCGATGCGCCGCCGCGTAGCGTTCCGCCAATTCATATTTTGAAAGATGCCCATCGTAATAATGCAATCCGCGAAATCGCAGCCCGCTCGATTGAATCTCTTTCGCCAGTCGAACGATTTCATCCGTGCGATGCTGCTCTACGCCTGTGCGATCCATGCCGGGATTGATGTCTATAAAAAGCCCAACGCGGCTCCCTCGCCATGCCTGAATCTGCTCCGAGCTTTCAACGAGCGCAGACACGCGGACTGCCGAAAACCCTTCGGCAATCTCTCGCACTCTTTGCGCGTTTGCGCCGACCATCGGGTAAGCGACGAGCACGTCGCTTGCACCCGCATTGCAGATAGTCAGGAGTTCAAGCGGCGTGGCACATTTGAAATTAAAGATTCCGCGCTCACGCATTCGCCGCATTATGAACGCAAGCTTTGCGGTCTTGACGTGAGGCCGCAGCCGGTTCGCGTCGTTGCCGACAAGTCCGAGCGTCACGTTGATATTTGAATCAACCGCGTCGAGATAGATCGCCAGCGCGGGTGTCATTATCTTTTCGATTTCAGCTATGCGGTATGAGTCAAGAGCGAGCGACGAGAGCAAACGTGATTGTGCGCTGGTTGTCATGCAGAAAGAGTAACGCGGTATTGCCGTCCGCGCAAAATCAATGCGGCTGGTTTGAGAATCGGGATTCACCGCAGAGGACACAGAGGGGCGCGGGTGTTTAATTCTTTCCCTGCGCTTTCTCTGCGTCTATGCGATGAACTGCGGTTTAAGCTTTCGGGTGCGCCTTGTCGTAGACCTTCATCAATTGTTCCATCGAAACCTGAGTATAAATCTGCGTTGTCGAGAGCCGCGCGTGTCCGAGCAACTCTTGAATCGCGCGAAGGTCTGCGCCCGCCGAAAGCAAATGAGTCGCAAACGAATGCCTGAGCGAGTGCGGGCTGATGTCGTTAGACATCGCGCACTCTTTGACGTACTTGTCAATCATCCGACCGACCGAGCGCGTCGTAATTCGCGTGCCCTGATAATTCAAAAACAACGCCATCGGGTCGCGCTCTGATTCAGGCGCTTCGATGAGCAATTCGCCCCGCACGCCGAGATAGATTTGCAGCGCCTCTTTCGCCTTCGACCCGAACGGCACGATTCGCTCTTTGCGCCCCTTGCCGCGCAGCCTGACGGATTCGTGCGTGAAATCAATGTCATCGAGATTGAGCTTTGTCAGCTCCGAAACGCGACAGCCCGTTGCGTAGAGGAATTCCAAAATAGCGCGGTCGCGCTTGCCAAGCACCGTTTCGGTGTCGGGCGATTCGATGAATTTAATCAGGTCTTCGACGGGCAGAACCTTCGGCAGTTTTTGCGGAAGGCGCGGGCCTGCAACTAACTTCGCGGGATTCATCTCAAGCACCTGCTCGCGGCAGAGGAACTTGAAGAACGTGCGCAGCGTCGCGAGCTTTCGCGCTATCGAAGTCTTTTTGTGATTGTCTTTGTAAAACAGCGACAGGTATTCGCGTATGGTGATGTGATCAATCTGGCGGATGTCGACTTCGCGGCGGTTGCCGCTTGCCTCAACCGGACAAAGATAATCCTGAAACTGCCGCAGGTCGCTGAGGTAATTGCGCAAAGTGTGCTCGGAGACGTTGCGCTCGTATTTCAAGTGGTCTGCGAAACGATCAATGTATTCTTGCATGATGGGGACTCCCTGACCGCCTGCTCGTCAAAACGGGGGTGGTTTAATTCTATAGCTCGCCGCGCAGCCGTCAAGCAGAAAAAAGTCCGAAGTCCGGTTTCCGAAGTCCGTAGCCGGCTTAGGATATTGAGAAACGATTTTATTCGATGGCTGAAGGATGTGAGACATCGGACATCGGACTTCAGACTTTAGACTTCGGGCTTCGGACCGCTGATGTGATAAGATGACTTTGAAGGCAAACCGCGCCGCGTGGACAAGCGCGCCCGTGAACCTGCTATGGCAAAGCGTCCATTTGATATTGACATCGCAATCCGCCGAATCCGCAAAGCGGTCGAGCCATTTGCGAAAGCCGCGATGTTTGAGCTGGCCGAAGACGGATTTGATTCTACGTTCGAGCAACTCGTCGCCTGCATTATCTCAATCCGCACCTACGACGAGGTGATGCTGCCGACTGCGCGAAAATTATTCAGGCGAGCGCGAACGCCTGAAGCGATGTTGAAACTCACGCCCAACGAAATTGACGCGTTGATTCGCCCATCAACATTTCACGAGCGCAAGGCGCGACAGATTTATGAAATCGCCCGCCGTGCCGTCGAAGAATATGACGGCGAGCTGCCTTGCGATGCAGACGTGCTTATGTCATTCAGCGGCGTCGGCCCGAAGTGCGCCAATCTCGTGCTTGGCATCGCCTGCAATCAACCGTTCATCGGCGTTGACGTTCACGTTCATCGAGTGACGAACCGCTGGGGCTACGTTCACACGCGCGCGCCCGAAAAGACAATGGAAGCGTTGGTGGAGAAGCTGCCGCGCCGCTACTGGATTGAGATCAATCGGCTGCTTGTGCCTTTTGGAAAACATATCTGCACTGGCCGGTTGCCCAAATGCTCAACCTGTCCCGTGCTCGATATGTGCCAGCAGGTCGGTGTTACCGAATCGAGCTAGTATGCTCATTGGCCGAGGGTATCAGCCAATCTATCTTGAAGCAGGTGTCAGTGCGGGGCGGCTCATTGGTAAGGTCGAAAAAACGGGCTGCGCATCTGCATCAGAATCGAATTGGTCGCAGAAGCCTGATCGGAAAGCGCGCCTCGCGCTACTGCGAGCCGAGCCATTATGCGCACGTCGCTTCGCGCAAATTTATCGGCCAGAGTTTTGGCTCGTTCAAAATTGTCGCGCGCGAGCAGCCTCAGCCCTTCTATGCAGGTGAACGCGAGGCTCACAACTATATTTGGTCCGGCGCCCATCAGCTCGCCGTCTTTGAAGCTCGGCCAGAAATCGAACCCATCGAGCGCCGCGACTGCGGCCAGCAGCCCGTTGAGTTGCTCGACCATCGGCTCGATGATGTCGAAACTGCGCGATGCATCAAGGCGGGCGAACGCTCCGGCAATCTGTAGCAGCACCATCATCTCGATGGAATTTGTCGGCTGTGTGTTTACTGCTACCTGCGCCTCCGTGAGAATTTCAATAGCAAGTTTGTTATCACGCTTCGCCGCTTTAGCCGCAAATTGCACGAGCGCAATGGCTCGCTCTTCGGGACGAAGCCGCTCAAGAAGCGGGCGGGTCTCGTCGAGTTTTCCCTTATCAATCGCGCCCTGAATCATTTGCCGTTCCAGGTTGGCAAGAAATTGTTTGCGCTGGTTCGCATCTGTAATCTGCTCATTGATTATCTCGCGCGCTAGCTCATACTTGCCTTCATTCATCGCTTTCGACGCCGCCTCCATTCCGAGCGCCTCACGCATCCCAGCAGGCGCTTTGCTTAAGGCGTCGAGCAAAGATTGAGGATCGCCTTTTTGCACGAAATCCCTGTACTCGTTATAGGATTGAGATTCGGGCGGAAGTTCCTTCTCCATTTCTTCAATCTTTTTTTGCAATACGACGGCGCGCGACGGCACGAGTTTTTCTAACTCCGGCATCAACGATTGAAGCTCCCACAGAAGAAACGGTCCTGCATCTTCGTGTTTGCCCTCTAAAGAGCATTTGTCCATCTGAAAGCTGATCGCTGATTACTCTCTTGTCACAATTCGCAATTTACGATTTACTAAAATTATGCCGCGAGTCCTGTTGTTGCTGCCTACGACCACTTATCGCACGAAAGCATTCATTGATGCCGCGCTGCGGCTTGGCGTTGATGTCGTCGCCGCATCGGAGCAGCCGAGCACGCTTCAAAGCAAGAATCCTGCTGGACTTATCACGCTCGATTTTCTGGATAGCGAGCGCGCGGCGCGCGACGCAGCCGAATTCGCAGCCGAGCATCCGATTGATGCAATCATTCCGGTTGACGAAGACACTGCCGTCGCTGCCGCTTCGATTGCTGAGCAGATAAAGCTGCTGCACAACTCCGTCGAATCAACAGCGACCGCAAAGAACAAACTGCGAATGCGCGAGACGCTTCACGAAGCGCATGTGCGAGTGCCACGCTTCTGGTCGTTCTTGCTCGATGAAGACCCGCGCGAGGTCGCCGCGCGCGTCAGCTTTCCGTGCGTCGTAAAGCCGGTCTTTCTTTCGACGAGTCGCGGCGTGATGCGCGCCGACAACGAAGAAGAATTTGCGGCGGTAGTAAAACGATTGGAGCGCATCGTAAGCGACCCGAAGATTGCGCGGCGCGGCGGGCCTCTTGCGCGCGAGGCTCTCGTCGAAGAGTTCATTCCCGGCTTTGAAGTCGCCGTTGAAGGGCTTGTGACTGATGGCAGCTTTCGCGCGCTCGCGATATTCGATAAGCCCGACCCGCTCGACGGGCCGTTCTTTGAAGAGACGATCTACGTAACGCCATCGCGATTGAGCGCGGACGTTCAGCGCGAGATTATCGAAACGACTGCGGCGGCTGTTCGCGCGATGGGGCTTCGGCGCGGGCCTGTTCACGCAGAGCTTCGCGTCAACGACGAAGGCGCATGGGTAATTGAGGTCGCCGCTCGCGCGATTGGCGGATTGTGCTCGCGCGCGTTGAGATTTACAGATGGAATCTCGCTTGAAGAATTAATCATCCGCCACGCGCTCGGCGATGATGTCGCTTCAATCGAGCGCGAGGCGCAAGCCGCAGGCGTGATGATGATACCTGTGCCGCGCGCGGGCGTGTTGAAGGAAGTCATCGGCGTTGATGACGCTCGGCGCGTTGCCGACATCGAAGACGTTATCATCACGGCGCACGTCACGCAGGAGATCGCGCCGCCGCCTGAAGGCGCAAGCTACTTGGGGTTCATCTTCAGCCGCGCGGCAACGGCTGACCGCGTCGAGGCAGCATTGAGAGAAGCGCACTCGCGGCTTGAGTTCATCATTGAGCCGATTAAGACATGAGCATTATTTTGCCTCACACAGAGAAACGCAGAAGCCTTGCGAATCTCAGCGCCTGCGGCGTCTCTGCGGCTGCTCTGCGTGAACCCGTATTGGCCAATCCCGTGCGCTTCGGCTATAACATTAATTGAGAATGGAAGCACGCAATCAATCAAAAACTGTTCTGCTCATCTCGTGCTACGAGCTTGGGCATCAGCCCGCAGGCGTCTTTATGCCCGCAGGGTTTCTCCGACGCGCCGGACGCAGCGTAGAAGCGTTGGACGTGTCGGTTGAAGGATTCGATGAGGAGAGAATAAAACGCGCTCACTTCATAGGCATATCAGTCCCGATGCACACGGCCTTGCGATTGGGCGTGCGCGTGGCCGAAGCCGTCAGGCGCATCAACACGGAGTGCCACATCTGTTTTTATGGATTGTACGCCGCGCTCAACGCGGATTACCTGCTCGACACCGTTGCCGATTTCATCATCGGCGGCGAGGTTGAACAATCGCTTGTAACCTTGATCGAAGCCGTTGATAAGAACGAGCCAGTCAACATCAATGGCGTTCGCACAAAGATGCATTCATCGTTGCCAGTGCTTGCGCGATTGAACTTCGCCGCGCCTGATCGAAGCGCGCTCCCGCCGCTTGAACGCTACGCGAGGCTTGAGCGCGAAGGCCGCGAACAACTCGTCGGTTATGTAGAGGCAAGCCGCGGCTGCCTTCATTACTGCACGCACTGTCCGATACCGCCCGTTTATGGCGGACGCTTCTTTGTCGTTGACAAAGAGATTGTGCTTGAAGACATTCGCAATCTCGTCAGCGCGGGCGCGCGTCACATCACGTTCGGCGACCCGGATTTTCTGAACGGCCCGACTCACAGCCTGCGAATAGCGCGGGCGATGCGCGCGGAATTTCCTGAACTCACTTTCGACTTCACGGCGAAGATTGAGCACATAATCAAACATCGCGCGCTCATGCCGGAGTTGGCTAAGCTCGGCTGCATCTTCGTGGTCTCTGCGGTTGAATCTTTGAGCGACACAGTGCTTGCTCATCTCGAAAAAGGCCACACGCGCGCAGACGTTGTCGAAGCTCTGGGTATTTTGAACGACGCAGGCATCGCGCTGCGTCCATCGTTCGTGGCATTCACGCCGTGGACTACGATTGACGATTACGTCGAGATGCTTGAGTTCGTTGAATCGAATAATTTGATTTACCACGTTGACCCCGTGCAGTACAGCATCCGCTTGCTTGTGCCGCCCGGCTCGCTGCTGCTCTCGCGCCCCGATACTGCCGAGTGGATCGGGCGATTGAATCAAGAGACGTTCACTTACGAATGGCAGCACAGCGACGCGCGAATGGATGAGCTGCACCGGGAGGTCACCGCGATAGTTGAGCAGGCCGCGCGCCGCAATGAAGATGCAGCTGTGACATTTTATCGAATCCTTGAGCTTGCTTATCAAGTGTGCGGCGATGAAAAGGCTTTCAGGAGCGCGCCGCAGCTCGCGCCGCTCAGATTGCGCCCGCCGCGACTGACGGAAGCGTGGTTCTGCTGAGCGGAGCCGACGCGGGACCAGTTCGGTCCCCTCGAAAAACGAGCAGGCATTTGATAAAGGATGAGGGATGAAGGATGAAAGATAAAAGAGACCGGCAGTTTGTTTTCATCCTTCCGCCTTCATCCTTCATCCTTTAGAATAATAATTGGAGGAAGTGATAATGAGTTCACCATACGCACCAAACATTCAGATAAGGGCTGAAGTTGACCGCCAGGACATTCACATCTGCCGATTCACGGTTGACCACCCTGTGCACGAAGGCCGCGCAGTCTTCACAAGTGCAGACGAAGCCAGGGCGAACGGGCTTGCCGACAGGATTTTTAAGATACCGGGCATTTCGAAGGTCGAGCTTGACAAGAATGTCGTAACCGTCACGCAATCCGGCACGGAAGACTGGCGACAGATCGGCAAGAGAGTCGGCTCTGCCATTCGCACATTCCTCAACCCGCCGCCCGAAGTCCCTGAAGGCGACCGCCTGCCATCGGAAGAAGTTCGCGCGCGAGTTCAGCAAGTGCTCGATGAGATGATCAATCCCGGCGTCGCTATGCACGGCGGATTCGTCGAGCTGCTTGACGTGCAGGACGACAACGTATTCATTCGCATGGGAGGCGGATGTCAGGGCTGCGGCGCGGCTGATATGACGTTGAAGATGGGCATCGAGCGATTGATTCGCGAGAACGTTCCGCAGGTGCGCGAAATATTCGACACGACCGATCACGCTTCGGGCCAGAACCCATATTACGCGCCATCGAAATAATCAGTTGTCGGTGGTCAGTGGCCAGCGGTCAGTTGCCTGTTATCACATAATCGTAATAGCGCATCTGGCCAATATTTCAAACAACAAATTATTCATCACTGGCCACCGACAACTGACTACTGGCCACTGACTCTGCCGCCTTGCCAACGTCCACGAGCGCAAGCAACAACAATCCCGCGATGAAAAATACTATGAGCGACAGTATTGCTATGCGATAGCTTTCCGTAAGTTGAAGCGCCAATCCAAATAGCAGCGGCGCAAGCCAGCTTGTTCCTTTGTCGCTCACTTCGTAGAGGCTGAAGTATTCCGCCTCCTGCCCTTTAGGAATCATCAAAGAATAGACGGAACGGCTCAGCGCCTGACTGCCGCCGAGCACTATTGCGATGGCCGCGCCGAGCAGATAAAACTGCGTTTGAGTTTCGAGGAAGCCATAAGCGTAAACGAGCACGCCCGTCCATATCACGAGGCTTATCATTATCGCCCGCCTCGCGTCTAAGGCTTTTGCGACGTAGTTGAACAGGAGCGAGCCGAAGAAGGCCACGAACTGCACCATCAGTATGACCTGCACGAGCGTCGCTTCGGACAGTTTCAATTCATCCTTACCGAAAGATGAGGCCAGAGCGATTACGGCTTGAATGCCGTCGTTGTAGAGCAGGTAGGCGATGAGAAAAAGAAGCGTATGCGGGTAACGGCGCGCGCGCTTGACTGTGTGGCCGAGTTGCTGAAAACCAGCTTTCAAATAGCTCTGACCTTCGGGCAGTTGCTTGACGGACTGGCGGCGCTTGAGCGCGGCGAGCGGGACGATGGTGAACACAGCCCACCACGCGCCAGATGATGCGAGGCTGATGCGCACTGCCTGACCTGTTGACAGGCCCAAGCTCTCAGCCTTTGAAAATAAAATGAGGTTTAAGAACAAGAGCAAGCCGCCGCCGAGATAACCTATTGCCCAGCCGATTGACGAAACCTGATCGCGGCGGTCCGCGCTTGCGATGTCGGGCAGGAACGAATTATAGAAGACGATTGACGCGCCGAAGCTGAGGTTTGCCAGAATGAACAACCCGCCGCCGAGCATATAGTTCGCGCCTTGCAAAAAATATAGGCCCATCGTCGCAAGCGCGCCCGCGTATGCCGTCGCCGCAAGCATCTGCTTTTTGCGATGCGAGTAATCGGCTATTGCTCCCAGGATAGGAAGAAAGATGACTTGAAGCGCGACCGAAAGAGCCATGACGTATGGATAGAACGAGTCGTAATAAACTTTTATGCCGAGCGGGTAGATGTAAACGTTGGTCTCGCCGCCGAGTCTGGCCGCGTTTTTGGCGATGCTCCCAAGATAGGGACCGAGAAAGACCGTGACGACCGTTGTGTAGAAAGCGGAGTTGGCCCAGTCGTATATGTACCACCCGAAGATTTCACGGCGATCATTCATGATTCTATTTGCTGAGGGAATTCATCCTGCGTGAAGTTGCAGGATACGCAATGAGCGACGGTTGTAGCAAGCGTGCTTTAAGGGACTATAATTTCATCTCTGGCCAGTTGGAGCAATTCGATCAGGCCTGCCTGCTATCTCAGCGGCTTTCTCCTGAGAGATTTCGCCTCGCTCGTACCAGTGTATCGCCGCAGCGAGCCGCATCTCGCGCGCAAACTCTTTGGGCGAGCGGCGCAAAGCTGAAAATACTTCTTCCGGCAATTGTAGAGTTATGTCCGTGACGGATTCTCGCTGAATGGTGATTATTTCTCTCCAGCAATGCGTGTGTCAATGAATTGCTCCAGCGTCGCGCCTTGTGCTCGGCTAACTCGCTTCGCCGATGGCGATCTCTTCGTCGGTCAAATCGTAAAGCTCATCGTCGAGCCGGTCAATCTGTCGGTCTAGGGCGGCGCACTTGTTTTCGTAATAGGAACGGTCGCGGTCAGCGCGCGCCTGCGCAAGCTCTCGCTTTGCCTCAAGCATCTGCTCGACGAGTTGCACCAAGCAGTCGTGCCGCGCTTTGTCAGTTGCGTCTGAGAAGTTTATGGTGCGAATGGGAAAGGAGTCATTCATGTCGCTTTGTGGCGCCCAGAAACAATGAAGCGGGTGAATACAGTCAGGTGCGATAAAATAAAGACGGACGAGACGGCGGGAGTCAGCACTGTGGAGGAAATTCTCCTCTGCGTTCTTCCGGCGCGTGCCGGTACAACACATATCGCCTGTTGTCAGCTCGCGCTGCGCAATCGCATCCTTCAAGATTGAAAACGCTTCGGTTAGAATTTCTCCCATGCCTGGCGCGAACGAGCCAACAATACTTTTATACAAAGAAGCGCCAGCAGAATGTCGCGACTACGACCCGCGCGCAGCCGAAGTGGCCGCAACGGTTGCGAAGATGATTACTGCTCGCCTGCCTGACGTAACAGTCGAGCACATCGGCAGCACCGCGATTCCCGGCTGCGCAGGCAAAGGCGTCGTTGATCTGATGATTCTTTACGCCAGCGGACAGCTTGAGCGCGTGAAGGTTCTGCTTGATGAATTAGGCTTTCAGCGACAGAGCACGCGCGACCCTTGGCCTGAAGAGAGACCGATGCGATTGGGCGCGATAGCATTCGATAATAAAATATTTCGATTGCACACGCACATAATTCACAAAGGCGCGGAAGAAGTGCGCGAGCTTCGCCGGTTTCGCGATCTGCTCCGCTCGGATGACAACTTGCGCGCGGCATATATCTCGCGCAAGCGAGGGATCATCGCATCGGGCGTAACCGATTCGGTTGATTATTCAATGGCGAAAGATTCCTTCATCAAATCAATCCTGAATCAGCGGTGAGTTTTTCTTTCCTCAAGAGGTTGATTTCGCGCCCTTCAAAGAATACCTTCTTAATAGATATGACTGAGGCGGCCCGTACCACTTCAAGCAACTTGCGGCAATCCGCTGCCGCAAAAGAAGGGACATTTACCGACGATGAAAAATTATAAACGCATTGAAACCAAGTCTATCCACGCAGGCGAGCCTGAGCCGCGCATAGCGGGCGCGGTCGCCATGCCAGTATTTCAATCGGCGACGTTTGAATACGGCGGCGAAGAAAGCTATCACGATGTTCGTTACCTTCGGCTGAACAACACGCCGAATCACGTTGCGCTTCACTCAAAGCTCGCCGCGCTCGAAAACGCCGAAGCCGCTCTGGTGACTGCAAGCGGCATGGCTGCAATCTCGACGGCGCTGCTTACGGTGCTTTCGTCGGGCGACCATCTGCTCGCGCAGGATTGTTTGTATGGCGGCACGCACAATCTGCTCACGAACGATTTCGAGAGCTTCGGCTTAAGCTATGACTTCATCAACGGGGACGACCCCGCTTCGTGGGAGAATAAGCTGCGGCCAAATACGAAAGCGATTTACGTCGAAGCGATGACGAACCCGCTGCTCGAAGTCGCAGACCTCAAAGCCGTCGTCGAGTTTGCCCGCAAGCACAATCTCGTTTCGATCATTGATAACACCTTTGCAAGTCCTGTTAACTTTCGTCCCGTAGAGTTAGGCTTCGATCTTTCGCTTCACAGCGGCACGAAATACCTAAACGGCCATTCGGATATTGTCGCGGGCGTGTGCGCGGGCCGCACCGACCTTGTTGAAAAAATAACTCACCGCTTGAATCATCTTGGCGGCTCGATGGACGCGCACGCGGCCTTCCTGTTTCATCGCGGGATAAAGACGCTCGCCCTGAGAGTGCGCTATCAAAACGAAAGCACGTTGAGGCTCGCGCAGTTTTTAGAAAAGCACCCGGCAGTCGAAAAGGTAAATTATGCGGGACTCGAAAGCCACCCGCGCCACAAGCGAGCGCGCGAGTTGTTTGAAGGCTTCGGCGGCGTATTGAGCTTCGAGATAGCAGGCGACGTTGAGCGGGCCGAACGGTTCATCAAGAAAACGACTTTACCGATAGTTGCTCCGAGTCTTGGCGGAGTCGAGACGCTGATTACCAGGCCCGTGACAACTTCGCATTCCGGTATGTCTGCGGAAGACCGCGCGCGGTTGGGCATAAGCGACAAGCTGATTCGCGTTGCCGTCGGCATCGAGGCGACCGATGATTTAATCGAAGATTTCGAGCAGGCGCTGGCGGATTAGAATGCTTTTCTAATCAGTGAGGCCATTCGAATAAGATTCACCGCAGGGACGCAGAGTACGCGGAGATTGCGCAGAGAAAACAAAGCTCTGCGAACCGGTGAATCAATGCTGGATAAGTGAGACACAATAATTTTGTGGAGGTTCACGATGAGGTTCACAACGCGGCGACGCTTTTATCTTTCCTTTCTGATTCTTATTCTCGCGATTTCTGCTCAGGCGCAGAAGCGCGCGTTCACCATCGAGGATTTATATCGAATCAAATCGGTCTCGGACGTTCACATATCGCCCGACGGTAAATCAATAATATATGTCGTCAGCGCATCCGACCTGCCGCGCGCCAAGCGCACAAGCCACATTTGGATTATGGACATTGACGGGCGCAACGCGCGACAGCTAACGCAAGGCGATAAGAGCGAAAGCTCGCCTGTCTGGTCGCCCGATGGCAAATCAATTTTGTTCATCAGCGAAAAAGACGGCAGCGCCAACCTTTTCGTGATGCCCGCAAGCGGCGGCGCGGCGAGACAAATAACGAAAATCTCGACGGGCGTGAGCGACCCGCTCTGGTCGCCCGATGGAAAATGGATAGCCTTCTCGACGGACGTTTATCCAGAATGCGGCGACGACGACGCTTGCAATAAACGGACAGCCGAAACGTGGGAGAAAGGGCCGCTCAAGGCTCACATGGCTGACGGGCTTTTGTATCGCCACTGGACTGCCTGGAAAGACGGCACGCGCACGCACATCTTCCTGGCTGAGGCCGCGACGGGACGCGTGAGAGACCTGACGCCCGGCGATTTCGACGCGCCGACGTTTCAACTGGGCGGGCCGTTGCAGTATGACTTCTCACCCGACGGCAAAGAGTTCGTCTACGTCTCAAATCACGATGCGAATCCTGCTTCGTCAACGAACAATGATTTATGGCTCATCTCGCTTGCGGATGCGAACCCGCAGCCGCGCAACATCACCGCCTCTAACCCGGCGTATGACGGCAGCCCCAAGTATTCGCCCGATGGCCGCTACATCGCTTACCGGATGCAGAAGCAGCCCGGTTATGAATCGGACCTGTTCCGCCTTGCGATCTATGACCGCGCAAACGGAACGACTACTGTCTTGAGCGAATCGTTCCGCAACTGGGTCGAAGACTACGCGTGGTCGGATGATTCAAAGGCTCTCTACTTCGCCGCGCCGGTTGAAGGTCAGGAGCCGATATACCGACTCGACCTTGCGACAAAAGCGATAACGCAAGTCATCGCGGACAAATCAATCTTCGGATTTGAGTTCACGCGCGGCTCGCGACGGTTGATCTATTATCGAAGCTCGGTAGGCGAGCCGGTTGAAATCTACAGTGCCGATGTGACGAGCGGCAAAGCCGCGCAGCCTGTCCGCCTCACTCACATCAACGACGCTGTCGCGAGTGAAATTGATATTCGTCCCGCCGAGCAGATGTGGGTGCAGGGCGCGGGCGGCGCAAAGATTCACGTCTTCATCGTTAAGCCGCACGACTTCGATCCGTCGAAAAAGTACCCGCTGATTTTGAACGTGCATGGCGGGCCGCAGTCGCAGTGGGCCGACGCGTTTCGCGGCGACTGGCAGGTTTATCCCGGCGCGGGCTACGTCGTTGCGTTCCCGAACCCGCATGGATCAACAGGCTACGGGCAGGACTTCACTGCGGCGATTTCGGGTGATTGGGCAGGGAAGGTTTTCGAAGACCTGATGAAGGTGACAGACGCGCTCGCGAAATTGCCTTACGTGGACGCGAATCGAATGGGCGCGATGGGCTGGTCGTATGGCGGGTATATGATGAATTGGTTCGAGGGCCACACGGATCGCTTCAAGGCGATTGCTTCAATGATGGGGATATTCGATTTGAAATCGTTCTTTGGCGCGACCGAAGAGCTATGGTTCCCCGAATGGGATTTGAAAGGTCAGCCGTGGAATTCTCAGCTTTATGAGAAGTGGGATCCTGCTGGGGCGGTGAAGAATTTCAAGACGCCTTGCATGGTGATTACGGGCGAGCGCGATTACCGGGTGCCTTACACGCAGGGGCTTGAGATGTACACCGCGCTTCAAAAGATGAATGTGCCTTCGCGATTGATTGTTTATTCGAACGCGGGCCACTGGCCTAGCTGGTACGAGATGGCGTTGTACTACACGGCGCACCTCGAATGGTTTCACAAATATCTCGGTGGCGGCCCGCCGCCGTGGAGCACTGAAAGCTTTTTGCGCAATCAGGTGTTCGAGCGCGAGACGGGCAAGCGATTGGTGAAAGAGTTTGCCGAAAATGTAAACGGCAAATCACCGAAGCCAGCGATGCAAGAGAAGAAACCGGGCGAAGAGAAGCCGCCAAAGAATCCGCAGGGCAAGCCCGACCGCAAGCCGCCGAGATAGAGAGCGGCGAATAGCTTTACATCAAATAAGAACTGATGCGGCTGCGCGCTGTTGCGAGAACAGCAGCGCGCAGCTTGATTCTTAACACAGGACAGTCACGAGTAGCTGCCGGGTAATAACCGACGGCTTTCTTTAGATTCAGTCTTCCAGATCAGGCTCAATCATCTCTCCGCAGCGCGGGCACTGCTCAGGCAGCGCGTCGACTGAAACCTTGTAGCCGCATTCGAGGCAAGGGCGCAGATTGATTCGCTTCTCTATCATAACGTAAGCAATCAACAACCCGCCGCCAAGTATTACTGTCAGTAGAAACCACATACTCGTTTAAGCTAGTTCCGGTTATGCACTCGCCGTCTGGCTCCCGGCCATGCGCAGGTTTTCGTTCAACTGCGCATCGCGGCGCACGCGCCAAATCTTGCTGTCGAGATAGTAATGCGTGAACGCGCCGCCCCAGATGAAGGCCATCCAGAAGCTGTCTGGCTGAACCACCGTGTAATGCGGGACGTGATACAGCAGCCCGAAAGCGATGGCAAAGCCAATGTAGTGCCACACGGTCTTGCTTATCTTCGACGCGGCTCCGAAATCCGGCGCGCCCGCGCGGCCATACTTGTTCTTGTTGTGAAACCAGATTATGCGATGGTACTGGATGTTGTGATAAACCGTCAGCGTAGCAACCGCCGCGAGCGCCGCCGCCGCCGGGTCTTCAATTGGCGCGAGCGCGTAAAGCACTATCCAGTGCATTGGAATTGCTGCGGCAAGAAGCAATAACTTCGGAAGATTGACAGCCTGCCTCTGGTAAATCTTCTGCGCCTGTCGCCCGGCGAAAAGCACAAGCGAGATTATGAAGGCCGAAAAGATTAGGGTCTCGAACCACCAGGTGTAATTGTTCTCAGCAGCAATGCCCATGCCGGCCAACCGCTCGCGCGCGGCGCTGCTGTGCGTGAGGAAGCGAACAAACGGATAAGTGAATCCCAATAGCAGGAACGCGCGATCAATCAGATTGTCCGTCTCTGCAAGATCGTCGTTCTTCTTCTTGTACAAAATCATGAAGCCATAGTGCTGCTTCACGAGATGATAGTAGGCCCACAGCGATGCGAAGAAGAAAAAGACGGGACCGAGCAGCTTCCTGCCCATCGCTTCATCCAGAAGCAGCATTGAAGGGCCGAGCAAAAAGAGCGACAGGCTGCCGTAGTAGAGCCGCGCGCGTTTGCGACGCTCTTCGCAGTCGGCGTATGTGCGCGAGACGGTCCCGAAAACGTGCGGGCCATCGAAGCCTAAGGCCCAAATCCACGTCATAATCATCACAGGCAGACCGTATTTGACGAGCAGAAGGTTCGCGCCCAGAAAAATGTAGCTGACGACGACGCTGCCGATGAACCATAGAAGGTCGTCTTTCTTATTAATGATCCAGCCGCTTGCGATCAAGCCGCGTTTACCCTCTTTCATTGAGACAGTCGCTGAGGCCATACGTCCATCTCCTTCGATTGCTGGAGCGCCACCCTTTCGCGCTCACGTCTTTGAAGCAGCAGGCAAATCCATTCGCCTTGCTTCAATTTAACTATTAAAACAGGATGCTTCACCGCTTCAAGGCTGCCTAGTCTATCAAACCGCAGCCACAGTAGCCAAACCTATTTTGTTTGCAGCCGTCTCGCTTCCCCGCGTCTGCATTTTACATGGCAGGCGGACGAGAGTTTATAATCACTGGCGGAGAATCTCGTAGCGATAATCAACCAACAGGAGGAATCGTGGCGAAAACGATTGATCAATTCAACGAGTACCGGCGTGAGATGAACGAACGCATTCTTTCGAGTGATCACCTGGGCATTAAGCGATTTTTCGCGCTCGATCATCAGGCTTATGAAGCGGGCGCGCTCGATTCAAAAACGAAAGAGCTGCTCGGCCTTGTCGCATCGCTCGTTTTAAGGTGCGATGACTGCATCACCTATCACGTCCTTCAATGCGTTGACGTTGGAGTCAGGCGCGAAGAGTTCCTCGACGCATTCAACATCGCGCTCGTCGTAGGCGGCTCAATTACGATCCCGCACCTGCGCCGCGCATTCGAGCGGATGGACGAGGCATTTCAATCCACGAAGAATAAGGCACGCGATGAACGCTAGAGACATTAAGCGGTTTTCTTCGCTCCGCCGAAAACGCGGGCTGTGATCACCGTTGACCGCAGCCCGCTGTTTTCTATTAGCAGATGTTGTGTGCTTCCGTTTATTACAAGCAATCAACTGTCTGGCCCGTTCTGCTGTCTATGCACCCGTATGTCCAATCGCCAAACCCGCGCCGTGTGAAGGTGAAGCGCTTCTTTCTGCCGCAGATCTCCATAGATGCGAATCGCCCTCTGGCACTACTTCTATTCTTACAATGAGGCAGCTTTTATTTTAGCAATGTGGTTGCTTGAGGTCATCCATAAGATCGAGCAAAGCGAAACCTATAAAAAACCTTATTGGGGATTCCTAACAAGTCGAAAACCGTTGTATCTACTGTTTGACTACGACTGGCGATTTCACAACGCAGGAGCGCACGAATGGCCGTTTTCGCATTGAAGTTGACGAAGCTACAGGGCAAAACCCGGACAACTATGAAAGATATCCGCTTTACTTTTGCCCTAACTTCTCCATCTCCGGCTCGACGAATTTATCGAAGCAGGCGGGGCAGATGCTGTGACTGAATTCGATATCCGAGTGCGCGCTGATGTAGCTGTCAACCTGTTGCCAGTAATTCTGATCGTCACGAATCTTTTTGCAGTAAGAACAAATCGGCAGTAATCCGCGCAATTGTTTCACCTGCGACAAGGCTTCTTCCAATTGTTTGACGCGAGCGGCAAGGCTCCGTTGAAGTTCGACAATTCGCGCGCCCACGTTCAACCGCGCGCGCAGCTCCTGGCGATTGAATGGTTTTGTCACGTAATCGTCGGCTCCAGCCTGAAGCCCTGCGATAACGTCTTCTTTCTCGCTGCGCGCGGTAAGCATAATTATATAAACCGGAGTGGGCGTTTCTATGCTGCGCAGCCGGCGGCAAATCTCTATCCCATCTATTTCAGGCATCATCCAATCGAGTATCGCAATAGCTGGACGGTCCTCGCCCTCAAGCCGCCGCCAAGCTTCTTTGCCATCAACAGCAACCGAGACATCATATCCCCACCTGCCAAGCGTTGTTTCCAGGAAATAGCGCGAAACAGGGTCATCTTCAGCTATTAATACTCTCGTCATATTGTCACCAAGCAAGATCAGCAAGCGCATGCCCCAGTTGTTCAATCGCCTGCTCAAGGCTTGCGCAGGCTTCCCTCGCGCCTTTCAGACTGTTGTTGCGCCCCATATATTCGAGCGCGCGGGCAATCTCAAAAACTCTGGTCGTTCCAAAATTGCAGACCGCGCCCTTGAGAGCGTGAGCCGCTTTTTCGAGACTCGCGCAATCGCCGCCTTCTATAGCACAGCGAATCTCGACCAGCCGCGCCGGATACGACTCAAGAAAGAGCCGGACAATTTTCGATAGCAGCTCTCTGTCTCCATCGCAATAGTTCAAGACCGCATCGAGCTTGAGCAAATCAGCCTGAGATTGCTTACCGAGATTCTGCGATTGCTCAGCGCAAGCGGACGCAAGCATCTGCTCGACCGATTCAAACAGACAGTCGGCCTTTATCGGCTTGGCCACATAACCATCCAGGCCCATCTGAAGAAATCGCTCGCGGTCGTCCGGCATGGCGTAAGCAGTGACCGCGATAATCGGCATGTGCCGGCCCGTAGCCTTCTCCTTATCGCGCAGCACTGCGGTGGCCTCAAGGCCGTCCATGTCGGGCATCTGAACGTCCATCAAGACCAGATAGAAATGCTCGCTTTCGATAGCATCGAGCGCCTCTTGCCCGCAGCGCACCGTCATCACGTCGTGCCCCCATCGCGTCAACAACCGGGCGATCAGTTCCCGGTTAACCAGACTATCTTCTGCAACAAGTATGCGCGAGGGACGGCGGCTTTTGCGCGAGGACCGATCTTCCGCTTTGCCCTTAGCTAGACCGGCGGCCCTTGCGCCGGTTGCGTTTGCCTGTGGCTGAGCCTGCAACCCGAAATCTGCAGTGAAGTAAAATGCGCTCCCTTTACCGACTTCACTTTCGGCCCAGATTCTGCCGTTCATCATCTGCACGAGTTGCGTCGTGATCGCAAGCCCCAGCCCTGTTCCGCCATAGCGGCGCGTCGTCGAGCCATCAGCCTGCACAAACGGATCGAAGATCATCCGCAGCTTATCTGCCGCTATACCAATACCCGTGTCCTTCACGGCGAATTGCAACGTGACGCTGGCATTTGTCATGCGTATCTTCTCTACGCTGGCCGCCACCCTGCCACGCTCTGTGAACTTTATCGCATTGCCCACGAGATTGATTATCACCTGCCGCAGACGCACATCATCGCCAATCACCAACTCCGGCACGTCGCGCGAAACGCTGTGATCTATCTCCAGCCCTTTCTCTCGCCCCCTCACCGCAAGCGTGCTCATAGTCTCGCTCAGGCAGTTGCGCAGGTTGAATTCGTGCGGATCGAGAGCGAACTTGCCCGCTTCTATCTTCGAGAAGTCCAGTATGTCGTTGATGATCGTCAGCAGCGATTCGGCGGATGACTTGACCATATTCAAGTAGTTACGCTGCTCGCTCGTTAATTCCGTATCGAGCACAAGCTCAGTCATTCCGATTATGCCGTTCATCGGAGTGCGAAGCTCGTGGCTCATATTTGTGAGAAATTCTGACTTCGCGCGGGAGGCTGCTTCGGCTGCTTCTTTGGCTCGCTGTATCTCTTCTTCTGCTCGCTTGCGCCCGGTTATGTCGCGTATGATTGAGATGACCTCGTCGTTTCCGCTTACGACGATGCGGGCCTCGCGCGCACGCACTTCGTCGCCAGCCGGAATCTTGAACTCGAAGCTCTGCATCTGGCCGGTTTCGAGCGCGCGCTTTATTAGCTGCATTGAATGCTCTGCCACCTCGTGCGGCAGCACATCATAAACTGATTTGCCGGTGATGCCTCTGCCTGCTTTTCCGACGGGGAATTCGTCCGGTATTCGCGCATCAAGGTAAATCCCGTCGCGGCTCAATCGCACTATCGCGTCAGGTATAGCGTCAACGAGCGCGCGGAGGTACTCCTCGCTGCGGCGCAGGCCTTCTTCCGCCGCCTTGCGCTCGGTGATGTCGCAGCAACTTAAGATGTAGCCGGCAAACTCTTTATCAATGCCGTAAAAGGGATGACCTATGCCGAGAAAATAGCGGTACTGTCCGTCATAACGACGCAGCCTGCACTCAAGCTCGAACGGCTGGCGCGCTTTCAATGCTCTGAGACTCGCGCGCAAGCAACGACGGCGGTCCTGTGGATGAAGCCTGTCAATCCATGTGTAACCGAGGGCTTCCGCCAGAGTCAGTCCCGCGAATTCGAGCCAGCTCTTGTTGACGTGGTGGCACCTCCCATCAATGCCCGTGAGCCAGATGAAGGCGGGAAACTCATCAAACAGCCGCAGGTAAAAATCTCTTGAGCGGCTGAGTATTTCATCGTGCATCTCAATCTGCTCAAGCATCTCGTTGAAGCGATCAACGAGAAAACCAAGCTCGTCCTTCCCCTCTTTGATGGCGCGCGCCGAATAATTCTTGTCGCTCGAAACTGCTTTGGCTACTTTTGCGAGATGCAGTATCGGGCGCGTGATGAATTGTTGCAGCCTGCTTGACAGCAGATACGCCAGCAGCAGGCTCGCAAGCAAAGCGATGCCTAGCGTCTGTGCGTAAACTCGCAGCAGCGCGTCTATCTCCGACAGGTCGTATTCGATAAAGAGCGTTCCTATCTTTTCGTTGTCGAAGATTATCGGGTGAAATATTCTCAGGCCCGCACTCGTGAAGTGCGGGCCCTGCTCTACAATCGCGGGCGGCAGGAATTTATCTGCGTTGCCGCGAGCATAGATGGCGAACACAGCGCCCTTCTTGTCGTAGAGGCAGGCCGATGTCACACTCGCTTTGTGCTTGAGCGCGGCGAGCGCCTCTATGGCCGCATCCTCATCGTTGAAGGAAAGGGCCGCCGCGCTGTTTGCTCCGATCACATCGGCCATTATTGAAATATCGCGCATCATATCGCGCCGATGGCCGATGAAATCGAATGCGACAATCGCGATATAGCCAACCAACACCGTGACGCAGCTGGTCAGCATCACTATCAGCCTCAGCTTTTTTTTGATTGAGAGGTCCCGTATAAAAGACATTATTCTCTGCGCGCCTCAACCCCTGTGAACGACGATTGCCAATGACAGTAGCTTCGAGTTGATCTTTAACCCGGCCCGCTCCGCCGACTGAAGATTTACCTCGAACCGCACCCTGTTTGATTGCATCACAAGCCCGATCATTCCTCCCTTCGCGGCAAACTGATCAAGGTCGCCAACCGTGAGCACGGGCAAGCCGTCAGGGAGCGCCGAGGGCGAAGACGAAAACGAGCGCGAGCGCGCAGGCCGCTCGCTTTGCCGCCATTGATTTTTGTTCAATGCAGATCGAATGCGCCTTTCGCTCACCAACCCCTGCCTGCTTTAATAACGAAAACAAGCGTGCGAGTAACATTGTCTTGCCCTCCCGCCAGACAAATCGGCAACTCTCTTTCGAAAAGCCGCTTTGCGGCTCGCGCCTCAACCCGCCTTATCGCCAGAGTGCCTTTCCAGCGACGTCAAGCCCTCACACGATCCGATTTGTCGGCCACAGCGGAAGCTAACCGATCTTTCTTTCAAGAGCTTCGTCAACGGGCGTTTGCGCCTTGATCACATCGAAGCCCTTTTCCTTATCTCTATTGGAGGTCGGCATCGAGACAACCTGCGCCGCCTGCTCAACATCAGCCGAACCTTTGAGAAGCCCCTTGATGCACGCAAGCAGGATGTCTTTGTCGAATGGCTTGTTCAGAACTTCGTCGGCATGGTACTCGACCTTGACCGACCACTTGTAAGTCAGCTTGGTATAAACGCCCGTCAGCACTATTACCTTAGGCGGGTTCTCCATCTCTTTTATTGTCCTGCAGACCAGAAAGCCGTGCATCTTCGGCAACAGCCCGTCAGTTATGACAAGGTCGGGCTTTTCCGCTGCGGCTTTCTGTATGGCGCTCACGCCATCTTCTGCAAAACTCACTTCGTAACCCGCGCGTGATAGTATTGCGCCGAGAACCTCGCGCGTGACCGGCTCGTCATCTACTATCAATATTCTTTTGCGTTCGCTCATTGCCTATCCTATTTCCAAAGCTCCTGAAACAGCCGACGACTGGGGACCAAAACTGTGATTCGCGCTCAAGACCTGACCACAAGAGCCAGCGACTCGCGCCCGAAGAAATCTGTGCATCCGATCTCCGACAGATTCCGTAACTGAGCATTGTGAAGCGACCTCCCTCATCACAAACGTGCGCAGACTGCTATGCGCGCAAGCTGGCTCACCTATAGGAGGCAATACTTATGCCGTCAGGACAATCCTTACGTTGCTTTTGGAAAGCTCATCGGTTGCTCAATTTATTAATGTTGTTGTGGGTGACGAAAGAGACCCGGCAAGCAGGGCCAGCGGCAATGCGCCACGTTTTTTGCTATGGCTATGTGGCCTATTAGGGCAACGCTTTTGAGGGATGAAGGATGAAAATGAATTATTGATGTGCGCATTTCAAATTTGAGATGTGAGATTTCAAATTATTTCCTCCCTCATCCCTCAAAAGTCCCTCACCTTTCTTCTACCGCGCGATGCTTGGGCGGCGCTGGCCTGCGTTCGGGTTGAAGATGGGTGATGACAGGTCGGTCTTCGGCGCAAAGGATTTGAGGCGGCCTCCGCGCGCGGGCTGGCGGAGCTTGTTTAGCGCCTTCGCTTCGATCTGGCGCACGCGCTCGCGCGTCACGTCAAAATATTCGCCCACCTCTTCGAGCGTGTGCTCGCGCCCGTCGCGTCCCAGTCCGAATCGCATCTTGAGCACTTTCTCTTCGCGCGGGGTGAGCCGCTTCAATGCTTCGTCAGTCACTTCGCGCAGGTCTGATTCGATCAGCGCATCGAGAGAGCACGAAAATGAATCGTCCTCTATGAAATCGCCCAGGCGCGCGTCCTCTTCGCCGACAGGAGTTTCAAGCGAGACAGGCTCGGCGATTATTTCAAGCACCGTGCGCACCTTCGACACGGGAATGTTCATGCGCTCGGCTATCTCTTCTGCGCTCGGCGCGCGTTCCATCTCCTGTTCCAGAGCGCGCGCAATGTAGAAGTGCTTGTTGACGATTTCCATCATGTGAACCGGAATGCGAATGATTCGCCCGTGATCCATTATCGCCCGCATGATGGCCTGGCGTATCCACCACGTCCCGTATGTCGAAAACTTGCAGCCCAATCGCCAGTCGTATTTGTCAACCGCTTTCATCAAGCCGATGTTGCCTTCCTGAACGAGGTCGGCAAACACAAGCCCTCGCCCCGTGTACTTGCGAGCGATTGAGACGACGAGCCTGAGGTTCGATTCAATCATCTCGTTGCGCGCCGCGAGCGCTTCGGCCTCGCCGCGCATGATCGCGCGAAGCGAGTTTTCAAGCTCTGCGGCGCTTACGTGCCAGCGGCGTCCTATCGCATTTAACTTCTGCTTCGCTTCGCGCAGCCGTCGCTTGAGCAATCGCTCATCCTGTTTGCGACGAATGCGTTCAACGGCGCGCTCGGCTGCGGCGACATCCATCTTCGCTCGCTTCAGCTCATCAACCGCGCCGCGTATCAGCTCGATCATTCGCTCGCGCATGCTCGCCGATAAATCCATCTCAAAGATGATGCGGCTCAACTCGACTCGCGCGCGGGCCAATCGGCGACGAAGCCGCGCGATTTTCGGCGAACGCTTCGGCTTCGCGCTCAGTTGCGCGTTGAGTTTCAACGCGCGCGTGTAGAGTTTTTTAATCAGGCTCAATCGTTCAAGCGTGACGGCAATTTTTTGCGCCAGCGTCTCTTCGGTTATCTCTTCCGAATCGTTCATGTTGACGATGTCGCGTATTCCGACCTGGTCACGACGCAGATCATCAGCCACTCGCAGCAGTTCTTCGATAGAGACGGGCGAGCGCGATATTGCTTTCCATACTCGATGCTGCCCGTTCTCGATTCGGCGCGCGAGGCGGATTTCGTCCTCGCGCGTGAGAAGCGGCGCGCGCGACATCTCGCGCATGTAAAGATGCACAGGATCGTCATCGCCGATTGATCTCTCTGCAAGTGAATCAATCTTGAACTCTTCATCGGCTGCCTCGATGCGATCTGTGTCGGCAGGCTCGACTAACTGAATGTGAGCGCCAGCTTCAACTGGGAAAAGGGATTCGGTTTTCTGTGTGGGTTCTTCATCTATCAGGATTGAATTTGCTGTGTGCTTCACGTTTCCTCTCACTTGATTTCGGGGCGGCCAATTGATCGGGGAACAGGATTCAATTGAAACCGGCAAATATGGCTTTGCCGACGACAGCAGATGAGGCAAGGAGCATTCCCAAGACGGGGAATGGCAAACCACATCTGAATACCGCATTTTCAAATGGGGGAAAAGGCGAATGCGCCTATTTAACAATGGAAAAAAGGGACTGCCGGGGACAAACGCCTCAATCGAAGCATGCGTTTAAGCGGGAGCCGAACGCGGTCAGCATAATACTTTGAAACCGGAAAATTAATCAAGAGTTTATAGCAGCATACGCCTTAAATTATTGCAGGCAAAGCGCCTAACCAAGCCCAAGTTGAGCGATAGTCGCTTTGAGCACATCAGCCGAATGCCTGAGCTTCTCGATTTCATCCTGGTTCAATTCCAAGCGCAGCACGCGCTCAACGCCGCTTCGATTCACGACCGTCGGCAGGCTCAGGCACACGTCGCTGATGCCGTAGTAGTCTCGGATGAGGCTCGAAACTGAAAGCACAGTGCGTTGATTTCTGAGAATCGCTTCGACGATTCGCATCAATCCGGCGGCGACAGCGTAATAAGTCGCGCCCTTGCGCGCGATGATTTCATAAGCCGCGTCGCGCGTCTGTCGAAAGATTATGTCCATCACTTCGCGATCGCACATCGCGCCTTGCGCGGCGCAAAAATCTGCGAGCCTCATGCCTGCGATGTTTGCAAGCGACCAGACAGGGACTTCGCTGTCGCCATGCTCGCCTATGATGTAAGCGTGAACACTGCGCGGGTCGACGCCGAAGTGCTGGCTGAGCAAATACCGGAAGCGCGACGTGTCGAGGATCGTACCTGAGCCGATGATTCGTTCAGGCGGCAAGCCGGAATACTTCGCCGTCGCATAAGTCAAAACATCAACCGGATTGGTTGCAATTAGTATTATGCCTTCGGGGTTGCTGCGGGCGATTTGCGGGACTATCTCTCGAAAGATAGCGGCGTTGTTTTTAACGAGGTCCAATCGAGTTTCGCCGTGTTTCTGTCCCGCGCCCGCCGCGATGACCGTAACGGCAGCGCCCGAAGTGTCTGCCCAGTCGCCCGCCCATATTCGCGTCGGATGCGCGAACGAGACGGCGTGATTGAGGTCCATCGCTTCGCCTTCGGCGCGCGTGCGGTTCGCGTCTATTAAGACTATCTCGGCGGCGAGTCCGCTCAACAACAGCGCGTAGGCGAACGTGGCTCCAACGTTGCCCGCGCCCGCTACAGCCACTCGCGTCGGACGAGCAAGCGCATCCATAACCAATCCTCCCTGAGAATTAGCTTAACGGATGGCTTTCTATTTTGTCAGTCGCCAGCTAGTACTACTGTGTTAAGAGATTACTGAATAAGCTCGTCAAACGTTTCGCGTCCGATGCCATTTCGACGTTGGCAACAGGGGCAACGTTCGAGCCGTTTCACTAGCCCCACGATCAATTCCTTGCGCACCGTCGCTATCGAGGTCGGGGTGTGCCTCTGCGGTCGCACTGGTGGCTCTTCACCTTCGCTCACTTCCCGATACTCCAGCTTTCTCGAATCAAGATTCGCTGCTATCTCCGCTGGGGGAAAAAAGCCCCCGCTCCCTCACAAGGAATACGTAGGCCGCTATGCACATCACTGCGTGATGATGAAACCCTCGCCATTTCCGTCCTTCATAATGGCCAAGCCCGATCTCCTGTTTCAATTCTTCGTAACGGCAACCTGACAGTTGGTGACTTTTCCCAACTCTCCGCAGTATTGACGAGCCACTCCTACCGCAATGCTTGCCTTGTTTGGCAAGTCCCGTATCGTCAACAACGGTCGCCTCGACGCGGCCGTGGGCCGAGAGTGCAGGCAGGGCATACTGGCGAGCCGAAGCAAGCACAGACGCATCACGCCAGTTGGAATCGGCGATGAATTGTTGAAGCGACTGATGCTCGGCCTTGACGTTATTTGGAGCCAACTTCGAGGCAATCGGCTCGATACTTTTACGTTCGATGGGCAACAAGAGCCCAGTGCAGTAGTTTCGCAAGGGGTTTCTGCGGTCGGGGTGATCTACTGCATCTGCCAGCAGGGCCAGGAATTGATCGAATCACTGCTGGCGAGTTGATGGAGATGGATTATTTGTTTTCATCACTTTAGATCACCATATTCGAGTGGAAAATGCCAGTTTCTTTAACACAGTAGTACTAGAAGATGCCCCCTAGAGCTTATTCAGCCCGTTGAGTGCGGCAACTTTGTAAGCCTCTGCAAAAGTCGGGTAGTTGAAGACGCTGTCGCGCAAGAACTCGACGGTGCCGTCTAGCGCCAGCAGCGTCTGGCCGATGTGTATGATTTCGGTCGCGTTCTCCCCGATGGCATGCACGCCCAGCACCTTTAAGGTGTCGGGGTGGAAGAGAATCTTCAACATCCCGGTTTCGTCTCCGATGATCTGCCCTTTGGCGACCTCGTCGTACCTCGCCACCCCACTCTCGTAGGGGATGCCGGCGCCGGTCAGTTCCTGCTCCGTCCGGCCGACCATCGAGATTTCCGGGATGGTGTAGATGCCGTACGGTAACAACGACGGGCGGTCGGCGGCCGGTCGCCCGAACATGTGGTGGGCCGCCAGTCGCCCTTGCTCCATGGACGTGGCCGCCAGAGACGGAAAGCCGATGCAATCGCCCGCCGCGTAGATGTGGCTGACGGCTGACTGATAATGCTCGTTGACCGCGAGTCGGCCCCGCCCGTCCGGCTCCAGACCGGCCGCCGGCAGATTGAGCAAGTCCGTGTTCACCTGCCGCCCGGCGGCGTACAGCAACCCTTCCGCGCGAAGACGCTTGCCGCTCTCCAGCCGCACCTGCACTTGACCACGCTCATTAACCTCGACTTTAGTAACCTTCTCGCCCAACCGAAAGATGGCTTCCCGCCGCCGCAGGTGATAGCTCAGTGCTTCCACGATCTCCTGATCCACAAAGTCAAGCATGTTAGGTCGCTGATCAATGATGGTTACCCGGATGCCGAGCGCCGTCAGCATCGAGGCGTACTCCAGCCCGATTACACCCGCCCCCACCACGATCAGGTCGCGCGGGATGTTGTTGACCTGCCAAATCTGATCTACGTCCCTCACACGGTCGCCGTATGGTATATCGGGCGCGTGTGCCGGGCGCGTGCCGCAGGCGATTAGTACGTAGTCTGCCTCCACAAGGTGTGGCCCCTGGTCCCCTTCAATCTCCAAAGTATGCGGGCCAGTGAAGCGGGCCGTGCCGTCAAGGACGGTCACGCCGTTGCGTCCGAGTTGCTCCCTGATGACAATCATTTCTCGGTCAACGACTGTTTTCACGCGTTCACTCAGATCGGCGACACTGATCTCCGCTTTGAGTTTGTAGTCGCGCCCGTAAAAGGCGCGCTGGCGATAGCCGGTCAGGTAGAGCACGGCTTCGCGCAGCGTCTTGCTGGGAATAGTGCCGGTGTGCAGCGACATGCCGCCGATCCTCTCGCGGCGGTCAACGATCGCCACCCGTTTGCCGAGTTTGGCTGCGGCAATAGCGCCCTTCTGACCGGCAGGGCCGCTGCCGATAATGACTAGATCAAACCGATGTTCACCTATATTCATGTTTCTCCCCGTGACCAGTCGCGTTGTGGTCAGCTTTTGATCCCTAACCAAGCACTCAGGATTGTCGTTTGTAACAGCGGCATCCTCATTCGGCAAAACGGTGGTCGAGTACTGCCACGGGTCAAGGTTGATGCCGCAGCGCCGGCAGAATCGGTGGCTCTGATACGTGTCGAATCCACAGTCGGGGCATTTGCTGCGAACCGCTTGCTCCTCCCGACCCCGCTGCTGCGCCGCCGGAGGCGGCCCGCCAGTGTCCTCGGCAAAGGGCGTTGATTCTGTCGTTATCTTCTCCATGAGTTACTCACGATCTGGTTATTTTCTATTATGCTCTATTATGGATGTCTTGAAGTTCACGCCTACAGATAACGCTGAACGTTTTCAACGGATCATATCTCTTTTCGACTGCGCTCATCCGAAGTTGTTCAGCCGATAGATTGTCCTCCCCGTACTGCCTGACTATTCCTTCGATGACCTTCTCTGCTTCCATGATGACTTGATCAGAAGCAAAAAGCCGGATGCGGCTCGAGACGGCGTAAAGTGAGACCATGCCTTCAATCTCTTCGTCGTCATCGTCAATACGATGCGTGGCTGACGCGACATAAAGTTTGGAAGCCCGCTCTATAAACTCGGAATAGGTCGTCTCTCGGTTGACGATTTCTCGTTGTAAGAGGTCTCGCCTATGCCGACTTCGTTCACCTATCCATGTGCTCGCCAACGACGCAAAACCTCCCACGAAAGCACCCATGATGGCTGCCAAAGCGCTTGTTACTCCACCGTCCATAAAAACCTTCTTTCTTCACGAACCTGATAGGTTCCCAACATTCTGCGCCCTCCGCGTACCCCCTGAGGCGTCGCCAGCCCTTTGCCGTGACTCCACGGTGTAAGACAAGTAGCAGCGCCTTTATTCTCATTCCAGACGGGCACAGAGTTGAGTCTATGCTACGCTACCTCACCTCGACGCGATCCGGTGTGAAGGCAGCCCGACGTGGATGTGCGGACCGGTAGCCGAGCCGGCGATGGCGTGGTGGAATGCCGTAAAGGGGATGCTGTTGGCGCGCAGGTACTCCATTAGCGCCCGCCCCTCGGCGCTGTCCGGGCTTAACGGAATGTCCATAGCGTTGTGATGGTCGTAGCCCCAGCGGTCGTGCAGCAAAGACTGCCCGAAGGCGCTGACAGGGAGCGCGCGACCGAACTTCGCCCGGAAGTACTGCTCGACCGCCCCGGCCTCCGAAAGTGACCACGCGCGCGCACCACCGTATCGTATATAAGCCGTTTTCCGTATCACCCATCCGCCGACTGCGGGCGACGCCGAATACGGCTTGGTCTTCGGCTCGTCATTCTCCGACTCAGCCTCGACCAGAGCTTCGGCGAACTGCGCCTCGGCGACCTTCAATTGTGCCTGCACCTCATCACCCTTCTCTCTGGCGTGCGCCGCCGCGTCATCCGCCGCCTCCAGTTCGTGGCGTGTTACGAGCCCCTGATCGTATAGCTCTTTGGTATTCAAGAGTTGCCCCTCAGCCCTCTTCGCGTCGGCATCGTGGAGCGCGAGCAGTCGTTCGAGGCTCGACTCGTACTCACTTTTCGCCTGTGCGAGTTGGGCAGTGAACCGCGCCGCACCGCCCGCCTGCTTCGCCGCCAACACAGCTTCAGACTTCCCGCCCTGTGTCCCCACGTCTGACCTCTGCTGTGCGCGTGAAGGCACGAGACCTGAGAAGGAGAGCGTGAGCCAGGCGACCGTCAGCAGAATCCTGAACCGCAGACCCTGAATCTTTCCCTGACTCATCTTTACCTCACACCCCCAGCCTTCCTTCTGTCTTTGTCTTTTCATGTTTCACTCGCAATCTCCTCGATTAGGAAGGTCGACATCAGTCTCCCGCAGCCGGAGCTGCGGCTCCCGGCGCCGGCGCTTCCGGCACGATCTTCTCCGCCTCGCCTTCGGCGTCCCACTTGATCAGTTTCAGATCGAGGACGAAGATCGTGTAGATCACCGGCACCAGCAACAACGTGATGAAGGTCGCGCAGATCATGCCGCCCATCTGCGCGTAACACATCGGCTCCCACAGCGGCCCGCCATGCATCGCCAGCGGAACGAGCGCGATCACCAGCGCCAGCACCGTGATCATCACGGGCCTGAGACGCATGATGCCGGCGTCCAGCACCGCCTCCTTCAGCGGCTCGCCTTCCGCGTGTCTCTCTTCAATGAAGTCGAAGAGCACGATGATGTGACTGACGATCAACCCGACCAGGCTGATGATCCCCAGGAAAGCCATAAACCCGAAGGGGGTTCCCATAATCCAGAGCGCTACAAGTCCGCCCATAATCCCGTAAGGCACTGCCGCGAAGACGACAAACGGCTTGATGGCGTTTTTGAACTGGTAGACGAGGCTCAGGTAGATTGCCACCAGCGAGATCAGTAGCACGACCACCAGATTCTTGAACCCCTTGACCTGCTCCTCTTCCGACCCGCCGATGTCCATGCGGTAACCGGGCGGGAGTTGGTCAGCGAAAGCCGTCAACTGCGGGCGGGCGGCGCTCATGATCTCGGAAGGCAAGTGACCGGCTTCTGCCATACACGAAACTGTGATCGTGCGGAATTGATTGCGTCGGCGCACCTTCTCCGTCTCCATGCCGTACTCGACGGAGGAGACTTGCCTGAGCGGCACCTTTTGATCCCCCTGCATGGAATAGACGTAGAGGTTCTGCACGTCAGCCAGTTGTGCGCGTTCTTCCATCCGCAGTCGTGCCACGATCGGAATCTGCTTATCCCCTTCGCGCAGCAGCGTCAGTTGTCCTCCGCTGATCCCCGCCGCCGAGGAAGCTGCCACGTCGAGGTTGGTGATGCCCGCCGCGTTCGCGCGGTCGGGGTCGGTTTGAAGCTTGACGGCGAAGTGCTCCTCGCCCCAGTCGTCGCGGACGCGCTGGGCGTATGGAGTAGTGCGGAGAATGTTTTTCACCTTCTCCGCCTCCTGGCGCAGTGCGCCCATGTCGTTACCGGAAATGCGGATTTCCACTGGCATCGTGATGGGCTTGCCTGTGTCGAGTTGTCGAACATCTATCCGCGCCCCCGGAACCTGCTCGTCCAGCGCTTTCTGCATGATGCCGACGAGATGGTTGGTGTCATGTTTATCATTGACCTCAATGATGACCTGCGCGTAGTTGAGCTGTTGCATTTCGGGAGAGACCGAGAACCAGAACCGAGGACCGCCGCCCCCGACAAAAGTGGTCAGAGATTTAAGGACTTCACGGGGCTTGCCATCTTCAGGATGCTCCTTGCCGTATTCTTCAGCCACCTCACGCACCACTTCCTCTGCCTTCCGCGCGGCTTCACTGGTCGCCGACAGCGGCGCGTCTTCAGGCAGCCACACGTCGAGGTAGGAAAGGTAAGAAAGGTCTTTCGGGAAAAAATCGGATTTGAGTTGACTGGCAGCCAGCCCGCAAACCGCCAAAAAAATCAGCGAGCCGAGCAACACCTTCCAGCGGTGATTGATCGCCCATTCGCCGACTCTGTAATAAAAAGCCGGGAATCCTTTTTTCCGCCGCTCCTCAATCGGCGGTTCGGGCTTGGGCC
>DATLXU010000127.1:0-172679 GCA_035575515.1 Blastocatellia bacterium
GTGTTTTCCAGCTTGTCTTCAAGCTCAATCTCTTTAGCCACAGTCACGCCGTCTTTGGTGATTGTGGGCGAGCCGAATTTCTTCTCGATGACGACGTTGCGCCCTTTGGGGCCAAGCGTCACTTTCACAGCGTCGGCCAGCCGGTTCACGCCTGCCAGCAGACTGCGGCGAGACTCTTCGCCATATGCAATATGTTTAGCCATAACTTTCCTCTCCTAATGATGAATTATTACTTTGCTTTACCTTTAGCCTTCGGGCTTTCGGCGGCGCGCTCGATTATGCCAAGGATATCGTCCTCGCGCATGATGAGGTACTCTTCGCCGTCGAGTTTGATCTCGGTGCCTGCGTATTTGCCGAAGAGCACGCGGTCGCCCTCTTTCACATCGAGCGGGACGCGCTCGCCGCTGTCGAGCTTCTTGCCTTCGCCAACGGCTATAACCTCTCCCTCCTGCGGTTTCTCTCTCGCGGTGTCAGGGATGATGATGCCACCGCGAATCTGCTCCTGCTCCTCGATCCTCTTGATAATTACTCGGTCTTGTAGCGGCTTGATGCTAGCCATAAGAATTGCTCCTTTCTGTGGATTGGAAGCTGCGCGCCGTCTCAAGTGGGATAACACAGGCGCGTTAGCACTCTCATATTGAGACTGCTAATTATATTTTCGACAGGTTGGAGTGTCAACAGTTCGAGGTGAAAAAACACTTTGGCCAATCTTAGCGCAACCGGCGATTAAGCGATTGTGCTTGAACAGCAGTAATGGCTACGGCATCGCGTATGTCTTCGGCCTTGCAGCCGCGCGATAAATCGTTCGCAGGGCGCGCAAGCCCTTGAAGTATCGGCCCAATTGCCGTAGCTGCGGCTAACCGTTCGACAAGCTTATAAGCGATGTTGCCTGCTTCGAGGTTTGGAAAGATCAAAGTGTTCGCGCGGCCTGCTACAAGGCTGCCGGGCGCTTTGCTCGCGGCTACCATAGGCACAAGCGCGGCGTCAACCTGCAACTCGCCGTCAACCATCAACTCAGGCGCCCGGGCGCGAACCGTCTTCGTCGCTTCAACTACTTTATCAATGAGCGGATGATTCGCGCTGCCCTTAGTTGAAAACGAAAGCATCGCCACGCGCGGTTCTGTTTCAAGCAATGCCCGCGCCGAGTCGGCTGAAGCTATTGCGATCTCAGCAAGCTCGACAGCCGACGGATCAATCACCACGCCGCAGTCGGCAAAGATGAGCGAGCCGTTTTCCCCTAGCTGGCTGCCGGGCACAACCATAAGAAAGAAACTCGAAACGACCTTCAAGCCTTCGCGCGGGCCAATGCAGCGCAGCGCAGCGCTCACGGTGTGGCCCGTCGTGTGAGTCGCGCCCGACACGCTCCCGTCAGCGTAGCCTTCGCTCACCATCATATTTCCGAAGTAGAGCGGGTCTTTCATCTGCTCGCGCGCCTCTTCCATCGTCACGCCTTTGGCCCGGCGCGCTTCGTAATAACGCGCGGCGTATTTTTCAGCGTCAGCAGAGCGGCGATGATTGATTATCGAAACGCCCGTGAGCGTGACGCGCATATCGGAAGCCTTGTCGCGAATGGCTTCTTCTCTGCCGATGAGCGTGACCTGCGCGATTCGTTCCATCACGCACAGAGATGCTGCGTGAATCGTTCGCTCGTCTTCGCCTTCGGGCAGGACGATGCGTTTCGGATCGGATGCGGCGCGCGCGCGGATTCGCTCAAGCACTTGCATTAAGCAACAAGGCCTCCATGCTCAAAACTCAAGCCCAGATTGTAGCGGATTTTGAATGGTTCAGCTATCGGCTTTCCCCGATGTTTGATTTTGTTTTTTCATGAGCCTTCGAGTCCGCGTGTAGAAGAGCGATACGACAAGCGCCATCAATCCTAAGAATAAAAATGCTGCGACTCGATAGACAGGGTCGAGGTGCGACAAATCAACAAGGAAAAGGTATACGATCGTAACAAGCATCCCTGAAATCGCCATCCAACGGTATTTGATGTTGTCGAGCAGGTAGCTGATCAAAAAATAGATGACCGCGGTCACAGTCCACGAAAGCGTAACGTACTGGGCGGGCACTGCGCGATGGAGCGCGTAAAAAACGAGGACGAAAGCAATCGCTAGATAAACATTCCTGAGCATCTCCGTGCGAAGCGTGAGGCGTTCTTTCTGCCAGTTCATCACTCGCGCGCTCGCAAGCGCAACGAACGCGAAACTGAAATTCACTCCATTGGACGACGGAGATACAGCAAAGTACGCAAGCAATATGCTGACGTAGATGAGCGAATTCATCACGACGAGCGTCCTCGACCTAAACCACAGCGCCATTGAAACGACAAGCAGGCTTTGCAGTGATAGCCAGAGGAATGATGTCGGCAGTCGTGCATAACCGTAGATTGCTACGCTCAACGCCATGTAGCCGAAGCAGGCATAGATCGCCGGGCTGAATTGATGATGAGTCGTGAGCCATTGAACGATTGACAGCAGCAGGAAGAACGCGGCCACGCCGAGATAAATCGCCGCGAAGTTGCTCTGAAAATGATTGAGCACTGCAAGCGCCATAATCATTGAAAAGCCGAGCGAGTTCAAAAGCACAGCGACGATTGTGTGAGCGTCGTCCTCAGGAGACTTTTTGCGCGCAAGCAATGGCCAGTAGAAAATCACCGCGTACATGAACAGATAGACGATGTTGTATTGATGTTCAGCGACGGCCTGCAACTGATGTCCGGCTACAGGATTGCCCATCAGCCATAGCAGGTGAGCGGCGTAAGCGAAGATGATCGCGGCAGGAACCAATAGCCTCCAATCGCGCTGCATCGCAAGAAAAACGGCGACGGCAGCATTCGCAGCCACGAGCGGCAACGTCGCGCGCGTTCGGTCAATCAACAGAGCTGAAATACTGCCGAGCAGGATGGCAGTGATGGCAAGCGATTCTGAATTGCGCCGCGCGGCAAAGGTTAATTGAATCGCAACGACGGCTATCAGAAGAAGCAAGGCGGCATAAGCATTGGCAATGAGAGGCGCGGCTGAAAAGAAGCCGAGCCGCATCGTCGTGTAGTAGAGCAGAAGCAAGCTGCTGCTCAGGAGCACGCGCGAAAGATAGCGATTGCTGCGACTCCAGAAACTCGCCGCAAAGTATAAGCCAACGGTTGTGGCATAGCCGGTCGCGCTTGCAATGGCGCGATGGCCGAGACTCTGCGCATAAGCCATCAGGAAAACGATTCCGAGAAATAGAATCGCGCTGCCAACCCAGGCCAACCCAAACTCTCCGATTCTGAGTTCAAGGCCCGCGCCTTCATCTTTCAACCTACTCGTCGCCGTCGAGACGCTCGGTGATCTGGCTTCGAGCGACGGCAATCCGAGATGCTTCTCCAATCGAGCTACGCGCGCTTGTAGCTCTCGAATAGTAGCGCGCAATTGCTTTTCATCAAGTTGAGGTTCGGGGCTTGTCATAGTTACACCCCTTCGTGCGGGAGTCGCGAGCGGGTCACTTATAAGAAGCTCGGATGGATGCGAGCAGTCACGATTTCAGAAGCCCCGCGAGTATCCTTAAGAATATCCACAGCGCAGCGATGAAAAGTATTATCACTATGATTAATTCCAGCATGACAGTCTCCTTTCACCGCGCGCGGGCTGGCGGTGGGCGATGACCTGCTTGCAGGTTGCGGCTTCAAATGAATCGGTCGGGTGAGCGGCGGGGATGCCGGGACCCGAAACAGTCAGACGCTCACCCGTTTGAGCCGCGCTGCTTGTTTTCAATCTGCCTTACTTTAAGGTAGACGAGCGCGGCTAGAAATAGAATGAAAAATAACGAGGCTGCGAGTCCCTTTCTGCGGTAGCTCCATTCGTCGAGCGCGGCGAGGCCCGCGCTTTCTCCCTTCGCGGCTATATCGAGTCCGGGCTTGATGACCTTTTCAACTTCGTCGGTCGAGAAACTGTGAATCAGCACTCGCGCATGAGTCAGCGCGTCGCGCGCTTCGTTCAATTCAAACTTCGGGCGGCTCACTTCCATTCCGGCCCGCTCGGCTTTGGTGAGAATATCGCTCGCGCTCTTTATGCTTGCGGCAAGCTCATCCATTCGCGCCCGCATCTGCCGGGCCGCAACGTATCCTTTGTTGTCTTCTCGCGCGTCGTGGCAGAGTATGCAGACAGATTTTTCACCTACGCCTATCATCTCATCCGAAGGCTGCGCGATGTCGTGATTGCTGTGGCACTCGATGCATTCACCGAAGCCGACGGCATCGAACGCCGCCTTGTGCGGGGATTGTGCGAACAACGTTGACTGTCGCGCGTGGCACTGGCCGCAGACGTTCGAGACCGATGCTATGCCGGGCGGCGCGGCCCCGTGATTGCCGTGACAATCGTTGCACGTAGGCGCAGATAAATCCTGCTTCTCGTAGAGCGCCTTCGCATGGACGCTCGATTTATATTTCTCGTACTGATCATGCTCGATGTTATAGCTTTTCATATAATCGGCGTTCGCGTGGCATTTCGAGCAGGTTTCAGCTACGTTCAATGGATAAACAGCCGACAGCGGATCATTGACAGCGCGAACGCCGTGCGAGCCGTGACAACTGATGCAGGTTGCGACGTTTCGGTCTCCCTGTTCTAAAAGCTTGCCGTGAACGCTCGTGCGGTATTCGCGCTCCTGGTCGATGCGAAGCGCGGGCGCGAACTTTTTCATCTGCTCGGCGTTGCTGTGGCATTTGCCGCAAAAAGCCGGAACAGCTTTAGGCTCAGGCTTGCCGACGAAACCTTTGGCCCGGCTCATCGCTTCGGTCATATCATCCGCGCCTGCGTCGCCGCCGTGACAATCAACGCAGGAAAACCCATGCGAGCTGTGCACATCGCCTTTCATCTGCTCGACGGGCGCGGCAATCGCTGGCGCAGCATCGGCCATCTGCGAGTGGCATTCGACGCACGAATCTTTCTTTTCGGCAGAGGCCGCGCCGTGCGTGAAGAAGGGAACTAATAAAGCGAGGCCGATGACGGCCACACATTTGATTGCGCGAATGAGCGAAAAGCCGCGTGGCTCTTCCGATGCGCCGCACGCTTGCGATTGAATGCTTCGTTGATTCATCGCGTCTCCATCACTTCAGGTAGCCGACCAGCGTCATCACAACGATGTAAAGGACAACAACGAGGCCGAACAATATGAAAATCTTTCTTCTCTTTTGCTCGCCGTTTGCGCGGTCAATGAACGGAACGAGCAGCCACACAAGCCCACCCGCCGCGAACGCGAGTATGCCAATCACTTCTCCGTCGAAGCCCAAAATTTTCGGCGGTATCAATTTCAGCGTTTCAAACATGAAGAGGAAATACCATTCGGGCCTTATGCCTGCGGGCGCGGGCGCGAACGCATCTGCCTTTTCGCCAAGCTCCCAAGGGAATAACGCCGCGAGCGCCGCCAGCACTCCGACGGCCAGAATCCATCCCACCAGATCGCGCATGAAAAAATTAGGGAAGAACTTCATTCGCCTGAGGTCCTTCCCTTCGTACTTTGGCGGGACACTCATCCCATGCAGTTGAACAAGTAGGAGGTGAATGGCAATCAGAACTGTCGTTATCGCCGGAAGCACGGCGACGTGAAATCCGAAAAAGCGCGTGAGCGTAGCTCCCGTCACGTCCTCGCCGCCGCGAAGAAATTTCAAAACGGGCTTGCCGATTACAGGGATAACGCCCGCAATCTCGGTCCCGACCTTCGTCGCAAAGAAAGACAATTTATTCCACGGCAGCAGGTAGCCGCTGAAGCCAAAGCCCAGCGCGATAAACATCAGCAGCACGCCAGTCACCCACGTCACCTCGCGCGGCTTGCGGTAGGCGCGCATGAAGAAGACGCTGAACATGTGAACGAACAGGGTCGCAATCAGCAGGTTCGCCGACCAGCTATGCACAGAGCGGATGAGCCATCCGAACTGCACTTCGGTCATGATGAACTGCACGCTCTCGAAAGCATTCTCGGCGCTCGGACGATAATAGAGAAGCAGCAGTATGCCCGTGACGACCTGAACCGTGAACAGAAACAGCGTCATACCGCCGAAGTAGTACCAGATGGTGTGGCGATGAATCGGAACCTCTTTTTTGCGCGCGACTTTGGCAGCCGAGCTTATGGCCAGCCGCTCGTCAAACCATGCGGTTATCGTGTCTGCTTTCATAATCTCTCACGCCTTGGAGACGACGATTTCATCCCCGCGAGTATTCACGACGTATTCTTCGAGCGGGCGCGGCGGCGGCCCTCCCGTGTTCTGCCCGTTGAGGTTGTATTGCCCGTTGTGACAGGCGCACCATATCCGCTTCTCTTCGGGCTGGTATTGAACTATGCAATCGAGGTGAGTGCATGTGGCGGAGAATGCTTTCAGCTCGCCCGATGCGGTGCGGATGAGCAGGCCGGGCTTGTTGCCGAACTTGAAAATCTTCCCGGAGTTTGCGGCCAGTTCCGAGACCTTTCCGGCGACGACCGAGCTTTGTGTTGCTTCGATGACTTCGGGCGGCGTGATGAATTTCAGTATCGGGTAAAGGATTGCAACGAGCGTCGCGCCGAGGCTCGTGCCAAGCAGGTAATTCAAAAACCTGCGCCGGCCATTCAATTCAACTGGCGCTAAGGCTGCGGCGCGGTTCGGGCAGTTTGCGCACTCGTGATCTTTTCCCGTATGCCGTTCAACTTCGGCCTGATGCTCAACAATTCTCGTCATAGCTCAATCTCCCGCGAGTTGTGATTATTGCGCCTGCTCAAAGAATCAGTTCGTTGAACCTATCAGCGCCCGCCGAGCTTGCGGATGAAGGCGACAAGCTCATTAATCGCATCCGCGCCGAGGCTGTTTTCATAAGCGGGCATCTTGCCTTTGCCTTTAGAGATGATCGTTGCGAGTTGAGCATCGGATTGAGCCTGCACCTCAGCCGAGCGCAGGTCGCGTATGCCGAACTTCTTGCCCATCGCGGTGTCTCCGCTTCCGTCCGCGCCGTGACACATCGCGCACTTCGCTTTGAATGTGGCCGCGCCATCGCGCGCCGGGCTGACGCTCGCTTTTGATGACGTCGTCGCCATCATTGCTGCGAACGAAATTACCAGTGCGATTAAGGTTAATTTCTTCAGCGTTGAATTCATTGACCGTCTCCTTAATTTGAAATCGTGTTCGATTCCTGCTGAGCCTTGCGGTGAGCCATTCGTATGTCAAACGGCATACCAGAGCGCGAGGTATTTGCTGCCGCGTTGATTAATGCTGTTGAATCGAGGGTTTAACGCATAAGGGATGTTGTGACGAAAAGATTATTGCCGCAGATAATTGTTCCCGCATTGTCCCACACAATGGGCGCTCGCAACGAAATCGCCTTTGATTATTAAAGATGGCGTGGGACAAGAGCGCACACTAACAGAACACGAAATCAAACCTGCCGAAACTGCTCAACATCTATGCTGAACTTTTTTGCGAGGCGGTAAATCATCTTGCGCGTAATCTTCGCTTCCATAGCCGCTTCCGACACATTTCCTTTGTGACGGCGCAGCAACTCGACGAGGAAGGTTTTTTCGAGGGCTTCCGATTGCCTGTCCCTCATCGTTTGAAATGAAAGCTCGGCCTCCAATTCGCCTTTCAAATAATCGGGCAGGTCATCCATCTCAACCGAATTGCGTTCGCCAAGCAGCACGGCGTGTTGAATCACGTTCTGCAACTCGCGCACGTTGCCCGGCCAGTCGTATGTCAGAAATAGCTGCATCACTTCAGGCGACAGCCCGCAAAGCTCCTGCCGATACTGACGGCAAAAAGCGCGCAGGAAATGATTCGCAAGAAGCGCGATGTCTTCGCGGCGCTCGCGCAGCGCGGGCAACTGCACGGTGATGACGTTCAGGCGATAATATAAATCCTCGCGGAAATTCTTCGCCGCAATCTCCGCGCGCACGTCACGACTCGTCGCCGAGATCACTCGAATATCAACCGGGATAATCTTTTCCGAGCCTAGCTTTCTCAGTTCGCGCTCTTGAAGCGCGCGAAGCAGCTTCGCCTGCAAAGCAAGCGGAAGCTCGCCTATCTCATCAAGAAAAAGAGTGCCCGTGTGCGCAAGCTCAAGCAGTCCGCGCGTCGCTTGATTTGCTCCCGTGAACGCGCCACGCTCGTGGCCGAACAATTCGCTCTCCAAAAGATTTTCAGGCAGCGCGGCGCAGTCAACGGCGACAAACGGCTTGTCAAGACGAAAGCTGTGCGCGTGAATCGTGCGCGCTACAAGTTCTTTGCCCGTGCCCGTCTCGCCGAGCACTAGTATATTCGCATCGCTGCGGCAAACCTTTTGAAGCGTGCTGAAAACCTTTTGCATCGCCGCGCTTGTGCCGATGATTTTGTCGAAGCCCAGATTTGCAGTGAGTTGTTCGCGAAGAGAAAGATTTTCCTCTTGCAGGCTTTTATGGTTGAGCGCGCGTTCTGCAACGAGGCGAAGCTGGTCGGCAGTGAAAGGCTTCGCCAGATAATCGAAAGCGCCGCGCTTGACGGCTTCGACTGCCGTGTCGAGCGCGGCATAGGCCGTGAACATTATTATCATCATCGCCGGATCAATCGCGCGCGCGAGCGTGACTATCTCCATACCGCTTCGGCCCGGCATCTTCAAATCAACGAAGAAAAGATCAACTCGGCTCGACTTTAAAATCTTCAACGCCTCTGCGCCGTCCGATGCGGTCACAACTTCGTAGCCCGCTCGCTCAAGGATTTTGCGGCAACTGATGAGAATCTCTTTCTCGTCATCCGCGACCAGTATCCGAGAAGCCATAACAGTTATTCCTCCGTCGGCAACGTTATCGTGAAAGTCGTCCCTTTGCCCGGAACGCTTTCAACCACAATCGTTCCCTGATGCTCTCTGATGATTCCGTGAGCGATTGAAAGCCCAAGCCCCGTGCCCTTGCCCACTTCCTTCGTAGTGAAGAACGGATCGAATATGCGCGCGAGATTTTCTTTCTCAATTCCGATGCCTGTGTCTGAAATCTCTAATCGCACGAAGCGCGACTGTTCATCGTGCGCGGCACGAACACGGAGCATTCCCCCACCGGGCATCGCGTCTATCGCGTTGCGATAGAGGTTTTCGAGCGCGCGCATCAATGCCTGCTCGTCGGCGCAAACGCGAGGCAACGCTGCCTCTGCCTCTATTTCCAACGAGACGCCGTGCGCTTTTATCGTCTCGCGCACGGGCGCGAAGCTGCTTTCAACGACTCGATCAATCGCAACCGGCTTGAGGTTGCGAACCTGCGGGCGCGAAAACATCAACAGGTTATTCGTTATTCTTGCGATACGTTCGGATTGCGCGACTACAGCTTCGAGGTCTTCGCGTCCGCTTGCGGAAATATTCTCTTCGCCGTCTGAAAGCAGGAAGCTCGCTCGGCTCAGGATTGTCGTCGCCGGATTATTTATTTCATGAGCCACGCCAGCGGCGAGCTGGCCGATTGCTGCCAGCTTCGACGCTTGCATCAACTGATGATTGGCCCGCTCAATTTCGCGTTCCTGTTTTCGGATAATCACGCTCGCGCCGCGCACCACGAAGCCGATCATGAAAGTTGAAAGAGCGACCATGCCTGTGAAGATTGAAAAGATGGTAATGATGCGTTTGCGGATGTGACGGTCGAGGATTTCGCGAGTGCCGTAGAATTCGATTTCACCCAAACCCGCATCGTCCAAAGAAACGTTGTTGATGAGAAAGTATTTCTCTGCGGCCACCTGCGACAGTCCGTTTGTCGCGGAAAGCTCTTCGAGCCGCTGGTTAATCTCGCCGTCGTCGGCAATCTCGAACGTGGCCGCATCGCCTGCTGCGGCAATGCGCACCATTCTCAACTCCGGTATGTGGCCAAAGCTTGAGAGCGCGCGTTGAAGGAAATTCTTTCGCGCGATTACCTGCGGCAGCGTTTCGCCCCTGTGCCCCAGATAATCTGCGTTGGCGCGCACGAACTCCGCGAGGCGATTGCTGCTTGCGCGGATGCTTGTCAGATACTCGGTTTTTTCCGTCTGTGTAATGACCAGTATCATCACGCTCGCAAGCAGTATAAAAGTTACCTGCAGGGCGACAAAGACTCTGTCGAATAGATCGCGGCCAATCTCGCCGATGGCGAGCGCGAACGTAAAGAGCGCGAGCGACCAGGTGAATTGCTCAAGGTTCCAGATTATCGTCGAAACTCGCAGGCTGGTTTCGGAATAAGAAACGAGATGCAGCGATGCTGCTGCAAAAAGGATTATCAGCGCGCTTCTCGCAAAGTTGCGCTTGCCGAGCGGATGGAGGTAGAACGAAACAAGAGCGAAGCTGACTAGCAACAGGTTGAGCACGTCAAGCGCAAAACCTGCAATCGAGTAGAGTTCGATGATCTGCCGCGCGGGCGCAACAAGCAACATCGCGATTATCAGCCAGAGAATCGCTAGCAGCCGCAAAGGCAGCGAGCGATTCTTGCGCGAGATTTCGGAATCGTGATTGATAGCCGGGCGCTCGTATGCGCTCGCAACGAGCATCAGCCACGCGCTTGCCCAGAATGCGTGAATGATAAGATTGAAAGTGCTTTCGGAGAACGAAACTCGGAAGAAGAAGTAGGCTCCGGCAAAGATTGCTCCGCAGGCGAAAGATGCGCCGAGACAGACGAAAGCCAGAAGCAGGTAAAGGCGGTCTCTTGAGATTGAATCAACCGTGCGCGCGCGCCAGCTTCTCAGAATGACGAGTACGATGACCCCGCACAAGAGCAGGTCGAACAGGTTGAAGACGAACCTGTTGTCGAATGTGCGAGAGAACAACTCGACCTCACCGAGATACTCCATAAAAGCCCTTTCGAGGCGCTGACCTGCGAAACTGATTCATTCGGGAATATACTTCCAGCATCTCTGTACTGCTGCTATATCACATTTTCCGCAAAAGAGGCTGTGACGGCTGTCACATCTGTTTCTGACATGCATCACAGTTTTTGATTGAATCGGCAGGGATCGAAAGAGCGGATTGATAAACGTGAAGCCCTGAGTCGAGCTTTCAGGCTACTTCCTTGAAGAGCAAACTGCCTGAAGGCCCGACTCATATCCTCTTACATAACTTCTCGCGGCTGCGCGACGCTCACTGCTTGTAACGTTGCTTGTAGAAGTCCAGAATCTTCTGAAGCTCGGCGGGATTGAATCCCTTCCTCCATTTATGAAACTCGCTCGATATTACCTTCTCAGTCACGCCCGGCTCGACCTCTTCGGCTTCGGGCAGAAACTCGTTGTAGAACAACTTCGCCACCTCGTAGAAGCCGTGCCATTGCGTGTAGTCCGGTCCCATCATTGACGTGCCCATGCGAGCGCGTCTGCCCTGATGATGCCACAACTCGTAATAAGTCCATTCAATCTTCTCATCGAAGGGCGTGGCTGTGAGCTTGCCGTCGGCGCGCAGCTTGTCAATTATCGCCTTCGCGGGCCGCGCGAACTTTTCGTTGTAGAGGTCAACGGCGTTGTCGTACTGCTTGTAGAAATTCTCGACCCACCCGGCAGCGTGACAATTCGAGCAGACATCCTGCATCGCCGCGCGCCGCTTCTCCCAGTTCTCCTGCTTTATTGAAATTGCTGGCCTGAGCGTCCAGCTTATGCGCGAGCCTACGTCATGTGTGACCTCTTGCGTCGAGGTCGCGCTCATGTGACAGGTCGCGCAGGTCGGCGCGGCGGTGTAGTCTTTGCCGACCACCCACGATTTCTTTTCGAGATTCATCTTCGAGATGTTCGCGCGGAATTGAATGCCGTGCTTCGACTCGTTGTAGATTTCAATCTGCGGGTGGTCTGGTCCCATGTGGCACTTGCCGCAGTTTTCAGGCTGGCGCGCCACCGCCGAAGAGAACGAATGCCGCCCGTGACAAGCGGCGCAACTGCCCTTCGAGCCGTCAGGGTTTACGCGCCCTATGCCGCTGTTGGGCCACGTGCTCGCGTCAAACTTCCCTTCGCCGTTGTACTTGACGGTCGAACCGTGACACTGCATGCATCCGTTGATGGCCGCTGCGCCGCCTTCGACCACTTCGCCTAAAACATTATCGAGCGAGCCTATGAAGCTTGCGGCCTGCGCGTGATGCGATGCCTCAAATTCTTTCACTTCTTTCTTGTGGCAGCGGTTGCAGTAGTTCGGCGTGACGATGACGGCGATCTTGTTTCCATAATGCTCGAACGTAGCCGGGTCGCCTTCGTTCGCTCGGTGGCACGAGTAGCAATCAACTCCTGCGCGATGATGCGCGCTGCCTTTCCACTGTTCGACGACGCCGGGCGTTGTGTTTTCGTGGCATTGCAGGCACAGCTTGCCTTCTTTTGAAATCACAGGTTGCTTTTGAGCCTGCGAAGACGCGGCTGACGTGTTTGTCTCCGATACAAACATCGAGACGAAAAACACCGCGCTAACCAGAAGCAGAACCCTCCTTGTTGAACGATTGCTCTCCATGATGTCTCCTTAAATCGCCGCTTCGCGCTCTTCGCCTTCGCGCCGCAGGAAGACAAAATAATTCGTCGCAAGACAAATCAACGCGAAGCCTGAAAGGAAAATGAATCCGAGCGCGTATGAACCGGTCTGACCTTTGATCAATCCAAGCACGAGCGGCGGGAAGAATCCCCCAAGCCCGCCAGCCGCGCCTACAAGCCCCGTGACCGTGCCCGTCTCGCGCGGGAAGTATTCAGGCACGAGCTTGAATACCGCGCCGTTGCCTAATCCCAGAAGCGATGCTGTGCCCAACGCTCCAATCGTGAAAATGAAGATCGCATTTGAAGTCATGCCGAGTGCGAATATTGAAATCGATCCAAGCACAGGCATCAAGACCGAAGCTCCGCCGTAACGGTCAGCGAGCCAGCCGCCAATGGGCCGCATCGCCGTCGCGATTATCACGAATCCCGCGACTCGCGCGCCTGCATCCGTCGGCGTGAGCGAGAAGATGTCTTTGAGCAGCGTCGGCAGGTATATGCTTAACGCGACGAACCCTCCGAACGTGAGGAAGTAGAAAAGCGAAAGCGCCCACGCCAGCCGCTCTCGCTTGAGTATGCTTAAGTATTCGCGGAATTTTTTCGGCTCAACTTTCACATCGGCGTTGCGAGCCGCGAGCAAAAAGATAATCCCAAAGATTGCAGCCGCCGCGCCGAAAGCCCAGAACGGGACTCGCCAATCCGAAGTAGCAGCGACAATTGCGGGCGCGCCGAACACGGCGATTGACTGGCCGATGTTTCCGACGCCGTAGATGCCGAGCGCCGTGCCCTGCTGCTTTGCCGGAAACCATTTCGACACGAACGCGACGCCAACCGAGAAGCTCGTGCCCGCAACGCCAATCAAAAATCCCCACGCGACGAGCAAGCCGTAAGAAGCCGTGAAACTGGCTCCCAGAGCCGGTATCAGGCAAAATAGCAGCAAGAATCCGAAGACAATTCGCCCGCCGAATTTGTCTGCGAGTATGCCCATCGGGATTCGCCCGATTGATCCCAAAAGCACGGGCACGGCAATCAGCAGCGATGTTTGAAAAGCCGTCAGCCCGTACATTTCGCGGAAGCGCGGGGCGAGCGCGCCTATGAGTCCCCACACCGAAAAGCTGATCGCGAATGCGATGGTCGCAAGAGCGAGTTGGCGGTTCGACCTTTTATCAATGCCGAATCTTTGCTCAGGCGTTTCGAACGAATGAAGCGCGAGGCTCTCGACCAGGTAAGGGTCGTGCGTCGGCACGAGCGGAACTTGCCTGAGCGCGGCAAGCACGGTTTGAATGAACAACGATGCGAAGCCCAGGACCAAAGCCACATCAACAACCCCGATCATCCACGAAGCGCCAGACGTTGGGAGTATCATTAAGTACAAGTCAAGCCAGTGGCCTGCGAGCACGATTATGCAGGCCGTCATCAGCCACGACTCGTTGCGCTTCGCCTTGCGCGAAATCAACATCAGGAACGGAATGACCCAGTTCAAAAAGAGGTTCGCCAGAAACAGCGCGCGCCATCCCGGCGTTGCGGTTTGCTTCAGGTAAAAGACAGTCTCTTCGGGCAGGTTGGCGTAGTAAATGAGCAGGTACTGCGAAAGCCAGATGTACGCCCAGAAGGTTGAGAACCCGAAAAGCAACTTGCCCATATTGTGCAGGTGGTCTTCGTTCACCTGATTGAGGAATCCGTGACGGCGCAAAAAGATTATCGCAAGCGTGATTGCGGCGACGCCGCTAAGGAACAAGCCCGCGAAGCAATAGAAAGCGTATATTGTGCTGTAGAATTCCGGTTCAAGCGACATCAGCCAGTCGAAGCTCGCAAGCGAAAATGTGATGGCGAAGACTGCGAGAAACGCTGCGGAAATCTTCTTGCTTCGATCTGTATGCTCCAGTTTTCCGTCCCTGTCCTGCGCGCGTGACTCGCGCCAGAGCAATCTTGCGAAAACGACCCACAGCGCCAATACGACCGCCATCCGCGCGAAGAAGAACGGCGTGTTCAAAAACGTCGCTTTCGCTTTCATCGCTTCTGAAGTTACAGCGATGCCATGCGACCACTCGTAAATCGAATGCCTGCCGAAAAATATCGCGAGCATCAAGACTGCGCCGACGGGCAGGTAAGTCATCATCGCTTCGGGCACACGGCGGATGGCCGCGCTCCAACCTGCGTTCGATACGTGCTGGATGCTCACGAAGACGATTGCGCCGAGCGCGAGCGTCAGAAAATAAAATGAGTTCAACAAAAAGCTCGGCCACAGGCGCGCGTCATCTGTAATGAATCCCGCGATGAAGCCAAGCACACCTGCGCCAAGCATTGCGATTAGAATTTTCTGCGCGCGGCTTTCGATGAATGGAGTCTGCTGCATAAATCAATCTCTCCGTTGCGATGTCTGACTACAGCTTCCCTTGCAGTTTGCGGATGTAAAGAATCACCTTCCAGCGGTCGTCGTAAGACACAAGCCCGGCGTGCGACGGCATGTTGTTACGGCCAAGCGTGATGACATGAAACATATTTCCGTCGGCGAGCGACTTCGATTTATCTGTCAGATAAGAAGGCGGATTGGGGTATTTCGGAATAATCGGTCCGTCGCCCGCCCCCGTCGCGCCGTGACAGACAGCGCAGTAATTCGTAAAGATAAACTCCCCGCGAGCCAAGTTTTCGGGCGTCGCTTCAAATGGGTTTTTCAACTCGCGGCCCGCGCGCTCGGCTTCATCCGTGCCCGGCCCATAATGAAACGGCTTGAAGCCTCGCGGGATAGTTCCCGGCACGGGCGGCTGCTCGGTCATCCCATTTGGCAGAACAGGATTCGGCGTTTGCGATAGATAAGCCGGTGAGTATTGCATCTGCGTCGGCCATTCAAGATTTCGTTTAGTCACGTCGCGGCTCATCATATAAATTCCGCCAAGCACGACCGCCGGCAACAAGAAAACCGAAAGCCATGAAAAAAATTTTTTCATACGAATTCATCCCCTTCGATCACTTTAATCGCGCCGTGCTTTGCAAATAGCTTCATCGCGCGCCGCACATCGAACGACGCGTCCGATTGCCTCAGCACAAGCACGAAGCGATCATCCGTCACGCGATCAAAGACCAGTCGCTTGCTGAACAGCCAGAGGCGATTGCGGATGAGCAATACGCCGATGGCTATCAGTCCTGAAAACAAGACCATCAACTCGAATGTCACCGGAATGAAAAGCGGAAATGAGTTGAACGGCTTGCCTCCGACGTTCAACGGCCAATCATAAACCGATGTGTAGACTTGAAGCCCCAATCCAAACGCCAAACCGATTGAACCAGCGATGAACGCTATCCACGTGAGGCGCGAACGGCGCAGGCCGACCGCCTGATCCAACCCGTGCACAGGAAACGGCGTGTATGCGTCGTGGATTTCAAATCCGGCCTCGCGCGCCTCGACGGCTGCTGCGAGCAAATCTTCTTCGCGCTTGAAGAAGGCCGCCGTGTAGCGCGTGTTGATTGATTCTCTTCTAACGGCGTGCATAATGAAGCACCCCCTTCACTTCGTTCATCGAGATCACCGGAAAGATTCTTAAGAAGAGCAAAAAGAGCGTGAAGAACAAACCGAAGCTGCCGAGCATTATCGTTATCTCGGTAATTGTCGGCATGTACATAGCCCAGCTCGACGGCAGAAAGTCGCGGTGCAGGCTCGTTACGATGATGACGAACCGCTCGAACCACATCCCAACGTTCACGAGAATCGAAAGCACAAAGATTAGCGGGACGGACGTGCGCACGCGCTTGAACCAGAATAACTGTGGGACTATCGCGTTGCACGTGACCATAGTCCAGTAGGCCCAACTGTACGGGCCGAGCACTCGATTGACGATGACGAACATCTCGTTCGGGTTCCCGCTGTAGAATCCTATGAATACTTCCGTGAGGTAAGCCAGGCTCACAATCGAACCCGTGAGCAGTGTGACCTTGCACATATTCTCAAGGTGCTGGACGGTGATGTAATCTTCGAGCCGCATCAGCTTGCGCACAAGTATCATCAGCGTCATCACCATCGCGAATCCTGAGAAGACCGCGCCTGCGACGAAGTACGGCGGAAAGATTGTCGAGTGCCATCCCGGTATCAGCGACGTTGCGAAATCGAAGCTCACGATTGAGTGAACCGAAAGAACCAACGGAGTGGCGAGCGCGGCAAGAACTAAATAAACAGTCTCGTACCGTGACCACGTTCTGTTCGAGCCGTTCCAGCCTAAACTTAAAACTTTGTAAAATCCGCGCCGCAGCTTCGATATAGTTCTGTCGCGCGCGGTCGCAAGGTCGGGCACAAGTCCGAGATACCAGAAGACGAGCGAGATGGTGAAATAAGTCGAGATCGCGAAGAAGTCCCACACCAATGGCGAGCGGAAGTTGACCCACAGCGACCCGCGATTGTTTGGGTAAGGCAGTATCCAGTAAAAGAGCCAGGGCCTTCCCATGTGAATCACGGGGAATATGCCTGCGCACATCACGGCGATAATTGTCATCGCTTCGGCGGAGCGGTTAACCGACGTGCGCCACTTCTGATTGAACAGAAACAGAATCGCAGATATGAATGTGCCCGCATGCCCGATGCCGATCCAGAAGACGAAGTTCGTGATGTCGAAGGCCCAGCCCACGGTCTTATTCAATCCCCACGTTCCGATGCCTGTGCTGACGGTGTGCGCGGTTGCGATGATTCCTGCGACCATCAAAACAAACGAGACCGAAAAAGCAATCCACCAGCCCGCGCCAGCCCTGCGGTCAAGCAGGTTGCAGATGTCCGTAGTCACGTCGCCGTAAGTTTTGTGCCCTTCGATGAGTGGCTTGCGGAGCGGCGACACAACCGGGTGAGTCGCTTCGTGCGCGAGGTCTTCCGTGTGTTTGACTGCAACTGCCATAATAAATTCACGCCTCCTCAGTGTTTCTGACTTTCGCGAGATAGCTGATTGCGGGCCGCAGGTTCAGCTCAGGCAGTAGGATGTAATCGCGCTCGTCGTGCTTCAGGTGATTGGCGCGGCTCTCCTGATCAACAAGGTCGCCGAATGTGATCGCCTGCGCGGGGCAACTCTGCTGGCAGGCAGTTTGAATCTCGCCATCGCGGATTGCGCGGCCCTCGTTGCGCGCAAGAATCTTTTTCTCTTCGATGCGCTGAACGCAGAAGGTGCACTTCTCCATCACGCCGCGCGTGCGCACCGTCACGTCAGGGTTGAGCGCGAGGTTTGCGATTTCGTCGTCGTGCGGGTAGTCGAACCAGTTGAAGCGGCGAACTTTGTATGCGCAGTTGTTAGCGCAATATCTTGTGCCGACGCAGCGATTGTAGACCTGCATATTGAGGCCCTCGCTGCTGTGAACTGTAGCGAGCACCGGGCAGACGCTTTCGCAACTCGCGTTGTCGCATTGCGCGCACATCACGGGTTGATAAACGACCTTCGTCGTTTCGCCGTCGCCTTCAAAGTAACGGTCAAGCCTTATCCAGTGCATCTCGCGCTGGCGGCGCACTTCTTCACGACCGACAACGGGCACGTTGTTTTCAGCCTGACAGCTAAGGATGCAGGCCGAGCAACCGGTGCAGGCGTTGAGGTCAACGACCATTCCCCACTTGTGCTCGCCGTAAGCGTGATCTTTCCAGATGCTTTGTGACTGGCGCTCGCGCTCGCCTTCACCCGCGTGTCCGCTGATGAATTCAGCCAGCGTGAATTCTTTGATGATAGGTCGCCCATCAAGCGTATGGTGTCGCTGCGTCGAAGCAAATTCAATCTTGGCTCCGGTCTTTTCAATGCTCGCGCCGTTTGCAAGATATTGAAACGTGCCGTTATCGAATGAGACAAACGGATAAGCATTCGCGCCGATGTTGTTGCCTGCTTTGCCCGCGTGAGTCCTGCCGTAGCCGACCGCAATGGCAATCACATCGTCGTGCTGCCCCGTTTGAATGTGCGCTGGAAGCTCAATGGTCGTCGCGCCGTTTGATACGCGCACGACGGAGCCTTCTTCAAGCTGCAACTTTTCTGCGAGCGCGGGCGAGACGCTTGCGTAGTTGTCCCACGTTATCTTTGTTATCGGATCGGGCAATTCCTGAAGCCATGGATTGTTCGCGTGAGCGCCGTCGCGCATCAAAATCTTTTCATAGAGCGCGACTGTTAATTTGCCTGCAAGCGTCATCGCGCGCGTTTTCAATCGCGTTGCTGCGTTGCCGACATCGCTCGATGCGAAAGCGGGCTGCGCGGCTGCGGTTCGCTCAATCGTGTAGGCTCCGCTTTCGAGGGACTTATCCCAAAGCTCATCGAAGTTCGCATCTTTCGCAAAGATGTTCTCTTTCCAGTGCTCGCGTAGTACGTTATAAAAATTTCGTTCGTCGCCGCTCCATCGAAGCAAGCTCTCTTGATAAGCGCGAGTTTGAAACAGCGGCGCGATGGTCGGCTGGCTCAAGCTAAACGTGCCGCGACGCGGCTCGGCATCGTTCCACGATTCGAGAAAGTGAGACTGCGGGCAGATGAAATCAGCGTTGGCCGAAGTCTCGTCCCGCGTCGGGTTCAGCGAAATCTTCAATGGCACTTTCGCAAAACCGCTCGTGAATTCATTGCGCGCGAAATGATCATAAGCAGGGTTCACGCCCGAAATAATCAACGCTTTAACTTCGCCCGCGTTCATCTCTCGCACGAGTTCAGCCATCGCTTCGTCGTCGCCCTGCTTCTGCGCAGACGGCGCGTTGAGGTCAACCGTCGCACCATAATTTCCCAAAGCGTTATTGATGAAATTCACAACCACCTGCGCGTCTGTGTCGTTTGCGCCGCTGACGACAAGCGACGCGCCTTTCAACTTCACAAGCTCGTTTGCCGTTTGCTCTACAACCTGCTGCAGGCGAGGATTGAGATTCGTCGGATTGAACGAAGCAATCTCGGCGGGCGCTTGCTGGCCGGTCTTTGCTGCGACAAGTTTCGCAAGCAGCAAGAGTGATTCGATCTCTTCGGCGGGCGAAACTTTCACACGGCGGTCGGCATTGCTGCCCGCAAGCGTCAGGCGCGATTCAAACTGGATGTGGCGCGACATCTCATGGCGGCCATCGCGGAGGTTGCGCGCCTGCGAATAGCCGCGAGTAAACTCAACCGGCGCTATCCACGTTCCGAGAAAATCCGCGCCGAAGCTCACGATCAATTTCGCCGCGTCAAATTTATAAGACGGTATTGCTTCCCTGCCGTGCGTCTTGAGGTGCGCTTTGCGAATGGCCGCCGTCGAAACCGCGTCGTAAGTGATGTGCTTGCCGTCTGTGAATTGAGTCAGGAACTTTTCAATCACGGCGAGCGTCGTCGGGCTTGTGATTGTAGAGGTGAGCACGCGCACCTTGCCGCCGTTTTGTTTTATCCCGTCGAGTTGCTTCTTAATTTCCGCGTCAACTTCATCCCACGTCGCGGCCTGCGAGCCTCGCATGGGCTGGCGCAGCCGGTCTGAATCATAAAGCTCAAAGACCATCGCGTGAGCGACGGCGCAAAGCCCGCCGCCCGTCAGCGGATGAAGATCGTTGCCTTCGAGTTTAATCGGGCGACCGTCGCGGACTTTGACGAGCGCGCCGCAAGATGCGCTGCACCCGCCGCAGGTCGAGGCGTAAAACAAACCGACGCCTGGAGTGAATTCAGCCATCGGCTGCGTGATAAACGGAATGATCTTCTGCTCAGGCGCGCGGCAACCTGCAAGCGCGGCAGCTGCGGCTGAAAACCCTATCAGCTCGATGAAGGTGCGGCGCGACATTGCAGCTCGCGGTTCGATGTTGACCAGATCAACTGAGTCTCGATCCGCGTCCTGCTGCTGAAAAATTTTCCAGAGTTTTTCCCCGTTCATAAATCCTCAGTGATGACAGACGGAGCAATCGGTCGAGGCCATCAATCGTTTCGGTGTCGCTTCTTTCGCAATTACAGGCTTGCCCGTTTTATCCAGCGTGACTTCGCGATGCGTTCGATGGCAGCTCACGCACGTGCCCATGAAAAGCGAATCGAATTGCGCGACTCGCTCCATCGTCTCAACAGGGCCATGGCACTGCTGGCATTTAATGCCAGCCGAAACGTGGCGGCTATGATTGAACGCGACGTGATCGGGCAGGTCGTGAACTCTCACCCATTGAATCGGCTTGTTGTCGCTGAGCGCAGCGGCAATCTTTTGCACTTCGGGCGAGTCCTTGCGAATCTGCGAATGGCAATTCATGCAGACGGACGCCGCCGGTATGCCAGCGACGCGAGATTTTTCAGCAGCCGAATGGCAATACAAACATGAAATCTGATTGTCGCCCGCATGAATCTTGTGCGAGAAGGCGATGGGTTGCACAGGCTCGTAGCCCTGCTGGTTGCCGAGCCAGCTAAAGGTTGCGTTTTGCAGCAACACAATCGCGCCGACTACGGTCACGACGAGCGAAACGATTCTTGCAGTCCTCAAGCTCATCTCATCACCTCGTAAAAGCAGGCCGGTGCTCGGCTGCCGGTTCCCCGACGGGCAATGGTCGCTCTGCGACCTGCGGCTTGGGTCGCGGGGCCTGGCCGCGAATCCGTTTTCGATTCCAGTTCCAGATGACGATTTGATAAGGCCGCCACAGGTAATGAATCGGAACGACTAGCATGTGAACCAGTCTCGAGAATCCGAAGACCGCCACGAGCAGGTACGCGTTAACGATGTGCAGCTTTATCGCGAGCGGCAGCGGCGCAATCATCTGCGTGTCAGGTTGAAACATGAACAATGAGCGAAGGTAAGGAACAGCCGACACCGCATACCACGACGAACCCCAGCGATAAAAGACCGCCGTGTAGATGCCGAGCGCGACTTGAACGAGCAACAATAAAAGAACGACGACATCCATCAACGACGTGACTGCGCGCACGCGGGCCGAAGTGTGGCGACGGATGATTAGATTCACAAGACCAACGAGTGCCAATAGCCCGAACAGGAAGCCTGTGCTTTCGAGAACGTAGAGCCGCGCCGGAACTCCGTTGAACCACAGCACGCTTTGCGGAAATAGAAAGCCGATCACGTGGCCCGCAATCACGCCGAGTATGCCAATGTGCCAAGGAACCGAGCCGTAGAATAGCTCGTTCGATTCGAGGAACTGCGACGAGAGGCTCGAATACGTAAACGGTTTTTTGAAATAACGCTGCGCCGTGACGACTACTGCAAGCAACACAGCGGCGTAAGGAAAGATGACGAAGAGTAAATTATCAAGCATCATAAGCGTTGCTCCTTCTTCGCGGCGCGCGACGAGATGCGATAAAGCTCAGGCATCGCACTGACATCTGCCGCCGCCGTGCGCGCAGCTTCGGGCGCGAGCATTTCAAGCGCACGGTGAATAGTTTCAATCAAGCGCGTGTAAGGATTCTCCGACTGACCGAGCGCCGCGAGCATTTTTTCAATTGCGGGCAGAAGGCATTCAGCGATGAGCGCGTCGCGCAATTCTTTATCTTCGAGTTTCACTATCAATCGAAGCAGCACGGGCAGGTAGTCGGGCAATTGATTCTGCTGGCCCAATTCAAAAGGCGCTTCGGTCTCTTGCAGGTTTGCGAGAAACAGCCCGCGTTTGTAGTTTTCGCCGAACAGGTGATAACCGACTTCGAGTGTACAGACCGGGTTGAGGTCGAACGTCTGCGTGTACCGCTCTTGAAGCGCACCAAGATTGAGGCTTTCAATCTCGCGATAGAAATCCGAAAACGCGGGCGCAAGCTCAGGGCTTTCGATTGCGACAACCTGACGGCCAAGCTCAAGCCGCGCGCCCCAACTTTCATCAGGGTACTCAAGCAGGTTGGCCAGTGATTCATAGAGTTGATTCATAGTTCACTATGCTCCTCTCGTCGGCGCATCGCGGAAGCCGAAACCGGCTTGCCCCTTCTCAGCCCACATATCGTCGTTCAACATCTGCATCGCTTCTTCACGATGCGATGGCGGAATCACGAACCGATCATCCATTGTCGGCAGCGATGTCAAACGATAAATCGCTTCGGCTTCTTCTTCGGTCATCCCGACCTGCTCAAGCGCAAGCTTCACCTTTGAATGATCCATGTCGTCAACCGTGTCCATTCGCTTGAATAATCGAACCGCGTATTGCTTCTTGAGCGCGTAGCGAACAAGTTCTGTGTTGCCGCCCGAAAACAATCGCGCCATGTACTCCATCGGCAACCGCGCTTTTTCTATCGGCGAGAACAACTCTTTGTTCGCCGTGTCGTACAGCCCGTCTTCCGCTTTCGCCATAACGGGCAACAGAGGCGGCACATAGAACAGCATCGGAAGCGTGCGGAACTCAGGATGAAGCGGCAGCGCCATCCGCCACTCTTTGACGTAACGATACACGGGCGAACGCTGCGCCGCTTCAATCGTGCGCTCGTCAATGCCGTTACGCATCGCTTCTTCGATCACCTGTGGATCGAACGGGTCTAAGATGATGTCGCGCTGCGCTTCGACCAGTTTGTCGTCAGGGACTTTCATTGCGTCGAGCATTCGGTCAGCGTCATAAAGCAGCGCGCCCAAGTATCGAATCCGCCCCACGCACGAATGGAAGCACGCGGGAGCCTGACCAGTTTCGAGTCGCGGAAAACACAAAATGCACTTTTCCGATTTGCCAGTTGACCAGTTGTAAAAAGTCTTCTTGTAGGGGCACGCGGTCACGCACATTCGCCAGCCGCGACAGACTTCCTGATTGATTAAGACGATGCCGTCTTCGCCGCGCTTGTAGATCGCGCCCGACGGACACGCCGCAACGCATGCAGGATTCACGCAGTGATTGCAGATTCTTGGAAGATAAAAGAAGACCAGCCGCTCGATCTCGAACAGCTCTTCGCGCTGCTCGTCTGTGAGAGCTTCGAGGTTCGGATCGTTCGCCGCATAGACAGGCGAGCCGCTCAGGTCATCATCCCAGTTCGGCCCGGCTTCAATCTCCATCGGCCTGCCCGTGACCATCGAGATTGGCCGCGCCGTAGGCTGGTCAGCGCCTTCGGGCGAGTTGAACAGGTCTTCATATTTATAAGTCCACGGCTCGTAGTAATCGTCGAGCTTCGGCATGTGTGGGTTATGAAAAATGTTCAGGACGCGAAGCGCCTTGCCGCCCATCTTGAGTTCGGGCTGACCGTTATGCTGTTCCCATCCGCCTTTGTATTTGTTCTGATCTTCCCACTGCGTCGGGTATCCCGTGCCCGGCTTTGTTTCAACGTTGTTCCACCACATGTACTCAGCGCCTTTGCGATCAGTCCAAACATTCTTGCAGGCAATCGAGCAGGTGTGGCAACCGATGCACTTGTCGAGATGAAACACCATTGATATTTGCAAGCGAACGTCCATGTCGTCTCCTTTGACTACCAGCTAACCTTCTCCAGCTTGCGCACGAGCACAAATGTGTCGCGGTTTACGCCAGTCGGCCCCCAGTAGTTGAAGTGATAAGTGAATTGCCCGTAGCCTCCGACCATAAAGACCGGCTTCAATCGAATGCGAGTGAGCGAGTTGTGCCCGCCCGCGCGACGATTGCCTCGCATCGGCGATTTAGGCACGCTCAACGTGCGCTCAGGCGAATGATACTGAATGCACACGCCGCGAGGTATTCGCGCGCTCACGACTGCCCGCGTGCAGACCACGCCGTTGTCGTTGTAGGCCTCAACCCAGTCGTTGTCGTTGATGCCAAGCTCTGCGGCGTCTTCATCGTTTATCCACATCGGCTCGCAGCCGCGCGAGAGCGTCATCATTCGATGATTGTCCGAATAGGTTGAATGAATGTGCCACTTGCCATGCGGCGTCAGGTAATTGAGCGCCTTCGTCTTGCCTTCCGTGCGGCTGTGCTTGAGGTCGCCGTACTGAGCGGGCTTGGGCACAGGCTTGTAGGTCGGAAGGTTTTCGCCGAACGCGATGTAGCCTTCGTGATCGAGATAGAACTGCTGGCGGCCCGTGAGCGTGCGCCAGGGGACGAGCTTTTCATAATTGTAAGTGAACGGCGCGTAAGCCCGGCCATCGGTGACGAGGCCCGACCAGATTGGCGAATTAAGAAGCCGTCGCGGCTGCGATTGAAGGTCGCGGTAAGTCGCTCGCGCGTGGCGGCTCTTTTCCGCAAGGTCAGTCAGGCGCTGGCCCGTCTTCTTTTCTATGAATTCGTAAGCGCGATAGGCAAGCTCGCCGTTTGTCTCAGGCGCGAAGAGCAGGATCATATCCGCCGCATCTTCGGCTCGACGAAGCGACGGATAGCGCTGCCCATCCCATTCTTCAATGGCGTGCGATTGAGAGTTGACTACTTCGTCGTAGAAATCTTCAATCGCGTACTTCACGCCGTGCGCGCCCATGCCGTTTTTGCGAGCGAGCGGGCCGAGCGAGATGAACTTCTTGTAAAGCGCCGTATAGTCGCGCTCGACTAAAGTGAAATGTCCCATCGTTTTGCCGGGCACGGGGTCGCATTCGCCTTTGCCCCAATCACGGATTTCAGGTTGAGCAATCTCGTCAGGCGTATCGTGCGCGAGCGGCATTGCGACTAAATCTTTCATCGGGGTCGGCAGATGACGCTCCGCCATCTCGCTCACTCGTTTTGCGAGGCCGCGAAAGATGTCCCAATCCGAGCAAGATTCCCAGCACGGCGGCACGGCTTCCGAAAGCGGGTGGATGAACGAGTGCATGTCGGTCGAATTCAAATCTGCCTTTTCGTACCACGTCGCTGCCGGGAGCACTATGTCTGAATAGAGCGCCGACGTGTCCATTCGGAAATTCAGATCAACGACGAGGTCAAGCTTGCCCTGCGGAGCCTCGCCCTTCATCTCGACATCTTTCACCGCGCCTTCAGCGCATTCTTCTGCGATGTCGTTGTGATGCGTGCCGAGATAATGCTTCAGGAAAAACTCGTGGCCTTTGGCGCTCGCCATCAATGCGTTGCCGCGCCAGATGAACCACACGCGCGGCCAGTTGGCTTTCGAGCTTGGCTTTTCTACCGAGAGCGGCAGCTTGCGCTGCTGAATCTGGCGAACGACGTGGTCAATGATTTCTTTATCATTTGTCGCGCCGCTCTTGATTGCTTCTTGAACGACGAGATGATTCGGCTTGTTGAATTGCGGATAGAACGGCAGCCAGCCGCAGCGCACGGCTTTGGCTTCGAGATCAACCGTGTGCCCGCGCGCTACAGAGCTTGCCCCACCATTCGTTGAGCCGTTTTCGGGAACGGTGTGATATTCGGTAAACTCGCGCTCGTATCGCCATTGCTCGCTGTGAACGTAGTGCCACGACGGCGCGTTTTGAAGTCTTACTGCCGGAACCCAGTCGCGCGCAAAGGCGATAGTGCTCCACGAGCCGACGAGCGCGAGCTTCTCCTGCCCGACGTAATGGTTGAGTCCTCCTCCATTTCGCCCGACGCACCCGCAGAGCATCAGCGCGGTTATCGCCGCGCGGTACATCAGGTTGTTGTGATACCAGTGATTGATTCCCGCGCCGATGATGACCGAGCAACGGCCTTCGGTCTTTGCGGCAGTCGAAGCCCACTCGCGCGCGAACTTGATGACCGTCTCGCGGCTCACGCCGGTGAAGGCTTCCTGCCACGCGGGCGTGAACGAGTAGCGGCTGTCTTCGTAGCTTTCGGGATAATCTCCGGCGAGGCCGCGACTCACGCCAAACTGCGCGAACATCAAGTCATAAGCTGTTGTGACAAGCTCGCGCCCGTTTTCGGTTTCAATCCATTTAGCGGGAACCTGCCGGTGATAGATTTCGCCTGAGCTGAATTCGTGGATTGCGACTTCGACAAGCTCGTCGTAGGTGTCAATGAAAGTCAATTGAGGATTAATCTCGGAGCCGTCGCTTGCGTCTTTCAATTCGAGATTCCACTTGCCCTGAGTCTGTCCCCAGCGATGGCCGACCGCGCCGCCCGGCATTCGCGCCTCGTTTGAAATCGAATCGAAGACGAGGAATTTCCAGTCGCCGTTCTCTTCGTTGCGATAGCGCGCAAGTTTATTTGCGCGAAGCAAGCGGCCTGCTTCGTAGGCTTCGCCTTTCTTTTCGAGCTTCACCAGAAACGGCGCGTCTGTGTACTGCTTGATGTAATTCAAAAAGTACGGAGTCTTTTGCTCGACGTGAAACTCGCGGAGTATGACGTGATTGACTGCCATCCAGAACGCGCCGTCCTGCCCGGCGTGAAGCGGTATCCACTGGTCTGCGTACTTTGCGACCTGATTGAAGTCTGGCGCGAGCACGACCATCTTCGTTCCGTTGTGGCGAGACTCTGCGGCGAAGTGACAATCGGGCGTGCGCGTCATGTTGAGGTTCGATCCCATCACCGCCGTGAACTTCGAGTTGTACCAGTCAGCCGATTCGGCAACGTCCGTCTGCTCGCCCCAGATTTCAGGCGACGCGGGCGGCAGGTCGCAGTACCAATCGTAGAAACTCAGGTTCACGCCGCCAAGCAGTTGAAGGAATCGCGCGCCCGCCGCATAACTCAAAAACGACATTGCGGGGATTGGCGAAAATCCTACGATGCGATCAGAGCCGTGCTTTTTGATTGTTGATATGCACGATGCGGCGATTATCTCTTGAAGCTCGTCCCAGCTTCCGCGACGAAATCCGCCTTTGCCGCGTGCGCGTTGATAGCGCGACCGCGACTCTTCGTTCGTGACGATTGACTCCCACGCTTCGACGGGATCGTCGTAAGTCTCTTTGGCTTCGCGCCAGAGGTCGAGCAGCGCGCCGCGAATGTACGGGTACTTCACGCGAATGGGAGAGTAGAGATACCACGAATAGGAGATGCCTCGCTGGCAGCCGCGCGGCTCGTAAGGCGGCAATCCGTCTTCAAGCATCGGGTAATCGAGTGCTTGCATCTCCCAAGTCACGATGCCCTGCTTAACGTAGATGTTCCACGAGCAGCCGCCCGTGCAGTTCACGCCGTGCGTCGAGCGAATCACGCGGTCGTGCTGCCAGCGATTGCGATAAAACTCCTCCCACGAGCGGGTTTCAGGGCTGATTAAATCTTTAATCCAGTTCACAGTCTATTCCTCCGCACTAACTCTTCGCGCACGCCTCGATGGCGATTGCGCCAGATGGCGTGAAGCGCAAGCATCGCAAGCGCAAGCGTTATGAAACCGACGATTAAAAACCATGGATCGAGCGCGGCAATTCCGGGACGGATTTGCGCCGCAGGATAAGCGACCTTTGCGTTTTGAAAATAAGCGAACAGCTTGACTATCTCTTCGTCTGAAAGCGGGCGCGCGGCAAATACCGATTTCATCGTCGGGAAATTCGGGTTCTGCAAAATCGAGATAAGCTCAGGGTCTTTGTACTTCGTGTTGACGGCAGTGAGATCAGGCCCGAGCGTTCCGCCGCCTAGGCGGCCCACGCCCTCGACGTTGTGACACGATATGCAGGCCGCGCCACCGCTTGCGAGTCGTGATTGGCCAATGAACAACCGATAGCCTTCGTCAATGTCAGTTGGAACAATCGGACGGGCGAGCTTCGCGCCTGCGGGAACGAACGCCTCGTTTTTCTTCGTCAGGTCTTCGATGAGCGCAAGCACCGCGTCAACTTGATCGGGCGAAAGCATCTGATCGGGCATGACTTCGGGCGCGAATTTTTTGAAAAGCGCCTGCGCGTCGACGTTGCCGCTACGATTCATCGCAGCGGGCGACTTGATGAATTCGTGCAGCCAGTCGCGCGTGCGGCGCGCGGTCACGCCTTTAAGATCGGGGCCTTTCTTGTCGCCGCTGCCGATGTTGTGGCAGCTATAACAACTCTTCTCGAAGATGACTGCGCCCGGCGACGGCTGCTGCGCCTGTTGTTGCGCCTGTGTCGCCCACGCGCAGGTCGCGAGCATCGCTGCGAGCGCGATCAATTTAATTGTGAATCTCATTTCAATCTTTGACATAAAGCCAACCTCAACTCGTTATGAAGACCAGAGAGTCAATCCTTCGCATCACGTTTCTGAAATAACTACCGATGGTCGCGGAGCCGACGCGATGACTTCTGCAATCGTTTTGCTCTGAAGCAAGTGAACAAGCTCTTTGCGCACGCGCTGCCAGTCTTCATGCAGTGCGCACGACGCCTCACCGTTGCACTGGCCGCGCCCCAGAATGCAATGGTCGAGGTAAGGGTCAGGCTCAAGCACTCGAAAGACTTCCCAAAGCGTTATCGTGTTAGCGGGTCGCGCAAGCTCGTAGCCGCCGTGAATCCCTTTGACCGAGCGCAGAAGGCGATGGCGGCGAAGTTCGCCTAAAATCTTGCGCAGGTAAATCGGCGGAATCTTTTCGCTGTCGGCAATCTCTTGCAGTCCGCAAAGACCATCGTGCTGGCGGGCCAGATAGGCCAGCGCGCGAATTCCATAGCCTGTCGCCTTTGAGAAAATCATCACCGATAAACTGACCAGCGTACTTATTTATCCAGCGTACTTATTTGTCCTTAATCATCACTATCGGGCCGGTCGGCGTAAATAATCAGGGGCAATCATTTTTCTGATTAGTTTGTTCAGGTGATGAAATGAGGAGGGAATAACCGGGCCACGCCACCCGTTTGTTATGCCGAAACGAACAGAACCAGCGCGGGCGATTGATTCTCGCCCACGACAGGCAATTTTCTATACCGTGCAATCTTGTCTTTAATTACGAGCTTCAACGTTGAGAGCCACCGAGCCAAGCCGATTCTTCGAGTAATCAATTTTGTACTCGCCCTTGAGTATCGTAATGCTCTTGAATCCGAGCGCCTTCGATGTGGCAGCGTCGAGCGTTACGTTCTCGGCGACAGGCAGAACCGACGCTTTTTCCGGGAGTGCGGTCTTCATCTCGATCTTCAAGTAGAGATGATTCGTTTCTCTTGCAGTCTTGTCCTGTTCGACTGTGGCCGAAGCATCGCCTTTGCGAGCCGCTCTCTCGGTCTCTCCGTCCTTCGATGTTGACTGTCTGTCAAAGCCGATTGTTATCTTGCATAACCCGAAGCCGCTGCAAGACGGCGGCTTTCCGAAGTAGATGGTTATGCTGAATGCTGCTTCGGTCTGAGGCGGCAGCGCCATCGGCAGCATAAGCATCAATGCGAGGACGACAACAAATGCAGGAATCTTCTTCGAGTTAGTCATAATCTCTCTCGGATGTTTCGATAATGTATCAGGGTGATGAATTGAGTCATACCCTCAGCAGTTCGGCGCGAAGCTAAGTCGCCAGCCAGAACGCCCCGGCTTGTCGCGTTAATGATTGCCTTTTACAATAATGAAGCCACATTATTCTCGTAATAAGGTTGTAAAGATGCGGCTTCGGGAGATCAAAGAACTGGTCGAGAGCACGTCGGACGCGGCATTCGCAGTCAACGGCGAAGGGCTGATTGTAGCGTGGAATCAAGCCGCTGAAGAGATGTTCAACCTTTCAGCCGACGAAGCCATCGGCAAGGCCTGCGGCGAGATTATTCAAGGAACAGACGAGTGCGGCGCGGTCTGTTCTGCCGATTGCACGATTCAACAGGCGGTCAGGCGACACCATCCCGTAGGTAATTTCGACCTGCAGGTTGAAACCGCCAATGGCCGCCAGTGGTGCAATGTCTCGGTGCTGATTGCCGATGAAGCAACTTCGACCGAGCCTTATTCGATTCACATCCTTCGCGCGATTGACGTGCGCAAACGGCTTGAACTGGCGATGCGCGACTTTATCGTGACCGGGACCGGGATGCCTGCGCAAGAGGTCACTCACCTTATCTCTTCGACGCGAGCGCCCGCGCGCGATACCGAGCTGACCGAAAGAGAACTGGAAATCCTCCGCCTGCTGGCAAAAGGCTCGACGACGGCAAACGTTGCCGCCTTGCTGCACATAAGTCGCACAACGGTCAATAACCACATCCAGCATATACTAAAAAAACTCGACGCGCACACGCGCCTTGAAGCCATCCGCCGCGCCGAACACGCGGGACTTATATAGCGCGAGATTCCCCGCGCGGCTGTGGATTTTTCCCACAAGTGACTTACTTCAATCCTCGTTTATTCAATCGCATCAGCGCAAACAGGCTGGAACACGGCTTGCCCTTGAGAGCCGAATGTGCGCAAGCAATCAAAAGTCTCTAAGGATTCGCTTATGAAAAAAGACGAGATGAAGTTGAGGGCTGATTCCCCGCGCGCCCTGACATCGCTTTGCTTCGCAATTGGTTTGTTCGCCTGCGCCGCGACGAGCGCGTTTGCGCAAACTCCACAACAAGCGACGGCGGCGAACAAACCATCAGGCGCACAGGCTCAAGCTCAGCCCAAAGCCGCATCAGGTTATCAGCCAATCAAACTCGGCGGCGTCACTCTTTCAGGAAGCCTGCGACTTCGCATCGAAGATTGGGACTGGTTCGACACTCCGGCAGCCGATGGCAATTATACGTTCGGCGCAGCGCAACTGAGACTCAGTCTCGGCCAGCAAAAAGAGAAAGTCGACTGGCAGATTGAAGGCGAATTTCCCTGGCTCATCAACCTGCCGAAAGACGCAATCGCGCCCGCGCCGCAAGGGCAACTCGGTTTCGGCGCGTCGTACTTTGCTGCGAGCGGAACAAAAGACGCGAGCGCGATTCTCAAGCAGGCATTCGTTCGCTTTAAATCATTGGGCGGCGACAAGGCAAGCAGCCTGCGCATTGGAAGATTTGAATTTGTTGAAGGAGCGGAAGTCACGCCTAAAGATGCGACACTCACCACGCTCAAGCGCGACCACATTGCTCATCGTTTAATCGGCACGTTCGGCTTCACGCACATAGGCCGCAGCTTTGACGGCGTTCAATATGTTCGCAACACAAAGGATTCAAACTTCACCTTTGTCGGCGCGCGCGCAACCGAAGGCGCGTTTCAGTTGAATGCAAATAAAGAGATGGACGTTGATTTCTACTACGCTGCGTTCACAAAACCGCTCACAGGGAAAAAATCACAAAGCGAACTGCGAGCATTCGCCTTGCACTATCACGACGGGCGCGGAGCCGTTAAGACAGACAACCGGACGCTTGCCGCGCGTGCGGCTGACGGCGAAAACATAAGGTTGACGACGCTCGGCGGTCACTACATCAGCGCGACGAAAGCGGGCGCGGGCGCGTTTGATTTGCTCTTGTGGGGCGCGGGCCAGTTCGGGCAATGGGGCAGGCTCGATCATCGCGCCGCCGCGATTGCCGCCGAAGCCGGTTACAGGTTTGCGGCGAAAACAAATCCCTGGCTGCGCTTCGGGTATTTCCGCAGCACGGGCGACGACGACGCGACGGATGGCACGCACACGACTTTCTTTCAGGTCTTGCCGACGCCGCGCATCTACGCGCGATTTCCGTTTTATAATCTGATGAACAACAAAGACTTTTTCGCGCAGCTTCGCCTGAAGCCTCACCAGCGAATTGCGCTTCGCGGCGATGCGCATCATTTGAGGCTGAGCAACGCGAAAGACTTATGGTACGCGGGCGGCGGCGCGTTTCAGGAGCGGACGTTCGGCTACACGGGCCGACCCGCAGACGGGCGAAAGAGTCTCGGCACAATGTTCGATTTGAGCGCGGACATCAACGTCACTCAAACGACCACGCTCACATTTTATGCTTCGGGCGTGCGCGGCGGCAGCGTTCAGAGATTCGTTTATCCGGCTGGTGGCAATAACCCGGCGGCGCGGTTCATCTACTTTGAATTGAGCCAGCGATTCTGATAAGCAAATATTGAAACTGGTGAATCGAATGGATGTAGGTCGAACGAGTTTCCTATCTCTGCTGGAAGTGCACGAGCGCTTGAGCGAGCTTTTTCTTTTGCACCAGGAGGCGCTGCTTGCGTTAGACATCGAGCTTGCGCTAAAGCGTCTGCGCGAGTTCACCATTGAGCTTCGCGCTCACATGCAAGTCGAAGAAGAAGTGCTGCTGCCGGTTTATGAGAGAGCGGGCCGCATTCAGGGCGGTCCGGTAGAATTCTACACGGGCGAGCACCGGAAGATGCTTGAATTCCTTGCGCGATTCGTTAAGAAGCTAGAAGAGTTGAAACATGGGCCTGCAAACTTGAAAAGAGAGGTCATCGAATTGTTCGACGACGAGGCTCTTTTCAAGCACCTGATGGAGCATCACGACATGCGCGAGGAAAATATTTTTTACCCCACGCTCGATAAGGTGACCGACGAAGAAGAGCGCGGCATGCTGTTGAAAACAGCAACCACAGATGAACACAGATAAAAGAAATATCTTCGGATACTCTTTCTATTCTATTCGTGTTTATCTGTGTTCATCTGTGGTTTCATTCTTATCCTTTCGTTTCTACGCCGTATCGCTTCAGTATCCGGCGCGCAACAGATTGCTTGTGAACCTCGTCCGGCCCGTCGTAGATGCGCGCGGCCCGCTCGTGGCGGAACCAGAACGAAAGCAAGGTGTAATCAGTCATGCCAAGCCCGCCGTGAACCTGTATCGCGCGGTCCAGCACCTGCTGCAAGACGTTCGCGACGTAAAACTTGATTAACGAAATATCGTCGCGCGCGGCGTAGGTTCCTTCACAGTCAATCTTCTCAGCCGTGTGCAGCACCATCAGACGCGACGCGTTTATCTCGGCGCGGCTCTCGGCAATCCACGCTTGAATGATTTGCTTTGTGCCCAGAGGTCTTCCCGGTGAAAGCTGACGGCTGGCCGCGCGCTGGCACATCATATCGAAAGCGCGCTCGCAGATTCCTATCCATCGCATGCAATGATGAATGCGGCCCGGCCCCAATCGCTGCTGCGCTATGGTGAAACCTTCGCCTTCTTTGCCTAAAAGATTCGATTGAGGCACGCGGCAGTTTTCATAAACTATCTCGCCGTGGCTCGCGTAGTCGTCGCCGACATCGCCCATCACTGGAGTGTTACACACGCGCGTAAATCCTGGCGTGTCGGTCGGAACGATGATCTGGCTCGCGCGCTTGTGCGGGCTTTCGGCTTCGGGGTTGGTCACGGCCATCACGACCGCGAAGGCCGCGCCGTCCGCCGCTGATGTGAACCACTTGCGCCCGTTGATGACATAATCCGAGCCGTCTTTCACGGCAGTCGTCATCATCCACACGGGGTTCGAGCCGGGATAATCAGGCTCGGTCATCGAGAAGCAACTGCGTATCTCGCCGCGAACGAGCGGCATAAGATATTTTTCTTTCTGCTCAGCAGTGGCGTGCTCGATGAGTATCTCTGTGTTGCCGATATCCGGAGCCTGACAGTTGAAGTGATAAAGCCCGAGCGGCGAGCTTCCTAATTGTTCGCTGAGATGAGCGAACTCCGTGAGCGACAGCCCCATCCCGCCGTACTCTTTCGGCAGATGCGGAGTCCACAGGTTCATCTCTTTCACCTTCTGGCGATTGCGATTGAGTGTCGGCAACAGCTCTCGAAATGGCTTTGTTAAAAAATCGTGTTCCAGCGGATAGACTTCATCACGCATGAACTGACGTATCTTCGGAATGATTTCCTGAACTCTGTCGGTTAGGCCGGGTAGCATAGCGGTTTCCTTTCGGTTGAGGAATTGCGGTGCGCAGAGGGGCGCTGCCAGAACGAGCAAAGTATCACCAACACGAGGACGAACTCAAGCGGATTGCGGACGTGCTGATTGTGTAAGCGGATTGTGGAATGCTGATTAGAGAGAAGGCAGAAGGTGAATCCGCATTCCGCAATCAGGCGATCCGTTTTTCGATCTCTTCTTTCAGCATTCGCTTGGCCACTTTGCCTGAGCCTGAGAGCGGGAATTCATCAACAAAAAAAATACGTCTCGGAATCTTGTACCGCGCCAGGCGGTCTGCGCAGAACGCGATTATCTCTTCGGCTGTGATGCAATGGCCCGCCCGCGCGACTACAGCCGCCACAGGAGTCTCGCCCCACTTCACATCAGCGACTCCGATCACCGCAGCCGAAGCAATAGCAGGATGATTGTGCAAGACGGCTTCGACCTCCGCCGGATAAATATTCTCGCCGCCCGAAATGATCATGTCTTTCGCGCGCCCGACAATGTAGTAGTAACCATCCTCATCGCGCCGCGCCAGATCGCCCGTGTAGAACCATCCGTCCACGAGCGCCGCCGCTGTCGCTTCGCTGTTTTGCCAGTAGCCTGAACAGACATGCAATCCGCTCAGTATCAGCTCGCCCACCTGTCCGCACTCTACATCGCGCCCGCCCTCATCAACTATCCGCGCCTCGCTGTGGAAACTCGGAAGGCCGATGGAACCGGCTTTGCGCACGGCGTCTTCAAGGCCGAGGCGGAAGCAGTTCGGGCCGACTTCAGTGAGTCCGAAGCCTTGAGTGAAGGCCACGCCCCTTCGTTGATACGCCTCAATCAGCGGGATGGGACACGGCGCGCCGCCTGAGATGAAATACCTTATCGAGCTGAAATCAGTGCGGTCGAACCGCGGCGAGTCCATCATCATCTGAAACATCGTCGGCACGCCGAAAAAGACTGTGCAGCGGTAACGCTCAATGGCTTCGAGCACTTCGTCAGCATCGAACTTTCTTAATATCACGAGCGTGCCGCCGATGTGGAGCAGCGGAGTTGTCAGCACGTTCAGCCCTCCCGTATGAAACAGCGGCGCGTGAACCGTAGTCACATCGGTCGAAACGATGTCCCAGCCGATGTTCGTGTTGATCGAGTTCCACATCAGCATACGGTGCGAGAGCAGCGCGCCCTTCGGACGACCCGTCGTGCCCGAAGTATAGATGATGACGAGCGGCATTTCGGCATCGAAATGTTCAACCGTCACAGGCTCGTCTGTGACTTCGGCAATCGCCTGCTCATAATTCAAGTCCCTGATGTTGACTCCGTCGAGCACAACACAATGATTGATCCCCGTCTGCCTGCGCAGCCGAGAAACTATCGGTTGAAATTCTTGCTCGTAGATAAGAACTTTCGGGTCGCAGTCTTCGAGGATGTATTGAAGCTCAGGCTGGGTGAGCCGATAGTTGAGCGGCACTAAGATGGCCGTGAGCTTCGCGGCGGCGAATAACGCTTCCAATATCTCCGCGCGGTTCATCGAAAGCACGGCTATGCGGTCGCCGCTTCCGACGCCTGCGCGCAGGCGCAGGAAGTTCGCAAGCCTCGTCGCGCGCTCGTTCAGTTGTCTGTAAGAGAGCGTCGCGCCCGTAGCGAAGTCAATCGCCGCCGTCTTATCTGGCGAGCTTGCGGCGCGGCGCGCCATCCAATCCCTGACGTACATCACGCCTCCGATGGCGATATGCGGTGAAGGGGCGACGCGGTGACGCGGCGATAATTTGCTGACTCACACATTAATCTACGCGTCTCTTTCGCCGCGTCTCCGTGTCCCCGCATCTCCGCGTCTCAGTAGTTGAACTTGAACGCGAACTGAATCAATCGCGGGTTGTTGCTGGTCGAAATAATCCGACCGAACGCGCCGGGATTGATTACTGTGCCCGTCACGGGGTCAATGCTTCCGCCCGATCCGAGTATCGCGTTGAAGTCGCTTATGGGATTGGCGAGGTTGACGTGATTGAACAGGTTAAAGAACTCCGCGCGGAACTCGAAGCTCTTCGATTCCATTATCCGCACCCGCTTGATGACCGAAAAATCAACGTTGCTCTGGCGAGGCCCGCGCAGCACATTGCGGCCCACGTTTCCGAAATCAGTCCCGACCGCGCCAGCTACCGCAGCGCCACCTGAGCTTGGTATCGGCTGGCCCGCTTGAATGATCGGGCGAGCGAACGCGAACGGATTAAAAAAGTATCCGGCGGGTGCGCCCGTCGTCGCTGATTGGCGATTGGCCGAGCCTGCCCAGTTCGGTCGCGCAAGAGGCGCGCCGCCGCCCGACAATCCATAGAACGAACCCGCGCCAGTGTCAACTATGTCAATCGGCAGGCCCGACATCGCCGTGATGATGCCCGCAACCTGCCAGTTGCCGAGAACCCATCGGCCCGCCTTTGAATCTTTGACGAACGCAGGCGTCGGCAAATCCCACAGGTAGCTCAGGACGAACCGGTGTGTGCGGTCGAAATCCGACACGCCGCGATTCGCGCGGTTGTCGCGCTGGTTGCCCAGTATCGCACCCGTCTCGCCGACGCCGCCCGGATTGACCACGCCGCCGAACCCCGCACCGCCGCCCTGACCCGACGCGTTGTCAATTGACTTGGCGTAGGTGTAAGACGCGAGCAGCGAAATCCCATGCGAAAACCGTTTGGTGAGGCTCGCTTGAAGCGAGTTGTAAGTGGACTGCGCGGTTGATTGATTCTGGAAGAACCCATTCACTGAGACGCCCTGGAATGGCGCGCGAAGCGACGCGTTCGCGGGCGTGTTCGTCGTTATGACCGCGCCGGTCACGTCGTTGGTGATCGGGTTCTGCGCGCTTGCGAGTCGCGCCTGATTGATTGCAATCTGGCGGAAGAGGTTCAAGCCGTGCGTTCCAACATAAGCCACTTCCAAAAGCGTGTCTTTGAACAGTTCGTACTGAAGGCTCGTGTTGTACTGCTGAAGATAAGGCGTGCGGATGCCGCGATCAAAGACGGTTCCCGAAAGCGCGACGCCCGGCACGAGCGTCGGAAACTGATTCTGCGCGGGCGCGGCGAAGAACGGATTCGAGAAGGGTATCGGCGCTGGAATGCCTACGCGAGCGCCGAAGACGTAAGTCGGCGGCACTATCACGTTGAGCGTGATGTATTGAAACGAGGTGCGCGAATAGAAGATGCCATAGCCGCCGCGAATCACCATGCGGGTTGAGTTCATCGGCGAGTAGGCGAACCCTATGCGCGGCGCGAAGTTGTTCGGGTCAATGCTGTTCACGACCCGCTTGTCAACGTTCGGCATATCCGGCAGATCGTATTGAGCGATCACGTTGCCTGCCTGAACGAATCCGGCAATGGGCGGTCCAATCGGAACACCGCCGATGGCAAGCGGGCGCGGCTTGTAAAGCGTCGGGTCGAACGTGGCAATGCGCCCGCGCGTGTCGTAAGGCGGAAGGTCTAGCTCGTAACGCAGGCCGAGATTGAGCGTGAGTTTGGGCGAGACTTTCCAGTCGTCCTGCGTGAAGAAGTTGTAATCGTGCGCGCGGAGGCTCCGGTCGCCAATGCCGCTGCCGAAGATCGAGACAAATGCATTGCCTTGAAGGAAACTCGTGAAACTCAGGAAATCAATCTGGCCGCGCGTGAAGAAGTTCAGCGTGTAGTTGTTCTCGTTGTAGCGGAACTCGCCGCCGGCGCGGATTGTGTGCTTGCCTTTTGTTATCGAAAGCGTGTCGGCGAGCGTAGTCGAAGGCGCGGTGGCGAGCACGTCAATTGTCGGCGAAGTGCCGATGACGAATCCGCCCGCCGCCGCCGCAACGCGGATCAAAGGCAGGCCAGGAAATGCGGTGGAGTTCGCGCGCGTGATGCCGATCTCGTTGTCTTTGACAGGCTCTTCGGGGAACGCATCAACGCGGATGAAGTTATAGCCTGCGCGAAAATCGTTAATCAGATGCGGGTTGAAGATGTGAACGTCTTGAAGAACTATCAGGCGGTTGTTGTTCTGCTGGCGGTTGCCGAAACCCGGAACGTTCGGCCCGCCGCCCAAGAAGCTCGGAAGCACGAGCGTTTGCGGCGCGTTCGAGAAGAAGAACTTCACCGACAGGTTGTTCTTGTCGTTGATGTGGTAATCAATGTTCGCGTTGAACTGATCTTCTTCAAAGCGCGACGGCGTTGAACCTGAATAGCGCCCGCCCGCCTGCGGAGTCGGAATGAGAAATTGCCCGCTCGGCAATTTGAAATTCAACAGCGCGAGCGAGGTCGGGTGAACCGACGTGACGCCGAAGACTCTCTTTAGCGTCGCTTCCGAGCGGTCGTCAGTCAGTCCGGGCGCGATCAGGATGTTTGACGAGAGGCTGTTGATTATCGAAGCGCCGTTGTCTTCGCGCGTGCCCTGATACGAGCCGAAGAAAAATACTTTATCTTTCTTGATTGGCCCGCCGATGGTTCCGCCGAAGACGTTGCGCCGCAACTCAGGCCGGGCGACGCCCGCCGCTTTCAGAAATGGGTTGTTCGCGTTGAGCGAATCGTCGCGCAGGTATTCGTAGACTGCGCCATGAATCTGATTCGTGCCGCTCTTGGTGACGGCCTGGATATTTCCGCCGCCCGAACGCCCGAACGTCGCGTCGTAGAGCGAAGTCTGCACTTTGAACTCTTGAATTGTTTCGGGCGCGGGGACCGAAAGCGACGGCGCGGAGTTCGTGCCCATGGAGTTTGCGTCAACGCCATTGATCTGAAAATTATTATTCGTCACCCGCGCGCCGTTGACGGAGATGTTTTGCGAGTTGCGCCCGACGGCTGTGTTATCGGGCAGGTACGTGGCCGCGCCTGGCGAAAGGCCCAGCATCTGTGTGAAGTTGCGCGTGGCGAGCGGAAGCTCCGCGACCGAGCGCGAATCAACCACGCGGCCAAGCTGCGCGCCGTCGGTTTGAATGACCGCCGTGCCCGCGGTGATGGTGACTGACTCTTCGCTCACGGCTCCGACCTGAAGGCTGGCGTTCACGGTCGTCGTTTCGGTGATGGCTACGCGGATTTCATCGAACACGGCTTTCTTGAATCCGTTTGCGGTGACGACGACTTGATACGAACCGGGCGGCAGCAGCGGCGCGATGTAGTCGCCGCTTTCGTCGGTCTTGATTTTGCGCTCGTCGCCGGTTGCTTTGTTGATTACGGTGACTTCCGCATTTGATATGACTGCGCCTGCCTGGTCAGTTACAGTTCCCGCAATTCGGCCCGTCGTCTGACTCTGGGCGAACGCGGGCGCGCTGTAGAGCGCGAGCAGACAGAAGGCAATGATTAGTGCGAATCCCTTGCTGGCGATCATCGGTGCTTCCTCCTTAAAAAGACTTCGCAAGCCTACCGCTGCGAGATACGAATCCTGAAGATCAAAACTGTTGCATGAAACTTACAAACAAGGCGGAGCAGTTTAAGGGCAATCCATGTTCCGCGCGCGATGAGCGGTTAATCGAGCGCAGGACTTTATGTGAATATAACGCCTTATCAAGCGATAAATGCTGATTGTGGACATTGAGAACCAAAAGACCTGGTTGATCGTCATGCTTAATTTTTGGACATCGCTTGCTGGCAGCGCTTATTTTTTGAGCAGCGGGCGAAAGCTTTTCGGCTACGAGGGGTCGAGGTTGTATTTGCGAATCTTGTTGTAGAGCGTCGTGCGAGTGATGCCTAGAATTTCAGCCGTGCGGCTAAGGTTTTTTCCGGTCGCCGCAAATACCTGTGCGATGTGCAATCGCTCAAGCTCTTCGAGAGAGAGAAACTCATCACCATCTTCCGAAGCCTCCGCCAAAGCCTCTTGCCCGCTCAACGGAAGGTCGCTCGCGTGAACGCGGTCGCCCACGCAAAGGATCACCGCGCGCTCAATCACGTTTCTTAGCTCGCGCGCGTTGCCCGGCCAGTTGTAGCCCGCAAGCAACGCTTCGGCTTTCGGAGTCAAGCCCTGCACCCTGCGGTTGAGCTTCTGATTGAAGTGAGCGATGAAATGCGCGGCGAGCGGCAGTATGTCTTCTCGTCTCTCTCTGAGCGGCGGCAACGTCACAGGCATCACACTCAGGCGATAATAAAGGTCTTCGCGGAATCGTCCGCGTTTGACTTCGCCTTGCAGGTTCTTATTAGTCGCAACGATGATGCGCACGTCAACCTCTTTCTCCTGCACCCCGCCGACGCGACGGAATCGCTTCTGCTCGAGTACATTCAAAAGCTTCGCCTGAATCGAAGGTTCCATTTCGGTTATCTCGTCAAAAAAGAAAGTTCCTTCGTGAGCCAGTTCAAAAAGTCCTGGCTTGCTCGCCTGCGCACCCGTAAACGCGCCCTTCTCGTGGCCGAACAGTTCCGATTCTAAAAGCTCGCGGCTGAGGCCCGCGCAGTTGATCGTGACGAAAGGTTTTTCGTGACGGTCGCTCAGGCGATGAATCAAGTGCGCGACCATGCCTTTGCCCGTGCCTGTCTCGCCTTGAAGCAGCACGGTCGTGTCCGAGGGCGCAAGCCGCTCGATTGTGTGATGGACGCGAATGATTGCGTTGCTTTGACCCAGGAAATACTCGGCGGCGACTCGCTCTTCAGCTAATCCAATCAATAATCGCTCGCGGCGGGCGCGGCTCTGCTCAAGCGTCTTGCCGATAAGGATTAGCAAGCTGTCGCCATCGAATGGCTTCGTCAGAAAATTCTCCGCGCCTTCTTTGAGCGCGCGGATGGCCGTCTCAATCGTCCCATGAGCCGTGAGAATAATCACCGGCACATCATCGTCAATCGCTTTAATGCGCGGCAACAGTTCAAGCCCGTCAATATCTGGAAGCCGCAGGTCGAGCAAAATCAACTGCGGCGCATTCTCAGTGATGACCGCAAGCGCCTGCTGCCCGGTTTCAGCTTCGAGCGCGCGGTAGCCCTGTTCCTCGAGCAGGCTTCGCAGGCCGAACCTAACGGACGGCTGATCGTCAACAATGAGGACTTTATCTTTGATTGATGGCTTCATCGCTGAACCGGCAAATGAATAGAAAACGCCGTTCCCTTTCCAACCTCCGATCGCACGGCAATCGCCCCGCCGTGGTCGTGAATCGTCTTTCGCACAATCGCAAGCCCAAGCCCCGTGCCCGTTGCCCGCGTCGTGAAGAACGGATCGAATACTCTATTCAAATTCTCAGGCGCAATGCCAGCGCCCGTGTCGCTCAATTCAATCTCTATCTCTGCGCGCCCGTTCTCGACTACCTCTACAGCGACCCGAACACAACCATCCGGCGCGGTGTGCTGCAGCGCATTATCTAACAAATTCGTGAAGACTCCATGCATCTTGCGCCGGTCAAGGCGCAGGCCAGGCAAACTCTCTGCGCAGTGAAACTCTACGGTAATCTTTTTCTCCCGCGCCTGCGCGCTGAACTCGCCCAGCACTTCTTCAATCACGCCGCGAATATCAACCACTTCATCGAGCCTCGCGGGCCTACTGTGCTCAAGCAGTTGCTCCATCAGATGATTCAAGCGATCCACTTCCGTCATCACGACATCAATGAACGGCCTGACCGCCTCGCGGTCTTCGAGCCTGTGGGAGAGCGCGCTCAGAGTAGTCGTTATGCCGAAGAGCGGATTGCGAACCTCGTGCGCGACTCCGGCGATCAACTCGCCGACCGCTGCCAGCCTCTCCGACACTATCAACTGCTTGAAGAGTTGAGCATTAGCCAGAATCTGCGCCGCCTGCGACGCGAAGATTGTGACGAGCCGCCGATCTTCTTCGACAAACCCGCTCTCTTTATTCATCACGTCAATCACGCCGAGCAGCCGCTCGCCCGCCTGGAGCGGAACGGCCAGCACGTTTTTCACTCCGAGCGCGCGAGCGGCCTCGTTGTCCGCGTGCGAATCGCTTGTAACGTCGTTCGTCAGGTAAGGCTCGCCCGTCTTGAAGACGAACGCGGCGAGGCTTCGCTCACCGAGGCGCGAGCGCAGCAGTCGAACCTTCTCGTCATCAATTCCATAAGCGGGCAGTTGCGCGCGGATGCTCTGGTCGCGCTCGTCATAAAGCAATATCACGCACATCTCAGCGCCTAAGAGCCGCGCAGTCTTGCGCGTGAGCAATTCGCATATCTTGCTCACCTCAGTGCCAGTGCCTATCATCAGCGAGATGTGATACAGCCCGCTCAGACGTTCGATGTCGCGCCGCAGCTCTGCGGAAGCTTCGTTGAGCGCGCGGGCAAGGCGATCAATCTCTGTATCTGCCTTCGCTTCAACCGGCTCGAATACGCCCGCGACCGCCAGTCTTCGCGCAACTGCTTCCATCCGTCGCAGCGGCTTTATCAAGGTGAAAAATAGAACCGCGCCCGTCATCGCGGCGGCGATCACGAGCATTGCCATTGTCGTTATTGTTGCCGCGCGGATGGTTGCGATTTGCTGTGGGTCGTTGATTGAGATTGTCACGCAGAAATAAACAACGAATAGCACAGCGATGAGCGCGCTCCACACAAGCGCGACTTTTCCGAGAATGCTGCGGCGCGGGTTGAGCATCGCCGAAATCGTTGCTTTGCTGTCGGCGATGCTTCGGCTTTCGAGTTCCTGGATGGCGCGCACGGCTTCTTCGCGCGTGGCGTAGGTGTTCGATTCGAGGTCTTTGGCCGCGCCCAAATAACGAAGTGCCGAGCGGGTGAACCCATTTGACGAATAGCGCACCGTGCGGATGGCATAGCGGTCTTGGAGTTCCTTTATGACTTCGCCGTAGTAATCAATAATCTCAGGTGTGATCTCGGTCCCTTCATAATTGACAATGGCATAGAGTCGGCGGCCCTGCGCGCGGTAAGCCTCGCGCACGATGCGCGCGAACTCGTCCACCTGCTCGCGGCTCTCGATTCTGAGATCGGCGAAGTTGATGAAGAGGATATTCTCTTTTCGGTCGAGAATGAACCGGTTTTGCATAAATCAGGGGTCGGGGTCAGCGGTCGGGGATCAGGGGTCGGTTGAAAGGTTGATGACCTGATAATGGCTCCAGGAGCCTGTTTCAAGTCAACCATCGACCTCACAACTGATTACTGACCCCCGACCCCTGACCACTCATATAGTCCATCGAAACGCTGCGCAGGCCATCGAGACGCCGCCGCCCGACGCGCACAGTATGATATTGTCTCCGGTTTTGATTTTTCCTTGCCGCGCCGCGTCGTCGAGCGCCATCGGGATGCAGGCCGAGCCTGTGTAGCCCCACTTGTCCATAACGGTGTGCGTGCGCGACATCGGAAGTTCTAACGCTTTCATCACCTCTTTGATCGTGCTCAGATTCACCTGCGTGAAGATGAACATCGCAACATCGTCTAATTTCATCTCACACCTGTCTAACACTTCACGAATGAGCAAAGGCCAATGCTCAAGGTTGAACTCCGCCGGGATTTTTTTGACGAAGCGGACGCGGTTGAATCTCCCTTCTGCGAGCACTCGCTCGTCTGTTGGCAGGTGAGTGCCGCCTGCGTAGATTCCCATCGCGTCGTGGTAGCTTCCGTCTGCCGCAAGGCGCGACCCTAAATAGCCCGGTCCTTCCTTGCTCGCCTGTAAAACAACTGCGCCCGCGCCATCGGCAAAAATGGTGCAGGTCTTTTTGTCGCCCCAATCGAGATATTTGCTCATCGCATACGCGCCGATGACGAGAATGTTTTTGTACTGACGATCTGCGATAATGAACTTCGCGGCGGTGTCGAGAGCGGTGACGAAACTCGCGCACGCGCAGTTCACGTCGAAGTTTGCGGCACGGTGCGCGCCGAGCTTGCTTTGAACCACTGACGAAGTTGCGGGCGAGATGTATTCCGGCGTGTCGCTTGCCACGATTATCAAATCGAGCGCGAGCGGATCAACACCCGCGTTGCTCAATGCATCACGCGCGGCGTTCGTAGCGAGGTCAGCCGTGCTTTCTTCATCGGAGCAGATGTGCCGCTCGCGTATGCCGACTACGCCTGCGACGAAATCGTTTATGTCTTCGCCGAGCATCCGGCTCAGTTGGTCGTTGGTCAAAACTTTTTCAGGGACGTAGCGCCCAGTCCCGGCTATTCTGGCAAATCTGCTCATCTCGTATTATCCTCTGTGCGATTTGGTTCTTCAGGCCAAACGAAAAAGAGCGGGCGAAAGATAATAGCGCAAGTCCGTGTCGGGCGCTACACCGTCCGGCGGGTGCAGAGGTTGGAATCAATCGCATGAAGTATCAAAACATTTACGCGCTCTTTCGCAAGCGGGTCGAGCAATATAGCAGCCGTGACGTCTTTTACGTGCGCGAAGGCGGCGGGTGGTCGAGGATTTCGTGGAATCAGTTTGGAGAAGGAGCGATTGATTTCGGCTGCGGGCTTGTGGCGGCAGGGTTAGAAAAACAGACTGCCGTGTGCATACTGATGGGAAACGTTCCCCAGTGGCCCGCAAGCGACGTTGGCACAATCATCGCGGGCGGCGTGAGCGTCGGCCTTTATCCGACAAGCTCTGCCGAGCAGTGCCGCTACATCATCAATCATTCTGACGCCGAGTTTGTTCTAGTTGACACACGAGCACAGATTGAAAAGATTCTTTCAATCCGCGAGCATCTGCCGAAAGTGAAAACCATCATCGCGCTCGATGAACAAGCGGCACGCGAAGCCGTGGGCGTGACTGGCTATCAAGACTTTTTGCGCTATGGCCGCGAGCAGCGCGCTCGCGCGCTGCCTGTTCTTTCCGAGCGGGCAGAGAATGCGCGGCCTGACGACATTGCGATTATGGTTTACACTTCGGGCACGACTGGACTGCCTAAGGGCGCGTGCCTCAGCCATCGCTATGTCATCAACAGCGTCGAGTCGTTGCTTGAAACCATTCCATTGAATGATTCAGACGTGGCGTTTTCATACCTGCCTTACTGCCACGTCGCCGAGCGCATATCCGGACTTTACACGCGAATGTATGCGGGAGTGGCTGCTTACTTCGTCAATGATATTAGCAAGCTGTGGGATTACATGGCCGAAGTCCGTCCGACCGTTTTCGCGAGCCTGCCGCGATTCTTTGAAAAGATTCACGCCCGCGCGATGAGTGATTTAGAAAAAGCTGCGCCTGATGAGCGAGAGCGGGTCATGCGCGCGCTCGATGTCGGAAAAGCTGTCAGCCGACTCAGGCAGGCGAGGGAGCCTATCGCTGATGAGTTAAAAAACGAATATGAAAAGGCGCTGCCGATTTTGAGCCGCGTGAAAGATTATTTCGGAGGGCGCATTCGCATTGCGACGAGCGGCGGCGCGCCGCTGCCTTTTGAAATCGCGGAATTCTTCGACGCGTGCGGCATCCCTGTTCTTCAAGCCTATGGCCTTACGGAAAACGTCTGCGTCGCATTCAACCGCCCTGACAATCACAAATTCGGAACTGTTGGCCCGCCCATGCCGGGCTGCGCAGTGAAGATTGCGGCTGACGGCGAAATCTTAGTCAGAAGCGAAATGATGTTCAGCGGTTATTACAAAGAACCCGACAAGACCGCAGAGATGTTTTGCAACGGATGGCTTCTGACGGGCGATCTCGGCGAGATGGACGAGGAAGGATTTTTGAAGATTACGGGCCGCAAGAAAGAATTGATCGTCACCTCGACGGGCAAGAACGTCGCGCCCGCGCTGATTGAAAATATGCTCAAGGAGCATCCACTCATCAGCCAAGCGATGGTTTACGGCGACGGCAGGAGCTACCTCGTCGCGCTCATCACGCTCAACCAGGCCGAGACCGAAGAATACGCCCGCATGCGTGGCATTGAATATCACGCTTACGGCGAGCTTGCGCGCAAGGATGAGATCACATCACTGGTGAATCGCATCATTGAGCGCGTCAACAGCAGAGTCTCTTCGACAGAAGCAATTAAAAAGTTCGTCGTCCTGGATCACGACCTCACCATTGAAGCTGACGAGGTGACGCCGACATTGAAGATAAAGCGAAACGTCGTAAGCGAGCGGTACAGAGATATACTTGAAGGCTTGTACGCTTGAGCCGAGAGGGTCGCTTCGCTCCGGGAATATCATCGCTTGTTTTGCATGGCTATCGCTCGATTCGTGTCTTTGGCTTTAGAGTCGCTTCGCTCCGGGAATATCATCGCTTGTTTTGCGCCTTTTTTGATCGCACGAGCAGGCGTCTCGGCGGTTCATGATTTTCAGATAGCGGATCGTTATGGAGAAGAACATACGGCCCGGCGCTTCGCTTGCGCTCTGAGAATTGGCGTTCGTCTCAGATTTCATCAGAACTGTTTAAGAAGGGGATATGACTATGAAAATTTCGATTCTGAGGATTGTGATGATGTTTATTGTGCTGGCTCTTGCCGCGCCCGCGCGGGCTGATATAAGAGTTGACCCGCCTCAAAAGCCAAAGCCGCGCGTCGAGAAAAGCTCCACCGGGAGCGCGCGCATGGTGATTCGCGCGAGCGACTCGGCTACTGAAGCAACACTGCAGATTCCGCGCAGCCTCGTCGGCAAAGTTTCGGCGAAGCTTGAAGACGACGCGAGTCCGTATCCATCACGGCTGAACGCGATACTCGCGGGCGTTTTTCTTTCGCTCTCGTTGGCCATGGGTGGCGTCTTGCTGTTTCGCTACAAGCGCGGCAAATTTGGCCATAAGATGATTATCGCCGCTTTCGTTTTCATCGCAGGCTCGGCCATCTTTGCATCGGCTGATATGCCTAGACCAGGACCCGACCGCCATCGCGTTGACGCGGGCACTCTGTCGCAGGCGATAACGAACGGCGAAGCGCTTTACGGCACAGTCAAAGTTGAAATCGTTGATGAGGGCGATCAAATCACGCTGATTGTTCCCGCCAACCGATAATCGAACGCGCTATGGAAAATATCGCTGATAGAATAAATGTGGCTTCGCTTTCGCCAGCGTCAGGCGCGGCGCGGGCTTTTGGCATCGCGGCAATGGGTGTGACAGCCTTCGCCGCGATGCTTGCCGGTATTCTGCCGCTTCAGATGTCAATCGCTGTGGTCTTTCTTTTCGCAGGCCCGCACAACTGGATGGAGCTTCGCTACTTCCTCGCGCGCATGCCGGTACGGTGGGGCGCGTCGCGCAACTTTTTCGCACTCGCAATAATGGGGGTTGTGACGCTGGCGAGCTATTACGCGATGTTGCCCTCGCTCGCGAGCCTGCAACACTGGGACGAAGCGCAGTGGAAAACGGCGGCTGCTACGTGGAACAGCCTTTTGATTTTATGGGTAGTCGGCTTAATTTACCTTCGCAGCCGCCAGATGCCTCGCCGCAACTGGTCGCTTGCGATTCCCATCGCGCTTGCGCTCGTCGCAGCGAACTGGGCGATGCCCGAAGTTTGGGAAATCGCGCTGGTTTATCTTCACCCTGTGCTGGCGCTGTGGTTTCTGGACAGGCAACTGCGCCGCAGCCGACCCGCGTGGCTTGCCGTCTATCGCGTTTGCCTCGCGCTGATTCCGCTGCTGCTTCTGGTTCTGTGTTGGCGATTAAGCAATGCCGCGCCATTGGCCCAAGACAACGGGCTTACTCTCAGAATAACACAAAACGTTGGCGCGGATTTGTTCAGCGGGATTTCAAACCGCGTGTTCGTCGCCGCGCACGTTTTTCTTGAGACGCTCCATTACGCGGTCTGGATAGTCGCGCTGCCGCTGATAGGACTGAGCACGGCTCCCTGGCGCATTCGAAAGATTCCGCTTGTTCGCCATCGTCTGGGATGGCCGCGCGCGGTTCGGAGTGTTTTGATCCTCGGTGCGTTTGCGGTCTTGTTGTTATGGGGCTGCTTTGCCGTTGATTACCAGACAACGCGCGACGTTTATTTCACGGTTGCGATAATTCATGTCCTCGCCGAAGTCCCATTTCTCTTGCGGATGATTTAAGACAAACGATGAAACCGAGGGATCTCTGGTCATTTCTGCCTCTAGGTTTCTTAATCACCGTGTTGATTGAAACGCCGATTCTTTTGATTGGGCTTTCGCCGCGTCATAGCCTGAGGCGACGGCTTGCAGCGGGCGTATGGCTGACCGCGTGCAGCTATCCGGTGGTGATACTGGTCTTCCCGCTGATTTTCGAGAACGCGCCGGAGTGGGTTTACATCACCGTCGCCGAAACATTCGCCCCTGTGTCGGAGTGCGCGCTCTTTTGGGCCGCATTTGGCGAGCGCGGTAAGTTTTGGTCGCGCGATGCGTGGCGAGATTTTGCGATTATCGTTATAGCGAACCTCGCATCATTTCTTATAGGGGAAGCGATGCATGCCTACGTGAGGCAAACACGCTGATCGAGTATGAAATCGGTATGGCCGTGAAGCGGCGTTGAGAAGTTAGCCGGGCATGAAACGCTTTGTCATCTACACAAGAGCAATAGAAAATTCCGAGACAATGCATCAGGCCCGAAGGGCTGAAAATCTATTGAATTTCTGATTTGCCTGCGGCGGCTTTGTCCTGCTCACTGGCGAGTTTGTTTGAATTCACCAGAATGATTGCCAGCAATAGCGCGACGGCTATAAACGCAAATGCGAACTGCTGCATTATGAGGGCGAGAAGGCTGTAGCTCGCGAGATTAGCAGCAAACGCCACGAGCAAGGCCCGCGCTATGGTGTTTGATTTCCTGTTCAGTACAAGCCACAATCCCTCAATTATGACCGTAACAGCGAACGTCATGAGCAAAAGTAAAAGCCGGTCGGCCCATCTCGTTGGAAACGAGTTACGGAATATAATAATCCCGGCTATCGTCGAGATAATGTTCATAACCAAAGAGTCACCGATCGAGTATCCGAATGATTTCCATTTCATCGAATACAGCACAGCGGCTTCAAGCATAACGATAATGACCGCTTAACAAAGAAAAATAATCGGCACTAACACATCGAAAAGCGGGCCTAAACCGGCATCAGCAATAATGGGCATGGCAGACCTCCTGTAGCTTCAGGTGAGTGTGTTGTAAAGCCTGGTGGATCGGCGTGGATGATAACCCAATGGCCAATTCAACCTGATGGTAAGAGCCGCAAGCTATTCCCACCAGCGCAAAAAAACGGCGGCTCAGGCTATGCGCCCGATGCCGCCGCGTGAAGCGGTCGTGCGATCTTAGAAGCAGCCGCACGATTTCACTCCTCCGTCCAATCCTAAATGAAAAGCGCGAATCCTCTGCTCGCCGGTCCCGTGCGCGTTGGGGTGATTGGGGTTTGTGCCTGTGCTGTCGCGCGCCATCAGGAAGGCGAATACGGCTTCGTCAATGTCGCCCGGATCGAGCGCCCCCGCCGTGCGCGCCGCCTTTGCAAAAGCTCCGGCGAGACAATCGGCCTGAAGCTCTCGGTATATAGTCGGCCCCGCCGTAAGCCCAAGCCGCTTCTGAATGGCGTGGCCCCATTCGTGAGCAAGTATCACGATGAATGCGAAATCGCCGTCGGTCCCGAACCGCGCAGCCGCGTCACGCATTTGCAATGCGAGAAAATTTGGCGCGATGTAAATTGTGTCAGTCGGACTGTAATAAATAGGCGCAGGCCCGCTCGCCGAAATGCGCGGCGACGTGTAGCTCAGATTGTGAGCCGCAAAAGTTTGCCGCCAGAACGTGTCAAGAAACTTAACCGCTGAGTTGGCTTTTATCGCTACCTGCCGCATTTCATACTGGGTCGGCGGCTCGTTCGTCGAAGCGTAAACTTGGCCGGGCTGCGCGAAGTATTCCGCCGTCGCGCCTGAATACTTATTTGTCGAAAGCGAGGATGTGAAAAGCAATGCCGGTAATATGAGCATCGCGCTGATTCTCAAAGTCCAATTCTTCATCCTTTTATCTCCTTCCTCCATGCCTTCCGCAATCTCTGCGGAAGCGATTCAATCAATGCTGGCAATGACCTTTTTGCCAACACCGGAAGATGACATGAAAGCCCAACGCATATTCCAGAGCGGAATCTTTCGGGCAGGTGAGACGAGGCAGGCATCTTTTTCCCTGAGGCTCAATCGGCAGCCGGTGCGAAATGACTTGCCAGTTTGTGTGATAAAGCTACGCCCGCCACCGAATCTTCTACAACCCGCCGCGCCTAACTTTCGATTAACCTTTAGCCGCAATGCAATTTGGACGAATCAGCGCTACGCGGCACGCGCTTTGTCAGAATGGCAGAAAGCCATGCTCCCGAAAGAAGTTCTTATACGCTTGTAAGAAATTGATCTAGCGCATTCGCGGCCAGCTCTTGAGTTTTCACGAGCGCCGTCGGTGGCGCGGCGTGGACAGATCGCAGCGACCCGTGAATGCGCTACTGGACTAATCGAGTTGTCATTGACCCGCGCGAAGAGGCGCAGCCGCACTGCTTTTTCATAGACCACCGGGCGAATCGTCTGCTAATCTATCTATCAAGCCAGTCGTTTAATCGGTCGGGCGCAAATCCCCCATGTCGCTTACAAGCCAATTCTATCAATCCTTCGACAGCAGCATTCGCGGTCGCGGCTACGCATATTTTCGTCAAGGTGCGGTGCGCATAAGCTATGGCGACGAGCGAGAGGTAAAAGCTATGGTTCGCGGCAGCGAAAGATATTCGATCAACCTCACTGTTGACGGAAGCGATTTCTTCGTCTCGTGCACCTGCCCGTATTTCGACCGCGACCTGTACGAGCAGGAAGTGAAAGTCGAGCGCAGCGGGACGGGGAGCGAGCGCCGCCGCCGCGCCGATTACGCTTTCCTCGCGCCGAACTTCCGCGACGTGCGCTTCTACGTCGAAGCCAGAAAAACCAGCCTCGATTTCGATAACCGTGATTATTACTTTCAGACGATTCGCTACGGTTGGAACAGCCGCACGCCGCTGGCCGTGCTGACAGACTTCGAGCAGTTCCGCGCCCTCGACTGCCGGTACGAGCCGGATATTGAAGACGTGTTGAATCGCGCCCTGCTGAAATTTCATTACACGGACTACGCCGACCGCGAACGCTTCAGCGAGATTTATCATCTCTTCTCGCGCGAATCGGTAACGGCAGGTCGCTCGAAAAGTTTGCCGCCGGGCTTCCAAAACCCAAAGGCAAAGCTCGCCAGCGCGCATTGTTTCCGACGGGCCGCTACCAGAGCGTTGACGAATCTTTCTTGCAACGCTTGGATGAGTACCGCGAAGAACTAGCGCGTGTTTTCAAAAACAAGAACCCGCAGCTCAACAGCAGCGATCTCACGGAAGTCACGCAGCGCACGCTCGATAGACTCGTCTTCATGCGATTCCTCAAAGACAAGTTTATTGATTTATCTTCTATGAAAAGACTTATGGAGATTTCTCATTTTTCAACCAGTACTTCTTACGTGCTTCGGCTTGAACGTTCAAGCTTTCCGACAACTGAGCATCGTGGTACGATACAAGTTCGGACGCTTCAGGAGGACGACGATGAAACGAGCAATGGGGATGCTGCTCGCCTTTACGCTCACAGCCGGAATCTTTATAGCAATAGTATTCGAGCCGCGCGTTTCCACCGACGCAGTTGCCACGCCGCAGCCCGCGCTCGTTTATGTGAAGAAAAACACTAGCAAGTATCACGGCCAGGAGTGCCATCTGCTTCAAGGCGTCGCCGCTTCCGACATTATCGCAATGAGCCGCGACGAAGCCGAATCCTTAGGCTATGAGCCTTGCCGCAATCCTAAATGCTTTCCGCGTTAGCGGCGCAACCCGATGCTAAGCGCGCTCCGATTAACGATTGAAGACCGCAGCGGCCAGTTCCGTTTGAGGCGTGAAGGTGTTTTGCGCAAGGTCGGCCAGCCATTCGGCGCGCTGCTGCGTGTTGTCCTTTTGATCGAATGAAAAAGCGATCAGCACTTTCATCTTGTCGCCCTTGACGGGCTTCACGGTCCACCCTTGATAGCCCCGAAGATTGCCTTCGCGCCGCGCTTTCTCAATCTCCCACATCATCCTCTCATCCACCGTCAGCCCTGCATCGTTCGACGGCAGATGGCGCAGGCGGTCTACGGCCATCATCGCTGTCTGAGGCTCAATCTCTCCGCCTTCGAGCGCGGGCAGCACGAACAGGTAGACTGCCGCTGCGATGAGCGATGCAATCAGCGGAATGCCGACGAGCACTGCAAACCGTCCGGCGCTCACTCGCCCTTGCGGATTTGCTTTGCGCGTCCGCGCCGATTCTTTTGTTGTTAGAGTCGCCTCCTGAGACGCTGAGCGGTTGGCGGGCACTATGCCCTTCTTTTTTATCCCGTATGAATTCTTAGGCTTTGGCAGATGACAGTCCGGGCAGGCAGCGGCTTCATCTGGAATATTACTGTAGCATCGCGGACACCTCATCTGAGAGACGCCTCCGAACCGTGCTTGAGCATATTAAAGGCCAGAATCAACGGCAACAACTTGGTTACCGCAACAGGTAATGAGAGATTTGCGTTTGAAAAAAGCTATTCAGACGGCAAATGAAATGGAGCGAATCGAATTACTTTTTTTGTTAATCAGATTAAAAATTTTGTCACACGCAACCCCATTGAGTCCTATCTTCAATCGTATCCCAAAGCGCCTGCAACTTTGCGCGCAACTCTGGTAACCTGCGCAAGCTGATGTTTCAAGCTTACTTCTTGAATGCAAAAATCCCGGCAGAAGCCTTCGTTTAACCCTGCTTCCTGACGCAACAAGCCCCTCTTTTAATCGCTTTCCATTCACCATAAGTTAACGCCTATTTTCCTTGACTTGAATGAGGCGTTGAAGTAGCCTTTCCCTTGCCCGCGATGCAGGTTTTAACTCTTTCAAGACAGATGGACGAGCAAGCATTAATAAAAGTGTTTCTGGCAAATTGCTTGATGCTCGGCTGTGTGTTTGAGATTAAAGATACCAGGAGCGCGGGATGTTCATTTCAGGTTGATTAAAAGATCGCCGCTCGCGCAGAGAAGTTTCCTGCGCCAGTCCGCAAGGAAATCACCATCGCCTGCGCGAGCATGGCCGGCCAACAAATAAAGGGACTGGCTAGAGAACGCGAGCATACTGCTTTCGATTCGATTTCATCCGAACGCAGTCACTTCGCCTGCAGACCAACCGAGATGAGAGCAGTGGATCATTGAACGAGGGTTCTTAGGTTGAAGCTGCGCGCTTCAATCAGAAATAGTGACTACACTTCATCACTAAAGAGAGGCAGGAAAAATGTCAAAACCAAAACCATTCCATTCACTTTGCGCATTGATGCTTGCGCTCGTGATGGGCTTCGGCGCAGTCCCGGCCTTCGCCCAATCGCAAGCAAGCACGGGTCAGATAGCGGGCATCGTGGTCGACAACCAGGGCGCCGCCATCGGCAATGCGTCGGTCAAAGCTACCAACACCCAGACGGGCCTTGAGCGCACGGCTACGACCAACGACGAAGGCCTGTACAACATAGTGCTTCTGCCGCCCGGCACCTACAACGTCAGCGCCGAAGCGAGCGGGTTCGCTTCGACAACAGTCAACAACGTCGAGGTGACCGTTGGGCGAACCATTGACGTAAAGATAACGCTTGGAGCGAGCGGCGTTCAGGAAGTCGTCAACGTCACGGCTGGCGCGATTCAGGTTCAGACCACGCGCTCGGAGGCAGACGCCGTTTTGAACGAGCGCGCCATCGAGAATCTGCCGATCAATGGCCGCCGCTTTCAGGACTTCGTAACGCTCACGCCGACGGCACAGGTCGACGTGCAGCGCGGCCAGATTTCGCTCGCGGGCCAGCGCGGCATCTACGGCGCGAACATCAACGTCGACGGGGTTGACTACAACCAGCCGTTCTTCGGCGGCATTCGCGGCGGCGAGCGCTCGAACACGGCCTACACGATTCCGCAGGAATCAATCAAGGAATTTCAGGTAGTGGCTTCGGGCTACTCGGCTGAGTTCGGTCGTTCGACTGGCGGCATAGTCAATGCCGTGACCAAATCAGGAACGAACAATTTCCACGGCTCGGCATTTTACCTGCACCGCCCGGAACAACTGGCGAGAAAGAACCTCTTTTTCGACGCGCTCGAAAACAATATCAACAACGCGCACCTGAATAATCCAAACGTGCCGCTGCGCGAAGTGAAGCCCGCGCCGACGCAACAGCAATGGGGCGGTTCAATAGGCGGGCCGATCAAAAAGGACAAGATGTTCTTCTTCGGCTCTTACGAGCAGCAGCGCTTCCGCAATCAGCGCGAAGTCTTCTTCGATCAGCTCTCCGGTTTCGAAACGCAAGTGACGCCCGCGACACAGGAAGCCTTCAATTTTTATAAGTCGCTCGAACAATCATTCAACCAGACCAACGACGCCAAAGCGTTTCTTGGCCGCTTCGATTACGAGCTGAATTCCAACCACCGGTTCAACGTACGTTACAGCCACAGCACCAACGAGGCGCTCAATGCCAACTCAAGAGGCAATCAGTTGTTCCCGACAACCGATAGCGCCTTGTCGAACAACGGAACCGAGAAGGACGAGACGAACACGGTCGTAGGCCAGTTCACAAGCTTCTTCAGCAACTCGATAGTCAACGAGTTTCGCGGCCAGTATTCGCGCGAAGAGCGCCCGCGTCTTGCCAACGCCGAACAGCCTACGGTGACAACAAACGTCGGCGTATTCGGCACGGTGAGCTTTCTGCCAACGACTCAGTTCGACTGGCGCGCGCAGGCCGCAGATAACATCACGTGGACAAAGGGCAACCACACAATCAAGTTCGGCGGCGAGTTCAATCACGTATTCGTGGATCAGACGTTCGGGTTCAATCAGTTCGGAGCCTTCTCAATTTCAGGCACGAACACCGCGACGATTCTCGATACGCTCGCGCCGGGCGGCACAATCGCCAATCGCTTCGACGCCACGAGCGTGTCGCTGCTCGTGCAGATTGGCAATTTGCAGGCCGCTTATTCGACCAACGAGATTGCCGCTTTCGGGCAGGACTCGTGGCGCATTCGTCCGAACCTCACGCTCAACTACGGCCTGCGCTGGGAAGGTCAGTACAATCCCACGCCCGAAGCTAACAACACAGACCTGATTAACAGGGTTCAGAACTTCAACTTTCCGTCGGGCCATCGTGCCAGACCGACTCAGATTCAAGATGAGACCAAACAGTTCGGGCCGCGCTTCGGCTTTGCGTGGGACCCGTGGAACGATTCGAAGACGGTCGTGCGTGGCTATGCGGGTGTTTATTACGCGCGCACGCCGCTGTTGCTTTTTGCCGGGCCGTTCAACAACTTCCGCATCCCGCCTGGCGATCTCTCGATTCGGCTCCCGTTTGCCGTCCCCGCGGGCAATCCGAACAATACCGTCTATAAGCAACTGAAGCTTATCGGAATTGACCTCAACACCTTCGCGCTCGGCAGCCTGCCTGTCATCACCGCGTCACAGGTTCAGCAGATTGCTCAGGCGCTTGGCGTGACGGCTGATCCATTCTTCGGCGCGCAGCCGATTATGATGGCGGATGATTTCCATAATCCGAGGTCTTATCAGGGAGGACTTGGCGTTGAGCGACAGGTGAGCCGTTCGTTGACGCTCGGAGCCGACTTCGCTTACGTTCACACCATCCACCTCCAGCGCAATCGCGACATTAATCTTCCTCTGCCGAGGATACGACCGAACGACCCGGCGCTGAGACCGTTCTTCGGTCTGCGCAGCGGCACGCCGCGTCCGCTCCCATCGCTAGGCAGCATTCAGATACGCGAGTCGACGGCAAAGTCTCTTTATCGCGCGCTGACGCTCAGGGCGAAGTTCCAGCGCAGGTGGGGACAGTTCAACGCCTTCTACACGCTCTCGAAGCTGCTGTCGGATGATGATAACGAGCGCGACGCGGGCGGCGTCGCGTTCGAGAACGCTTTCAACCTGCTGCCCGAATACTCCGACGCGCGACTCGACCGTCGGCATATGTTCGTTGCCAGTCCGGTCTTCTTCCTTCCGTTCGGCATTGATGTTTCGAGCGCAATCCGGTTGCTTTCAGGCCGCCCGATTGATGCGACGTTCGGCAGCGATGCGAATGAAGATATCGGAGGCGCTGACAGGCCTTTCCGCGCACCGGGTGTTCCATTCCAGCGCAACGCGTTCCGCAATCGCGCGATCTATAATGTTGACATGCGCGTGCAGAAACGAGTGCGGTTCACCGAGTCAGCGCGGCTGGTACTTTCGATGGAGATATTCAATATCCTGAACCTTGAAAATATCGAGCTTGCTGGCAGTCAGGTGACTAACTATTGCTCAAGCACGACCCAGCTCGATTGTGGATTCACGGCTCCGACCAACCCGAACTTCCTACAGTTGCGGGACCGCAACCCGAATTCTGCTCGGTTTGGTCAGTTGCTGTTGAACAACACTCCCGGAGCGCCGTTCCAGATGCAGTTCGGCGCGCGCTTCCAGTTCTAAGAAGCGCACCCGGCAAATTTCAGGCGGCAGCAATAACGTCTTGCTGCCGCTTTTTTATTTTTGTAGCGCAGCCTTGAAGCCAAGCGATTATCTGAAGAAATGAGATTAGTCACTGGTGAGATTCTCTGGCATCCACACAAGAGAAGATAATTGATTCTCAATACATCAGGCCCGAAGGACCGACAGTCAATAGCCGCGCCCGTGAGGGCGTGGGATAAACGTGCATCATCGTGTCGAGGCCCGAAGGGCCGACACACGAGTGCCGCGCCTTTGGCTTACGCGCGTGGCTACTGGCTGTCGGCCCTTCGGGCCTGTTCTGGTATTTCACCTGCGTGAATACCAAAGGATTCCGTTACCAACCAATTTCTTTTGTCTCTTTGGAATAGAAACGGAAACTCATGCCTCGCTTGCCATCGCTTTCTCCCTGCAAGCCCTTTCTCATCTCGCGTTCTTTCATCGTGTAGAGATTTTGGAACTCAGGCAGAAGCGCGGTGTCTAATCAATCAGCACCGGCTCGAAGACCTGAGCGACGCGCATCGCCGTGCCGTGCGCAATCTAAGGAGGTGTGGGCAATCGGGTTTCAGATTTTGGGTTTCGGGTTCTGGCTTATAGCAAGCGATTGATGCTTTAACTCGGACCTTAGAGCCTGAAATTCGGAACCGGATTGTCCCGGAGCAAGATATGCATCGGCGATTTGTTCTTTCAATCGCGCTCGTGTCGGCGCTTTCAATCGTTGGCTACATCGCTCTGGCGAAGATAACGAAAAACACAGGCTCAATCTTCACAGTCGAAGCCGCAAGCTCAAATCAACCCGCTCCCGGCTCGCTTCAAGTCGTTGATCCAGAAAAAGGCGTGGTCGGATTATGCCCGCTCAAGCACACGGATGTTAAAGCCGAAGTCAGCGGCTTTCTCGCCCGCGTCGTCGTAACACAAGAATTCGAGAATCCTTTCAAAGAGAAGATCGAAGCTGTTTATACATTCCCGCTGCCGCAGAACGCAGCCGTTGACGATATGACTATGAAGGTCGGCGACCGAACAGTTCGTGGCCGCATCAAGCGCCGCGAAGAGGCGCGCGCCATCTACGAAGCCGCGAAACAGGCGGGCAATGTCGCGAGCTTACTGGATCAGGAACGACCGAACATCTTTACTCAATCGGTCGCAAATATCCTTCCCGGCGAGAAGGTTAACATCACTATCAGCTACGTCGAGACGTTGAAGTACGAAGACGGCTCTTACGAATTCGTCTTCCCGATGGTCGTCGGGCCGCGCTACATTCCGGGTCAACCCATCGGCAAACAAGGCGGCGGACGCTCGCCCGATACTACGCAAGTGCCCGACGCTTCGCGCATAACTCCGCCCGTCGCTCCGAAAGGCGCGCGCGCAGGCCACGACATTTCAATCGAGGTTGCTTTAGACGCGGGAGTGCCGATTGATTCGCTTCGCTCGACGCTGCATGAAATTGATGTCGAGCGACCGACTGACCACAGCGCGTTCGTGCGTTTGAAGAATAAAGCTGAGATACCGAACAAAGATTTTATCTTGAAGTACGACGTTGCGGGCCGCCGCATCGAAGACGCAGTGCTCACGCACAGGGGAGAGCGCGGCGGGTTCTTCACGATGATTCTTCAACCGCCTGAGCGCGTCGCGGTCGAAGACGTCACTCCGAAAGAATTGGTCTTCGTGCTCGACACGTCAGGCTCGATGTCGGGATTTCCGATTGAGAAAGCCAAAGAGTGCATGAAGATGGCGCTCGACGGGCTTTACCCGCAGGACACTTTCAACCTGATAACCTTTGCGGGCGACACTCGCGTACTGTTCCCGGAGCCAGTGCCCGCGACAAAAGAGAATCTTGCCAAAGCTCAAGCCTTTCTGGCATCGAGCACAGGCTCAGGCGGGACCGAGATGATGAAAGCCATCCGCGCCGCGCTCGACCCGTCAGACAATCAAGACCACATTCGAATAGTTTGCTTCATGACTGATGGCTATGTCGGCAACGACATGGAGATTATCGGTGAAGTTCAAAAGCACCCAAACGCGCGAGTCTTTTCGTTCGGCATAGGCTCGTCTATCAATCGCTTTCTGCTCGATAAGATGGCTGAAGAGGGACGCGGCGAAGTCGAGTACGTGACATTGAATGATGACGGCTCTGCTGCGGCGCGAAGGTTTCACGAGCGCGTGCGCAATCCGCTGCTCACGGATATTTCGGTTGACTGGTCGGGCCTGCCCGTCGCGGATGTTTATCCAAAGCGCATACCCGATCTGTTCAGCGCGAAGCCCGTCGTGTTGACGGGTCGCTACACGGCTGCGGCGCGCGGCACAATCAAGCTCAAGGGCAAAATGTCGGGCCGCGATTTCGTGCGAGACATTCCGGTTGAGCTTCCCGGCAATGAGTCGCGTCACGATGTCCTTGCGACGTTGTGGGCGCGCACGAAGGTTGACGACCTGATGAGTCAGGATTATCAGGGCATTCAATACGGCGGGCCGCGCGAGGACGTGCGCGAAGCGATAACGCAGCTTGGGCTTGACTACAGGCTGATGACTCAGTTCACGTCGTTCGTTGCCGTCGAAGAGATGACGGTGACCGATGGCGGCGCTCCGCGAACAATCGAGGTTCCCGTCGAGATGCCCGAAGGCGTGAGCCACGAAGGCGTGTTCGGTAAAGATGAAGAGGCGCAAGCCATGCGACTGGCTCAGTCGCCGTACATGTCAACCGCAAACATGAGTCCCGGAATCGCTGGCGCGAAGGCGAAAGCCCTCCCACCCACATCGCCGCCGCCTCCACCACGAACGCGCACAACAGGGCCAGGCACGGGTGGCGGCTATGGCCCTGGCAAAGGAGCGGGAGTCGGGTCCGGCACAGGGCGCGGCAGCATAAGTATTGGCGGCGACAGAGATGTTCGGACAATTCAACTTTCGCCCGAAGAACAGAAGCGCCAGGAGATGCTTGCCAAGCTGCATCCGTCCGTCGCCGCAGTCATCGAGCGATTGAAGAACAAGAGCGCGAAGCCTGCTGCGGATGAATCGAAGTTCGTGCGCGACGGCAAGGCTGAGATTCAAATCTGGCTCGCGGACAAATCACAAGCTATCATCGAGCATCTCAAGCAGTTGGGGTTTGAGATAGCGCTTGATCCGAAGACCGCGAAGATGGTGATTGGCCGCGTGCCGATTGAAAAACTCGCGGCATTGGCTGAACTCAAAGCTGTGCGCTACATCGCGCCGATGACGACAAACTAACCAACTAATAAAGGCAGGGCTTGTTTCGCTCGTCCCAACTCAAGCCCTGCCGTTCACATCGCTTTTGAACCCATTGCGTGAGCCTGCAACGACCTGCCTCATTTCACGCTAAACAATCTTGCTCATCCTTCCTCAGTTGATGTATTAAGAGAGTCCCAATCTCAATAATCGAATGGCATTTGACTGAAAGCTCATTCGCAGGAAGACGGCTGAAAGACTGTGAGGCAATTTTAGGAGAGACTTCATGACTTTTCAAAGCAGAGTATTCATCGCCGCGATTCTAATCGTCTTGTTGTGCTCGCAGTTTCTTTACGCAACGCCGAGCAGCCGTCTTTCGTCAGGCCATCAAGCCGAGCCATCCCATAGCTTGCGGGCGGCAAGGCAGATTGATGATTTCGCCATCAAAGACGGCGACCGCATAGTCTTTTACGGCGACAGCATAACCGAGCAACGGCTGTACACGACATACGTCGAGCATTACGTGCTGACTCATTACCCCGACCGCCGAGTGACGTTCATAAACACTGGTTGGGGCGGCGATAAAGTCACGGGCAACGATTGCAAGCCGTGCGCGGGGGTCGGCGGCTTTGCTCGCATCAAGCGCGATGTGATTGATCATCGCCCGACCGTTGTGACCTTACTTTTCGGAATGAACGACGGCCAGTATCGCGACTTCGATCCGGCGATTTTGAAAGTCTATGAAGACGGGCTTGCCGCAATAATCCGCGAGTTGAAATCGAAGACACGCGCTCGCATATACGTGATGACGCCCACGGTTTACGACGGAACTCGCCACACCTCATGGTCGCACACGGACCGCTACAACGAAGTGCTTGACCGCTACAGCGACGCGGCGAAGCAGATCGCCGCGCGCGAAGGGCTGCCCGTGATTGATCTGCACACGGTCACAACAGAGGCGTTGCGTCAGGCGAAGAAGGACGACCCGAATTACACGCTGGCTAAAGACGGCGTGCACCCTGAAGAAGACGGGCAGTTGTTGATGGCCGCAGAGATACTGCGCGCGTGGGGAGCGCCGAAAGACGGCCTTGAGCTGAATGAACAGGCGAGGCTTGGAGAAAACCAGAGCGCAAGCTTTACGGTAAGCGCGCCGCTTCAGTGGCCGCAGCCAATGCCTTCGGAAAATCTGCGCAAGGTAAGCCCGCAGATAATAAGGCTGGGCGAAGTCAGGTTGCGGCTCGCGGGATTGCCTTCCGGCAAGTACAAGGTAGCGGTTGATGGAAAAGATGCGGGTGAGTATGCGGCTGACGCGCTGGCCGCAGGCATTGCGATAAGTTCACTCTCTGAAAAAGCTGCCGAACAATCTCGCGCCGTAGTTAATCTCATTCGCAAGCGCGCCGATTTCTTCTTCATGCGCTGGCGGCAGATTGAGCTTCCGCTCGCGGCGGAATACAAGACCGCCGCAAACGTCGTATCGTCGTTCGACGCGCTTATCGTAGAGATGCAGGAGCGGGCGCGCCTGCTTGCCGCGCTTCATAAGTACCAACTCGTCATCTCTCGCGTTCAATGAAAGCAATGGCTGCCAGCATCTGAGCCTTGTCAGGCAGATTAACGCTCAACTGAAGATGGGCGTGCCGAGTATTGAAGCTGCCGCGTGAAATTCGCTTCAGATTGCGCTCGCGCGCTTCGTCTCGCGATTGATTACGGCTTCAGCGAATCGCTCCATCTCTTCAAGCTGCGGGCTGCATTGCAGCAGCAACAGGTCAACGCCCGCTTCTTCAAATTCCTGTATGCGCTCAGCTACGCGATCCGCCGTGCCGACGAGTCCTGAACGCAGGCCGCGATTCGACACCGAATAATCTTCGAGCGAAACGCGCTGCTCAAGCTTCGTGTTGGCGAGCCAGTCCTGATAATTGCCATAACCTGCTGCCGACTGCTTCACATCGGTGATGCGCTGCAATTCTTTCTTCGCTTCTTCTTCCGTGTCGCGCACAATCGCATAAGCTGCTACGCCGTAAATCATGCGCGGAAGACCCAACCGCTCGCGCCGCGACTGCATGTCATCAATCTTTTCGCGCACACGTTGAGGCTCATCGCCGTGCATCACGTAAGCGTCGCACAAACGTGAGATCATCTGCTTTGCGGCTTCCGATTCTCCGCCTGCATAAATGACAGGGTGCGGGCGCGTCAGAGGCTTGGGCTGCATCACTGCGTCTTCGACGCGGTAGTATTTGCCCTCGAATGAGAAATGATCCTCTTTCCACATCCGGTCAACTATTTCAAGCCACTCCGTTGTGCGGGCGTAGCGGTCATCGTGTTGCTCGAAGTGAACGCCGTATTTTTTCGCCTCTTCGGCCCACCACGAAGAGACTACGTTGAGCGAAAGGCGGCCTCCGCCTCCGATGTGATCAATGCTTGCCGCCTGCTTGGCCAATAGCGCAGGATTATGAAACGTTGGCCGCACTGCCACCATCAACTCCAACCGACGCGTGACGGCGGCGAGCGCCGCAGCCGTCGACCATGCATCGAGCGACGGCGCCTCAACGCCTTTGATGTCGTTGAGGTTCAATTCTGCGATCAACGTCAGGTCGTAACCGATCTCTTCGCTGCGCCGCGCGAGTCGGCTCACGTAATCCCACGTCGCCTCCATGCCTTCGTCTTCAACGTTCCTCAGCCAGCCACCGAAGACTGGGAGCCAGTATCCGTATCGCATCTCTCCACCTCCTCTAATAAAAAGTCGACGAGCCGCGCGTGCGGGTCGAATCCCAAAATGCGCGGCGCGTCAGCGACGAAGTTCGACAGCGCGTTGATGTCGTAATACATCAGTCTGCCGTCACGATCATCAACTATGTATTCGATTCCGCCGAGATCGAGCCGCGCGGCTCGCGCGATTCGCTCAACCGTTTCGATAATCTGTTGCGGCGGCTCGCAGGCTTCGACTTTAAGGCCGCTTTTCGGCGCGTCAACAAGGCATATCTCGTTCGCCACTTTGACGCCGTCTTCGATCTGGCAAATCTCAGCCGGGCACAGGTTGAAGCTCTCGCCTTCCGTGAAAACTTTGATAGCGTAAAGATACTTGCCGCCGAGCGTTTCGACGCGCGTGATGTGACCATTGCGCGGCGGGATGTATTCCTGAACGAGCGCAGTGCTGTCTATGCCTAAATCCACAAGCCCTTTTTCAGCCGCGCTCGTGAGAATCTCTAAAGAGTCGTAGCGAGTGATGCCTGCGCCGCGCCCTCCGATGTTCGGTTTGACGATCACGGGAAAGCGCAAATCGCGCGCAGCCTCTGGAGCTTGCGCCGCGTGATTGATGATGCGCGTCTTTGGGTATGGCAGACCGAGCGATTCAAGCAGCGTTAGCTGCAACGCTTTTGAGGTTTCAATGGCGAAAGCGTCATAGCCGTTGATGACCCGCACGCCCGTTCGTTCAAGATGAGCCAGAAAGCCGCGCGTGTAAAAGATTGCGTTGGCATGGCCGCGCGTGTAAGCAGACGCGCTCATGCGGTTAAACAGAATTGAGTATTCGTTCTCTTTCGCGGCGGGGTCGTAGCGATGCGAGCTTGCGTCGAGCCGTATGTATGAAACACCGCGCCGGTCCATCTCTTCAAAGAGCGCGCGGAACCACTCGGGATGTTCGTAATAGATTGCTATGGATTGTCGTTTAGCCATTTGTTCTCCAAAAAGAAAAGAGCCGCTCTCGGTTTGAGCGGCTCTCGTGTGTGAAAATCTGAACTTAGCCTATGTCACACGCTGAGGCCGCCTGCAAAAAGACGGACAACAGACCATGCATTGACAGGCGCAAGCATTAATGAAAAGCCCTGGATGAATAACGACGCTCTTAAGCATAAGCATTACCGGACGAAAGGAGAATTTACGGCGAGCCTGAGAGCGTTGTCAAGCAAGGTAAGAAACCCGGCGGTAGCAAACAGGGGCGGCGAGCGGTTGCGCTTGTGAAGCACAGGCCGACATTGCATACTCTTCATTGTAGGCGCTCACCCAAGCTTTGCGGACTGCCAGCATCAATCACGAAGACCTCTATGGAACTCTACGCCGATTTGTTAATCCGCGACCTTGTTTTCATAAACTATACGGTTGACCCGGCGATCTTGCGCCCGTTCGTGCCCGCCGAGCTTCAACTCAACACGATAGTTGATGAGCGTGGCCGCGCTGTCGCCTTCGTGTCGGTCGTGGCTTTTCACGTTTCGGACGTGCGCTCAGGCATATTGCCGCTGCCGCCTTTGAGCTTCAATCAAATCAACTATCGCGCTTACGTCAACGACGGCGAAGGCCCTGCGGTTTATTTCTTCGAGATGAGAGTGAACGCGCGTGTAATCAGTGCGATGACGAGCTTCTGGAAAATGCCCGTCAACTACGAGGAAATAAACATCGCAACCGCGCCGGTTTCAGAAAACATCAATTCAAACGAAATTAAATCGAACGACATCAACCTTTCTCCGCATGCGCTTCGCTACAAAGTGATTTCATCAGGGCCGCAGGCTCTTGAAGCGAGCCTCACCATCGGCGGCCATCACGAAGTTGCAGGCCCGCGCGGCGTGGCCGTGCCGCCCGGTTTCATAACCGAGCGGCCAGTAGGATATGTCACTGCGGCTGGCGACAGCCTCTACAAAATTTCTGTCGAACATGCGCCGCTCAACGCTTCGGCGGCGCACGTCGAAAGCGTCAGCGCGCCGCTCCTTGCGTCGCTCGGCATAATGAACCTCGACGAGACCGCGCGCCCGCACTCCGCGCTATACGCGCGCGAGGCCCTGTTCAAGTCCCGACTGCCAAGACCCGTTGCGCAAGAGTGAGCCGCCGATTTATTTCGATTTTCTTGTGATACGGACTTAATTATTGAGTCTCACGCCGCGCCTGCGATACTATTAATTGAAAGCGAGCAGTTCTTCCGAAGGAGTAATGATGAAATCGAGCAAAGGTTTTTTTACGGGGTTGGCCATTTTCATAGCATTCATAAGTGTTGGTTTCAGCATCAAATCAGGATTTGCGAAACAAGCGGCGCAGATTCAATCCGCGAGCGCAGCAGTCGAGCAGAGCGCACAAAACGAAGGACTCGTCAGATTGTCTGCTCCCGCGAAAGCGGCTCCAGGAGCCAGTTCTGCGTCTTCGGCGAGCGCAGCATTCGCGTCTGCCGCGCTTCGCAACAGCGAGCTTAAATCCAGCCTCACCTGGGTCTTTGGCGGCAAATCGCAACGTGGCTGGCAGATTTATGCTCCTTTGATTTCAAGCCTGATTGGCGCGGACGCGGACGCGACAACGTCTGATTTTGCGGCGCAGTTGTCGCGCTGGCAGAAAGAGCGCGGACTTGAGCCGAACGGCATCCTTAACAATTACGTCTGGTCGGGAATGATTTCGGCGTGGCAGTCGGAGCGCATCAAAGACCGCACCTATCCGACCGCCGATCAGCTTGCGACCATACCGCCATCGGATTGCTACGACCCACAGCGTCCCGAAGAGCTTCGCAAAGTCGAGCGCGAAACCTATAACGCCTACAAGCGGATGGTTGCGGCGGCGAGAGCCGAGCTAGGACTTTCGGAAAGCGATCAGTTCTTCAAGATAATTTCAGCCTTCCGTTCGCGCGAGTATCAAGATAATTTGCGCAAGCAATCGCCAAACAGCGGGCGCGCGGGACTTGCAGTTAACAGCCCGCATTTCACGGGCCGAGCGCTCGATATTTACGTTGGCGGCGAGCCTGTCAGCACGAAGGACGAAAACCGCGCGATTCAGACTCAGACCATAGCCTACAAATGGCTTGCGAAGAACGCCGCGCGCTTCGGCTTCCGCCCCTACTTCTACGAACCCTGGCACTGGGAATACGTCGGTAGGTAAAGGCTAAAGGCAAGGATCAAAAGGCAAAAGGCGGGACATTGCGCGTCCGCCTTTTGCCTTTTTCATTTTTATCTCGATTGCGTTCGCTGCAATGGCGTGCAATTCTTGTTTTTCGGATGAGCAAAGCATTTGAAAAAGTTCGCGCATTCATCCCCCACCACTCGATGCTCGCGGGAGCGCGCGGTGTTATAGTCGCCGTGTCGGGCGGGCCTGATTCAGTTGCGCTGCTCGATATGCTCGCGCGCCTCTGCATGAAGGATGAAGGCAGAGGGATGAGGGATGAAAAAGAGGATGACGAACGTGGAATTGAAGACGCTCATCCTTTTCATCCCCCATCCTTCATCCCTCATCTCTCATCCCTCCATGTCGCTCATCTCAATCATCAACTGCGCGGGAGCGAATCGGATGAGGATGCCGCGTTTGTTGAGCGGCTTGCCGAACGTTACGGGCTTGCCGTGACTATTGGCGCGGCGGATGTGCGCGCCGAAGCTGCAAAATCTGGGCGCGGGATTGAAGAGGTCGCGCGCGAGCTTCGATATAACTTCCTGCTCGCAACCGCGCGCTCGGTAGGCTATGACCGAATAGCGACGGGCCACACGATGAACGATCAGGCCGAGACTTTTCTGATGCGGCTCGCGCGCGGCGCTGGCCTTCGCGGACTTGCGGCGATGCGCCCGGTGACGAAGGCTCACGAGTTCGCGGCGCAGGTGTCGGGGGGCATGGGGCAGGGGGCAGGGACAGCACCGTCAAGCAGTGAAGCGGGCGCATTAGAAGAGATGGCTAATGCTAATTCTCCCCGACACCTGCTAGTCCGTCCGCTGCTGTGCCTCACGCGCGAAGAGATTGAAGAATACTGCCGCGAGCGCGGCCTTGAATTTCGCGTCGACCCATCAAACACGAACCTTGATTACACGCGCAATCACGTGCGGCACGAAGTGCTGCCCGCGCTCCGTTCGATCAATCCGCGAGCGGTCGAGAATATAGCGCGCGCGGCTGAGATCATCGCGGGCGAAGAGGACGCGCTCGCCCGTCTCGTGAAGTCTTACCTCGATCAAATTCAGGTCGGATCGGCAACAGGCCATCGGCGTGACGTTATCAAGAGCGCGCTGTCAGCTTATTCGGTTTCGATGCTGCTCAAAGAGCCTGCGGGATTGCGGCGGCGATTGATTATCGAAGCAATCAATCGCGCGCGCGAATTCCAAACGGACGTTGCCGGAGCGCAAATAACTTCGGCGCACGTAGAGGCCGTTGAAAAACTACTGCAAGAGCGTGCAAGCGGCAGTCGCGTTCAATTGCCCGGCGGGCTTGAAGCGTGGCGCGAGTTCGATTCGCTCGTCTTCAAATTCACGACCGAGCCGCACGCGCAGCCTGAGCAAACGTGTTATGAATTCAAGATAAGCGAGCCGCAGGCGCAGGTTGATGCGGGCGGCTTGACGATAAAGATCGAGCGCGGGCTTGCGGGCGATTTGCTCGGCGAGATAATCAACGAGGCGCGGTTAGTGCGCGAAAGTGGCGGGCGCGACTGGCTCGTGGTCGCGCTCGATGATGAAGCATTGCCCGCGAGGCTTGTTGTAAGAATGCGGCGACCGGGCGAGCGGGCGCGCGTGCTGGGACAGGCCAGAACAAAAAAGTTGAAAAACTTGATGATTGACCATAAAATCCCAACCAGCCGTCGAGCCACCTGGCCGATAGTTGCAACACCAGACGGTCGTTACGTATGGTCGCCGAGCCTGCCCCCAGCCGTAGAATTTGCCGCGCGTGACAAGTCACATCGCCTTGCCATCTTGCGCGCTTCAGTCGCTTGATTTTGCTCGCGGAATCGGCGATGAGGAATCACGATGGAAAACAATCTCCGAATCATTCACACCAAAGAAGAGATACAGACTCGTGTTAATGAGCTTGCCGCTGAGATTCGCAGCAGCGCGCCGCATGGCGATATAACCGTTGTTGGCATACTCGACGACGCGTTTGTATTTCTGGCCGATTTAGTTCGCGCGCTCGATATGTCTGTCAATTGTTGTTTCATGAACGTCACGCGTCACCGGCACGGCGGGCAGAGCGAGGTTATGTTCACAAGCGAGTTCGACCCGCATGGGTGCGACATATTGCTCGTCGGCGGTGTTGTCGCCACCGGCATAACACTCGATTACATCGCCAGGCAACTCTCTTCACGCGGAGCGAAATCCCTGCGCACCTGTATGCTCGTAGATAAACCGGGAGAGCGTCGCGTTGACATCAAGCCCGACTTTGCGGCGTTTCAAAGCGACGAAAGGTTCGTTTTCGGCTACGGGCTTGGCATACAGAACCAGTATCGCCAGCTACCATTTTTGGCGGTGATGAACGAATAGTCATTTGTCATTTGTTTAAGAGTAACGAATGACCAATTCACAACAAATCTATAAGAAAGCTGCGAGTGGCGCTTATTGCGCATCATAATGATGTAAGTTAGAATTTATGAAGGCGCAATAGCGCGCCTTTTTATTGGAGGTATCAGGTGAATTCAACCGTCAGGCAGATAGTTTTTTGGGTCTTGATTATAGGCGGCGCGTTTCTGCTCTATCAGGTCTTTTCGGGCCGCAGCGGAGCAAAGGAACAAACGCTGACCTACACTCAACTCATTGAGAAAGTAAACAAGGGCGAGGTCCGCAAAGCCACCATCGAAGAAGGACACGGCGTAAGGGGCGAGCTTGCAGATGGCACGAACTTCACAACCGAAGTCAGCAACGAGGAAGTGCAAGCGAAGATCGCCGAAGCGATGACCGCTGCTGACAAAGAAAAGAAGGTTGAGGTCTCATTCAAGAGCGCGTCCTCTAGCCAGTGGTTGTTCGGTTTGATCAGCTACGCGCCGCTGCTGGTCTTCATCGGGCTGTGGATCTTCATGATGCGGCAGATGCAGTCGGGCGGGAACAAAGCTCTTTCGTTTGGCAAGTCGCGCGCAAAGCTCCTGTCGAACCAGCAGAAGCGGGTCACATTCAAAGACGTTGCCGGTGTCGAGGAAGCCAAAGAAGAGCTGCAAGAGATTATCGAGTTCCTCAAGGAGCCGCAGAAGTTTCAAAAGCTTGGCGGTAGAATTCCGAAGGGCGTGTTGATGATGGGGCCTCCGGGAACAGGTAAGACTCTGCTTGCGCGAGCAATCGCGGGCGAGGCGAACGTTCCTTTCTTTTCGATTTCAGGCTCGGACTTCGTTGAGATGTTCGTCGGCGTGGGCGCATCGCGCGTTCGCGATCTGTTTGAGCAGGGCAAGAAGAACGCTCCGTGCATCATCTTCATTGACGAAATTGACGCCGTAGGCCGCCATCGCGGCGCGGGACTTGGCGGCGGCCACGACGAGCGCGAGCAGACCTTGAACCAGTTGCTCGTCGAGATGGACGGCTTTGAATCGAACGACGGCGTGATTCTGATTGCCTCGACTAACCGGCCCGACGTGCTCGATCCGGCCCTGCTTCGACCTGGTCGCTTTGACCGCCGCGTCGTCGTCAACCGGCCAGACGTGAAAGGGCGCGAAGGCATTCTTCAGGTTCACACGCGCAAGATTCCTCTGAGCGACGACGTTGATATTAGCGTTATCGCTCGCGGCACGCCGGGATTCACCGGAGCCGATCTTGCGAACCTCGTGAACGAAGCCGCGCTCAACGCTGCGCGCTACAATCGCAAGGTCGTCACGATGCTCGACTTCGAGTGGGCAAAAGACAAAGTCTTGATGGGCAGCGAGCGCCGCTCAATCGTCATGTCGAACGAAGAAAAGCGCAATACGGCCTATCACGAAGCGGGCCATACGCTCGTCGGCATAAAAGTCCCGAACGCTGACCCGATTCACAAAGTCTCGATCATCCCGCGCGGCATGGCGTTGGGCGTGACGATGCAATTGCCCGAAGCTGATCGCTACTCGCATACGCGCGATTATCTGGAAGGTCAGATTGCGATTATGATGGGCGGGCGAATTGCGGAAGAGATTTTCCTCAATCACATGACTACGGGCGCGTCGAACGACATCGAGAAAGCCACAGAGCTTGCGCGCCGCATGGTCTGCGAGTTCGGAATGTCTTCTCTTGGTCCTATCACGTTCGGCAAGAAGGAAGAGCAGATTTTCCTGGGCCGCGAGATAGCGCAGCATCAGGACTACAGCGAAGACACGGCAATCAAGATAGACCAGGAAGTCAAGCGAATCGTGACCGAGCAGTACAACCGTGCGCGCCAGATTATTTTGGAAAACAAAGACGCGCTTATTCGCTTGGCCGAGGCGTTGCTTGAGCGCGAATCATTAGATTCGATTCAGATTCGACGCCTTGTTGCTGGCCTCCCGCTCGATGATGAAGAGCCGACTCCGTCGCGCGAAGAGAAGCCGAAGGCCGAATCGAAGCCGTCGGTGTTGAATCCAATCATACCGCCTGTGCCTGGAAACGCGCAGGCGTAACCGATAAACTTGCTGTAGAGAGGCAGCGAAAGGCAGTGGCCGAAAGTTTGGCTCGCTGCCTTTTGTTTTGTCTATGCCTCCTGTTGCAAGTGTGAATATAATGCTGGCTCTGACACTCAACCAAAGCCTATGACGAAAGGTGAGCGAATGGCGAATCTTCTTAATTGCTCAGCGTGCGCGGCTCCGCTCGATTTAGCGACGGCTAAAGGCGGGATGGTTCGCTGCCCTTACTGCGGCAACACCACGCTGCTCGCGAATGAAAAACGCGACGATGCAACTCGCATTGAAACCGCGAATGGCTCGCTCGGCTCGTTGATTGACCAATCGGTGAAGCTCGCGGAAGTGGCTCGATTGGCGCGCGAGGGAAATAAGATTGAAGCCATACGCCTGTACCGCGAAATTACGGGCTGCGGCTTGAAGGAAGCGAAAGACGCAGTCGAGCAGATGGAATCGGGTGGGGCTGTGTCGTTCACTTATTCTACGGTTCAGGCTAAAGACACATCACCTGCAATGCCATCATTCAATCGAAGCCAGGCGCGCCGGACGGCGCGAGCGGGGCTAGGGCTTTTACTGCTCATCGCGATCTTTTTCATTCTTCCTTTCGTCATAATATTCTTCGCAACGCGGGGCTTCGGCCTTTTGATCTCGACCAGAAGCGCGACCGCGCAGGGCGCAATCCCGGCCATCGCCGCGCCTCGTTCGTCCACGCCTGCCTCGGCGTCCACGCCCGCAGGGCTTGCGAGCGTAGCTTTTGAGTTCGGCAGCAAAGGCATCGGCGCGGGTCAATTTGAAGACGCGCGCAGCGTAGCCGTTGGCGGTGAAGGGAACATCTACGTCGGCGAATATTCAGGCGGGCGCGTACAGGCCTTTGATTCAGCGGGCAAATTCATCACGCAATGGATGGCCGACCGCGACAGCGCATTACTCAACCTTGCGGCAGACCGCAAAGGAAATGTTTACGTGGTTCAAGGCGGAAAGATTCTCCGCTACGAAGGCAAGACGGGCCGATTGATTGACGAAGCGCCGAAGCCCGACCGATACGAATACTATAATGACGTGAGCGTCGCGCTCGACGGCAGCCTGTATGCTTTAACTCAAAAAACGGATGTGGTTCGCATAAGCTCAAGCGGCGAGACGAAGATCATCGTTAATCTGAACAAGGCGCTCAACGAGAGAGTTTCATTCAGCAAGCTGGCCGTCGACGGCAAGGGGACGATATACGCGATAGCGACTTTTGAAGGGCCTGTGTTCAAGTTCGCGCCCGACGGCAGGTTCATTGACCGCTTCGGCAAAGCCGATGAGTCAGGCCGGATGAGTCCGCCCTTTGGAATAGCTGTTGACGGGCAGGGCCGTGTCTATATCAGCAACACGAGCGAAGGCGTGCAGGTATTCGACGCCAACGGGGAATATATTGGAAACATCGGCGGTGGCGAAGTCGTCTTCGGGATGGCGGTCAACGACAGGAACGAATTGTTCACCACTCAACGTAACCGCGCAAAGATAGTCGGGTACGCGCTCAACAGATGACTAGCGCGCTAATTTCCCGAATCGCTCGGTAAACTCTTGCAGAGAAAGATTGCCCGCTTCGGCCAGCTTCGCCGTCCATGCCTGGTCGGTGAAATCCTTCTTGCCGATCCTAACCATGTAATCGCGCGCAACCTGATAGCTTTCAGTCTCAACGTCGACGAAGCGCAATCGCCCGCGCCCGCTTTGCGGGTCAACTATCTCGCTGAACGGAATCGCCTGAAATTCGCCGCCCTGCGTCGTTATCATCGCCGCAGACCCTCCGCCGACCAGGTATCGCACCGCTGAATAACCGAGATCGCGCGCGTACTCGGCATCATAGGGAATCGGCGCGGCGCACCTCAACTCATAGCCGATGGTCTTATCAACTATCGTCACCTTGATGCCGCGCCGCTCAAGCCGAAGCTGCACCTCGCTTTTCACCTTGCGGCCAAGATCAATCTCCGTGACGCGAATATTGCCCTGCGCGTCGCGATCAACGTCCTGAAGCTCTGCCACCTCCTGCGGATCGAATTTTTCAACGAGCGCTTCCGACAACAACACTGTTCCGAAGTTGCGCCCCATCGCGCGCCGCTTGATGATCGCGCCTTCGACTATGTCGGCTATATCAGAAAGCGAAATCGTCGCCGCGTGAAACTCTTCAGGGATGATTGTGCAGGTTGCGCTCGCGGCTTTGCCTATGCCGAGCGTGAGGTGCCCCGTAGGCCGCCCCATCGTCACACCAAGATACCAGCGGCCCGTCGTGCGCGCGTCTTCCATCAATCGCTTCACGAGATCAACTCCGGCATGGCGCGCAGTCTCGTACCCAAGAGTCGAAACCCCAAGCGGCAACGACAGGTCGTTGTCAATGCTTTTTGGAATCTGCACCGCTTTGATAGCGCCGCCAGTCTCGCGCTCAACAGCAACTGTGCTGCGAACCAGATCGTCGCCGCCCACAGTTACAATCGCATCAATGCGCAGCTTTTTGAGCGCGGCGATTGCATTGTCGAGGCTCTGCTGATTGCGCGTGATGTCGCGCCGCGATGTTCCCAGTATCACTCCGCCGTCGAGGTGAATGCGCGAGCACTCGTCAATTGTCATCTCGTGCTGCTCATCTGTATATCTTTCCGCGAGCCACTCGAACCCGTCGTGAAACCCGACGGGCTGGATGCCCATCTTTATCGCTTCAATCGTAACGGCGGCAATCACGCCATTGGTTCCCGGCGCTGGCCCGCCTCCGACAAGTATTCCGATTCGTTTAATGTTCATAGCTCAGTGATCAGGGAGGCAGGGGAATCGGGGGGCAGTTGTAAGGATGCTGCCTTGAAAATGGCTCTGAGAGCCTGTTTCAAGGTGACTATCAATCTTTCAACTGATTTCTGATCCCCGGCCCCTGACCTCTATTTTTGTGGCACGGCTCCGGTCAGGTACTCGAACCTGTCGCGGAATTGTTCAACCGTCATGTTGCCCGCAGCCGCGAGCTTCTCGATCCACGCCTCGTCTTCGAAATCCTGCGGATCAAGTCTGATCATGTATTCGCGCGCGACGCGGTAGCCTTCGCTTTCGACGTTCACCATTCGCACGCGAGTCTTGCCCGTGCCCGGTTCCTGTATGTCGTGGAAAGGGATCGGGACCATTCGCCCGCCCTGCACGCTTATCATTGCGCCGCTGCCGCCGCCGAGCAGGTAACGAATCGCGCTGTAGCCCAAGTCTCGACAGTAAGACATATCGAATGGAATCGGCGCGGCGCATCTCAATTCATAGCCGATATTCTTATTTGTTATTGTTATGCGAATGCCGCGCGCGCTCAACCGTCCCTGCACTTCGGCTTTGACTTTGCGCGCGAGGTCAACTTCAGCGAATCGAATGTGGCCGTGCTCGTCGCGCTCGACGTCTTGGAGTTCGGCTATCTCCTGCGGGTCGAGCTTTTCAATTAATCCTTCGGCCAGAACAGCCACGCCGAAGTGGCGGCCCATCGCGCGCCGCTTGATGATTGCGCCCTCGACTATGTCGCAGATGTCAGAGAAGGCGACGGTTTCGCGCCCGAACTCTTCGCCGATAACTGTTAAAGTTGCGCCCGCAGCTTTGCCTATGCCGAGCGCGAGGTGACCCGCTTTTCTCCCCATTGCCACGACGACGAACCATCGTTTGGTCGAGCGCGCGTCTTCCATGAGGTTGTAAACAAGCTCGACTCCGTAGTGGCGCGCGGTCTGATAGCCGAAGGTCGGGATATGGTTCGGCAGCGGCAGGTCGTTGTCAATCGTTTTGGGGACGTGGACGGTGTGAATCTGATTGCCTGACCGTTCGGCGACGAAGCTTGATGACAGTGCGGTGTCATCGCCGCCGATGGTCACGAGATGAGTCACGCCTAGCGAGCGAAGCGTCTCGACAACAGCGCGGATTGATTTTTCGGATTTAGTCGGATTGTCGCGCGCCGTGCCGAGAATCGAGCCGCCGTCGAGGTGAATGCGCGAAACGTCTTCGATGCGCAGAGGCCGGACTTTTGAAACGTCCTCGCGCATCAGCCATTTGAATCCATCACGGATGCCGATTACGTCAAAGCCTTCGTTGATGGCTTCGATGGTTGCAGCCGAGATGACAGCATTAATGCCGGGCGCGGGACCGCCGCCTACCAGAATCGCCAGAGTGTTTTTCGATGACATACGAAGCTTTCCCGCCGAACAAACCTTTCAACTTTGCAGAAAGACGATTTTACACCACGCAACAGCCAAGCGCGACTGCGCGGCAACCGATCTTGACCGCCATTGTAAGCGCGGCTATGCTTTCAATCGGGTTTCTTATCCGCCTCATCCACTCAGCGATGAAACAGTCTTATTCGACCAAAGAGCTTGCCCGAATGCTTGACGTGAGCGAGTCCACCGTAAAACGATGGGCCGATGCGGGTCTGCTCAGGTGCCGCAAGACCATCGGCGGCCATCGCAAGTTCGAGCACAGGGATGTCGTCGAGTTTCAGCATCACTGCGGGCTGGCCGTCAAGCTTGCGATGAGCGGAAGCGAAGCCGCAGACATGGACGGCCAGCTAGATGAACTGTTCGCGGCGGGCTTTGCGTGCGTGGCTGATTACTACAGAGGACTGTTGCTGGGCGGGCGTTTCAATTGCGTATCATGGTTGCTGAGCGAAGCTCACATGCGCGGCTACCCGCTGGCGACGATTGCTGATGAGATAATCGCTCCCGCGATGCGCCAGATTGGCGAACTGTGGCGCGCGGGAAAAATCAGCGTGCTCGATGAGCATACCGCGACCTTTGCCACGATCCGGGCGCTGGCGCAAATGCGCGCGTCCTCGCCCGCTAAACGCGAAGGCACGGGGCGCGTCGCGCTGGTCGGCTGTTCTGAAGGCGAGCTTCACGAGCTGGCCGCGCAGATAGCGTGCGATCTGCTCGAATCCTACGGATGGAAAGTTATCTATCTCGGCCCGCACACTCCGCTCTTCTCATTCGCCGAAGCGATTGCCCGATTCAAAGCCGACCTTGTTTGCATTTCGATAACTATGACCGACAACATCGAGCGCGCTGCGCGCGATTATGAGCGGCTGCGACGAGACGCATCAAAGCGCGGAGCGAAAGTGGTGATGGGAGGCGCGGCGCTCTGCGATGAAGGGGTGCGCGCTCGGTTTCGCAGCGCGCTCTACTCTCCGACGCTTGATGATTTCCTCAAGCAGATTAGCAGCGGTGAGTAGTAAATCGTGGATCGTAACAAGCGGCGAATTTATCTTGTCATGATCCACGATTTACTATTCACGCTACCGTCAGGAACTGGCGCAGCATTTCGCTCTCGTCAATCTGGCGGAGCTTCGCAAACGCTGCGGCTTCAATCTGGCGAACACGCTCGCGCGTGACCGAAAGGTCCTGGCCTATCTCTTCGAGCGTGCGAGGCTCGCTGCCTGCGTCGAGTCCATAGTGCATCCTTAGAATCTTCGCCTCTCGCGGGGTAAGTTGAGCGAGCGCGCGCTGAATCGCGCTGCGGCGCGACCATTCGAGCGCAGCCGTGAAGGGATTGGCCGCGTCGCCGTCGTCAATGAAATTAATCGCGGTTTCGCCGTTGTCGTTTGCGGGAGCGTCGAGCGTTATCGTGTGCTGCGAGAAGGCAAGAACTTCGTCAACGCGCCCCGCTTCGATTTCGAGCCGCTCGGCAATCTGCTCTTTCGTCGCTTCGGTCGCCGTCTCTTCACTGATGGAGCGAGACGCGCGCGCCACTTTGCTTATCATCGTAAGCTCGGATGCAGGCAACCGCACGATGCGGCTCTGAGTGTCGAGCGCGCGAGCCATTGATTGCCTTATCCACCACATCGCGTAAGTCGAAAACCGAAAACCGCGCCGCCAGTCGAATTTTTCGACTGCGCGCATCAGCCCGACGTTACCTTCCTGAATCAGGTCGAGGAACGGAAGCCCGCGCCGCGTGAACTGTCGCGCGACTGCTATGACCAATCTCAGATTCGCTTCGGTCATCCGCTGCTTGGCCGCGCTCAACTCTTGCAGGGCGAGGCTTGCGCGTCGCGCTGACTCCATTAATTCATCAGGCGACACTAGACCTTTGCCAATCAGTCGCGACACAACCGATTCAACGTCGAAGCGCGAGCCATCTTTCGCGATTGATTCAGCGCCATTCGGCTTTGCAGATTTCTTTGAACGCTTACCATCGCTCAACGTTTGCGCGATGCGCGAAGCATCCTCAAGGAAGGCGACCATGCGCCGCTCTTCGGCGGGCGTGAAGTCGAGCTTTCGAACTGTGCGCGATAGCTCAACCAGTCTCCGCGCTTTCGCGCTCTGAAAATGCTTTTTGCTCGCCCGGCGCGAGACTTTTCCTCCACGCTTTCGCGCGGGCTTTGCAATCAGTGAAGTGAAATTGCGATAAGCGCTTTCTATCTCGGCAAGCGCAAGATCAGCGAGTTCAGCAAGCGGCGCAGATTTTGAATCAATGCGGGATTCGACTCGCTCGATGATCTCTGCTGCGCTCTCGTCGCCACGACGAAGTACTTCCCTTAGATAAGAGCTATATTCTGCTATGACAAGCGAGCGCGAAAGCAGCTTCATTAATCTTTTTCTTGCGCGCTCGATCTTTTTAGCCGCCTCCACCTCACCCTTCGCGTCGAGCATGGGAATGCGGCTCGCTTCGCGCAGGTAAACCTTCAGCAGGTCTGTCTTATCAATTTCGCCCGGCTCTTCAAGCTCGGCATACTCATCAGTCGGATCAAAATGCGCGTCAGCTTCGGTCTCAAGATAATGATCTTCAAAAACGCCTTCGATTTCTTCAATCATCATATCGTCCCCCTCTGCGTCCCACGAACCAGAAACTTAGTTTTCAATACGCCTGCCGACTGCGAAGAGTTTACTTTTATTTGATCATACAGATTCTACCAAAACGACCAAATCGTGCAAAATTAAAAATCTTAATACGAAATTTGCGCTTTTCTTATACCAAAAGCAGAATAGTTAACAGAGTTAAGCGCGCAAAACGCTCAATTTTAAGATTGGCTGGCTGTAGGGGTCAAAATTACCTCGAATAGGAAAAGGCGTAGCTTGGTATCGTGACAAAAGGTGACGCGATGTGATGCTGGCTTTGAATTACACTATCAAAAAAACTGAAGATACCGAGAACATATAGAGCTTCCAGAGATATTAAATCAAATTCCACCTGCGCGCCTCTGTGGTCTCTTTGAATGTATGGGAGAAAAGTTGGCCTGCGTCACCAGTGGACGGCGTGTTGCTCTTGTTCGAGCCAGTCGCGCGTCATGTCGCACCACAGCGCGAGCCCCTGCCAGCGACCAAAGCGCGAATAGTAGCGGGCGATCTTTTTATCATCCGTCGCGCGCCCGCCATTGTGAGTGCGCGCGAACTTGGCCCGCACCCACGAGTCGAGCGCAAGCCCGTCGTATCGCCCGACCAGCTTCAGTAAAGTTTCAGCGGCGTAATCGCCCACGCCTTTGACTCGCTTCATCTCGCGCTTGAGCTTGTCCGTAGGCAATTCGCTCTTCAACCACGATTCCACGTCAAGCTCGTCCGATGCTACACGCTTGGCTAGCTCTTTGAAGTAAGGCGCGCGGTAGCCCGCGCGCACCACTTCGCGATAAAAACGTTCAGGCATCGCGGCCATCGCTTCGGCTGTAGGGAAAGCGCGGCGGCCATCGCTCGTTTCAACTCCAAGTGCATTGACAAGGCTGCGAACCATCTTGTCCGTGAGCGCCCACGAGCAGTTAGTCGTGCAGATGGTTTTCACAAGGTCTTCAAAGACCGTAGGCGAGCGAAGAAGTCGCCCCGCGCCCGCCTGCGCAATCCACGCGAAGTCAGGCTCGCGCGCAACCGCTTCATAAAACTCTTTCATTTCGTCATCGAGCCTGAGCATATGACGCACATCTCGCGCGATACATTCTGCGGCAAGCTTTCCAACCTTGCGCGCAACATTAACCTTGATGCCGCCTTTGGCTTCTGAAAGCGTCACGGTAACGGGCTGACCATTGCCCGTATCGAGGACTCGCGTGAGTGTCCACTCGTTTGGATTGAACTCAAACGGGGGCAGCTCGCACCAGCCGTGACTTATCGCCGTTCGCTTGAAACTGAAGCCTTTCGGGGTCGGGATTGAGATTTCCATAATCTTAGTCGTTCGTCCTTCGTCATTAGCCCCTTGGTTAGTGGTGCGAATTGATACGAAGAACAAATGGCAAAGGACTAAGGACAAATTAAATTTCTTCATCGAGATCGATCAACTCGTCAACGCTGTCAAGCTCGAAGTACCGGTCGAACGATTCGACTGCGCGCGGCAGGTCAATGCCGCTCGAATGAAAAAGGTATTCGAGGAATCGCTCTTTCACCTGCCGCTCATCGTCAACAACGTCCTGTCCGAATCCGCCCTGTGTTATTGCCACGACGACTCGCTCAGGCGCGGCTTCGTCTGTTTCTATCAGAGCTTCGGAGTCTGCGCGTGAGCGGAGCAGTTCCTCGTAAGCGGGTTTGAATGTTACGACGTAATATGATTTCTCCATCTCCATACAGGGCTGCCTCATATACGGCGATGGCCGTCAGATTGTTCACGCTTCACGCCGACGATACGACGCGCGAATAACCGTTTTGATATTGCCGCGCACGTTGAAGTCGCCTTCGATCTCAACAGCAATTGGATCGCACGCTTTCACGAAATCGTCCAGTATGCGATTGACAACGTGCTCGTGAAAAATCTTCACCGAGCGGAATGAGTTGATGTAGAGCTTCAGCGATTTCAACTCGATGCAGCGCTCGTTGGGAATATATTCGATTTTGATCGTCGCAAAATCCGGAAAATCCGAAAACGGACAGATGGCCGTGAACTCAGAACTGGTGAAGGATATTCGTATCTCTTTGCCTTTGTACTGGTACTCGAACGTTTCGAGCGGGTAAAGATTCATCGCTTCCGCAGGCGTCTCTTCAATCACCAGACCGGAATGCTCTAAGATTTCAGAAGTCATCAGTCATGCTCCTTTCGCCCCTCTAATCTTCAGAGAGGTTTTAGACTGGCCTCGCGGCTAGGTTTCAGGATTGCAGCGTCAGGTTGTTTGCTTTTTCTGCTGCATGGACAAAAAAAAAGTTTAACAGCCCCGCGCGGCTCGGTTCAACTATCGCGCTATCGCGTCTTAGACTGAATACTCTTCGAGACTTGACCCGGGTAATTCATTCTTATCTCAGGTCAGTGATGTCTGCCCCGACGTGGAATGCTTTCCAAGCCTAATCCACCTTGCTCAGAATTTTCTGTTTTTACGCTTGAAAGAAGTAACCCGTACCCGAAGGAAGGTAAGCCCAGTACCGATGAATCGCAATCGGCGGACAACACTCAATTAGTCTACGTTTGCTGCCACAATTATTATTAAAACAACTATTGCGGCTATAAAGCCAAGTTTGATAGCGATCTTGGCTTTATTCGAAATATTATGGCCTGTAACTTGAGAGACATTAGTGTAAGTGACAAACATAGGAGAGCCAGTTTTAGGATCCATAACAACAAAACCGTCTTCTCTAGTTTCGCCAATGTATCCCGTATGTTTAGTCCCCATCTTTATAGTTTGATCACGACTTTTGCATCTTTACCTACACCGAGCTTGGCAATGCCTGCCTTTACCTTCTCAGCGAATTGAGATTGCTTATCCATTTTTGTGCCTGCGGAGGCCGGTCTAACGCACAACAGAATGTGAAACAGCAGGCCGATAAGTGCTAATGAAAGGGCTTTCTTCAGCATGATTTTCCTCCTTGAGTCCGGCCTATGACGCGTTGCAACCTATTATGCAATCTTTACTATATTTATCAAGAGACGCTCAAGACGGCGGAATCGGCTTTCGCTCGCCGCCCAAGTTTTTGAATGCGACGTAGAGTGTTGCCGAAAGAGCCGCGATGATGGTGATGAAAAGCCAATATGGAATGCTCAAATCGAGAGGCGGGATGCGGCCTTTGATTGCGACAACTTGAAAAACGCCGACGAACGAGAGCACAACTATCGAGCAGACGAATATCCAGACGTTGCGCGCCGTCTGCTGCCCCTTTTGATACTTGCGCGAAAGCGGCAGCACTTCCCTGAACAAGAAAGGAACCATCAGCACCGCAGGAGTCATCAGCGTCCATGGGCCAATCACGAGCAGCGCGTGGACGGGGTTGCGCCACAGGATTGAATAAAGCGCGATTAGAGCCACGTAGCCAGGCAGCGCCAGCCACAACATGATCGCTTTTCTCAGCCCGCTGTGAACTTCGCCCAAGCTCTTAATGGGCGCAACGCGGTAGATGTATGCCGCAGCGTGCTGCTCGGAAAAAACCAGACCTTCGATTGCTGTGAGCGAAACGAAGCAGATCATCGCCGCTCCCATCAGCGAATAAAATACTCCTCCTGAAGCGCGGCCCCCTCGTTGCAAGCTCGCAAACGGGTCGGGCAGGCCGTCGGTGAATATGGCGATTAACGGAAATAAGATGAAGTAGGCCAGTGAAGGATAGAGCCTCACTTTTATCTCACGGTTGCGGCGCAGGTAAACGGTCACAAGCTCAAAGACTGCGCGCTCGGCTGGCGCGCGCAAAAACATGGCTTCGATCCCGTGCAACAAGCCGCCTTCGCGCTCAATGGTTTCTTTCGCAGCTTTTTGTTCTTCGCAATCTGCGGGCTTGCCTTCCTGATAAGAGAGATGTGAAACGAACATCGAATACCCCGTGGCGACTTTGCGCAAAGCGATTGCGCTCAATGCGATTAGCGACAGTGTCGCAAGCGCCGCAAGTGCTAAAGTGCCCGGCTCAATCTTTCCGATTAAAATCATCGCCACGCCCGAAAACCATGCGGGCGGGTAGAGCAGATAATACCAGTGAAATCCGGGCGCGAACGGCATTCGATTATCGCCGAAGACGCGCGGCAGGATTTGAAAGCCGAATGTGAAAACGAGCACGAGCGCGATCTGACTGAAAGTGATTATGCCGTCGAATCGCTCGCGGCTCACATGGCGCATCAGCAATCCGTAGCTGACGACGACAATTGCCGTTGCCATCAGCGCCACGAGCGAAGCTGCGACCGCATGCCCTAAAACAAAAAGCGGGTTCGACCCTCCCGCGAGTATTCCTGCAAGCGCAGGAAAGAGATTCGCGGCGGCAGAGAGCAACAGCGTGAATAAGAAAAGATTCATCGCCTTTGCGGCGAAATGAGTTCGCGGACTGATTGGCAGATGACCCAGCACGTCGGTTTCAGCTTCGTTGAAGATGACGTTGCCGGATTCGGAAAGGATCGCGAGCGCGACGATGAATAGAGTAAATGTCAGAGTGAAAACCGAATAATGGAAAACGTCGAGGTCTGTTGTAAAGACCATCGCGCCGATCATCAGGCCGAAGAAGAGGTACATCGCGACAATCGAGAGCAGCGCGAAATTCGAGCGGATGTACTCGCCCGCGCTGAATTGCTGGAAGGCCTTGCCGCCACGCAGGTCCTGTTTCAGATAAACCAACAGCAACGTCTTGAACTGCCGCGCGTCAATGCCGCGCCGGTTTAGCGCCTGTTTTGCGGTTGATTTGAAACTCATGGCGAATTATTCTCGAATGCGTTGACTGAATTAACTGCATTTGATCTTTCAATTCGTCAATTCTAAAGTGAGGGTGGTGGAAATGTCACTGCCCAAACATAAATATACTCTGGAAGAGTACCTGGCTCTCGAAAGAGAGTCTGAAATCAAGTACGAATTTTGGAACGGTGAAATATATGCGATGAGCGGAGGCTCGCTTGCCCACGATCAGATTATGGGCAACGTGGACCGGCTCATCGCGAGACAACTTGAAGGAAAGCCCTGTCATGTCTTCACGAACAATATGCAGATCAAAGTTCCGGCAGCTCCGCCGTACAGGTATGCTGACGGAAGCGTTGTATGCGGCGAGATTCAAGTAGAGGAATTCAACGGTAGTGATCTTCTTGTGAACCCGCTTGTTATATGGGAAGTTCTCTCTGCGAGCACAGAAGCCTTTAATCGGGGCGACAAATTCACTTTCTATAAATCCATTCCTACCTTCAAGGAATACCTGCTGATAGCGCAGCACAGGCCGCATATCACTCACTATGTGAAACGGGATGACGGCAAATGGGATTATGAAGAGACTAACGATTTAACTGCCGAAATTTTCCCGCCGACCCATTGAATGCGCTTTGGCCCTCAGCGATATCTACAGAAACGTCAAGCTCGGCTCTTAAAAGCTGAACGTCTTCGAAAACTCTTCGGCGCGCACTTCGAGATTAGCCTGAGCCGTCAGCTTGTTGAATATGCGCTCAAGCGAACCCTCGCCGCTCGCGGCCTGTAGCTCGGTGAGCGTTCCATCGGCCACGACTTGCCCGCGATCAATAATTATTATGCGGTCGCAGGTTCGCTCAACCACGTCGAGAATGTGCGAGCAGTAAAGAATCGTTTTGCCTTCGGCGGCGAGATTTTTAATCAGCGTCTTAAACATCAACTGAGTGCTCGCGTCCAATCCATTGAGCGGCTCATCGAAAAATATCACGCGCGGGTTGTGAATAAGCGCAGCCGAAATGACCACCTTCTGCCGCATCCCCTTCGAATAAGCCGAAAGCAATTTGCGTTCGAGCGTGTGACGATCAAGCTCGAAAAAATCGCCGAACTTCACAATGCGATTGCGAATAAGATTGTCTTCGAGTCCGTAGAGTCGGCCAACCATCTCAAGATACTCGCGGCCCGTCAGGCTTTCATAGACCGCGCCCGATTCGGGCACATAACCGATCATTCGCTTTATCTCAAGCGAGTCGCGCTGAATATCCAGTCCGTAAATCTGAGCCGTGCCCGACGTGGGCGCAAGCATCCCTGTGAGCATCTTGACCGTAGTTGATTTGCCCGCGCCGTTCGGGCCGAGATAGCCTACAAGCTGGCCTGAAGGTATCGTGAGGCTTATCTGGTTAACCGCAACGATTGAAGGATAGATCTTGGTGAGCTTGTCTAATAGAATCATAAATCACAAATCGCGCTCGTTAATACCTGCCGTCCCAGTAATTGAACTGTGGCGAGCGTGGACGTCGCCTGCGAAAGATGAAAGACAACGCCATGCCTGCGACGAATCCGCCGATGTGTGCCATGTAGGCCACGCCTTCCGTTTGAGTCGTGCCGCCGATGCTCGCCGTGTACTGGCTGATGATTTGAAGCACGATCCAGAAGCCGAGCACGACGAGCGCAGGAAGCTCCACCGTTGTCCAGATGTAACCGAGCGGCAGAATCGCTCGCACGCGATTGTGCGGGAACATAACGAGATACGCGCCGAGCACACCTGCTATCGCGCCCGACGCGCCAAGCGATGGGATCGGAGATTGCGGCATCATCAGTATCTGAGCAAACGACGCGACAAGCCCGCAGATAATATAGAAGATCGCAAACATTCCATGCCCGAAATTGTCTTCGATGTTGTCGCCGAATATCCATAAGTAGAGCATATTGCCGATGATGTGCATCCACCCGCCGTGCATGAACATCGAAGAGAGCAACGTAAAATAGATAGGCGATGGACCGGGCGCTTCAGGAATGACAGGAACCTGACGACCTTCAACGCGCTCGATTCGCTCAAGCTGCCGATACTGCTCAGGCGAAATAGGCTCGAACGGCGGGTTGCCGCTTTTCAGCAACACTACAGGATATTTCAAATCCTCGCCCGTAGTGATTTCATAAGGAATGGTCGAGTAGCCATAAGTGAATCTATCGCCGCCGCGCCCGCCCGCCTGCTGCAAAGCCAGAAACACAACGGCGTTTATCGCGATGAATATGTAAACGATGAAGGGCGTAGTCAATCGCCCCTGATTGTCGTCTCCAATCGGAATGAGCATATCGGCCTCTCTGTCAGGGGGTAAGGGCCGGAATAAGCGCCGTCTTGAAACAGGCTCTGGGAGCCACTTTCAAGGTGGTAATCATTTTTCCTTGATCCCCGACCCCTGACCACTGACTCCTACTCTCACCGTCCACTCCACTTCAGCTTCGTGCGCAGGATTTCGAAATAATCGCGGTCTTTTGCGATGATTGTATTAAAAGTCTTTTCGCTCCGCTTTATCTCAACTCGATCATCGGGCATAAGCGGCATGCCGGTCTGCCCGTCTGATGTTAGCATAACTTCCTGCTCGCGCGTGTTCATCTGAAGTCTTATCATTACGTTGAAAGGCAGCACGAGCGGGCGGTTCGTCAGAGTGTGCGGGCATATCGGACAGATTGCTATTGCTTCAGTGCCCGGCGCGATGATCGGCCCGCCAGCCGAAAGGTTGTACGCGGTTGATCCGGTCGGCGTGGCAATGATTAATCCGTCTGCGCGATACGTAGTAACGTATAGCGACCCGATCCAGCAGTCTATGTCAATGATTCGCGCGAGCGCCGATTTGTTCACGACGATGTCGTTCAGGGCCGAGCCTGATACTACGCTATCGCCGTCGCGAAGGACCACCCAATCAAGCATCATTCGCCTGTCAATTTCATAATCGCCTTGAATGATTGATTCGAGCGCCGGTATCGCATCTTCGGGAGCGAACTCTGTGAGGTAACCGAGAGTGCCGAGATTCACGCCGAGCACAGGGGTGCCGCGCCCGGCGACGAGCCGCGCCGTCGAAAGCATAGTGCCGTCGCCTCCGAGCGCAATCAGCACGTCGGCGTGATCGGCGATCTCGCGCGCGGAAAGCGAAAAAGTTCCCGGCGGAAGATCCCGCACACGGTCGTTCACAAAAAGATTTATCTCATGCTCGGCGGCCCATTCGGCTATGCGTGCGGCGAGCTCAGCCGCACGCGGCTCGTTCGGTTTCGTGATGATTCCGATTCTCGCTGGAGGCTCCATGGCTAGAAGGCAAAAGGGAAAATGTAAAAGTCAAAAGGCAAAAGGCATCTGGACACGGCGACACGACGACACGGGAAGACGGCGATGGCAGTTTCATCCAAACTCCGTAAATAGATTGGCGGAGTTAATATCGGCGCATCCACGCTTCTCCGCGTTCCCGCGTCAGTTTTTATTTTTGCCTTTTGCCTTTTGCCTTTTGCCTTATTCATTGACGGGTACCCACAGCAGCGCGCGGCGAGCGACCTGAATGTTGTCCGGTTGCAGCCCTATCTCGAAAATATCGTACTCGTTCGCAAGCGAAAGGTATTCGCTGTAGAGCGCGCTTAACGCTTCGCTCGCTTCCTGCTCGATGCGCTTGAGGTCATCGCGCAACTCAGTCTCTTCCCACGAATAGTCTTCGATTTCTGCTCGCGGCTCAGTAGTGCCGAAGACCGCGCCCGCGAGCGTCGAAAACATATCGGCCAGACGATTTTCGCTCTCAAAAAAGTGGAGCTTGTTGGCGATGAATTTCTCGAAGCTCAAACCTTCCGTGCGCGAGCCTTTCATCTCCTGAGCTTCGCGCACCTGCTCCATCTGCAGCTCGAACCTGTTGCGCAGCCGCTTCAGCTCCGGCTCGACTCGACCGAGCGCGGCTTCGGCCACGCGCGGCAGGAAATCTTCAAGCCTGTCGTCAGGCGCGGAAAAAAGCCCGAAGACAGGGTTGAAGAATATGCGCAGCCGCTCCGCTCTCACGAGCTTATCAATTAACTCCGATTCGTATTGCTCCAGGTCGGCTCTGGTCGTTTGAAACCTTTCCTGCTTGTAAGCAATACGAGGGTCGGGCTGCGGGCCTAGCTGCGATGCTTCGTTGATCTGAACGGCTGGCGCATCCCAATCAATTGCAAGGTCGGATTGCGGTATCCACGCCGTGTAGGTGCGCTCTTCGGAATGATTGAGCCCGGCGCGAAGGCTGCGAAAGTTCACCGTGCATTCGATGAGCATGGCAGGGCGATACTCAAGCAGGCCTGATTGCAGCGACTCCTCGTCGCCGGAGCGAAACCATAATTCAGCGATGCCTTCTATTCGCAATTTATCCGGGGCTTGTCCAGTCATAAGTCAGTGGTCGGTGGTCAGGGGGCAGAGGTCAGGGGCTGACGGATTTCAAATTTGAAATATCAAATCTCAAATTCACTGGCCCCTGACCACTGATCCCCGATCCCCGCTTCAAGTCGTCTCGGCTGATTGAGACGGCTCCGAGCGATAATAGAGAATTCGACCGCAATGCTCACAGGTGATCAACTGATCGCCCCTGCGAACGTCGCTGAAAACTTTCGGGCGCACCTTCATTCTGCACGCCGTGCAGACGCCGAATGCATTGACTTCCGACAGCGCCTGCCCGCGACCTCTGCGCGACATCCGATCATATGCTGACATTAAGTGAGCAGGCATTCGCTCGGCCAATCGCTCTCTTTGCTCTTTCAACTCAGTCAGCCTGCCGTCAGCCTGCTGCTGCTCGTTGTCGAGCGAGGCAAGAATCTCGTCGGTTTCGGCGCGCTTGCGTTCGGCATCAGGCGCGCGCGCGGCAAGTTCAGCGTCGAGCTTTTCAAGCTCTTCCATTCGCTTGAGTATCTCGCTTTCGAGCGCGCTCGCGTGTTTCTTTGTCGCGTCAATCTCGCGCAGCGCCGTTTCATACTCCTTCTGGTTGCGCACGCGCATCAGGTCTTGTTTGTATTTTTCGTGATTCTGTTGGACGGTTGCCAGTTCGGCTTCTAGCTGTTTGCGGTCTTCGATGATCTGTTCGTGTTTACTCTTCAGGTCCAGGAACTCAGCGGCGTACTGCTTGAACTCGTTCTCTATCTGGTCGCGTTCCGCCGGTATCCTCGCAAGTCTGTCTGAAATGCGTTGTATCTCAAGATCAAGTTCCTGGAGCTCCATGAGCTGGGTCAATTCAGGGCTCACTGGGTTCCTCCATTTTTACTCAAGCGCAAGTCTACTACATCAACGCTTCATTCTCAAGTTGATGCCCGCGCAGGGATTGAAATCCAGGTTGTCGTTCATCGAAACAACGGACTCCGAAACACCAACCTCGTTGTGTTAAACTTTCAGGTTATGACAGCGACTCGTGAGCTTTACATAGGCAATGTTCGCATAAGTCCCAACCTCGTGCTTGCGCCGATGGCTGGCGTGACCGATTCGTCTTTCCGCCGCTTGATTAAAGAACTGGGCGGCGTGGGCCTCATCGTGACCGAATTCATCTCGGTCGAAGGACTTACGCGGGGCAATCTTCGCACGCATCGGATGATGAAGTTTCTGCCCGAAGAGCGCCCGCTCTCGATTCAGATATTCGGCTACGATGAAGAGCGCATGGCCGCAGCCGCCGAGATAATCGAAGAATCTGGCGCGGACATCGTCGACATAAACTGCGGCTGCCCCGCGAAGAAAGTCGTCAAAGGCGGAGGCGGTTCGTCCTTGCTGCGTGACCTGCCGCAGCTTGAAAAGATTCTGCGTCGCGTTCGCCGCGCGGTTTCGATTCCAGTGACGATGAAGATTCGGACAGGCTGGGATGACAACTCAATCAACGCTGTCGAAGTCGCGCGCATTATTGAAGACTGCGGCGGCAACATGGTTGCCATTCACGGGCGCACTCGCGTTCAGGGCTACAGCGGGCGGGCCAACTGGGACGTAATCGCTGCTGTAAAGCGAGCGGTTTCTATCCCTGTAATCGGCTGTGGCGACGTTGTCACGGCGGAACAGGCGATTGAACGCCTCAATGAAACGGGCGTTGACGCGGTGATGATAGGTCGCGGCGCAATCGCAAATCCATGGGTATTCCGTCAGACTTCGGAGCTTATGCGCGGCGAGACTCCGCATCAACCTTCGCTTGCCGAAAAGCAGGGCGTGCTGCACCGATACCATGAATTGCTGCGCGATGAGATGCCTGAGCGCGCGCTCGCGGGCAAGCTCAAGCAGATGTGCGGCTACTTCACGCACGGGCTTGCGGGCGGCGCGCGGCTGCGCGAGCGTGTGTTTCATTCACAAACGATAACGGAAATCTTTGATCAGATAGACGAATACTTTCAGTCAATGATCGAGCGCGGCGTCCCGCCCGATGCGTTCTTTCATTCGTCGAAGGATGGGGGCGAGTTTGTTGATCGCGGCCCGCGCGACCCGAAGTGCGCAGAGTTCACAAACGCCGCGCCCGTTGCGTGATTGAGAAGAAGTCTATTCGCACAGGCATTAAACAGCCGTGATTTTCCAGATCGCGTTATTTCCTCACGCTCGACATTCTTCCGACGCGCGCGATTGCGCGGGCGACTAACTCTGCCGCGACCGCGCCGATTGTCGTCACGTCTGATTCGATGCTTCCCGTTGAAAGCGCAAACACCGTGTCGCCGTCAAACATTGTGTGAACGGGTCGGATGGCTCGCGCCATTCCGTCGTGAGCCATCGCCGCAACCTTGCGCGCCTGAGCCTTCGTCAATCGAGCGTCGGTCGCAACAACGGCAAGCGTTGTGCTCTCGATTGCAGGAAACGGCCTCTGCAACGCCGCGTTTGCAATCGCTCGCGAAGAGTCGAGCCAGCCGCGCCCGTTCGCACGGCGCGCGCCCGCTAATACTTTTCCGCTTGCCGGGTCAACCACATCGCCGAACGCGTTCACGACGACGAGCGCGCCGACGGTCGCGCCGCCTGCAATCTTCATCGAGGCAGTGCCTATGCCGCCCGGCGATGCGAGCTTGATCCCTGAAATCTTGCCGATGGTCGCGCCCGCGCCCGCACCCACGCGGCCCTCTTCGACTGCATTACTTGTCGCGCGCTCGCAGGCTTCGTATCCCATCCGAGAGTCGGGCCGCACTTGCGCGTCGCCAACTGCCAGGTCGAATATCACCGCCGCAGGAACTATCGGCACGCGAGCCGCGCCCGTGTCAAAACCGATGCCGCGCTCTTCGAGATAGCGCACGACTCCGCAGGCCGCATCAAGCCCGAAGACGGAGCCTCCCGCAAGCACGACGGCGTGGACTCGCTCGACGAGGTTTGATGGATCAAGCAAGTCTGTTTCGCGCGTGCCGGGCGCAGCGCCTCGCACGTCAACGCCTGCAACTGCGCCTTGCGCGCCGCACAAAATGGCTGTGCAGCCCGTTTGCGCCCGCGCGTCGTGCGCGTGGCCGACGCTTATGCCGCGAACATCTGCGATTGAGCCCTCGCTTCGTTCAAGGCGCGGCTTGCGGCTTGCGCTCTTTCTGGCTTGCCCGCGTAATTTTTTCATCGCTGTCTTATCTTCGTTCATCGCGCCGTATCTTATCGAATCGTAATTGGCTTTTCTACGGCGCAGGCGCGGCTCGGCGAGCGGCATAGAGATTGCGCTTGGCTTCATCGCAAGCGAATGCTTCGCGTGGAGGTCCGGAGATGAATCGAGCAGTGAGTATTCGAGCAGCGGCGTTGCTGGCGGGATTGATTATTGCGCTCGCATCGGTCGCGTCAGGTCAGAGGCCGCAATCAAATGCAGCACGCCGTCCCGCCAAGTCGTCAAAGCATACAGAGACTCGACTTTATTCACCACGCATACGAAGCTATGCGCTGAGCTTTATCGTTGAAGGACGCGTCGAGGCAATCACCGCTCGCAGCATCACCATCAAGACCGCGCGAGGAATTCAATATAGATTCGAGATTGACGATAACACTTCGATTCTGGAATCAGGCGAGCTTGTGTCATTCGCTACTATGGCTGACGTCGCGTTGACTCCTTCCGATTTGAGGCTGATGGATTCGGTCGAGATAGTTGTCGAGCGCGCAAACCATCGCAACATTGCGAGAATCATCACGCGCACAGCGCAAGCAGGCGCGCTGCTTGCAAGGCATTGATTTACCGATATGACCGAGCGGCTTCGTGATATAATTGGGTCATCTAGTTCCCGTGCTAAACCGTCGAAGTGGAGCCTCCGGTTATGTCTTCGCCCCCGCAGAGCTATTCCGATATGCACATCAAAGGCGGGCTGCTTCGCGCTCGCTTTCTGTTCGTCGCGCTCAATTACGGTCTCGACGCATGGGCGCGCATACTTTCCCATTTAGATGAAGAAGATCGTGACGCGCTCAAAGAGATTGCGATAGACAACTGGTATCCGCTTCGCGCGCTCGACCGCGTTGATCGCGCGATTGCCGATGAGTTTGCCAGCGAGGGCGAAGCCGTATATGAGCGGCTCGGAGAGTTCTCGGCCACGTCGAGCCTGTCGGGTCCCTACAGCAGTCTGCTCGACACGGACGTTCACAGCTTTCTGAATCAGTCGGCCTTGATTCATCGCGCGTATCAGGATTTCGGCTCGGCTGCATACGAGCCGTTGAGCGAAACGAGCGGGCTGCTCACGATCAACTACGACACGCCGCCGCCGCTGAGCTATTGCGTGAGCGGGACGGCATACTTTCGCCACGCGGTTGAGATGTGCGGCGCGCGTTCGGTCCGCATCACTCACACGCGCTGCTGCGGGCGCGGCGATGCCGTCTGCGAGTTCTACATAACGTGGCAAGCGTAGCTTAGAAAATTTTAGGCGCGCGGCGGCGAGCCTCCCGCGCGCCATGTTTCTGAAACGTAAACCGTCAGCGCGAGCACGCCGAAGCTGGCCCAGTCGCGCGGGCGCGAGTATGTAGCCAAGCTGTCAGTAGAGCGTCGGCGAGTCACCCCGAATAGGACGCGGGCCGCGTCTGGTGGCGAACTCGAATCGTGTGCGGGCCGGGCGCAAGCTCGGCTTTGAAGCTTATGAAGGTTTGCGGCTTTGGACGATAACTCAACTGGCCGTCGCCTTCTATTTTCGGAGTCGAAGCGGGCGCGCGCCAGCTTTGAGGCAGAGCCTTTTCGTCAACGGCGATGTTTCTGAACTCGACTGATTGATTATCAACCCACTCGCCGTTTCCTGTTTGAGGAGTTGCGACGAGCGCGTCGGCTGCGAAGATAAGATTTAGCTGCTGCTGCTCGCCATCGTTTCTGACTCGATAAAAGGCTTCAACAACGGCGAGCTTGCTGCCTTCGTCGTCTTTTGCGGCAGGCGAGTTGTAGCGAGCAAGAGGGCGCAGATCAATCGTCAAAGTCTCTCGCTCGATTGCAACTGTCTTCAAATTGCCGAAGACTTCACCAGTCTGGTCGGCTGTGAGAATTTGAGGATTGCCCATGTTGGCACGGGCAGGAATCGTTGCAGCTTGCATTGCTGTTATTGTCATCGCGCACGCAAGAAGAGGTATGCTTGTTCATCTTTTTTCGGCAGCAGATTTCTCTACTTCATCGAATCAACGTCAGGCGTTCGGTATTGAATAAGTCACCGTAGCGTGAGCCACAGGTTCGGCTTCTCCCTCTGAGCGCATCATCACTTCGCCGACGGCCAGTCGCTTACCGAGTTTGAGCAATCGAGCTTCAGCGATGACGTCGCGCTGAGCGGGCTTGCGCAAAAAATTTATGTTCAGGTTCGCTGTCACTGCGAGCGCGACGGGGCCTATCATCGCAAGCAGCGCCATGTACATCGCCGTGTCTGCGAGCGTCATAAGCGCAGGCCCGGAAACCGTCCCGCCCGGTCGCAGGTGGCGGCGGTCGTAAATCAATCTCACCTGAGCGAAGTTGTCTTCGACGCGCTCGACGCGAAAGCTGCGATGCACGTCATCAGGAAAATGCGAATAGAGAAACTCTTCAAGCTCTGCGGCTGTCATCTTTGTCATTGCTCATCCTCTTCAGCGATTTTCTCACCAGGGGAAGAATCTAAATCTGCCGCGCTTGGACTTGCGCTTTTCCAGCAACTCCGAAGGCGCGTAATACTTGCCCATCTCCCAGAGGAAATCCATCTCTTTGTAAGTGGCAGACAACGCGAATCGCGCCTCGAAGATTTGAAGAAGGCTGCCGTAGAAAAGAAATCCCGCGCCTATTAAGCCGAGCACTACCGGCACCCACCCGTAATGCTCGCTCGTCATCGCTACAATGCCAATCGAAACGCTCGTCGCAACGAAGATGCCGAGCGCGAGATAAAAGAGCGTGATGCTTCGCTGCAACAACCGCGCGCGGCTCGTGAGTATGTCGAGTTGATTGAAGATCATCGCGCGCCGCTCCCTTATGAAAGCCTCATCGGACTTTTCATTCGCCAGCTCTTCAAAACGGTCCGACAGCGCGCGCACGCGGTCAACGACGCGGCTCAGCCTCGTCGAGCTCGAAAGAATTAGCGAGCCGCAGGCCGAGATCAACACCGCTGGCGTTATCATCGCTGAAAGCACTGCCAAACTTGAAGAGAGAGCCTCCATAGCAACCTTCCGTGTTGATGCTCTTGGCATTCGCACGATTCAATGAAGCGAGATTGTCCGATACCGCTGGCCAAAAATCAACGAATCAACGCAAGGAATCGCAGCAATCGCTATCTTGATTCGCGCATGCGTGTCGGTGGTATATTTATAGTGATGGCTTTCTCTAAAAGAAGGCTCATCGAGTGGCGCTTTGATTCCCTCCCTGACTCGTAATCTCGATCAACTTTTCCGCATACTCTTTTAATCAAGGGAGGAGGCTGCAGGGTGATACTTCAGCAAGACGCCACCAACCCGTCATTTGGCAACGCGATAATCGAACGGATAATTCGCATACTCAACACGCCGATCATTGAGCAGAAGGGACAGTTCTCGGTTTCTATAATGAGCCTCATCCTGCTCGTTATAGTGCTTATAGTCGCCTCGCTCGTGTCACGTTTTCTGCGTGGCTTTTTGAAAAAGCGCGTGCTGCCGCGCTTCCCTCATCTCGATGCCGGCCTGCAATACACGCTGCTCAGAATAGTCCATTATGTCATAATCGCCATCGGCATCATCTACAGCGTGAAGCTCGGATTCGCCGTTGACCTGACGAGCATCGCAGTCATACTCGGCTTTCTGTCGGTAGGCATAGGCTTCGGGCTTCAGTACATCGCGTCTGATCTCGCGTCGGGATTCATTCTGCTTTTTGAACGCCCCGTGCGAGTGGGAGATCGTTTGAAGCTCGGCGACATCGAAGGCCGCGTCGAAACGATCAGTCTCCGCTCTACGAGGCTCAAGACTAATGATGACGTGATGGTCATCGTGCCGAACTCGGAGCTTGTGCGCAACAAGATTATCAACTGGTCTTATTGCAACCGCGTGAGGATACGCGTGCCGGTAGGCGTGGCTTACGGGAGCGACGTGCAGAAGGTGACGGATGCTTTAATCGAAGCGGGCCGCTCCGTCGAGAAGGTGCTCGAAGACCCGGCTCCGAAAGTCTATCTGAAAGAATTTGGCGATTCGTCAATCAATTTTGAATTGCTCGTGTGGATCGCCTTGCCGCACAATCACGCGCAAATCCGTAGCGATATTAACTACCAGATTGAGCGCGTCTTTCGCCGCGAGCGGATTGAGATACCATTCCCGCAGCGCGACCTTCGCCTGCGCTCAGGGACCTTTAGAATCATCCGCGATGGCGCAGGCGTTGACGAGTTTGAGACATTAGCCACAGACCGGATGGAAGGCGAAAAGGGTCGCGAGCCTGCCAGCAAACCGAGGCATTAACATAATAACTAGCTCACGCTTCCGCAGTGAGTCCGAGCACTATGTCAAAGCGCGCCGAAAGCTCGCCCGCGCGCGAGCCTTTGACAGGAACGAAAGGCACAATGACAGAAGCCTTGGCGCGCGCGTCTTTAATCTCATTAAGAATCTGGTCGCTTTTATTCAGCGGCTCGCCCTGAATGTAGCATTGAGTCGTGAATTTCTCCTGCCCCTTAATCTTGACTGCGAAGTGAATGTGCGCCGTGCGCGGGACGTAGGGCACAGGCTTGATCGTGCGAAAGAGATATTCGCCCGTCGAGCCTGTTACAAATCGCCCGAAGCCCTGAAAGTTTGAATCGCGCTTTTCTCGATTGTCGCTCTGACTGTGCAGATACGCGCCGTTAATATCAACCTGCCATATCTCAACCGTCGCGTTGCGCACAGGCTCGCCGCGCGCGTTCAGGATTCGCCCGCTCAACCATGTGATAGGCCCGACAGCCGGCGTGATCGCATCGTTGATAATCACAAGATCATTGTCCGTGTCGAGCGGCAGCTTATCGGGATAGAAAGGCCCTTCAGTCTGGCGCGGCGTGCGAACCAGTTCTTCGGCGAATCTGCCGGGCACTGTAAAGAACGCAGCGCCCATCGCAAGACTGCCGAGAAAGCTGCGGCGATTCTGAAATAGATTCTTCATCTTGGTCCTCCAGCGTGACGTAATTTCGGAGATGATACCTTCAGGGCAAGGCGATGATTAATCGGCGCGCGTTGCTTTGTCAAGCCCGGCGCGAATGCGGCTGACGCCTTCTTCGATTAACGATGGCTCGATTGAAAATGAAAGTCTGAGATAGCCTTCGCCTTCCGAGCCGAACGCTGAGCCGGGCACGGTGATCACTCTCTCATTGAGCAACGCGAGCGCGATATCCATCGAAGGGCCAAAGCTGGATACGTCGAGCATAATATAAAACGCGCCTTCGCCAAGAACATAAGGCAGATGTAACTCTCTTTCAATTGCCCGCGCCATCACGTCGCGGCGACGCTTCAGTTCGTTGCGCATCGTGGCGGTTGCCGCGCGGCCTTCATCGCTGAACGCAGCAACAGAAGCTCGCTGCGTCACGGCAGAGGCGCAGGTGGAAACGTACTGGTGCATCACTGTGATGTGGCGAATTGCGTCTTCGGGTCCGACGGCCCAGCCTACGCGCCAGCCCGTCATGCTCATGCTTTTTGAAAGACCTGAGACGATTATGGTCTTGTCGTAGAACTCAGAAATCGTCGCGGGCCGCTCATCAAAATAAATCTCGCGGTAGATTTCATCCGCGATGACGTAAGCATCTGTTCCGGCGAGACAATCAGCAATGAACCGTAAATCGTCGCGCGAGATGACGCGGCTTGTAGGATTCGACGGCGAGAGAATGAATACGAGTTTTGTTCGCTCGCTAAGAGCTTGTTTGAAGCTCTCTCTATCGAAGGCAAACCCGCGCGCGGCGGGCATACTGTAATAAACCGATTTTGCGCCCGCGATGTCGGCAATCTGTGGATAGGCGATGTAAGCAGGGTCAGGCATCAACGCCTCGTCGCCCGGCCCGACAATGCTCATGATGGTTGCGAACAAAGCTTCTTCCGAGCCGTTCATTACGCAGACCTGCTTTGCGTTGAATGGCCGGTCCAAGCCTTCGCTGTGATAGGCGGCGATCTTTTCGCGCAACTGGATCAGCCCTGAGTTCGGCGTGTAGCCGATCTGTTCTTCTTCGATGACGCGAATGGCTTCGCGGCGGATGATTTCAGGCGTGCGAAAATCCGGCTCGCCAAGTCCGATATTGATAGAACCGGGCGGCGCGCTGTCATAGAGCACGCGCGTCGCGCTCTTGCGAATGTTTCGCAGTCTTTCAGCAGGTTTGAACATACTCAGGGGCCAGAGGTCAGGAGCCAGAGGTCAGGATCAGAATAGCTGTTGCCTTAGAACTGGCTCTGGGAGCCACTTTCAAAACAACCATCATCCTGATCCCTGACTTCCGACCTCTGACCACTAGCGAAGAAAATCCTCGAGTTGCACAGCCGCGTCGGTCTTCTCGTCGCGGTACTTGACGATGATCGGCGTGTAGATCGAAAGGCCCATCTCTTCGCCCCGACCTTTCGTGATTGCGCGCGAGCCGGGCACGACGACCGCGCCCGCAGGAATCTCAAGCGGGCCATCTTCGCTCTTGCGATAAAACTCGTCCTTCACCAGATCATAAACAGCCGTGCCCCCCGTCAGAACAGTTCCCGGAGCCAGCACCGCGCGCTCGTGAACTATCGCGCCTTCATAAACGCCGCAGTTGCCGCCCACTAAAACATCGTCTTCGATAATCACAGGCATCTCGCCTATGGGTTCAAGCACGCCGCCTATCTGAGCCGCAGCCGATATGTGAACTCGCTTGCCGATTTGCGCGCACGAGCCTACGAGCGCATGCGAATCAATCATCGTGTCGTCGTCAACATACGCTCCGACGTTGACGAACATCGGAGGCATGCAGGTAACGCCTCGCCCGATGTAGCAGCCGTCGCGGATCGAAGACCCGCCCGGAACGATTCGCACCGCGTCATCAACGGTCATGCGCTTGAGCGGGTAAGTGTCTTTGTCGTAGAAGCGAAATTGATTGTTGATCGAAAAATTCTGAATGCGGCCCATGCGAAAGCCGAGCAGGATGCCTCGCTTCACCCACAGGTTCACCTGCCATCGGCCATCAACTTTTTCCGCTGCGCGCACTTCGCCCGCGTTAAGCTTCTGTTTGAACTCGTCAAACAGCGCGCGGTGCTCGTCCGCGAATTCTTCGGGCGGATTGTCGAACAGTTGCTGAATCTTCTCTGCCAGTTCCATAGCTTCTTTCAAATCAGTTTCAAATCCGTGAGCACACGGCGCAGTCGCTCTTTCGTTTCAGGCTTCACGGGAACGAGCGGCAGGCGATACACCTCTTTCATCTTTCCCATCATCGCGAGCGCAGCTTTGACGGGGCCAGGACTCGTCTCGATGAAGTTCGCTTTCATCAGCGCAAACAGTTCTCGATTCAATCGCCGCGCCTCGTCCCAGTTGTTTTCCAGACAGGCTTTCGTGAGCGCAGTCATCTGTCGCGGCGCTTCGTTCGATGCTACGGAGATAACACCCGCGCCGCCGAGCGCAACAATGGGAAGCGTGACCGAGTCATCGCCCGAAAAGAGCTTGAAGCCTTCGGGCACGCGCGTGGCGATTTCTGCAATCTGCGAGATGTCGCCAGACGCTTCTTTCACTCCGATGATGTTTGGAATCTCAGCGAGCCGCGCGATTGTTTCGGGCAGGATGTTGACGGCAGTGCGCGGCGGCACGTTGTAAACGATGATAGGCAGCGATGTTGATTCTGCGATTGCGCGGAAGTGCTGGTAGAGACCTTCCTGCGTCGGCTTGTTGTAATAAGGTGAGACCGAAAGCAGGCCGCGCACACCCATGCGCTCGTACTCGCGCGCAAGCTCGATGACGTGTGCGGTGTTGTTTCCGCCCGCGCCCGCGATGACCTGCACGCGGCCCTGCGCGGTTTGAAGGACTATTTCAACAACGCGGTGCTGCTCGTCGTCGCTCATCGTGGCGCTTTCGCCCGTCGTCCCGCACGGCACGAGAAAATCTATGCCTTCCGATATTTGAAACTCGACAAAGCGGCGCAGCGCGTCTTCGTCAATTGATTTGTCTTCACGAAACGGCGTAGCGAGCGCCGTCCCGCATCCTTTCAGATTTGCAATCCCAAGCATTTCATCTACCTCATCGTCTACAGCGCGCCCGCGCTTTGTTGCTTATGGCTTGAACTCGCGCCGCGCTTTTTCTTTTGCTTCTTCGCGACGCTCATATGCTGTCTTTCCCAACTGTGCATTGGTAATTTGGATTGAAGTTTCACCTGAATAACCGACAGCCCTGATTTCAAACCCATCACACTTCAGAGACTTACGCTGGCTTTCGGAAACGGGCCTCCAAGCTTTTGCGACAGGGAGATTATAGACTTCCGACAACTTCGTTATGAACTGATCCACGTTATCCCATTCAGGACCTTTATAATTTATCGAGAACGAGTTTACTCGTCCGTCTAAGAAAATAATTCTGACCAAATTAACGCCCGCAAACTTCGCCTTCGAGGGATAACTCGATGGAGTCACAGTTAAGTGCGCCACACCAAATTTATCAGAGTTGCCTTTTATTTGGTTGCTCAACTCTTCGTCTTGGCTATTGCCTGTGAAAAGCTCAACCACTTGCTCTACCGTCATCCCCAAACGCAGGCCGCGTATCGCAGGGGCTTGCGCCACCGTCAATTTGCATTCTTGCTGCGGCGCGTCTGTGTTGGTTGTCTGACCATAGGCCAGCGGCGCGAGCGCAAACAGAGATGTGATTAATAAAAGCTGCTTCATAACCCACTTCCTTCGACTCTGATTTTTTTCCAACCCTGTTCGAGTTGAATCCCCCATCCCTGTTTAATTGCTAACGCTTCAGCCATTGCTTTGCAACTGCTCTTCGATGATTTCCGAAAACTCGTAGAAGCCTTTGCGTCCGGCAATCCATCGAGCCGCGAGCAGCGCGCCTTCGGCAAATCCTGCACGGCTTCGCGCCGTGTGCGTAATCGCTAGCGTGTCGGCTTCCGAATCAAATCCGACCGTGTGTGTGCCGGGCATATAACCTGCGCGCGTGCTCGACGTTGGCACTTCGCGGTTGTATTCAGCTTCGACTATTCGCTTCAAAAAAATCGCCGTGCCCGACGGCGCGTCCTTCTTGAATTTGTGATGAGCTTCTTCAATGAACGGATCGTGCGACTGAAAGCGGCTGAACAAGCGAGCGGCGCACTCGACTATCTTGAACATCAGGTTCACGCCGATGGAAAAGTTCGAGCCGTAAACGAACCCGATCTCGCTTTCATTAACGATGCGGCGAGCTTCATCAATCCGGTCGTACCAGCCCGTTGTGCCGACAACCATCGAAACGCCCGCAGCCGCCGCTTTCCGAATGTTCTCAATTACTGCCGCAGGCTCTGAAAAATCTATGCACACGTCGGCGTCGCTCAACTCTCCGCGCGAGCCTGCAACAGGATCAATCACGCAGACAACTTCCATCGCGTCGCGCTGAGCCGCCTGCTCAACCATATGCCCCATCTTTCCGTAGCCGAGTAAAGCGATTTTCATAATCAGGGGTCGGGGGTCAGGGGTCGGGGTCAGGGCAAGGTGAATTGCATCAGTGCAAATCCCCTGACCCCTGATTCCTGACCACTGTTCAAAACACGCATTCAGTATTGACGGCGAGCCGTTGTACTTCGGCGCGCGTCGGCTGATAGATTATCGTTTCAAGGCCGTCATCCGAGCGGCGCAGTTGATAAGCCACGCCTGCGCTGCTCACGAAATAATAATAGCTTCGGCTCATCTCTTCCGTGCATCGCTTGAAATCAGCCGCGAGCTTCAAATCAGCGCGCGACATCACAGCATCGGGTTTGAAATAGATCGTGAATACTTTGCCGACCATCGAGCGAGGCGCGCGGTAAATCTTCGCAAGGCTCGGCGTGAGGTACGAGAAAGTGACTTCGCCGTCTTCGACCTTGAACGGCCCGACAGGCGTCTCTTCTTCGTAGCCAAGCTCGATGCCTAAGGCTTGCGCCACGTCAGCCGCCGTCGAGCGCAGCGGCGTGATGCCTCGCCATGAATTCCTGCTCGCTGCGGCCTTCGGTCTCGCCGGACGAGCTGCCTGAGACGGAACGATTATTAAAAACAACCCGACCATTGCAATCATTCGGGCCGCGTTTGTGTTGTTTCGCAGTATCGTTGGAATAAAACTCATCGCGTCAACCAGAGAACAAAAATAAGGAGCAACCCTCCAATAATCGGGAACAAACTTATAATCAAAATCCAGATTGCTTCCTGCTTGAAAGAGAATTGCGTAATCTCCATGCTCTCATCTTCGCGCCGCGCCTTGCAAGCAGCTTCTTTATTCAAACACCTGCGGGTCGAGTTGATTGAAGAAAACTTCATGCAACCGCGCTATCACGCTTCCGACTTCGCCTTCGCTGACCACAAGATTCAAAGTGATTGGCGACGACCCGTGCAGTATCAGGCCGGGACGGATTTCTTCTATCGCCTGAAAGACTCGGCTCGCAAGTCGCGCATCGGTCGGAAGCTGCTCGCCTACGAGCGACACAATGGCCTTGCCCGATTCCGCATTCACGGTTGCGAATGCGGAAATCTCTTCGATTAAATCGCGCTCGCGGCCATCCACAAGCTCGCGCGAATCAACTGCGAGCGCGACGCTCGAAGCCGAAACAGCCGTGATGAGCGGGCGCACACGTTTTCGCGCAAGCGCGTTGAGCAGCGTCTTTAGAAAATCTTCCGGCGATACGGCGTGGCCGCTGGCGGCAATCGTTTCACCTTTCACGTTGAAAACGGTCACGGGCCGCTTGTACGCGATGGATTTAATAATATTGCTAGATGCAGGCGCGCTTGCGCTGATAAATGTGCCGGTCGCGGCGGGCTGCTTTGAATTATAAATATGAACGGGGATATTTTTTCGCGCCGCCGGATGAATCGCTTTCGGATGAAGCACCTTCGCGCCGAAGTAAGTCAAATCGGCTGCTTCAGCAAATGTGCAAACCTTAACAGTTCGCGCGCCCGCGAAAATCTTCGGGTCGCAGGTCATAAGTCCCGAAACGTCTTTCCAGATTTGAATGTCGCTGGCGTCAAGAGCCGCACCGACTATCGCGGCTGTGTAGTCCGAGCCTTCAAATCCGAGCGTCGTCGTAGCATTTTCGCGCGTCGAGCCGATGAAGCCTTGAAGCACGGCCACCGCGCCGTTCTCCGTGATGGGCGGGATGGCTTCTTGCAGGTTGCGGTTCGTGATTTCAAAAAGAGGCGACGCGCCGCCGAATCGGTCATCGGTCTTAATCAACTGCCGCGCGTCCATCAGTCGCGCCGCAATGCCGCGCTCGATGAGCGCGGCAGTCACGATTGCAGATGAAAGCAATTCGCCGTAAGAGAGAATTTTATCGAGCCCTCGCGGTGGCACTTCGCCGAGGATAGCTAATCCTTCGAGCAGTTTTTTCAGCTCATCGAAATGGCGTTCGATGAAGCCGAAGACTTCGCGCTCCTGTGTATTTTTGACGAGCCTGCGCGCTTCGCTTGTATGGCGAGTCTTCAGGTCGGCGACGATTGAAAGCGTCGTTCGACTATCGCCCGCAGCCGAAGCTTCAGCGGCTTGAAGCAGCTTGCGCGTGGTCTTGCCCATTGCAGACACTACGACAATTGGCCGCAGCTCTAACCGCTCGCGGATAATCTCAGCCACGCGCTCAATGGATGCGGCGTCTTCAACAGAAGTGCCGCCGAATTTCATCACAATCATAATTCAGTAGGCAGTAGGCAGTAGGCAGTTAGTAGTTGAGTTTCAGTTGCTACAATCCCTTTGAATGAACACGGCGTACGTCGCAGCTATTAACTGCCTACCGCCTACTGATTCAAGTATCCTTGAACCTTCATCAACTCGGCGTTGAGTATGGCCGCGCCCGCAGCGCCGCGAATCGTGTTGTGCGAAAGCACTACGAAGCGAACGTCAAAAACAGGGCATTCACGAATGCGGCCAATTACTGCGCTCATGCCGTTGCCAGCGTCGCGGTCAAAGCGAGGCTGCGGGCGGTCGCGCTCGCTCATCACTACGACTGGACGCTCAGGCGCGAACGGCAGCTTTAATTCTTGCGGAAGCGACTTGAAATTTGAAAGTGTTTGCGCGACTTCATCCGGCGACGGCTTCTTTTCAAACTCTACCGACACGCATTCCATGTGACCGTCTTCGACAAAGACGCGATTCGTGTGCGCGCTTATTTTGCAATTGGCAAATCGAATATGACCGCCTTCGAGCGCGCCCATGATTTTGCGCGGCTCATCTTCGAGCTTATCCTCTTCGCTGCTGATGTAGGGGATGACATTGCCGAGCATGTCAATCGCCGCAGGTCCCGGATAGCCCGCGCCCGACAGCGCCTGCATCGTCGTGACGATTGCTCGCGTGACTCTGAATGCGCGATGAAGCGGCGCGAGCGCCATCACGAGTCCTACGGTCGAGCAGTTCGGATTCGTCACAATCGCGCCCGACCACCCGCGCCGCTCGCGTTGCGTCTTAATCAAGCCAAGATGATCGGGATTGATTTCTGGCACGAGCAGCGGCACATCTTCATCCATTCGATGATTCTTTGAGTTGCTCAAGACGATGTAGCCCGCGCGCGCGAAGTTCTCTTCGACCTCGCCCGCGACTGATGAATCAAGCCCTGAAAAAACGACGTGGCAATCAAGGTTCGGCTCACACGGCTTCACCATTTTGTCTTTGACCGATTCAGGAATCGGCGTGTACTGCCGCCAGATTGTAGCGTCTTTATAAGGTTTGCCCGCCGAGCGGTCCGACGCCGCGAGTTCAGTCAGCTCGAACCATGGATGACCATCAAGCAACTTGACGAATTTCTGCCCGACCGCGCCCGTCGCGCCCAATACTCCGACTGGAATCTTCACGATAATGACATCCTTTCTTTCAATCTCATCGTCATATTCACGTAAGCGTCAACTGCTTCTGCCAACTCTCTCTTTGAGATTTTCTCATGCGGAGTGTGCGCGTCAAGTATCGAGCCGGGACCGAACAGCAAAGGTTTTCCCCAGTTCGTCAAAAGCGGAATGTCGGTCGTGAACGCGACTACGCCTGTTTCAAATCCTTCGAGCGGTTCTGCGAATACCGCGTCACACGCGAACGTGTATTGCACATCAACACGCCCGCCAACTATCTCTTCAATGATGCGCTTGAGCGAGTCGGCGTCCGTGACCACGCGAAACATCAACTCGGCTTCGGCGTCGGCGGGGATGACGTTTGCGGCCACGCCGCCTTTAATCACGCCGATATTCATCGTGGTTTCGCCGAGCGTTGAATCAACAGGCAACTTGGCGCGGCGAAGGTCTGCCAGAACGTCGAGCAGTTTATCAATCGCCGATTCGCCCATGTGCGGGTAGGCCGAATGCGCCGCGCGGCCCGTCGCCTTGAAAACGGCTCTGAGAGCCCCTTTCGAGCCGAGCGCCAATTTCGATTCCGTAGGCTCGCCGTTAATCAGATAGCGTGAGCGGTTCGGGATTTTGCTGGCCGCGCGTGCGCCGGGACTGCCTGCTTCTTCGCCTACGACGAATAACAATCCAATGTCGGTGACGTTTGATGCAATCAGTTTTTCGGCGGCTTTAATCATCGCGGCGATGATGCCTTTAGCGTCGCACGCGCCGCGCCCATAGATGAACTGGTCGTCTTCACTGAACTCGACGTAGGGCGGAACGGTGTCGGTGTGAGACGAAAGCACAACATCAGGCTCACCGTGCCGCGCATAAACGTTTGGCCGATTCGGCTCGGCATCTTGAAGCTCAACTTCAAAGCCTGCGCTCGTCAGGTAGTCGGCAAGAAAATCGGCGACATTTTTTTCGTCGCCGCTCGTTGATGGTATGGAGATTAAATGCGTGGTTAATTCGAGTACATCCATGCTGAACTCACGTGGGTCTGTTCTAGACAGTTTTATATGAAGGCGCTTGCCGAACATTCAAAGGCAAGCGCGGGCGGATATTATCTTTCATCTACGTGAAGGCGGCCTCCCTCTCTAACAACAACTATGGATATCTCTTTTTTTATAATCGCCCGGCTTCAGAATTTTTATACGGAGCATTCTCCTATCGCTGCCCGATTCAAGTGTTGCCTCTATATCTTCAGGTTTCAAATCTGAATACCGGCGAAGCTCTCTCGCCCAATCACGATAACGTTGAGCAAGGAACTCAGCGCCGTTTGAGCGTAGTCTTTCCGATACCTGCTCGCTCCATTGATCTTCCTTCGTAATCATCGAGCCTTGATTCAGGCTGAAGGCGAGGTCTTCGGCTTCACGTTGCGAGAATGACCCCATGATGCGCCCTTCGTCTTCTATTCGCGCTTGGATCGTAGCAATTGATCGCACTTCGTTGTTTAAGACTATAGCTAAGGAATCTCCTATGCGCGCGCCCGTGATTTCGGCAAACCTTTTGCCCCCATCAGGTGTTAGCGTAAAAGCTATCTCATAATTCGAGCCGCCATATTGCGTAGCTCTCGCGCTCGCATTGCGCATATCGAGTCCGGTCAGGGCAGAATTCTTTTCAAGAATAACCCATCCGCTCTGGCCGTTGCGCTCGTGGTAAGTAAAGACTTCGTACTTGTCAGACCCTAGCTGATTGAGTTCAGCCTGCGCAGCTTCTTTCGTTGGAAACGTGCCGGCGCCTTTGGCTTGCAGTCTAATCTCCAGCTTGAATTCGGGTCTCAGTGCGCCTCTGTTCTCTTTGGCTATCTTGACGAGGTTCAGGAAGAAATCTTTCAGTTCGGTCGAGTCTTGCGACTTTGCATTATTCTGCTTACCGGCTTGAGGGCTTAGTTCCACTGTTTTGGAGCAGGCTGCTGCGAATACAGGCAATAAAAGAATCAAGCTGAGGTGCACCGCACTTCGTTTCACTTGGCCTCTCTTTTGTGAAGATAATCCGATGCCATTATTCGACACTCAGAGCATCCAGCGCCGCTTCAATCGGTTGCTTGTTGCCATTGTTTGTTACTGCCCGATAAGGTTCGTAGCAGACGCGGCAGCGGGCTTCATAAGTGTTGTCGCCAATCTCAATCTGTGAATCGCCGCCCGCAACCCTCTGCGTGTAGTGCGCAAGCCCTCCGCATCGGACGCATATCGCGTGCATCTTCGAGACGTATTCAGCGACGGCAAGCAACTGGGGCATCGGGCCGAAAGGCCGCCGCAGATAATCCTGATCGAGTCCTGCTGCGATGACTCGCACGCCCGCGTCCGCCAATTCCATGCAGAGATCAACTATCCCGTCGTCGAAGAACTGAGCTTCGTCAATGCCGAGCACCTTCACGCCGAACGTAATGTTCGCGCGAAGCTCCGACGAGTTCTTTACGGCTATCGCGTCCATGCCGCGATTGTCGCGTGATATGACTCGCTTCAAATCGAAGCGGTTGTCAATTGCAGGTTTGAATAATTGCGTGCGCTGGCGAGCAATTTCGGCGCGGCGTATGCGGCGAATCAATTCTTCGCTCTTGCCGCTGAACATCCCGCCTGTGATTACTTCTATCCATCCCCCTCTGGGGCTGTGTCCATCCATGATTCTCCTTCGTCGGATGTCGGGTGCCGGGTGAGAATAGCCATCGCCTTGAAATCGGCTTTGGCAGCTAGTTTCAGGGTAGCAACCATTGTTTCCCTGACCCCCGGCCCCTGACCCCTAGTTCAGTTTCGCTTGCAGTCTCCTGAAGGCCTTAATTGCGAGCGCGTAATTCGGGTTCAAATCAATCGCCGCTTTGTATTCGCGGAGCGCGTCAAACAATCTGCCTTGCGCTTCATAAATCCTGCCGAGATTGAAGTGCGGATAAAAATAGCACTCGTAGCGCGGAGCGTCCATCGCTCGCTTAAGCCAGTTGATTGCGCCGTAGAGATCCCCTTTTTCAATCAGGTACGCGCCGATGTCGTTATAGGGGTTGCCGAAATCCGGATCAACTTCAATCGCGCGGTGGCACTCCTCAATCGCTTCGTCGGTCAATCCCATGAAGCTGTATGTCCATCCTAAAAACGTATGCGCTTCGGCGGTCGGGTAAACGGCGATTGATTCACGGTAAAGGTCAGCCGCTTCATCAAGCTCGCCGCGCATCTGCGCTTCGTAAGCCTGCTTGAAGTATTCAAGAGCCTCGCGCTTGCGCGCAGCTTCTTCTTCGGTCAGGTATTCCGCTCGCCCGAAGGGCATATCGCCTATGCCAGTGTCTAGCGCGACGAGCGTTTTATTCTCGCTCTGCTTTGTTTCTGTCCTCTCGGCCATGTTTTCTAGCTGTCAGCAATCATCGGTCAGCTTTCAGCATAGCAGAAGCGTTGCGCGGCTCGGAAGTCGGCTGATTGCGGAACGCTGATAGCTGATTCAATACCCGATTGCCATCCCATCTTTGCGCGGGTCCGACGCGCCTGCGAGCATCCCCGTCGCCGGATCAATCATAATCGCCTGACCGCCACCCATCGAAAGCGACCTATCGCTCATTCGCTCGTGACCTTTTTCAATCAATCGCTTGATGACCGCGTCACCCATCGCATCTTCCATTATAACTCGCCTGCCGCTCACAAAACGAAATCGAGGCGCTTCAATCGCCTGCTGCAGATTCATCTTCAAATCAATCAGGTTCACAAGCACCTGCGTGTGGCCCTGCGGCTGGATGCCTCCGCCCATCACGCCGAACGACATGAAAAGTTTTCCGTCACGGAATACCATCGCCGGAATGATTGTATGAAAAGGTCGTTTGCCCGGCTCAAGCCTGTTGGGATGATTTGGATCGAGCGAGAATCCCGCGCCGCGATCATGAAGCACAATGCCCGTATCGCCCGCGACTATGCCTGAGCCGAATGATTCGTAAAGGCTGTTGATGAACGAGACGGCGTTTCGGTCCTTATCAACGACGGTGAAATAAGTCGTGTCGCTGTGATTCGGAACAAGGCCCGGCTCGGCTTCGTCCATCGCGCGGTCAGAGTTGATGAGCTTGCGCCGCTCGGCTGCATATTGTTTCGAGAGCAGCTCGGCGACGGGAACCTTTGCGAAAGCCGGATCAGCAATGTAGCGGTTGCGGTCTGCGAACGCCAGCTTCATCGCTTCGATCATCGTGTGATAATAAAGCTCAGGCTGCGCAGCCATCTTTGCAATATCAAAGCCTTCAAGGATGTTCAATGCTATCAGCGCCGCGAGTCCTTGCCCGTTCGGCGGGCATTCGTAAACCGTGTAGCCGCGATAGTCGGTTGAAATCGGCTCGACCCACTCGGATCTGTGCTCAGCGAAATCCTGCATCGAAAGGAAGCCGCCGTTCTTCTGGCAGTAATCAACGATGGCGCGGGCGATCTCGCCTTTGTAGAAAGCATCGCGCCCGCCGCGAGCAAGCACACGAAAAGTGCGCGCGAGATTTTTCTGGCGGAAAACTTCGCCAGCGCGCGGCGCGCGTCCGTCAATCAAATAATTCGCCGCAGCGGCAGGAGTCTTCTTGAGCTTATCAACTTCTGCGGCCCAATCCGCTGCGGCTTTTTCCATCACGGGAAAGCCGTTCTCGGCGTACTCGATTGCGGGCTGAAGCAGGTCGCTCAATTTCATCGTGCCGTATTTTTCCAGCAGCGTCACCCATCCGTCGAATGCGCCGGGCACGGTGATTGGTTCCATGCCTGTGATCGGCATCTGTTTGATGCCGCGCTTTTTGAAATAGTCGAGCGTGAGCGCGCGAGGCGCTCGCCCGCTGGCGTTCAATGCTTTTAGCTCTTTCGTCTTCGACCAGTAGACGAGCATGAAAGCATCGCCGCCGATGCCTGTCATCATCGGCTCGGTGACGTTCAGCATCGCAGCCATCGCGATTGATGCATCAACGGCATTGCCGCCGCGCTTTAAGATTTCAAGCCCCACCTGTGAAGCGAGCGGCTGGCTCGACGCAACCATCCCGTGCTCGGCGCGCACGATTGAGCGGCCTGCTTTGACCCGCGCGGCAAGAGGCTTGTCGTCAGACGATTCGAGATGTGCTTCAACGCGGCGCAATTGCAGATTCATCATCAGCATTATAATCGCGAGCGCGATTGACAGGCTTGTGCGAGCGGCGTTTCGATTGAGCGATTTTCTGATATACGACATAGCGATTCACCTGCTTTGCGATTGGCTCCCGGTGAGATGATTTTACCGAAGCGCGATTATCGCACGATTATCTGAGGTGTCAACCGGATTGCGTCGGCTCGCTATGTTCACCTCTGCGCCCTCGTCGTATAATGCAGACTATGCGAGCGGTAAAGGAGCAGAAGAGCAAAGCCGGATACATCATAGCGACGCTCTCAATCGCAGCCGCGACCGCCGCGCTTAAATTGTTCGGCAGCCATATCAATTCAACAACAGTCGCGCTCGCGCTGCTGTTGATTGTTCTGTTCGTTGCAACTCGATGGGGATCGCGCCCCGCCGTCGTCGCTTCATTGCTCAGCATGGTTTGCTTCAACTATTTCTTCCTTCCGCCGGTGGGCACGTTGACCATAGCGACGCCCGACAACTGGGTTGCGCTCGCCGCGTTCTTAATCACCGCCGTCACCGCCGGAGAGCTTTCGGCTCGCGCAAGGCGGCGCGCCGAAGAGGCCGAAGCCGGACGGCGCGAGATCGAGCGTTTATACAGTGAGCTTCAAGACGCATTCGAGCGCGCAAGCTATGCGGAAGCTCTCAAACGTAGCGAGCGGTTGAAATCGGCTTTGTTAGACGCCGTGACGCATGACATTCGCACGCCGCTCACTTCCATCAAAGCGTCCGTTACGACACTGCTCGACGAGTTGCGCGCAATGACAGGTGAAGCGGTCGCGCTCGACGCGGAAGGCCGCAGAGAGATGCTTGAAATAATTAACGAGGAAGCGGATCGGTTGAATCGTTTTGTCGAAAACCTTCTGGAGCTTGCGCGCATAGAAGCAGGCGAGATGCATCTCAGGCGCAGGTGGGGAGCGATTGACGAGATAGTGCTTGCGGCGCTTGAGCGAGCCGAGCCGCTCACACGCCGTCACCGGATTGAAGCGGCTGTCGAGAACGAATTGCCGCTGGCGCGCGTTGACGGGCGAGCCGTTGCTGAAGTCCTTTATACTCTCATTGACAACGCCGCGAAGTATTCTCCGGCGGGCACGCGCATACGGGTTACGGCCAGTCGAGTTGATGAGAAGCTATTGCAGCTGTCGGTTGAAGATGAAGGGCCGGGCATTCCCGTTGAGATGCGCGAGCGCGCCTTCGATAAATTCTTTCGCGCAATGCGTGACGGCGACTCAGGCGCGGGCCGCGCTTCGGGCGTAGGGATGGGACTGGCAATTGCGCGAGGCATTATCGAGGCGCACGGTGGGCGCATCTGGATTGAAGATGGAGAGAACGGGCGCGGGACTCGCGTCGCGTTCACGTTGCCGGTGGGCAATGAAGAAGAAATTGCTCTGGAAGAATTGAAGCAGATCAGCTCCCGATGAATCGCAGGCAATTTTTGGAGCGATGCTTCACGCTTGCAGCCTTCAAAGAAGGTTTTCAAAAGAGCGGGCAAACCGCCGCACTCTGAAACTATTCAGAAATCGCAAACGCGCGATTAGCGCATGAACGAAAAGAAGCGCATTCTAATCGTCGACGACGAGCCGCAGATCACGCGCGTGCTCAGGCGCAGCCTGACCACGCACGGCTACGACGTGCGCAGCGCCGCCGACGGTGAAAGCGCGCTTGAAACGTTCGGCGATTGGCCCGCCGATCTTGTCGTCACTGACCTTGCGATGCCGAATGTCAATGGCATTGAGCTATGCCGACGATTGCGCGCTTTGTCGCGGGTTCCGATCATCGTGCTCTCGGTTCGCGGCGAAGAGCAGATGAAGGTTGAAGCGCTGGATGCGGGCGCGGATGATTATGTGACGAAGCCCTTTGGCATGGACGAGTTGCTTGCGCGCATCCGGGCGGCGCTGCGCCGCGCGCCTGAGGCTCACGCCGATGGCGAAGCTCTAACGATTTTGAAAGCGGGCGATTTTCGCGTTGACCTCGCAGCGCGCATCGTCACGGTCCAAGGCCGCGAAGTTCGCCTCACGCCGAAGGAATTCGACCTGCTGGTTTATATGATCGGCCACAGCGGAAGAGTTTTGACGCACCGCGCGCTGCTTGCCGCCGTGTGGGGCGGCAACTACGTCGAACAGCACGAATATCTGCGTGTTTTCGTCGGGCAACTGAGAAAAAAGATTGAGCCAGACCCGGCCTCGCCGCGCTACATCCTGACAGAGCCGTGGATAGGTTATCGGTTCAATCCCGGCGCGTGAAACTCTCCTGTTTGTCCCGCATCAATCCTTACGAACTTTTTATAATCATTTTACTCCACCCTTACGCGCCCGGTGCTAGCCTGTGAATGTGACGAGGTCCTGCAAGGAACTGCGGCCAGCCGACGCGCTGGGGAGATGAAAATGGGGATAAAATTGTTGGCAGCAGCTTTCGCCATCGCGATGGTTGTTTTGTTGTGGCTGCGCGAATTCATCCTCAGCATTGGAAAAAAGAAGAAAGCTGGCAGTGTCCACGAGGTGCTCGTCGTGCGCGCAGAGGATGAAAGAAGACCGCCAGAGCGCGCAGATGTGGAAGAGAGTCCAGACGAAGTTCAGCCCGACGCTTCATCGGTTGAGATTGAAGAGTTTCTTGCCGAGCTTCGCGCGAAGGCGCAAGACAAGCCGCGCAAGAATAACTCTCTTTTCTTGATAGCCATCCCGGCTCTAGTTGCAAGCTGGTTGCCTGCTGCGGCTTCAATCTGTCGCGCTCAAAGCTCTAGCATCAAGATAGGCCCGGTCGTTTCTGACAAGACTAATTCCGGCAAGTCGTTACTCGATAATGCGGTCGCTGAGGAAGTAGCGTCTCAAGAACCGCAGAAACAGCAGTCGAAGCCTGAATGGAACTATGGTGGCTTCGTGGATGTTGGCTACTCGCTCGATTTCAACCATCCGGCAAATCTGTTTTTCCGAAGTCGCGGTACCGCTTGGCACGTCGATAACTTGTATCTGAATATAGCGGGCGCATATGTGAAGAAAGATCCCTCCGAATCTTCACGATGGGGCGGTCAATTGACAGTCCAAGGGGGGAAAGATTCCGAGGTTTTTGGGTTCTCCGCAACGGCTCCAAACATCGGAGGTTTCAAAGTCCTTCGCCACCTCGGTCCAACAAATGTGTCTTATCTTGCGCCTGTGGGCAAGGGACTCACTGTGCAGGGTGGAATCTTCGGCAGTTTGATCGGCTACGACTCGCTCTACGCCAAGGATAATTTAGAATATACCAGACCGTGGGGAGCCGACTTCACGCCGTATTTGATGATGGGCGTCAACGCGAGTTATCCCTTCAACGAGAAGCTCACCGGCGCGTTCTTCGTGATCAATGGATACTGGCATCTGGCCAACGCGAACAGTGTCCCTAGTTCGGGTGGCCAACTTGCCTATAAGGCAAGCCCGCGCGTGACAGTGAAGGAAACGGTTCTTTGGGGGCCTCATCAGTCGAACACCTCATTCAAGTTCTGGCGCTTCCTTACGGACACCATTGTCGAATGCAAGACAGATCGAGTTACTTTTGCATTTGAATACATCTACTCGTCGGAACGTGTTGACGCTCTTGGAACGCCCCGCGCCTTGATGATGGCTGGCCAGTTGCCGGTGCATTTTGCTTTGAACAAACGGTGGAGTGCAACCGTTCGACCTGAGGTTTTCTGGGATCGCAATGGCCGGTGGACCTTAGCCAGGCAGACCGTCAAAGCCATCACGACTACGCTCGAATATCGCATCCCGTACCGACAAACCAATACGATCCTGCGGCTGGAGCACCGGTATGACGATTCGCGGGGGCCAGATGGAGGCTTCTTCAGAGGTGCTGAAGTACAGCCAGGCATGGTCGGCTTGACGCCAACCCAGCACCTTTTGATTTTCGGGCTGCTCTTCACGTTCGACCGCTAAGGATCCGGGTAGTGGAGGTGACAGAACTTTACACAGAGCTTAAAGCGCGACACGAGGCCGGCATATCGGAGTGGTCTCTGGTAAAGCGAATGGCGGAGGTCTTCGTCAAAGACCTTCGTTACTACATAGATTTCCTTATGGCTTGCTTTCTAGTCTGGCGTGAATTGCGCCGCGAGAGGGAAAGCGCAAAGAACAAGGATATTGCGGGGTAGACATGGGAGACATCATCTTCATCGCGCTGACAATTGTTTTCTTCGCCTTGTCCGTCTGGTACGTCCGATTCTGCGAAAAGGTGTAGGAGCCAAGATGACGAATATCGAATACATAATCAGCGGAGTAATTGCCCTGCTGTTGCTCTTTTATCTGATGTACGCGCTACTCAAGCCAGAGAGGTTTTAGAGCGTGTTGAGAAATTAGAGGAGAGGCAGTGGAAATGGGTAAACTGTCATTGCCATGAACCGCACAACCCTATCCATCTGACCTCTCCGATGAGCAGTGGAAACTGCTCGAACCTATGTTACCACCTGCGGTTCCTGCGCGGTCGCAAGCGAACGGTGGATTTGCGCGAAATTGTCAACGCTATCCTTTACCTGCTGCGGACGGGTTGTGCTTGGCGTTATTTGCCTCACGAGTTCCCCGAGTGGACGACCGTTTATTATTACTTGCGGTTGCTGGCGCGACTTAGACTGGTTCGCCAAACTCAACGGCGAATTACGCAGCCCGCATCCGCAGGGCTTACGGACGCGACCGTAGACCCTAGCGCCGCCATCATCGATTCGCAATCGGTAAAGACGACCGAGCACGGGCGGCGAAAAAGGCTATGACGCGGGCAAGAAAGTCAATTGGCGCAAGCGTCATATCCTGGTCGATACCTTGGGCTTGTTGCTCTCGGTCAAAGTCTTGGCAGCCAATATCCAAGACCGCGGGGAGCGCGAAAGCCTTACTCGATGAAGTCAAAGAACGACCCCCGCGCCTCCACTTGATCTGGGCCGATGGCGGCTATGGCGGCAAGTTGATTACTTGGGTAGCGACGAAGCGGTTTGTGGTTATTGCAAGTCGTCAAGCGCACAGATGACGTCAAAGGCTTCGTGGTTTTGCCCAGACGATGGGTCGTTGAACTTGCCCTTCGGCTGGCTGGGTCGCCCGCCGACGATTGAGCAAAGACTATGAGCGGCATTGTGAATCCTCCGAGTCGTTTGTTTATCTGGCGATGATTCACCTGATGCTCAAGCGGTTGAAGCCTATGCGAACTTAATTTCTCAACACGCTCTTAGATATGACTATCAACGGTTGGTTGCAAATCCTGTTATTCCTCGCGGCAATCTTGCTGGTCACAAAGCCGCTCGGTGTCTATATGGCGCGAGTGTTTAATCGCGAGAAAACGTTTCTCGATAGGGTGTTGCGCCCAATCGAACAACTTATCTATCGCCTGACTCGCGTTGACGAATCGCGCGAGATGCGCTGGACCGAGTACGCCGTCGCGATGCTACTGTTCAGTGCCGTCTCGATGGTGGTGCTATACCTACTTCAGCGGCTTCAAGGTGTGCTGCCTTTCAACCCACAGAACCTGTCAGGCGTCGGAGATCATTCATCTTTCAACACAGCCGCGTCGTTCACGACAAACACCAACTGGCAAAGCTACGTGCCAGAAACGACGATGAGCTACCTGACGCAGATGGCCGGGCTCGCTTATCACAATTTCGTCTCTGCCGCGGTCGGCATCGCACTCGCCATTGCCTTCATTCGTGGCATCGCCCGGCGCGAGAAAGACACAATCGGCAACTTCTGGGTTGACTTTGTGCGCTGCACCCTCTGGGTGCTTGTCCCGTTCTGCGTAATCGGCGCGCTCGCGCTCGTCTCGCAGGGCGTCGTACAAAACCTCAAACCTTATGACACGGCGAAGCTCGTCGAGCCGCTGACGGTAGAAAAAGAGTTGGAGGATGGCAGGAAAACTACGGAGACAGTCATCGAGCAGGTGATAGCTCAAGGGCCTGTCGCGTCGCAGGAGATAATCAAAGAGTTGGGCACAAACGGTGGAGGGTTCTTCAACGCCAATAGTGCGCACCCGTTTGAAAATCCCACGCCGCTTGCGAACTTCATAGAACTGTTTGCCATCTTCGCCATCTCTTCGGGGCTTACTTACACGCTAGGGCGAATGACCGGCTCGCAGCGACACGGTTGGGCCGTGTGGGGAGCGATGGCCGCGCTGTTTCTGGTCGGAGTCGCAGTCAGCTACTGGTCAGAAGCGCGAGGCAACCCGCTGCTTGCGGGCACTGACCAGACCGTAAGCGCGATGCAATCGGGCGGCAACATGGAAGGCAAAGAAGTCCGCTTCGGCATTGCCAACTCTGCGCTGTTTGCAACCGTCACGACCGACGCATCGTGCGGTGCGGTCAACTCGATGCTTGACTCATACACGCCGCTCGGCGGGCTTGTGCCGCTTACAAATATGATGCTCGGCGAAGTCATATTCGGCGGCGTCGGCGCTGGTATGTACGGCATTCTGATTTTCGTAATACTTTCAGTCTTCATCGCGGGATTGATGGTCGGTCGCACGCCTGAATACTTGGGCAAGAAGATTGAAAGCTATGACGTGAAGATGGCGATGCTCGCCGTGCTGATCTTCCCTCTGACAATTCTCATACTGGCGGGCATATCGGCAATCTCGCCGTCGTTTGGCACATCGAGCATCTTAAATCCCGGCCCGCATGGGCTTTCAGAGATTCTTTACGCTTACACTTCCGGCACTGGCAACAACGGCTCTGCGTTCGCAGGGATTTCTGCCAACACGCCCTGGTACAACACGACAATTGGGCTGGCGATGCTTATCGGGCGATTCCTGATAATCATCCCGATGCTTGCTGTCGCGGGCAATCTCGGTCGCAAGAAGATAGTGCCGCCATCGCTCGGAACGTTTCCCGTAACGACGCCGCTGTTCACGGCGCTGCTCGTCTCGGTGATCGTGATTGTTGGTGCATTGACTTTCTTTCCTGCGCTGAGCCTTGGCCCCATTGTTGAACACTTGCTGATGGGAGCGGGACAAAGTTTCTGAGGTCGAACATGGCTGATAAGTCAAAAAAGATTTCCATCTGGGACCCGAAAATCATCCGTCGCGCGTTGATTGATTCGCTCGTAAAGCTCAACCCGCGCACGATGATGAAAAACCCTGTTATGTTTGTGGTCGAGGTGGGCGCGGTGCTGACGACCGCTCTGCTGATTCGCGGCATCGTCGCGCCGGTCGCTGCCGTGACCGACATTCGCTTCGAGTTGCAGATTACGCTCTGGCTCTGGTTCACCGTTTTGTTTGCGAACTTCGCCGAAGCGATGGCCGAAGGGCGCGGCAAAGCTCAAGCTGATACTTTGCGCCGCGCGAAGACCGAAATCATAGCGCATCGGCTATTGCCGGATGGACAGACTGAGGATGTACCCGCGCCGAAGCTGCGCAAGGATGATGTAGTCATTGTATCGGCGGGCGAGTTCATTCCCGGTGATGGTGAAGTCATCGAAGGCGTCGCTTCGGTTGACGAGTCTGCAATCACTGGCGAATCAGCGCCCGTGATTCGTGAAGCGGGAGGCGACCGCTCGGCTGTGACGGGCAGCACTCGCGTGCTTTCGGACCAGATCAAAATCCGCATCACGTCGAATCCCGGCGAGACTTTCATTGATCGCATGATCGCGCTCGTCGAAGGTGCAGAGCGGCAGAAGACCCCTAATGAAATCGCTCTCAACATTTTGCTCGCGGGACTCACAATCATCTTTCTATTAGCAGTTGTCACGCTTCAACCGTTTGCGATTTATTCCGCCGCGCCGCAAACGATCTTCGTGTTGGTATCGCTGCTGGTCTGTTTGATTCCGACGACCATCGGCGGCTTGCTTTCGGCTATAGGCATAGCAGGGATGGATCGTTTGATTCAACACAACGTGCTTGCAATGAGTGGCCGCGCGGTCGAGGCGGCAGGCGATGTAAACACGCTCTTGCTCGATAAGACGGGAACCATCACGCTCGGCAATCGCCAGGCGTTCGAGTTCATACCGCTTCCCGGCATCGCCGAAATCGAACTGGCCGATGCCGCGCAACTCTCTTCGCTTTCAGATGAAACGCCGGAAGGCCGCTCGATAGTCGTGCTCGCGAAAGAAAAATATGGAATGCGCGGGCGCGAGCTGCATACGCACCTGGCGCATTTCATCCCCTTCACCGCGCAGACGCGAATGTCGGGCGTTGATTATGATGGCCGCCAGATTCGCAAAGGCGCAGTTGATGCGATTGAAAAATACATAGCCGAAAACGGCATGGCCGTGCCACGAGAGCTGCGCGAGATAACCGACCGCATCGCGCGCTCAGGCGGCACGCCTCTTGTCGTCGCCGACGCCGGGCGACCGCTCGGCGTCATTCACCTCAAAGATATTGTCAAAGGTAGAATGAGCGAGCGGTTCGCGCAACTCCGCGCGATGGGCATCAAGACCGTGATGATTACGGGCGACAACCCGCTCACGGCTGCTTCGATTGCGCGCGAAGCGGGCGTTGACGATTTTCTTGCCGAAGCAACGCCGGAAGACAAGATGGTGCTCATCAAGCGCGAGCAATCGCAAGGCAAGTTAGTTGCGATGACAGGCGACGGGACGAACGACGCGCCCGCGCTTGCGCAGGCCGATGTCGGCGTGGCTATGAACACAGGCACTCAGGCGGCGAAAGAAGCGGGCAACATGGTTGACCTCGACTCGAATCCGACGAAGCTAATTGAGATTGTCGAAATTGGCAAGCAACTTCTGATGACGCGCGGCGCGCTCACGACTTTTTCTATTGCCAATGACGTGGCGAAGTATTTCGCCATCATCCCGGCTATGTTTTCAACGGCGTTTCCGGTCTTGAACGCTTTGAACATCATGGGGCTTCGGACGCCGCAATCGGCGATTCTATCGGCGGTCATTTTCAACGCGCTCATCATAATCTGTTTGATTCCGCTTGCGCTCAAGGGAGTCAAGTACCGCCCGTTGAGCGCGGCGTCCTTACTCCGCCGCAACTTGGCTATCTACGGGTTTGGCGGGCTGATAGCGCCGTTCATCGGCATCAAAATCATTGACGTGATAATCACAGCGATCGGGCTTGATAGGGGTAGAATATGAAAAACTTTGTGACGGCTATATTGATGGCGATAGTGACGACGATTTTGCTTGGTCTGGTTTATCCGCTCGTCGTAACGGGACTCGCGCAGGTCATATTCCCTGACAAAGCCAACGGGCAGTTGATCGTGCGCTATGGCACGGTCATAGGCTCGCGCATCATTGGCCAGCCTTTCGCATCGCCGCGCTACTTTCATTCGCGGCCTTCTGCGGCGGGCGCGGGCTATGACGCGGGCGCGTCTTCAGGCTCGAATCTCGGCCCGACCAATAACGCTTTGATCGAGCGCGTGAAGACGGATGTCGAAAGCCGACAAAAAGAGAATCCTAACGCGCCCGTGCCGATTGATCTGGTGACGGCTTCGGCTTCTGGGCTCGACCCGCACATCTCACCGGCAGCGGCAGAATTTCAGGTGCCGCGAGTGGCGCAAGCGCGCGGATTGAGTGTTGATGAGGTGCGCCGTCTTGTGCAAGAGCATACCGAAGGCAGGACGTTCGGGATATTAGGCGAGCCGCGCGTCAACGTGCTCGAATTGAACCTGGCGCTGGATAAAAAGTGAAAAGTGAAAAGTGGATAACAGCGAGAAGCTTGCCTTAACACTATTCACTATTCGCTTTTCACTATTCGATATGAATAGCCTGAGACAAAAGCTGGCACTGAGCTACGGGTTGCTGATAATCATTATCTTCGCCGTCAGCGCGTGGAGCATCTATCATCTTGTGACGCTTGGCCGGGCGATTGATGTAATACTGGTTAATAACTACAAGAGCATCGTCGCAGCCGAGAATATGAAAGAAGCTCTTGAGCGACAGGATTCCGCAGCGATGTTTTTCATCGCCAGCCACGCCGACAAGGCTCGCCAGCAATTTGAAGCGAACAGCCAAAAGTTTTCTCAGGAATTTGAAATCGCCGCAAATAACATCACCGAAAAAGGCGAGCCGGAAATCATCAACGACATAAACGCGAAGTATCAGGCTTACCGAAGCGAGCTTGAAAGTTTTCTCAACCCGGCAGCGACTCTAACAGCAGCCAAGCAGTCCAACATCTACTTTGAAAGGCTTGAGCCGCAGTTCATCGCAATCAAAGACAAGCTGGACGACTTGCTGCGCCTCAACCAGCAGGCTATGGTCGCGGCCAACGACCGCGCCATTTCCGTATCGCAACGCGCGGAGATTTCGACCGCAGTAACGGCGGCGCTCGCGCTTGCTCTGGCTTTGATATTCGCGTGGCAATTCACGCGCTACGTCGTCACGCCAATTTCAACTCTCAGCCAGAAGGCACGGCTGATAGGTGAAGGCGACCTGGATCAGCGCATAAGCGTTTCATCAAAAGATGAGATAGGCGTGCTTGCTGCGGAGTTCAACCGTATGCTTTTACGATTGCGCGAGGCGCGCAAATTCGATTATGGGCGATTGCTTATCGAGCAGAAAAAATCGGATGCGGTGATTGATTCTCTCTACGAGCCGGTGATAGTGACCGATGCGCGCGGCCACGTTATTAAGATCAATCGCGCGGCCAGCCAGTTGTTCAGCAACGGCAATAAAGGCGACTTGGATTTTTCACTGTCGCAATTCACGGGGGGCGAGCGCATACTGCGCGTGGTGCGCGATGTTGTTGCGATGCAGCGGCCCGTCGCCGCCGAAGGCGAGGCTGCGCTTGTGCCAATCGAGGTAGGCGGAGCCGAGCGCAGCTTTCGACTGCGCGCAACTCCCATGCGCGACTCTGACGGGCGATTGCTTGGCGCAGTCACGGTACTTGAAGATGTCACAGCCATAACAGAGGTTGACAGGCTGAAAACAGAATTCATCTCCGTCGCATCGGGCAAGCTGCGCGAGCCGCTTCATTCGCTTCAACTCGCGCTTCATGCAGTCATCGGAGGCTACGCAGGCGAGTTGAACGATCAACAAGCGGATATGCTCGTGACAGCGCAGGAGAATGCAGAGAAGCTCGAAGAGATGATGAATGACCTGCTTCAGTTGGCAGAGATTGAATCGGGCGCGCGACGGCTTTCAATTCAACGGCTCCGCCCCGTTGATCTGGCGCGCGCTTGCGTTGAGAGGTTTCGCCCTCTAGCTGAAAGCAAACAGATTAAACTTGAAAACAATGTCTGGCCTGACCTGCCGTGGGTTGTTGGCGACCGCGAAGCTGTCGCGCGCGTCTTTGATAACTTGCTGTCGAATGCTATACGCCACACAGGGCGCGGCGGGCGCGTCACGATTGAAGCAAGAGAGCGCGCTGGGCGAGTCTTTTTCAGCGTGCGCGATACGGGCGAGGGCATACCTGAAGAGCACCTGCCCGTTTTATTCAGTCGCTTCGCTCGCGTTGGCAATAAAGCGGGCAGCACTGGGTTAGGGCTGGCTCTGGTGAAACGATTGGTGGAAGCGCAGGGAGGGCAAGTCAGCGTCGAAAGTCGCGTGGGCGAAGGCTCGACCTTTACTTTCACGATGCTCGAAGGCGGCCCTGCAAGCGTCAGGAGCACTGACCAGACGCGGGGACGCGGAGACGCGGAGACGCGACGATGAAACTTTCTAAACGAACCATTGCCGCATCTCAGATATAGGGCAGTTAGTTCAGTAATAAACAATGAGCCAGGTTGTTGACACACGACCGAAAGCAGAGTCGCTGCTTGCACGGCAGCAACAGGCGCGGCGCGCGTGGCTGCGATTGTATATCGGCGCGGCTCCTGGCGTCGGCAAGACTTATCAAATGCTCGAAGAGGCGCATCTTCTCAGGCGACAGGGCGTAGATATAGTCATCGGCCTCATCGAGCCGCATGGCCGCGCTGAAACCATAGCTTTGATAGACGAACTTGAGCGCGTTCCGCTGCGCCGAATAGAGTATCGCGGCGTCACGCTTGAAGAGATGGACGTTGAGCGTGTCATTGCGCGCAAGCCCGAAGTGGTCATCGTTGACGAGCTGGCGCACACGAACGTTCCCGGCTCGAAACATCACAAGCGATATGAAGATGTGCTGGAAATACTTGACGCAGGAATCTCTTGTATCACCGCATTCAATGTACAGCACATAGAATCGCTCAACGATACCATCGCGCGCATAACGGGCGTTCGCGTGCGCGAGACGATACCGGATTATTTCCTGCGCCGCGCCGATGAAGTGGTTAACATTGATGTATCGGTTGACACGCTGCGCACGCGGCTTCGTCAGGGAAAGATTTACAGCATAGAAAAGATCGAGCAGGCGCTTGCCAACTTCTTTCGCAAGGGCAATCTATCTGCGCTGCGCGAGCTTGCGCTGCGCCAGGTTGCCGAAGATCAGGCTGCAAAGGCGCACGACTACCGCGAGCGCGAGGGACTAGAGCAGGCGGCAATTCCTGAAAAAGTCATGGTCTGCATGTCATCGCGTAGCAGCGCAAAAAAACTCCTGCGCACAGGCTCGCGCATTGCCGGACGGTTTGCTTCGGACTGGTACGCGGTCTATGTCGAAACGCCTCGCGAGGAGCCTAGCCGTATCAAGCCAGAAGACCATGCGGCGCTGATGGAAAACATCCGATTTGCCGAAGAACTGGGCGCGAAAGTGGTACAGCTCAAAGCGCGCTGGGTTGCCGACGCGCTCATCGAATTTGCGCGGCGCGAAGGCGTCACGCACGTTGTCTTCGGCCAATCGGCCCGCTCCCGCTGGGACATACTGCTACGCGGTTCGGTAATAAATCGCTTTCTGAACGAGGTGCGCGACGCGACTGTGCAAGTCGTCCCGCTTTCTGAAGGATGAAAAAGAGACGCGGCGACCCGAAGATGCGATAATATATTTGTGTCAAGCGCGCTGTCGCCGCGTCGCCCTATCGCCGCGTCTACGTGTCCACGCGTCTCCGCGTCGTTTCTTCCATTTACCTCGTCGCAATCTTTATGAAAACTTTATAAACTTTTTACGCCATCCTTACGCGCGAAGTCTTACCGTGATTATTTGAGAGACTGTATGAACCGCAAATCGCGCTCGCCTATTTTGCCTGCCATCATCTCTTTGTTGTGGAGATCGGGATCAACTTTAACTGAAAAGAGTAACTGCTATGGACCCGTTTGTAATTATATTTGCCGCGCTTCTGCTCATCGCATGGCTCGTAGCTGATGCTCACGATAGGCGCGCGAAGAGGAAGATTGAAAATGCGACGACAACGTCGCACAACCGCTCGGATGGGCAAGAGAAAAGCAAGCGCGCAGATAGAGCAACGCGAGACTCATGAAACGGACTTTGAAAACCGATGCTATCAATAGGTCGTGAAATCAACATAAGTCAAAAAGAAGTCGTTTGCCGCAAATGCCATTGGGAAGGCGCGGGCAGCCAGCTTTCAATCGGGTTGATTGAGATTGCCCACACGCAGATGTACCTTGCGGCCTATCGCTGCCCACAGTGCCACAGCTTCGATGTAAATCGCAAAGGCAAGCTGCTTGAGTTTCGTTTGCCCCGCGCGCTCGATTATCAGCAAACGGACGCAGCCACACGCGATGAAAACAGCAACGAAAACGAATCGCGAAAAGATAGAGGGACGACTCCTTTATGGAGATAGACAGTATGGAGATAGACAGCCTTACGCCTAAGACTCCAACAACTCAGAATCGCGTCAGGGTAGTCGTCGCCACGACCGTTATGCTTTCGTTCATTTCATTCTGGCGAGCGGCGGCTATTGTCTTAAACGATCTCGGCTCGTCTGCTTTTTATGTCGGCGGAATTGCAGAAAAAGCTGTGGGGCGAGCGGCTCCTTGGTTCATTCTCGGCGTGATGCTTTTCTCTTACGCCGTGCGCGCCGTTTACGTCGAATCGTGCGCGATGTTCACGCGCGGCGGCGTTTATCGCGTAGTGAAAGAAGCAATGGGCGGCACGCTCGCAAAGCTTAGTGTCTCGGCTTTGATGTTCGATTACATCCTGACCGGGCCGATTTCCGGCGTATCAGCAGGCCAGTATATAGTCGGCCTTGCCGCGCAAACCTTAACTTATCTCGGCCATCCGTTGAGTCCCCCTCAATCAACCGTCAATGCAATCGCGGCTGGTATAGCAGTTTTGATAACCATTTATTTCTGGTGGCGAAATACTAAAGGGCTGCACGAATCATCAGGCGACGCGCTGCGAATAATGTACGTCACGACGGCTATGATCGTGATGCTGATAGTGTGGTCAGGCCTGACCATTCTCACCCAGCCCGATAAACGGAGATTACCACCCGCGCCCGTTGCCGAAAATCTTAGTTTCAATCGCGACGCCGTCGGCTGGCTGCCCAGTATCGCGCCCGGCGCATTGCGAGAGTTGCCGCAGGAAGCCGCACCCGCCGATTCGCCCGCGCCTGACCAAACTGCAACTGAGCCGCGCTACGGCATCATCGAGAACGCGGGCGCGCTCTTGGGACTGATCGGAATCCTTATGGCTTTCGGCCATGCGTTTCTCGCAATGAGCGGCGAAGAATCGCTCGCGCAGGTCTATCGCGAGCTTGAATACCCGAAGCATAAAAACCTGATGCGAGCCGGGCTTGTGATATTTGTCTACTCACTGCTGTTCACATCGCTCGTATCGTTTTTCGCTTACGCAATCATCCCTGACGATGTGAGACCTCAGTATCTTGATAATCTCATCAGCGGCATCTCGATTTATCTGATAGGCCCTATGCCGCTGAAGCTGTTGTTTCAAGCCTTCATCGTAATAGTAGGTTTTCTGATGCTTGCGGGCGCGATCAATACTTCGATCATCGGATCGAACGGCGTGTTGAATCGTGTGTCGGAAGACGGCGTGCTGACGGACTGGTTTCGTGCGCCGCATCGCAAATACGGTACGACACACCGGATCATTAACCTGATAGTCGTCCTGCAACTTGTCGCCATCGTCGCCTCGCGCGGAAATACTTACACGCTCGGCGAGGCCTACGCGTTCGGCGTGATATGGTCGTTTGCATTCAAGGCGCTCGCCGTGCTTGTGCTTCGATTCAAAGACCGCTCGGGCCGCGAGTGGAAAGTCCCTTTCAACATTCGCCTCGACGGCAACGAGCTTCCAATCGGACTTGGCGTAATCACGACGCTGTTGTTTTCGGTCGCGGGAATAAACCTGATAACGAAAGAGGTGGCGACCGTAGCAGGCGTCGCTTTCACAATAGTCTTTTTCGTCATCTTCACAATCTCGGAGCGAATCAACCAGCGAAAGCTCGACCGATCAATTGCGGCGCTCGACCAGTTCAAGCTGCACTACGAGCAGAACGTGAGCATTGATACTGTGAACGTGCGACCCGGCAATGTGCTTGTCGCCGCGCGAGACTATAACACGCTCTCGCATCTCGACCTCGCGCTTGAGCGCATTGACACAGACGAGCAGGACATCGTTGTGATGACGGTAATGGTGATACGTGGGCGCGGGCGCGGGCGAGCGCGATTTGTACGATGCGAACCTGTTCACAGATTATGAGCAGCGATTGTTTACGCGAGTCGTTGCGCTGGCCGAGCGACACGGCAAGCCCGTCAACCTGCTCGTCGTGCCGTCAACGAACGTCTTCGACGCAGTGGCGCAGACCGCGTTGCGATTGGATTCAGCCGAGATAATCACAGGGCTGTCGGCAAAGATGAGCGCCGCCACGAGCTTTCGCGCCGATTGGGCCAGGCGTGGGAGCGGTTGCCTGAAAAGCCTCGCCGCCAGGTTAAATACACCGTTGTAGAGCCGAGCGGTCACGAGCGCGTCTTTTATCTCGGAGCGCACGCGCCCCAGCTTACGGAAGAAGACATAAATCTGATTCACAAGATATGGCTTGAGGTGAGCAAGCTGCCGGCCCGCCGCAAGGTGCATCATCGCGACGTTGTGCGTGTGGCATTAGAGCGGCTCGCGCGCGATCTGCGCGGGCAGACGGACGTGATGCTGGACTTTTACAGGCTGGAGCACAACGAGGGAAAAAAGATTGGCAGCCGGGTTGATCGGTCTGACAATAGCGATGCTGGCGGCAGAAAATAGCGGAAGCAATAACGGCATTCATAACTATTCAATCCCGATAGCCATGAATGCCGTTGTTCCGAGCGCAAGAGCGGCGCGCTATTCGATGTCGGTGACTTTGCCTTTCACCAGAGTGACTTTCAGTTTTAAAGCGGAGTAGATGAGTATCTCTTTCGATCCGGCGCTGATGGTTCTGTCAGGCTCGCCGAATTTCGCAATCACGTCTTTGCGCTCGATGCCGGGTTTCAATTCTACATTCTTGCCAGACTGCGCGCCGCTTTGAGCCTGCGATGCGCCCGCGTGAACATCGTCTGAAGGCGCGGTCGCGCCACCGTGAATGGCATCGTTTGGCGGCATCGCGCCTTCGGGCAACGGGCCTGCCGGAATAGTCTCGCCGGGCTTGATTGGCGGATGACCTTCGGGAAGCTGCGGCGCGCTCGTTTGAGTGCCGCTGTTGACGGATTCCGATTTCGGCCTGCCCTCTTCTACAACCTGCGAACCGGCTTTGCTCGTCGTCCAATTTCCTACGAGAAAGCCGAGCACGAGACCGGCGACTATGCCTATGATTCCATAACTTATGTATTGCCTCTTCATTGTTAAATGCTCCAGGTTTTAATTGATTGGTGAGATGCTCAAAATAACTGCATCAAGCCAGCAATTATTCTAGCACAGCGCGCGGTATAAATCGAACGCGCGGCAGCAGAAGCGCGAGGCGTTTTACAGGGAACACAAGCGTCTCACCCACATGGAGTCAGAATGCAAGCGAATTATAAAGTCGCAGGCAAGACGTCTGTGTTCCAAGCCCTTCTCAGGTTCACCGAGCTTACATCAGTGTTCCGAAAGCGACGAAGCACGCAACGGCCAGAACTAAAAGAATCAGACTGAGTCCGGCAGCGAATGCAGCCAAAGGCAAATCCCTCAGCCTCAGTATTTTCATGGTACCCACGCCCGCAAAGACCGCTGATGATAAACAGAACAGACCGATGACTATGATAATTGCAGCGACAAGAAGCGTCATATTAAGCCCACCTCCCTCAGGTTCAGTTTGCTCCGCTCGCCTTGAAGCGACTTGCTACTTCAAAAGTATAGGCGAGTCTGCGAAGAATCTAAGTGACTGGTGTCACTTCGTTTGCGAGTGATAGAAGAGGGCCAGACGCAACGCGCAAGTGTCATCCTTTATCGCGCCTGAGCGTCAATCCGCCGTCGACGGTTATGACCTGACCTGTGATGTAATTGTCAGGCTCGACGAGCAATCGGACGACGCGGGCCACATCTTCGGGCCGCCCAAATCGCGGAATGATTTTTTGTTCTATGTAGAAATCGTACTTGCCTGACTCGATTGACTTCACGGCCATACCTGCGCGATTGACTCCCGGAGCCACGACGTTCACGCGAATGGAGGGTCCCCATTGCTTCGCCATTATTCTCGCGGCTTGAATCAAAGCGGTCTTCGGCCCGGCGTAGTTGATGCTCGATTCAAAGACGGCTACGGCCTGCATCGTTGAAATCAACACGATTGCGCCTGCGGTCTTGCGCTCCTGCATACGGCGAGCGGCTTCGCGCGCAAGCAACACGGGCGCGACGTAATTCTTCTCGAAAGAGTCATGAAGGTCTGCGTCGGTCACTTCATCGAATTTGACGCGCGCCGGGTCGCCCGTGAAGCAGACCAGAGCGTAAAGCCCTTCGCCAATCGCATCGGCTGTCTCAACATAACGCTTTCTTGTCTCAGCGTCCGCGATGTCGCCTTCGACCAGATGCACATCCGCCTTGAAACCGGCTCCCAGAGCCTGTTTCAGGGCTTCAGCCCGCTTGCGGTTATGCGCGTAACCGGCGACAACCCTTGCGCCGTCGCGCACAAAGATCGCCGCCGCCGCGCTGCCAAGCCCGCCCGTCGCGCCCGCGACCAGTATCACGCGGCCCGCAAGCCCTCGCTCGTTGAAATCGAAATCAAAGGTGTCGCTCATATTATCTCAAGGCGCGGGTGATCTTTTAACAATCTTGCCCGCACGTTTATCGCCTTTCGGCGCAAAGTATCCTTTGCGTGCGATGATGGCTATTTTGCCTTCGCATTTTTCAACGTCGGGCAATAGAGCGAAGATAGTTTTTACCATATTTGCGAAAGCTCCTCTGTGCCGTGTGGCGCGGTTGTTATTAGACACCAAAATGGCTGCGCTGTTCCACCAATATTTGGCGGAACAAATACCGCGCACAAACGTCTAACAGAGCAGAGCGCCGCACCGGGCGCGGTTGAAATCGCAAGCCGCGCGCGCAGCCGCGTTCTAGCAACAGATAGATTCTGCCAGCCGTGCTTCAATCTCCCTTTAGGAGGCTCACATGAGAACTCGAATCGGCCTGCTCGCGGGCGTGCTCTTTACAGGACTCGCGCTGGCCTGCTTTTCATTGCTTTACACATCTCAAGCTCGAACAGAAAAACCGGCACACGAGCAAATACCCAGCACAATCACCGGCACAACTACGAAACCGGCAGCGACTACGGCGCACTCCGCCTGGCGAGTCGGCGCGCCCGTCACTTTCGAGAAGTTGACCATCTTTCCCGTAATAACCGACGAGCCTGCCGCAACAGATGATTTCATCACGCTTGATGAAGGATTGCGCGCGGGCACGGTCACGGTGACAGAAATCAGTTCCAGCCCGCGAACGGTCAGACCGGTTGCGCCGCCCAATCCGCGCAATCAACGGGCGCAGCAGAATCAGATTCCAAATCAGGTCGCGCAGATTTCGGATGGCGCGCGCGTGAACACGCTCGCGCTGACGAACAAGTCGGGCAGGAAGCTGATACTCATCGCAGGCGAAATGGTCATAGGCGGCAAGCAGGATCGCATAGTCGGCCACGATTGCATCGTCGCATCGTCTGACACGCCCGTGCCGCTTGACGTCTTTTGCGTCGAGCACGGTCGCTGGTCGGGAAGCAGCTTGTCATTCGGCCAGAGCAGCCGCAGTGAAAGCGTCACCGTATCGGGCGAGGCAAGCGGCTATGGCGTGATGGCTTCGCCGAAGGTGCGCGAGAAAGCGCAGGCGAAAAAACAGCAGACTGAAGTCTGGGATGAAGTTTCAAAGATGGTTCAGGAAAACCGCGTCGCAACGGCGACGGGCGACCTCAAGAGCGTTTACGAAGACAGGCGCGTGAACTCTTCGCTTGAAAGCTACGAGCGCGCGTTCAAGGACAACGTGACGGGCGCGAACGTCGTCGGCGTGGTCGTCGCAGTCGGCGGAAAGATAATCTCTGCCGATGTGTTCGCAAGCCCGCGACTGTTTCGAGCCTACTGGCCGAAGATGCTCAGGTCATACGCGCTCGAAGCAATCAACGCGACTGCAAGCAAGCAGACGGTTGGCGCGCGCGCGGCTGAGGCTTTCCTTGCTCGCGTCGAAGGCGAGAAAGCAGCTTCGGGTCAGGAAGGCGTTTATCGTTTGACCGAGCATCAATCTGAAAAGGGCGCAAGCTTCGAGCTTGAGAGCGCGGCGAAGGCTGCGCCCGTGCTCCTTCATTTCAACCGCGTAAACAAACAGTAGAACGGATTCGGGCAAGGGGGATTGGGAGCAAGTTTCACTCAAGCGTTGAATGATGGCCCGCATCACACGGTGCGGGCTTTTGTCTTGAAAATCTAATTTCGCCCCAAGAGAAATGAGGATAAGCGCGGCGCTAACGAAATAAGAATCGGCCTCGCGCCGCGCGTCTTTGCAAGCTGTCGCCTGATGCGCTAGGATTCACAGGCGAGGAGAACCATCTTGCGCAAGATAGTTGAATGCATTCCTAATTTCAGCGAAGGCCGCAATAGCGAAATCATTGATCAGATCGTCGCTGCAATAAAAACGGTTCCCGGCGCGGTTCTGCTCGACCGCGAATCAGACCCGAATCATAATCGCTCCGTCATAACATTCGTCGCAGAACCAGATCGTGTCGTTGATGCAGCAATCGCCGCCGCTCGCAAAGCCGCAGAGCTGATTGACCTCAACCGCCACACAGGCGAACACCCGCGAATGGGCGCAACAGATGTCATTCCATTCGTTCCAATCGCGGGCGTTACGATGGATGATTGCGTAGAGCTTGCGCGCAAATGCGGCGAGCGGATGTGGCGCGAGCTTGGCGTCCCTGTTTATCTCTACGAAAAGGCTGCGGCGCGGCCCGAACGCGAGAATCTCGCCAACCTGCGACGAGGACAGTTCGAGGGCATTCGCGACGAGATTGCTACAAACGAAGCGCGGTGGCCCGATTACGGCGAAGCGCGCGTTCATCCGACAGCAGGCATAACGGCTGTCGGCGCGCGGCCTCCGCTCATCGCTTATAACGTCAACCTCAACACTTCAAACATTGAAATCGCAAATCGTATAGCTCGCGCCGTCCGTCACCTGTCGGGCGGATTGCGTTACGTCAAAGCATTAGGGTTCGCGCTCAGCGATAGGGGGATCGTTCAGGTCTCGATGAACATGGTCAACTACGAAGGGACGCCGCTGTTTCGCGCCTTCGAGATGGTAAAGCGCGAAGCTGAACGCTATGGTGTGACGGTCGCAGGTTCGGAGATTGTCGGACTCGTGCCGCAGCGGGCATTGAACGACTGCGCAGATTTTTATCTTCAACTCGAAAACTTCAGCGAGAGTCAGATTCTCGAACAGCGACTCATCGCCGCGCTCGAAGAAGACACGGCGACACAGGGGCACGCAGACGCGGCGACCGTTGAATCGCCAACCGCACCGTCGCAGTCAGCGTCTGAAACCTCAAACGAATCTCTCGCCGCGTCGCCTCATCCGCGCGTTGCGGTGATGAATCTTTCAGATTCTGTGGGTCTGTTTCCTGAGCTTGTCGCCGCGAACACGCCAACGCCGGGAGGCGGAAGCGTTGCGGCTCATAGCGGGATGCTTGCGGCTGCGCTCGGCCAGATGGTCTGCAACCTGACAATTGGCAAAAAGAAATTCGCCGATGCGGAGCTGCGAATCAAAGAGATAAGAAGCGAGCTTGAACGCGCGGGCGCGCGGCTGCGCGAGCTTATAGCCGAAGACGCCGAGAGCTTTGAAGCGGTGATGGCGGCTTATCGCCTGCCGAAAGATACGGATGAGCAAAAAGCCGAGCGCGCGGCCCGCATAGAGAAAGCAACGCGCGGGGCAATTGATGTGCCTGTTGAAACTGCTCGCCGCGCATTTGAAGTGTTGAAGCTCGTGCGCGAGCTTGCCGATATTGGCAACCCGAACGCAATTTCTGATGTAGCAGTCGCCGCGCAACTGGCAGCGACGGCCATCAAAGGCGCATACTACAACGTGCGCATTAACCTCAACTCGCTTTCAGACGGCGAGCGGGCGGCGCAATTAGAGCAGCAGGTGACGGGTCTTATTGACGAAGCGCGCAGCATCGCCGGTGAAGTTGAAGCCAAGATATAGGAGTCGAGGCGAAAAGGATGAGGGATGAAGACGGAAGGATGAATAAGAGTTATTGAATCTCGCATTTCAGGTTTGAGGTTTGAGATTTGAAATCTGTTTCATCCTTATCCTTGCACGACCCCTGCCCCCTGAAGCCATGCCATACAAAGACATTCAATTCGCCGTGACGGACCGGGTGGCGCGGATAACGTTCGCGCGACCTCCGTTGAACATCCTCACAATCTCGATGATGAAAGAGGCAGCCGATGCCGTTAATCGCGTGAGCGCGATGTCGGACGTGTGCGCGATTGCGTTTGCGGCTGCGCCGAGCACGCGCGCTTTTTCGGCGGGCGTCTCCATCGAAGAGCACAGGCCCGAAACGGTCTTTCAAATGCTCGATACTTTCCATTCAATCTTTCGCGCGCTCAACAGTGTGTCGAAGCCAGTGGTTGCGATTGTCACAGGCGCGGCGCTCGGCGGCGGGTGCGAGCTTGCCGCGTTCGCCGATATAGTCATTGCTGCGCAGTCGGCTCGCTTCGGCCAGCCTGAAATCAAGCTGGCGGTCTTCCCGCCGGTTGCGGCTGTAGTGCTCCCGCGCGTCGTTGGCGAAAAGAAGGCGCGCGAGATGATACTCACGGGCGAGCTTGTCACAGCCGAGCAGGCGCTCGCGATGGGACTGGTTAACTATGTCGTGGGCGAGCAGGAGGTTGAGTCGAAGGCCGAAGAGATTTTCAACGTGCTCAGGCAGATGAGCGCGCCCGCGCTTGAGATGGCCCGCCGCGCGATTACGCAGTCGGATGGACTCAGCTTCGACGAGGCGCTCAAGCGCACCGAAGACATTTATCTCAATCAACTGATGGCGTTCAAAGACCCGCAGGAAGGCGTCGAGGCGTTCACGGCCAAGCGCCCGCCGCGCTGGAAGCATAAGTAAAAGTTGTTGCGCTCAGCCGAGTCAAAGCGCGCGTTTTCAACGATGATGAATTGATTACAGATTTCGTTGAAGCGGCGCGGGCGTTGTGATATATTGCGAAACCTCATACGAAGTACGGATTCATATCTCGATTGATTTCAACTGGCTTGATTTTTTGCCATAAGCAGAACGCGGGCTAAGGAAACCGCAGCCGCAGAGTTGAAGCGAAGGCAGGCCGAATAAACAGTCAAATCCTCACCATTCCGGCTGTCCCTGTTTGCCTTTGCTGTCCGTGCTCGCAGGCATTGCGGCAAGCCCATCCGCTCACCAGAAGACAGATCGCTGATTCAGGCGATGAAAAACGCTTTAGTGGAGGCAACCGTCATGAGGAGAACTTTCGCTTCTGTTCTGTTGGTCGGTTTAACATTCGCTTCTGCGGCCTGGCTGATGATGCCGACAGCCAAAGCCGAAACCATAATCTTTACCGCCCAGTTGCTGGCTTCCAACGAAGTCCCGCCGGTAGCCGTCGCTCCGTCGGAAGCGGGCGCAAACGGATTTGCTACGGTCACACTCGACGTGACCAGAGATTCGGGAGGAAACATCACCGCCGCCACAGCGAGGTTCGATGTCAGCATAAGCGGCATGGCGGCAAACTCCTCAATCATACTTGCCCACATTCACGAAGGCGGCGCGACCGTCAACGGTCCCGTTAGAGTTGATTCGGGCATAACGCCCGCCGCGCCGATTGCAGCGCCGCTCGGCGCTGCCACTTTCACCCGCTCGAACCTGACGGTCGCGCCCGCGCTCGCGCAGTCAATCATAAACAATCCGGGCGGGTTCTATTTCAACGTCCACACGGCCCTGAGTCCCAACGGCGTTGCGCGCGGACAGCTCTCTCGCCAGCAGCAGACGACTCCGGGAATCACAGCGCCGACGCTTTCAGAGTGGGGCGCGATACTGATGACACTCTTGATAATCGCCGCCTGCACGTTCTTCCTGCTCGGGCGCGCTCGCGCGGTTATGGCGACGGCCAATGCTGATAGCTCCGCTCCGCTCGATGCTTCTTTGAAGGCGGTTGATTGGAAGCTGCTGGCGCGCGTCGCCTTCTACATCGAAGCGGCAATCGCGATTGCGCTGTTTGCCATCGCGCCCGGTGTTGTTGACGCGATAGGCGCGCTCGTCGCGGGTTTGATTGTGGCGTTCATCGCACACCTGTTCGCAGCAAACGCGCGGCTACGCTGAACGCGTGCAAGTTGAATCTTAAATTGAATGGCGAGTGATGCGCCGACGATGATTAAACTATAATTATCGCGCGGGCATCGCTCGCCGTCGTTTAAGCGCGGGCGATTGAATAAAGCTGATGGGGGTAGCCGAACAAGCCATTTCTTTCGTGAGCGCGAACCGCAAAGCTCTGCGTTTTCTCGCGCTGTTCGCGCTCGCGTTCGGCGTGTGCTATTTTGTGTTCGGGATAGCGCCGGGCGTGCGGCGCGGACTGATCAAGCCGTACACGGAGTTATTAGCGAAAGCGGTCGCTGCGATAATCAACCTGTTCGGCGCGGGCGCAACCGCTGATGGAACAATCGTTGGGTCGCCTGAGTTTTCCGTCAACATTGCAATGGGCTGCGACGGCGTGGAAGCGTCGAGCCTCTTTCTGGCCGGAGTGCTTGCGTTTCCGACTACGCGGCGAGCGAAGCTTTTAGGATTAGCGATTGGCGTTCCGCTCATTCAAGTGATTAATCTCGCGCGCCTTGTCGGGTTATACTACGCGGGCCTGATAGTGCCGTCGGCGATTGAAGGAATACATGTCTATGTCGCCCAAACCGTCGTCATCCTCCTGTCGACAGCCATCCTTATCGTCTGGCTCGAACGATTTGCCATTCGAGCCGGGAAAACATAAATGGCTGCGGCTCGTGCTGCTGGCCATTGGCCTGTATCTTATCTTCATTCCAGTATGGCTCCTCACGCTCAATGCCATTGCATGGTTTGCCGCAACCGTCGCGCAGTGGATTTATCTGCTGTTAGACCCGCTCATCTCAATCAAAGCTAACGGCAACACGGTTGATGTAGTCGTGATGGCATCTGCTCAGAGCGGCTTCGGCGGGCAGGTCTATTCGCAGCCGCTGAGAGTCGACACGGTGACTTACGGACTGCCCGTGATAGCGGCGCTCGTTCTGGTCACGCGCGCCGATTCGACTCGCGCGAAGCTGCGCGCGCTTGCAATCGGAATGATCGTAATGCTTGTGACGAGCGTGCCTGCTGTGATGATGTGGGCGAAGCTTACGAGCCTTCAACTTGAAGAGCAGCTGGCGCGAGCAGCGATGAGCACAAGCGGCGACCGTTCGAGCTTTTTCTATTACGCATTTCACGGCTACGCATTCTCGCAGCCGGTCATCGCTGTTGCGGTGTGGCTCGCGCTCTTGATGTTCGGATTATTCAAAGATAAAAAGAAGCAGCCTTTGTCGCAAGCAATCGCCCGCAACGTGCCCTGCCCCTGCGGCAGCGGGAGGAAGTATAAGCGATGCTGCGGGCGCGCGTGACGACTCGTTGTCGGAAGCGATTTCATCAGAAATAGACAATCTCAACGCGGAGGCAAACTTGAACTGGCAAGATTTATTGAAGCTCGGCGGCATTGCAATCGTTGTCGTAGGGCTTGCGCTCAGGTGGCGCACGACCGTCGTTGTACTTGTGGCGGCGCTCGTGACGGGCATCGCTGCGGGGCTGCCGCTGTTTTCCGATCAGGGAGTTTTTCATTCAATTCCGTTCCTGACAAAGCCCGGACAGGAAGGAATCATAAACACGCTCGGCAAGGAGTTCGTGAAGAATCGGCTGATGACGCTCTTTATCATCACGCTTCCGGCCATAGGACTGTCGGAACGCTTCGGGCTGCAGGAGCAATCAGCCGCGCTCATTCGCCGCATCAGCGCGGCAACCGTCGGGCGACTCCAGATCGTCTATCAGTTCTTTCGCGTGCTGATTGGAATCACGGGCATAAGGGTCAACGGTCATCCGTCGTTCGTTCGCCCGATGGTCTTTCCGATGTCTGTTGGCGCAGCCGAAGCTGCGCTCGAAGTTAAGAGCGCCGATGATGTGCCGGAAGAGTTGGTCGAGGAGATCAAAGCGGCAAACGCGGCGAGCGAGAACTACGGGAATTTTTATGGCCAGAACCTCAACCCTGTTCAGGCGGGCATTCTTCTCGTTCTTACGAACCTGAACGGGGTGATGGAAAAGGTCGGCTACGACAAGCGAGTTGACGCTTTTACGCTTGTGCTGTTCGCCATACCCATCACAAGTATATCGGTCATTTTAGGAGCGGCTCAATTCCTGCTCTTTGACAGGCGGATCAAAAGAAGAAAAGCGGCTGGCAATAGGTCATGATGTTTGCAACTATTCTTTCATCGCTGGCGAAAGCGGTCTTCAGCCTCGAAGCGGTTTACATAATGACGGGCGCGGTGCTGCTCGTCTTTGCCGCGATGACTTTTCGCGACCGTCAGAACCCGCGACGACTTGGCAGCGCGCTTTTCTGGCTCATACTCGGATTGATATTCGCGCTTGGCAGCCTGCTTGAGTCATGGATAGTCGGATTGCTCATCATCGCGATGGTCGCGCTCGACGGCGCGGGCCGCGTCACTCGCGGCAGCCACAAAGAAGCCACAAAGCAAGAGCAGATCGCGAACGCGAGCCGATTGCGATACAAAATCTTTCTGCCCGTGCTGGCCATCCCTGTTGTCACCTTTGCGTTTGCGATTGCGTTTCTAAGTCTCGGCCTCAACGTCACGGACGGCGCGCTAGTCGGACTCGGCTTCGGAGGCGTCGCAGCAATGATCGTTTGCCTGAGGCTCACGGGCAGCAGCGCGCGACTGATGATGCAGGATGGCCGGCGGCTCAACGATGCGATGGGCACGCTGAACATATTGCCTCAGTTGCTCGCGTCGCTCGGAGTCATCTTCACCGCCGCAGGCGTTGGCAACTTGATAGCGAAAGGAATCATTCAGGTAGTCCCGGCGAATAACCTGTTCCTGCTCGTGCTCGCGAATTGTCTCGGCATGGCGATGTTCACGATAGTGACAGGCAATTCGTTTGCGGCTTTTCCTGTGATTGCTTCGGGCGTGCTTGTGCCGCTGCTCATCGTGCCGTATGACGTGAATCCGGCTATGGTCGGAATCATCACGCTGACGGCAGGCTCAAGCGGGACGCTGATGACTCCAATGGCGGCGAATTTTAATATAGTGCCTGCGGCGCTACTGGATATGCGCGATCAGTATGGCGTTATAAAATTTCAACTGCCGTTCGCGCTCGTAATCTGGTCATTGCACGTCGTGCTGATGTGGCTGATGATAAAACTGTTTTAGGTTTCGGGTTCCGGCTTCAGGGTTCGGGAGTAAGAGCTCTTGTATTAATCAGCTTTCCCTGAATGTGAAACTCGGAGTCAGATTTTATTTGATTACTTCCGAGCGATGTTGTATAACGAAGTTGTCACGTCTATCGGTCTTGGAAATCCCTGTGCCAAGTTCTGATTGATTCGATGGCGAGGTTCGAGCCTGTCTCGGACGCGACAGACGAATTACGTCAACCAAAGGCTGCCTTCACAGTCTCAAAAAGAATAAATACGCTTGCTGTTTATGAGAGGAGATTCTATGTCAGACAGAAAATACAAACAACGCGGCTATCAGGATGAAGAGAGAGAGCAAAAGCCGCGCCCGGCAAATACGCAAAAGAGCGATGTGCGCTCGCCGAAGATGCCCGCCTTTCACGAAGTGACTCGGTGCGCGCTTTGCGGCACGCCTATAAATATCGAAGTCGGAGGCATCGCGCTCGATGCGCAGTGCCCGAAGTGCCACAGCGATCTGCATTCGTGCAAGAACTGCATAAGCTTCGATCCCGGCGCGCGTTTCCAGTGCCGCAAGCCTGTCACCGAGCGCATAGCGAAAAAAGATATCAGAAACGAGTGCGCGCTTTTCGAGCCGCGAAAGACTATCGAGCGCGAGACTACGGCTGCGACCGTGAGCGCAAAAGACCCCCGCTCGGCATTCGACAAGCTCTTCAAGATTTAATCATCTCCCGCTTCGGTCGCGCGGCCCGAATGGCTTGAGCGCAGTAATCGCCCCACGCTGCGCTCTCGGCGTTTAACCACATTCAAGAATCAACCCGAGCTTGTTGCGCGAGAGATTGCTGCGCGCGTCGTCAATCGGCGGCTGGGATGAACCTGCGCACCAAAAGCCGGTACGCCGCCGCGCCGATGAGCGCGCCCACAATTGGCGCAACGATGTAGAGCCACCACTCGTTGCCGCGCGGGCCGGGAAATGCGATTGAACCAAAGCCCGCAAGATAAGCGAACAGGCGCGGGCCGAAATCGCGCACGGGGTTCACGGCATCCATAGTGAGCGCCCCGCCCATCCCAACTATCGCGGTGACCGTCAGGCCAATAAAAATCGGGCCAAGCCCCGCTTGCGGGAGCGCGGGGCTTTTCGGTTCGGTCAGCGCAAAGATCATCAGCAGCAGAAAGATCGTAAGCACTGCTTCAATAAAAAAAGCCGTGCCTGCGCTGACCGTCGCCATTGCCGCTGCGTCCGTGCCTACGCCGCCGGGATTAGGATAGAAGCACGAAAAGACCATCATCAATTTCTGGCTGCCCGCCGCGCCGATTTCAACATTGAGCTTCTGAGCCGCATTCGCCCAGAAGCCCGACCACATCGCATAGACCGCAGCCGCGCCAGCGAACGCGCCCGCCGTCTGGCTGATGATGTAAGGCGCAACTCTCTTCAACGGAAAGCCGCGAAACGCAGTCATCGCAATCGTGACCGCAGGGTTGAAATGCGCGCCCGAAGAAGGCGCGGCGACATATATGCCGAATGTGACGGCGAGTCCCCACATCACGGCAACCCCCCATCCATCAATCGCGCCCGTAAAGACCGCAGCCGCGACAGCTCCATCGCCTACGAGGATAACTATGAACGTGCCAATGAATTCTGCAAGGCACGCGCCCGTGAGCGACGTGGCGAGTATATCGTTTCCCTTCTCGCTTGCTTCTTCAACGGTCTTTGTTTCGATTGCAGCCTGTGCCATCAATAACCTCACAACGGTTTAGGATTTTAGATTTTGGATTGGCGGAGTTGGATCGTATTTAAGTGCAGAGGCTCTGCTTCTTCGATCCAAAATCCAAGTCAGATGATTTTTTGTGCCACTTGAAGCACGCGCCAGTATGCGCGGCGAGCAACGCCGGGCCAGCTTCCGTTCAACACGGGCGTGGCGCGCGTCGCCGCTGATTCGTTCCAGCGGTTAGACCAGCCCGATAAATCCCACAGCAGGTCTGCGCCCTTCAAACCTAAATTTGTTAATTGCTCAGTCGGGCTGCGACCATTGGGCGGATAGCGATCCGCGTCTTTTTCGTCGCCGAATTTATTATCGTGAATCCAGTTGTTTTCGGGCGTGGGACCGACATCGAAAGCCGTCCCCTTCGGAAAGATTATTTCGAGACTCACGACCGCGACGCCGAAGCTGTTGTTGCCGCAGACCGTGTTAGCGGTGACTTCGGTATTGTCTGCGGCCATTATCAAAATGCCCGTGCCCGGCTGAACGTTCGACACGATGGCGTTCGGATTGCCGAAGTTGACATGGTTATTAGCAATCACTCGATTGTTGCGAACGATGCAATCGCGCCCGACCTTCGAGACGTTGTTCGGCAGCACGAAAACCAGTATGCCGCCCGTGTTGTTCGTGACTTCGTTTTCTTCGACGACAGCGTTGATTGAGTTTTCAATCTCGATGCCGGTGACGCTGTCGTGAGCTTTGCATCTTCTGACAGCAATATCGCGCGACTGGCCAACGTAAATCGCGGCGTCGGCTATGCCTGACGCTTCAACATCTTCGATCGTCACGCCCGTGCAGCTCACGGGATAAACGCCGTACAGCCCCGTCTTATCAACTCGCAAATTGCGAAAGAGAGGGCGGAAGGCGTGCTGCACGACAACGCCGTTTGCGGTGTAGTTCTTCACGTCGAAGTTTTCGATGTGAAAATCGCTGCCCGTCGCAATCACCGCGTCGGACAAAATATCCTTCCCGTCGAAGACTGGCCGCGATGGATTTGATTGCGCATCGGTCGCTCCGATCAAAGTTATGCGGTCAAGATCAACGCTGATTGATTCGTGATAAACACCGGGCATGACGCGGATCGTATCGCCGGGTATCGCGCGATTGACCGCATCTTGAATTGACTCGCCCGACTTCACAGTGATCGTCTGCGGCTCGCTGCGGTTGGCGAACTGCTCGGCGGGCGAACCTGTGTTGAATTGCCGGGCAAGCTCGCGCGCAGGATTGTTCAATCGTGGCACGACGACGAGGCCCGAAGGCACGCGGTCGGGAATCTGCGGCAGATTCGATTCATCCGTGAGCGCGTAGAGGAACGCAATCAAATCCTGCTTCTCTTCTTTGGTGATCGTGTAGGTGTGAATCTTGTCGTCAATGCGAATCGTTTTTGCCTCAAGCCCGCGTTTGAATTCGTCGGAAAGCTCGCTTTTGAACGGCTCGCCTGAGCCTCCACCTGCGGCGTAAAAATCGAGCACCTCTTCGAGAGTCTTAAAGCGACCGTTGTGCATGTAAGGCGCGTTGAGCGCGACGTTGCGGAGCGTCGGCACTTTGAAGGCGAACTTGTTGCCTTCGCCCTTTGTCACGTCGAAGCGACCGAGATCGGGTTGCTTCGCATCGGTATCGGGCACGCCAATTATTTTGAAATCGCGGTTGGCAAACGTCGGCAGCCCGTGACACTCAAAGCAGCGCGTGCGGCCTGATCGAAACAGGTTGAAGCCGCGAATCTGCGACGCAGTGAGCGCCGTGCGGTCACCATTGACGTAGCGATCAAAGGGCGAATTGTTGGCCGTAAGCGTCCGCTCGAACGCGGCTATCGCTTTGACGACGTTATCGAACGTTACGCCTGCGCCGTCGCTTGCGCCGAAAGCTGAGTCGAACGCTTTCGCGTATTCAGGGATGGCTTTGAGTTCGCGAACGAGGTTGTCGGGGTCTTCGGCCATCTCGTCGGCGCTTGTGATCGGGCCTCTGGCCTGTTCTTCGAGGTCTGCGGCACGGCCATCCCAGAATTGCATGTGATTATAAGCCGCGTTCCAGATAGTCGGCGCGCTGCGACGTATCGCGGTTCCGCCCGCGCGCTCAGGCCCAAGCCCGCGCCCGCCTCTGCCCATCGAGAGCGGGCGCGCGTCTGTGAATCCAAGGTCGGGATGATGACACGTCGCGCAGGAGATGTCATTTGCGCCCGAAAGAATTGGATCGAAGAATAACAAGCGGCCAAGCGCGACGCGCTCGTTGAACTTTGGATTATTGATGTCGTTGTCTGCGCGAACGACCATCGCGGGGAACGGGCGGCGAAGCCCGCCGCCGCCTTCCGCAACGCCCGCCGTGCCTTCATCGCCCACGAAGTCTTTCGGCATAGGCCACAGACCAAGAGCGAGCAGCGTGGCGAAGATAAGGGCGAGCGGTATGAAAATCCATTTCATCCAGCGGCGTCGCGACCGGGCGCGCGGCTGGCTTTCTTCCATCTCGATTTGTTGCGCAGATGCGGTCATAGGGTTCGTGCCTCCGTGATGAATCGAAAGAAAGCTGAGAAGCGGCCAAGCGATTATATTGAACGCGCCGCGCAAGTCAAAGCGATTAACGCTCAGGTTAAGAGTCCGGCCTTCAGGCTATTCGTAAGCACGCTAATGCGTGAACTCTGAGCTTCGCTCCGCGCATAACGGAGCAATAACACAAATGGTACTTTTCGGCATACTGGAATCGGGTTAGAATCTCTGTCGCCATCGAAGCAATCAATCGCACTTTTATGATTTAGAGAGCGGAATGAATAATAGAAGAGAACTGAAGAGCGAGTACAAACAAACCCATACAAGGATGGGCGTCTATCAAATACGCAGCCTCGTCAACGGCAAAGTATTGATAGGCGTCGCGCTCAATCTGACGGGTATTCTCAACAGCAATAGATTCCAGCTTGAGATGGGAAGCCACGCGAACCGAAAGCTCCAAGCTGAGTGGAAAGAATTTGGCAGCGAAAATTTCGCATTTGAAGCGCTGGACGAACTCGCGGCGACCGAAGGAGCAGATTACGATTATAAGCCTGACCCGGCGTTCCTTGAGGAGATGTGGCTTGGGAAGTTGGAGCCTTACGGCGAGCGCGGGTATAACGAAAAGAAAAAAGGTAGAGAAGAAAAACTGAGGCAGATAGCGCGGAATCGCATGAGCAATTAACAAGGTGTGGAGCGCGCTAATGAAATAAATCGCGCTCAGGTTGATGCAGGTATCAAAGCGCAGTAAGAAGTTTGATTTTATGTTGAAGAAATTTTTCGCTCTACTGTTTATCGCAGCCGCCTTTGGTTTCGTCGCGTTCAACGCGCGCACGATGAGCGCGGCTGCCGCTGATGCGCCAACGTTCAGTAACGAAGTCGTTCGCATCTTTCAACGCAACTGCCAGGTCTGCCATCACGCGGGCGACATCGCGCCGTTTTCGCTGATGAGCTATCAGGAGGCGCGGCCCTACGCTTCGCGCATAAAAGAAAAAACCGCATCGCGTGAGATGCCGCCGTGGAAACCTGTACCCGGGTGCGGCGAGTTTGAAGGCGAGCGAAGATTAACCGACGAAGAGATTGACACCGTCGCGCGATGGGTTAATGCGGGCGCGCCCGAAGGCAACTCATCGGATTTGCCTGAGCCTTTACGGTTCGATGGCGGGTGGACCATCGGCCAGCCCGATTTGGTATTGCAGCCTGACGCGGACTACACGGTGAAACCGGGCAATGATGTTTATCGCTGCTTCTCGATTCCGACAGACCTGCGCGGCGACCGCTACGTTTCTGCGGTTGAAATCAAGCCGGGCAATCGCGAGGTTGTTCATCACGTCATCATCTATCTCGACACGACGGGCGAATCAAAGCGGCTCGACGACGCAGACCCTGAGCCGGGCTACACTTCATTCGGCGGGCCGGGCTTTGCCGCGACGGGCACGCTCGGCGGTTGGGCTCCCGGCGCTCGCGCGCGGTACGAACCCGACGGCAACGGTTGGCTTCTGCCCAAAGATGCGCGCGTCGTGATTCAGGTTCACTATCATCCGCACACGGCTGATTCGGAAACTGATCGCACGCAGATAGGTCTTTACTTCGCGCGCAAGCCCATTGTTAAAGACATTCAGGTGCTGCCGCTCATCAACACAAACTTTTCGATTCCGGCGGGCGACCCGCACTATCGAGTCACGGCTTTGGCCATCATCCCGCCCGGCGCAAACGCTCACATTCTCGGAATCGCGCCACACATGCACCTGCTCGGACGCGAAATGAATGTCGAAGCGCGATTGCCGAATGGTACGACCGAGTGTCTCATCAACATTGACGATTGGGACTTTCACTGGCAGGGAGTTTATTACTACAAAGAGCCTGTCGCGATCACGCCGTTCACGCAGTTGAGCCTCACAGCTTATTACGACAACTCTGTGAACAATCCGCGAAACCCGAATTATCCTCCGAAGACTGTTACGTGGGGCGAGCAGACTACGGATGAGATGTGCATCGCATTTTTCCTTTTCACACTCGACGGGCTGAACCATACGCCATCATTGCCGCAACTCAACGACGTTTCAGTTGATACGAATGGCAGGTTGATTGTGAGCGGCAGAGGATTTTCGGCGGGCGCGGATATTTTGATTGACGGCGAGCGCGTACGCGACACCGTGAATCATAAAAAGAAGAAGAAAGCCGAAAAGCAACTCATCTCGAAAGAGGACTGGCAGCGGCTGGCTCCGCCCGGAAAGCAGGTTATGGTGAGCGTTCTAAACACCGACGGCGTGACGACTGCGACTCTGTCGTTTATGCGATAGAGTGTGGAGTTCATCATCGCGCTATTGAAAACGAGTCATGGCTGGTTTATTCTCAGGCGGAAATTATTAGCGATCATAATCAATCATAGCGGTGGGGCCTGATCCTTCATCATCTCAGGTTGGGCAAGAAAAAAATCAAACAGGAGGCTTTTATGAAGAGCAAGATTTCTCGTCGCTCAGTTGTAGGCGCAATACTCCCCGCAGCAGCTTTGGGATTGGCTTTGCCAAAGAGGGCCAGAGCCGCAGACCAACCTCACATGCAGGCTGCGCTCGATGCATTGAAGACTGCTCGCCGCGAACTGGAAGAAGCTACGTCGGACAAGGGAGGACACAGAGCGAACGCGCTGAAACTGGTCAATCAAGCAATTAATCAGGTCGAAAGAGGCATAGCATTCGACAGACGGCACTGACGCCGGCTAAAACTTTCTGACGAACAAACGGTGATTCACGCGGTTTGACGATTAATTCATTTCTTGGCAAACCGATGAAACTCGGCCCGCCGCTTACTTTCACGTTTTCGGCGGGCCAAAGATTTTTTGCGCGAGGCTCACAGAGATTTGCGCTGCGACTTCGGCGTTGTTGATTAATAGCGCGCGATTGGTTTCGAGCGTTCGCCCTCCGCTCAACTCTTTCAATTGAGTAAGCAGGAACGGCGTGAGGGCTTTGCCGCGAATCCCAAGCCGAGTGGCTTGGCGAAGCGATTCATCAACTGCGCGCTCCACTTCATCAATTGGTATCTCGAACTCTTCAGGAACAGGAACGCACACCAGCACAGATGTCTGGCCGCCCATCCGCCAGTGGCACATAGCTATCTCGGCTGCTTCATCCGCGCTCTGCACGGTTGCATCAACACGCAGGCCGCACGTGCGAGAGTAAAACGCGGGAAACTCTTCCGTGCGATAGCCGATGACTGGTACGCCGAGCGTTTCAAGATACTCCAAAGTCTTCGGCAAGTCGAGAATCGCTTTCGCGCCTGCGCAGACGCAAATCATCTGCGTCGCGGCAAGCGCCGTCAGGTCTGCCGACACATCGAAAGAATCAAATGCGCCCCTGTGCACGCCGCCGATCCCGCCTGTCGAAAAAACCTTTAATCCTGCGAGTGAGGCCAGCTTCAATGTTGCTGCAACCGTTGTGGCCCCGCTCGCATGCCGCGCCGTGACTGCGGCGAGGTTGTTGAGACCAACTTTTTCAATTGCGCTCCCGTCGCTGGCTCGCCCGGTTGCGAAGATTTTTAATTCGTCTTCGTTTAAGCCGATTACCGCCGCGCCGTCAACGATGCCGATGGTTGCTGGCACGGCCCCAAGTCGCCGAACGGCCTCTTCGCACGCACGAGCGGTTTCCAAGTTTAGCGGCTGCGGCAAGCCGTGAGCGATGACGGTTGATTCGAGCGCGACGATTGCTTGAGCCTTATCCATAGCGCGGCGCATGCTGTCGGCTATGCGGATTTCGCTTTGCGCTGTCATAAGAGCAATTATGAACTATGAATGATGAATGATGAACCCTGATCGGTTTTTTCTTGTTCATCGCTAAATGGTCATACTGCTCCGCGAGGGTTTCATAGCGGGCGGGCTGACGGTTATACTTTTGCCTGCGGTGGGCGCAAGGAATCGTTCTTTATCACAAGGAGCGCATTGATGGCGGATGAGAAAGTGCTGGCAGTGATACTGGGCGGAGGCGCGGGGCAGCGCCTTTATCCTCTCACAAAGCAGCGGGCTAAACCTGCGGTGCCGCTCGGTGGCAAGTACAGGCTCATTGATATACCGGTTTCCAACTGCATCAACTCCGACATAGTTCGCATATTCATTCTCACGCAATACAATTCTGCTTCGCTCAATCGCCACATCACGCGGACCTACCGCTTCACTCAATTTACGAACGGCTTCGTCGAGATACTTGCGGCGGAGATAACGCCTGAGCGGCCCGACTGGTTTCAGGGTACAGCCGACGCCGTGCGCCAGAGCTTCACGCACCTTGATGATTACAAGGGCGACCTGATACTCGTGCTATCGGGCGACCATCTCTATCGCATGGATTATCGCGAGTTCATCGCGCGGCACGAAAACACTCGCGCGGATATTACCATCTCGGTCACGGCTGCGCGCACGGAAGATGCTTCGGGATTTGGATTGATGAAGATTGACGACACGGGGCGCGTCGTTGAGTTCAGCGAAAAGCCGAAGGGCGAGGCGCTCGAAAAGATGCGCGTTGATACGACAAAGCTTGGACTATCGCCTGAGCAGGCAGAGCGGCGGCCCTTCCTGGCTTCGATGGGGATTTACGTTTTTCATAAAGAAGTGTTAAGGCGATTGCTTCAGGAAGAGATGCCGAATGCGGTTGATTTCGGCAAAGAGATCATCCCGCAGGCGCTTTCGCGTTACAACGTGCAGGCGCACCTGTTTGACGGTTACTGGGAAGACATCGGAACTATAGGCTCTTTCTATCGCGCGAATATGGAAATGACCTTGCCGCTGCCCCCGTTTAATTTCTTCGACGCGGAAGCCCCGATGTACACGCGCCCGCGATACCTGCCCGGCTCGAAGCTTCTGGATTGCCAGATACAAAGCTCGATCATCACCGAAGGGTGCATAATCAACGGCGCGACCGTCAAGGATTCCATAATTGGGATTCGCAGCCGCATAGAACATGGGTCGCGGCTCGAAGGCGTGTTGATGATGGGCGCGGATCTTTACCAGACGATAGACGAGATGCAGGCCGACATAGAGCGAGGCTACCCGCGCGTGGGCGTTGGAGCCAACACGTTCATCCGCCGTGCAATCATAGACAAGAACGCGCGTATAGGCTCAGGCGTGAGGATAGTAAACGAGCAAGGGATTCAAGAGCATGAAGGGGACGGCTATTTCATCCGCGACGGCATAGTCATCATTCCCAAGAACGGTGTGATAGCTGACGGAACCGTGATTTAGTGAGGCGTTGGCAGGGACCGCAAGAGTTTTGCAATTGCGCAAGCGGCGCAAGTCACGCTATCATTTCTTTTGCGCTTTTTGATGAATTTGTGTGGCGGCTATAGTTCAGTTGGTTAGAACGCCTGACTGTGGATCAGGAGGTCGTCGGTTCAAGTCCGACTAGCCGCCCTTCATCGGCTCGATTATAATCAACCTTTTGCGGCGGGGTAGCTCAGTTGGTGAGAGCGTGGGATTCATAACCCCAAGGTCGGGAGTTCAAGTCTCCCCCCCGCTATTAATATCTTACTTTACAAAGCGGCAGAGTCAGTACAATGACCTGCCTTTTTCTTTATTGTTCCAGCTTCGAATCCTTATGACGGGAGAGAAACTTTGAAGTCCACGCGATACAGTTGCACAATCGCTCTTTTAGTCGCGCTTTCGCTTTCGCCCGCCTTTAGCTTCCCGCAGGATCAGCCTCCGAAAGAGACAGGGCAGTTTCGCAAGCCTGAGCTTGTCGAATTGAAGAAGCTCGACCCGACCATCAGATTAGATATTCGATATGCGACTTCAAATAATTTCTTGGGTCGGCCTGTTTATACAGAAGCACGCGCGTTCCTTCAACGCCCGGCGGCGAAAGCTCTAGCGCGAGTGAACAAAGCGCTGCGGAAGAAAGGCTACGGGATCGTCGTCTTCGATGGCTATCGCCCGTGGTCGGTGACGAAGATATTCTGGGACGCGACGCCCGAAGACAAGAAGCAATTCGTGGCCGACCCCGCGCAAGGCTCGCGCCACAATCGCGGCTGCGCGGTCGACCTCTCAATTTTCGAGTTGAAAACCGGCAAGCTGGTCGAAATGCCGTCAGGCTATGACGAGATGACCGAACGCTCACATATCAACTATACAGGCGGGACGGATGAGCAACGACGCTTGCGCGACATGCTGCGCGCGGCGATGGAAGCCGAGGGCTTTGCGGTTTACGAGCCTGAGTGGTGGCATTACGATTATAAAGACTGGCGCGAGTATCCGATTCTCAATATCCCATTCTCGGCCATTAAGAATTAATCCACGAATTCACTCAAAGAATCACTAATGAGACCTTGAAAAAATTCGCGCAGATTCGCGGATCGCTCTCTATTTCAGCTTAAAGCTCTCAAGCATTCGCCGGAAGGTCGGCTCGTACTGGCGAAACTCGCGGTCGGGCGCAATGAACAGAATGTAGACGACGCTCTGGCCGACGGGTTGCGCCACAACCCACACGCGCTCTTTATATCCTTGAGCCGTCCTGCCTGTAAGATAAGTCGCCATCGCCTGTTCCCCGTCAAGTTCCGTTTCGCGACGCTCGCTTCTTTCTTCGCGCAGGTAAGTATTCACCTGTAAGAGTTGCGCAATGATAGCGTCGAGGGCCTGACCCGTCGACATCGAGCGGCGCGGGCCGGCCTCGAGGTGACCGATTATAGCGCCGTGCGTCACGTCGTTTCCGTCAACGGCCCAATCGGGCGCAAACGTCACGGTCGCGCCTTCATCATTCACTTCCCAATTAGATGGATAGCCTACGCGAACGCCGCCGTCCGGCGAACGATAAGTCTGAAAATCGTGGCTCGGCGCTTCGCCCGTCTGCGAGCTTGTGCGCGCCGACGCGCGGCGCGGCGAAACGTTTGGCGCAGGAACCATCGAGCGCAAACGGCTCTTGGCCTGCAAGTAAAGATTCGAGTTTCCAATCGGATTGCGCGGCACCTGAACCAAGCTTATCTCTTGCTGGATTCGCTTGATGCGGTTTTCAGGATTCGGATGATCGGATAAAAACTGCGGGCCGTTCCCGCCTTCGCGCTGGAGCTTCTCGAATATTGTCGTCATCCCGCGCGGGTCGTAGCCGGCGCGAGTCATCGTTTGCACACCGAGAATGTCTGCGTTCTGTTCCGCGCTGCGGCTGAACTTCAAAAACGCCAGCGACATCCCGACCAGACCGATTTTGCCGATGACACCGGCTGTGCCCTTCATCTGGCCAAGTACCGCGAGCGGCAGTTGCAGCAACAACGCTTTGGTCAACTGATTCGTCCCGTGCCTGAGCGTTACGTGCGCCATCTCGTGCCCCAACACTCCGGCAAGCTCGCTTTCGTCGTTCGTTATTTCAATCAGGCCGCGATTGACATAGACGAATCCGCCGGGCAGCGCAAACGCGTTTATCTCGCGCGAGTTCGTGACATGAAATTGCCAGGGCAGATTCGGCATCGAGGTCTTTGATGAAAGCCTGTGACCGAGTTCATCAATCCACCCCTGCACAATGGGGTCGCGCACGAGCGGCATCTGCTTTTCGACTTCTCTGGACGCCTCGCGGCCAAACTCAACGTCGTCTTTTATCGAAAAGAAATTCCATCCGGGTTTTACTCTGGTCTGAGCGATGGAGGCGACTGGCAAAAACATTATCACGACAAGCGCGAGCGCGCTCAGGTAAGCTACAGGCTTTCTGATGTTATTCATGAGAATACTCCTCAAAGATCACCCGTGTCGGGCGAACGCCATAAAGACGCAATCGCGGCGCAAGCGGGTTGCCTGTGGAATGATTAATTCACAGGCTGTGTTCGCAACTGCGGCCAGACGGATTAGAATCGCAATTCAACAGAAAGTCAACATTGCGGCTGCGCTTGAAACCATCTGCCTGATTCAAACGTAAAAAGTTTGGGATTTGCCTCATCGCTTTCAGGTCATTATCCTATTGAACGTTGCCTGCGACGACGCTCAGGTTGAAATGGAGGATTTATGCCCGCATCAAAAAAGATTCAAGAGATTGTTGACGCGATTTCAAATCATCGCCGCGCCGTGCTCGATGCAATTTCAGGTTTGAGCGAAACTCAACTGGGCTACAAGCCTTCCGACAGCAACTGGTCAATCACGGATGTTCTTCATCACCTTGCTTTGACCGAAGAGGCAAATCTAAAACTGGCATCGCGCATGCTCAAGCAGGCTCAGGCTCTGAATCTTCCGCCCGACCCGACGCCCGACGGTTCTGAAATCAATTGCCTTGAGCCGTTCGCGGAAAAGCTCGGCAGCACAAGGGCGCAAGCGCCCGATTTTGTCGCGCCTCAATCTCACCTGCCCGTCGAGGAGTCGCTTGCGCGGCTTGAGGCGTCGCGCCAGAGGTTTTTAGAAGTTATAGAAGGGTTGGGCCAGTATGACCTGAGCCTTTTGAAATACCCGCACCCGATTCTCGGAGAGTTAAATATGTACCAGTGGCTCGTGATCGCAGGCGGACACGAGCGAAGACATGCCGCGCAGATTGAGCGAATGAAAGCTCAGTTTGATTTCCCGAAGTAAGATGACCGGAACTCTGCTCGTTGAATCTCGAAGGCCGATTAACCGCGCCCGCTCGTTTCGAGCGCGGCCACGACATAGTTACTGAATGAAAACCAGGAGGTGTTAAATGGGACTGAATGAAATAATCATCGGAGAACTGAAGCATGAAGCAAATACAACAAGAAAACTGCTTGAGCGTGTGCCGGAACCGGCTCTCGGCTGGAAGCCGCACGAGAAATCAATGTCGTTGGGAAGGCTCGCAGGCCACGTCGCAGAGCTTCCCGGATTGATCGTTCCAATAGTCAACCAGGATGAACTTGATTTCGCTTCGGGCGATTACAAGCCATTCACACCGACCAGCAGATTCGAGTTGTTGGAGGTGTTCGACAAAGCTCTCTCAATGGCCGTTGATGCATTGCAAACGGCGACCGACGAACAGCTACAAAAAACTTGGCGGCTGAGAAGCGGTGATAAAGTTTTCGGCGAGTTGCCACGAATAGCGATGATTCGCGGGCTGGTGCTGAACCACATTATTCACCATCGCGGGCAGCTTTCGGTTTACCTGCGCTTGCAGGACGTGCCGCTGCCTTCTATCTACGGCCCTTCGGCTGACGAGCCGATGTAATGGCAGTAATCTAACGATTTTCGGATGAGTGACCGCGATTGCGGCAACATTCGATTCGCAATAAAATGGCGAGCCGCGTTCGAGCGCCTCGCCATTCTGTTTTTGAGAGAGCGGCGCTGCTTGAAGATTCTGACGGTCTAGCGTGAAGCCGACGAAACCTATCATCATCTCTTCCCAAGTCTGCTGGCCCCATCGAACTGTCTTCGTAGGATCAGGATTCCACTTGTTCTTTGCAGAATTGTCAAAGTGCGCGAGGCATTCGAGCCGACTGCCCTTCGGAGCCGCAATCGGCTCTTTCAGTTCATAACGAGTTTGCCAGTTGAAATCATATCGCGGCACTTTCAAGATGATTTTCGATGTGCCGTCGGGATAAACGAGGCGGTACTCGAAATCTTTTCCGCGAAGGTGCATATGCGGCATCAACGAAAAGATGTGCGCGTCTTCTTTGAACGTATAGCTTGAGCGCGCTTCGTAGTTTTCATCTCCCGGCGGAATTGCGAACCAGCGATTGATAGCCGCGCCGCCGCGCGCTTCTTTCGCGACGGGCTTGCGGCTGAAAATAATCCCTATCGAAGTGCGGTCTTTTTGCGGCGTTCCGTTCGGCGTGTAGTGCATTTGAAGCACAAGCATCGAGCCTGCTTTGATGAGCCTCCCTACGCCGTCCGGCAAAATCACAGGCTCCTCTCCGGGAGCCGTGCCTACGAGAGCATCAATTCCGCCCTCGTTTGAAAAGACGCGCGGCCTTCCTTTGAATGCGTCAGGGCTTACGACAAAGACGATGACGTGATGAACGACTGCCGAGTTGCCGGGTCGCACCTCTGCGGCTTGCACCCAGCGGTCTTCGGTGAAGTTCGTCGGCACGAAGAAGTATTGATAGCGCACCGTGCCTTCAGCGGGAACCGAGTACTCCTGCGCCATGCTCAACACGACGTCGGGCTTGCCTATACGCCAGCCTTCGGTGAATTGCGGCGCTGGCGGCAAGTCTTTCGGGTTGCCTTCTTTTGCGCCCGCGTCAACCCACGCGACTATCGTGTCAATCTCTGTCTTTGTGAGGCGGCGGTCATTTTTGAAATTGCCATAGCGCGGGTCGGCGTGCCATGGAGGCATCACTCCGTCGAGGACTTTTTCGCGGATTGACTTGGCCCATGGGCGCGCGTCCTTGTAAGTCATAAGCGACATCGGCGCGATGCTGCCCGCGCGGTGGCACTCGACGCAGTGCTTATAAAATATCGGCGCAACGTCTTTCGTGAAAGTGACGGGCGATTTTGAAGCCCCAGTGCTGCTTCCCGAAACGCCAAGCGCGGTAAACGCGAAAACAACCGCCGCGCCTATCGTTAATCGAAGAGCGCTTTTCATGGACTCGCCTCCTTTTCGCTTTATCGCATTCATTAAGACTACGGCTTTAGCCTGCGAGTTTCAATTTTCTTCGAGGCGTCGTAGGCTTTGAGGCTCGCAGCCGCGCTCTTTTCATGTGATACAATTCAAGCGCAACGAAACGATGAGCATTCAAGCGAGCGAAAAGATTATTCATATAACCCAAGCCGTGCGGCGCGCGATTGAAGAGCACGCGCTTAGGTCGCGCCCGGCGGAATGCTGCGGCCTGCTCAGCGGGCGAAACGGCACGGTCACAGATATTCACCCGCTGCGCAACTGCGCTGATAATCCTGAGACGAGATACTTCGCTTCGCCCGAAGATTTGTTTGCCGCGATGCGGCGCATACGCGAGTCGAACCAGATGCTTTTGGGAATCTATCATTCGCATCCGCGCACGGCACCTTATCCATCGGCGTCAGACATCGGTATGGCTTTCTACCCGGAAGCCGTCTACTTTATCATATCGCTTGAGCCGCAAATTGAACTGCGAGCTTTCAAAATCGAAAGCTCGCGCGTGGAAGATGTACAGGTGTCCGTGGTCCGAAGTCCGTAGTCCGGTGTCTGCGAAACAGCGAGCGAAACAGATGGCTTCGAACATCGGACTACGAGCTTCTATCTAAAATTGTCATGTCAACTGCGAATAGAATAAATATCACAGCATTGCTATTCGGCCAGGCGCGCGAGATGATCGGAGCCGAATCGGTCGCGCTTGAGCTTGATGAGCCTGCAACGGTTGAAAGCGCGTTCGCTGCGCTCAAATCGAATCATCCGAAACTGGCTGAGATGGAACGCAGCCTGCTTTTCGCCATCAACGAAGAGTACGCGACGCGCGCAAGCCGATTGAAAGAGAACGACCGGTTGGCGATACTTCCGCCCGTAAGCGGCGGCGAGGAAGAAGATGTTTTCGAGATCACGCGCGAGCCGATAGACATCGCGGGGCTGAGAGCGCGAGTGCTTACGCCTGATTCGGGCGCGGTAGTCATCTTCGATGGAGTCGCGCGCAATAACACGAAAGGCCGTCGCACGCTTTATCTGGAATACGAAGGCTACACGGAGATGGCCATCAAGATGCTCCGGCAGATTGGCCGCGAGGCGCGCGAGCAGTGGCCGATAAATCGAATAGGGATCATTCACCGGCTTGGCCGCATAGAGATTAGCGAATCGAGCGTCGTCATCGTCGTTGCGTCGGCTCACCGCCGCGTCGCATTTGAAGCGTGCCGATACGCGATTGACCGTTTGAAGAAGATAGTTCCGATCTGGAAGAAAGAATATTTTGAAGACGGCGCGATTTGGGTCGAAGGCGAAGGCGCTCCGCCTCAGTGTTAAATCAATTCGTCAGACTGCAAAGCGACTTGATGTGAGAAAGTTGTCTACTCCTTTAATCAGGGAGAGGCTCATTCAAAAATCGCTGGCGGCGCTTTGTACTTTTTATCCCAACCGATGTAAGGCACATCTGTTGCGCCTATGACGAACGCAACGACCTGCCACTTGCTGCCCTGCTTGCGAAGCAGAGCGCAAATCCCATCATCAAACGCGCCCTGTTTTATTGCCGTTTCGTATTCCGTGCCGCGATAATCCATAGCCCTGCCGTTTGGCTGTTGAGGCACGCCCAGCATGAATGCCCATCCGTTTTGAACTTTCAGGTGATCAACTTTAAAGACCGTCGGTTTGAAAAGTTTGCGTTCAACTGGAACGCGCAGAGCGTCCATTATCGCTTTGCGTTCGGCGCTTCCGTGTTTGGGCGCGTAAGGCTCGCTTTGCGCTCGCGCCGCTGTGCTGAATGAAAGGATTATGAGGAGCAGAGCGAAGTATTTCGGTCGCGACATGATTAGCGTCTCCGTTTTGTGACGTCGTTTCAGTTTTGGAGAAGTCACTGCTTTATCGAACCGTTCGAAAGCGCTGATGAGTCCGCGCTACAGCGGCCTGATCCATATATTTCGGTAGCGTACATGGTTGCCATGATCTTGCAACTTCAGCGATGCGGGTCCGTGCGCGATATAAAGCGCCGCCCTGTCGTGCCACGTATTGCCGTATATCTCGACGTTGTTTTGAATCAGCACTCCATTATGCAACACGGTCACTCGCGCTCGCTCTGTAACCTTGCCCTGCTCGTCAAACTTCGGAGCCTTGAAGATAATGTCGTAAGTCTGCCACTCGCCGGGCTTGCGGCTGGCGTTTACGAGCGGCGCGTATTGATTGTAGATCGCTCCGGCCTGCCCGTGATAATAAGTTTTGTTGTTGTAGGAATCGAGCACCTGCACTTCGTATCGTTCCATCAGAAAGACGCCGCTGTTGCCGCGCTCCTGCCCTTCGCCTTTGACTTCAGCGGGCGTTGCCCATTCAATGTGAAGCTGGCAATCGCCGAATTCTTCTTTCGTTGCGATATCGCCCGTGCCCGGCACGACTTCCACATAGCCGTCTGCGACTTTCCATTTAGCCGGGCCGCTGCCGTTCGCGCTGCGCCAGCGTGATAAATCTTTGCCGTCGAATAAGACTATCGCGTCCGACGGCGGGTCGCTGTTCGTTTTGCCCGGAGTGACAATGGGCGGCTCGCGTTTTGGCGGAGGGAACGGTCCCGGATCCTGCGTGGTCTGACTTGAAGCGATTACTTTGAGAGTTGAAATGACAACAATCGTAGTTAAGCTCAAAAGCGTCCAGAGTCGTTTCATAGAATCAATTTCTCCGCGAGTAGTGTACTACCAATAGGTTTGATCCAAAACCGCTTCGCGTAACAGCGCAGTCTGTCAAAGGGCGCCTTCTTTTACGAATCGCTCAAAGTCGCTGATCGTCTTCACGCCACGATCAAAAACCGCGCGATAGATCATGTCGCTCGTGATTGTGTCACGGTACTCGGGCCGCCGCCAGTAAGCCTCTTTGATTGCAAGAATGATGGCTCTGCTCTCCGGCGTTAGCTTTTCGCGCATATTAAAGCAGTAAGCCGCGTGCTCGTCGTAGCCCGCCTGATCTAAAAACCACAGATCAATTTTCCATGCGCATTGTCGCGCGTCTCCCAGCCGGATTCCCCAGTATAGCCCGTTAGGCTCGCCGCCGACGTTGTTTGTAAAACGCGATTTCACAGCGCCGAGTCGCCGGGTCAGTTCATAAGCGATTTCAAAACATCGTTTCAAATCGCGCGCCGGGTCGAGAACGTACATATTGAGGTCGCGCCAGCACATAAGGTCATAGCTGTAGCTGCCGCCGATGAACCATCTCGCGTAGGGGGCCAGCAATTCCGCTAGCCTGCAATCGGCAATTAATCGGTCTGCCTCTTTCTTCAATTCTTCGTTTTTCATATCAGAGAAAGACGATTTGTTCTCCTCGCCATAGCAGGACGTAAGAAGCTCAGGAAGCAAATCGTTTTCAGTCCCATTTTGATAACGTATTGATGAATCGCATCTGACACATTACGAACTGCGTTGCAATCTCGTATTGAACCTCAGCTATAATCTTCAGGCATGAGAATACCTTTCGACAAATGGCCGAAGCTTGTTTTCATTTTTGTTCCCGCAGCTATCACGATCATCGCCGCCGCAGTGCTTGCGGTTGAATACTTCCAACCCGATACGGCGAAAGCCATACGCCTCGTGAAAGAAAGCTCGTCGCGCAAAGAGAACTTCACCGTGCAACAATACCTCTACTCGACTCTCTATCATTATAAGAACAATGGCGAAGCGATAGAGATAAACGGATGGCGCGCCGAGCCGTCAACAGACGAGCGCGCTCCGATTGTCGTGGAGTTCAGCTATACGGACGCAATCGGCCTTCACATCGCCCGATGGGGGGCTGATGTCAAACGCGGCGTTGTGATTCCGCTCAATGAAATAGCAAGCGACCTGTCGTGGCATTGAGTCTAAACGATGACTCACGTTTGAATCTGTGATTAGAAACGAGAAAGCAAAAGATCATTTTGGTCGGTTCACGACGCGTTCGTCTGAAGAGACTTTCGAGCTTGCGCGACGAATCGGCGAACAACTCAACAGCCGAGCAATCTTTTTGCTTAGCGGCGATCTCGGCGCGGGCAAAACCGTATTCGCAAAAGGAATCGCCGCAGGACTCAAGATTGACCCTGTGGATGTCACAAGCCCGTCGTTTACGCTCATCAATGTTCACGAAGGCCGCTTGCGCCTTTATCACATTGACCTCTACCGGCTAGGCGAAGGCGCGTGCCCTGAGCTTGGGCTTGATGAAATCTTTGAAGATGAAAAAGCAATTACGATAATCGAATGGGCCGAAGCGTTGGGATTTACGCCCGAAGGCGCAATTCGAGTCGAGATTCGATACCTTTCAGACACCGACCGCGAAATCAACATTCAACCTCCCGCGAGCGCGGCATCGTAATTGCGATAAGAGTTCTCAGACACAAACCGGATGATTGTGAGCGCGCCTAAATTCTGGCAATCGGGCGCGTAACACGCAGTCTCGTATCGTTTCCGAACTTCAATGTTCTTCGATAGAGCAAAGGCTCGTGCCGGCGGTGTAACGATATGGCAGCGCTTAAAGACAAGATCACGAACGCGCTCAACGAAGCGCGCATACTGATACTGGGCGCGCACGTTCTGCTCGGCTTTCAGTTCCGCTCCGTCTTTGAACAAGGCTTCGAGTCGCTGCCCGAACACACAAAGTCTCTCAAGCTCGCAGCGCTCGCGTTGATGATAATCGCAGTCGCCCTGCTTATGACGCCGAGCGCGTATCACAGAATTGCTAATGAAGGCGAAGATACTAAAGATATGCATTCCATCACATCGGTCTTTATAACGCTGGCGCTGATGCCTTTCGCGCTGGGGCTGGGCATAGACTTTTTCGTTGCGACAGAAAAACTCTTTGGCACAGCCATCGGCGCAATGTCGGGCGTGGCGGCCAGCCTCGTCGCGCTGTTTTTCTGGTATGGACTTGAACTATTTGCTAAGGGAAAACCCGCGCGCAAGGGGGAGCAGTCAATGAGCAAGAAAGAGCAAGCATCAACCGGGACCAGGCTCAAAGACAAGATAAAGCATGTGCTTACTGAGGCAAGGACAGTGCTGCCTGGCGCTCAGGCGCTGCTGGGATTTCAATTCGCCACGATGCTTGTCGAGAGCTTCGACAAGCTGCCCGATTCGTCAAAATACATCCATCTGGCGAGCCTCGCGCTCGTGGCGTTGAGCACAGTGTTGCTGATGACTCCTGCGGCTTATCATCGCATCGTTGAAGAGGGCGAGGACACAAAACACTTCCACAACTTTTCGAGTCGCGTGCTGTTAGCGGCCATGATCCCGCTCGCTTTAGGCATCTGCGGGGATTTCTTTGTCGTTGCGCGCAAGATCAGCGATTCGGTCTCTTTCTCTTTGATCGCTTCAATAGTTTTGATGGCTATATTCTTCGGCCTGTGGTTCGGCTTCACTGCATATCGCAGAGAGCAGCGCGAAGAAATTCTCGAACGGCACAGGCGACAGGAGGCGGCGGATTGAAGAAGGCAGAAGTAAAAACGCAAAAGGTAAAGTTTAGGAGAAGCGTAGAAATCAAAGTGTATCCTCGCTTCCCACTTTTACCTATTGCATTTTTACTTCTGCCTTATCAAACCGTCATCACTTCTTTTTCTTTGTGCTCTGAAAGCTCGTTGATTCGAGCAATGTGCTGGTCGGTAAGTTTTTGAATCTGATCGAGACCGTCTTTTTCAACGTCTTCGGAAATCTCTTTGTCCTTGAGCATCTTCTTGAGGTGATCGTTCGCGTCGCGGCGGATGTTGCGAACCGCAGTGCGATGCTCTTCCGCAATCTCGTGAACGACTTTCACCATCTGCTTGCGGCGCTCTTCGGTGAGCGGTGGAATCGGCACGCGGATCAGCTTGCCGTCATTTGAAGGATTAAGCCCAAGCTCGGAAGCGCGAATCGCTTTTTCGATGTTGCCGAGTTGCGTCGGATCAAAAGGCTGAACGGTCAGCAGCGTCGCTTCCGGCGCGTGAATAGTCGCAACCTGATTGAGCGGCATCTCCGTGCCGTAGTATTCAACCGTCACGTTGTCGAGCAGGCTCACCGATGCCCGTCCTGTTCGCACAGCCGCAAGCTTTTTTCTCACATCATCAACCGCAGCGTCCATCCGCCTGCGCGCGTCGTTGATTATCTCTTTGACTTCCATTCAACTCCTCCACCATTTCGATTTTCGATTTTGGATTGCGTAGATTGGATTCCCAGATGAACGCGAGTATGACGCTCCTTCAATCCAAAATCCAGCACTAAAATCCAGAATCAGGAAGGTTGCGCAGCCGACTCCAGGAGAGATTCGTCAGCGCACACGACCGAGCCGACTCTTTCGCCGCGCACGACGCGGGCGATGTTGCCGTGCTTGTAGAGATTGAAAACGTGAATCGGTATGCCTCGCTCGCGGCACAGGCTGATTGCTGACGTATCCATCACCTGAAGGTCGCGCTGAATCACGTCCAGGTAAGTTAATCTCTCAAGCATCGTCGCCGTTTCGTCCTTCGTCGGGTCGGCGGTGTAAATGCCTTCGACTTTCGTGGCCTTGAGTATGGCATCGGCGCGAATCTCAAGCGCGCGAAGCGCGGCAGCCGAATCCGTTGTGAAATATGGATTGCCCGTGCCTGCTGCGAATATGACGACGCGCCCCTTTTCGACGTGGCGAATGGCGCGGCGGCGGATGAACGGCTCGGCTATCTTGTTCATTTCGATTGCAGACATGACGCGCGTGAAGACGCCCTGCTTTTCGAGCGCGTCCTGAAGCGCCAGCGCATTAATCACAGTCGCAAGCATCCCCATCGAATCAGCCGATGCGCGGTCCATTCCTTTGGCCGACAGCGCGACCCCGCGAAAGATGTTCCCTCCGCCGACAACTATCGCAACCTCGACGCCAAGATCGTGAACGTCTTTGATCTCTTGAGCGATGCGCGTAATGGTCGCAGGGTCAATGCCGTAACCTTGATCGCCCATCAGCGCTTCGCCCGACAGCTTCAGCAGTATTCGCTTGTAAACCGGTTTTTGATCCGCAGACATAAATAGCTATCAGCTTTCAGCCATCAGCTTTCAGCAAGAAGTTTAATTAGTCTGCAATCAGGCTTTCAATAACTCTTCTGGTTGCTGACCGCTGAATGCTGGTGGCAATAATAAAAAAGCCTCTCTTGCGAGAGGCTTCTGTAGCTCGTTACTTGTTGCCGCCGAGCAGGTCTTGAACTTCGGCTCCGAGATCGGTGCTGCGTTTCTCCAGACCTTCGCCCATTTTGAAGCGAACGAAGCGGCGCACCTTGATGTTCTCGCCTGTCTTCGAGATCATCTGATTCACAAGATCGCCTACGGTAATGTTCTGGTCTTTCACGAAGGGCTGCTCCATCAGGCAAGTCTCCTGATAGAACTTGCTCAAGCGGCCTTCGACTATTTTATCGAGCACCTGCTGAGGCTTGTTAACGTTTTTCGGATCATTCTTCGCCTGCTCAAGCGCTATCTCGCGCTCTTTAGCAAGCACGTCTTCCGGCACGTCTTCTTTGGTGACATAGCGAGGCTCCGCCGCCGTCACGTGCATTGCGAGGTCGTGAACGAAGCGACGGAAATCATCCGTGCGCGCGACGAAATCCGATTCGCAATTGACTTCAATCAGCACGCCGACTTTTCCGCCCGCGTGTATGTATGAATCAACAAGCCCTTCGGCTGCGATGCGGCCCGATTTCTTGGTTGCCGTCGCAAGCCCTCGCTTGCGCAAAATCTCAATGGCTTTCTCTTCGTTGCCGCCGGCTTCGGTGAGAGCAGACTTGCACTCCATCATTCCCGCGCCGGTCTTCTCTCTAAGAGCTTTGATTGCTGCTGGTGTTATTGTTCCCATTACTGCTTGATCTCCCTATTGCAAGGGATGAGGGATGAAGGATGAAAAGGATGAATCAGAGAACTAAGGCTTCTCCGTTTCATCCCTCATCCCTCATCCCTCATCCTTAGATTTATTCTGCTTCCGCTTTCTCTGCTTTCGGAGCGTCTTCTGCCGGAGCGGGAGCCATCTGGCCCGGCGTCGCCTCGGCGCCAGAGGGTGACTGCTCGCCTTCGCGCCCGAAGGCCCCCGGCACGTGCTGCGCCGCAGGCACAGTCTCTGCCGGTACGCTTTCACGTTCAGCGTCAAACGATTCGTGATGGCCGCGATGGCCCGGCTGCGACATCTGAACATCCGACTGCGTCACGGTTGCGGCCAAGTCTGCGCCTGACGGAGCGGCGGCTCCGGTCTCAGGCGGGACAGGAGCGAGCGGCTCCGGGATAGGAGGCGCTCCGGGCGGCACGTAAGTCGTGCGACGGCGCTCGCCGCGCTTGCGACCGCCGCGCTCGCGTCGTTCACCGCGCTCAGGTCTTTCGGCGCGCGGCGCGGCTTCCGCCCCGGCTGCTGCGGCAGCGACTTCGGCGCCTTCTGCAGCCTCGCCGATTTCAGCCGCGCCCTCTTTCATCATCTGCTGGCCTTCGATTATCGCGTCGGCCATCTTCGCCGCGAAAAGTCTCACGGCGCGAAGCGCGTCGTCGTTGCCGGGCACGATGTAATCAATGCCGTCAGGATTGCAGTTCGTGTCAACTATCGCCACGGTCGTGATGCCGAGCTTGTTGGCTTCGCGGACCGCGATCTCTTCTTTGTTGGAATCAATAATGAAGATCACGTCGGGCAATCGCTTCATGTCGCGAATGCCTGCGAGGTTCTTCTCAAGTGAAGCGTGCTCGCGCTCAAGGTGCAACCGCTCTTTCTTGGTGAGCGTATCGAAGCGGCCATCGGTTCTCATGGCCTCGATGTCTTTCATCCGCTGGATTGATTTTTGAACCGTCTGGAAGTTCGTGAGCAGCCCGCCGAGCCACCGCTGATTGACGTAGAACTGACCGCAGCGTTTCGCTTCTTCTTCGACTGCATCCTGCGCCTGCCGCTTTGTGCCTACGAAGAGGAAGCTCGCGCCTTCCATCGCTTTCTGCGTTACAAATTTGACTGCTTCTTTGAAAAGCCGCTGGGTCTTCTGAAGATCAATTATGTAGATTCCGTTGCGCTCGCCGAAGATGTACTCTTTCATCTTCGGATTCCACCGCTTGACCTGGTGCCCGAAATGAACGCCAGCCTCAAGCAGTTCTTTCATTGTTACGGTAGCCAATCGTTCCTCCTTCAATGCTGAATTGGTTTATGTACTCACTGGCCCGCGTCCCCTGATGTCCTGCCGGGACAACCAATCACGAGAGCCAGCAATGGACTATTGGTCATTTGTCTTTCGTCCCTTGTGAAAATAACAAATGACCAAAACGCTTTAGCGTTTTGAAAACTGGAAGCGCTTGCGTGCGCCCTTCTGGCCGTACTTCTTGCGCTCCTTCGCGCGCGGATCGCGCGTGATGAAACCGGCCTTTTTCAGTCTAACTCTGAATTCAGGGTTGAGGTCCACAAGCGCGCGCGTGATGCCGTGACGCACCGCGCCCGCCTGGCCCGCTATGCCGCCGCCGTCGACGTTTACGAGTATGTCGAACTTGCCTACTGAATCTGTTAAGTGAAGCGGCTGGCGGATGACCATTCTGTGCACTTCGTTCTTGAAATAGTCCTCGAATTTGCGCTTGTTGACAATAATCTCTCCGGTACCGGGCTTGATAAACACGCGCGCCGTTGCGCTCTTGCGGCGGCCCGTTCCGTAATTCTGAATCGCTTCTGCCACTATCGAATCTCCTTCAAATCACACAATCGGCGCTTCGGTGCAGCCGGACTTGTGGTTTTACTTCTTTCCGATCTCAAAAACTTCGGGCTGCTGCGCCTGATGCGGGTGATCTGTGCCGACATAGACCTTCAGCTTCTTGCCCATCTTGCGACCGAGCTTGTTCTTTGGAAGCATCCCTAAAATTGCCGACTGAAGTATGCGTTCCGGGTGCTTCTGCAATTGCTTCTGCGCCGTGACCTCTTTGAGTCCGCCGGGCCAGCCCGTGTGATGGCGATAGACTTTGTCCTGCCACTTGTTGCCCGTGAAGACCACCTTCTCGGCGTTGATGACGATGACGTGATCGCCGACGTCTAAGAATGGCGTGTAGGTGGGCTTGTTCTTTCCCATCAATAGACGCGCGGCCTCAGTTGCGAGGCGACCGACGGTTTTGCCGTCCGCGTCAATGATAAACCACTTGCGGTTCTGCTCAAGGTTCTTACCGCTTGGAACGAATGTGCTCATGATACGAATCTCCAAATTTTTCGTAAAGAAGACGAACAAAAAGAATACGAGATGGGATATACATTGTCAAGGCGCGCATAAAGTTAAAAATCATGGCTTATTTGCGCTCGCGCGATGAATAAAAAATGGCTGCGACATAAGAAAGAAGTTGACACGCGAGCGCGGCCTGGTTTATCTTGGGTCATCCGCCAACGCGCGGTTTTGCTATTGTTGCTTGCGAAAAATTTTTGAACCTGCAAACGGGCAGCGCGCGTAGTTCATAGAGTCAAGCGGAGAGAGTTTAATGAAAAGCGCACACGAAAAATTCATAGCTGATCCGGTCGGCGTTGTCGGCCTGGCTGCGCTTGAAGACTGCCTTGCGCTTTACCCGACGGCGCAGCCCGTCCCGATGCCTTTTACCGGAATGCAACAGGATACTCGTAACGGACCATAACAATTTTACCAGCGTCAAGCGCGACAGCCGCCAGCGTCAAGTTTGACGTTGGCGGCTTTTGATTTTTACGGCAGCAATTAGGCTGCAACGGAGCCAATCATGTCATCAGCAACATACGGCGAGCTGATAAAAGGCAATCGCAACTTTCGCAGGCTCTGGACGGGCCAGGTAATAAGCGAGCTTGGCACCTGGTTTTCCTTCATTGCCGAGCTTGGGCTTATCAGGATGTTTTCAGGCTCGCCGCTCGCAACGACCGCGCTGCTTGTCGCAAGGCTGCTCCCGTTTCTGATGGTCGCGCCGTTTGCTGGCGTCTTTGTTGACCGCCTTTCTCGCAAACGGATAATGATTGCGACAGATATCATTCGCGCCGCAGTTGCGCTCCTGTATCTTGCGGCTGCTGCGGCTGGCTCGGTCTGGGCCGTCTGCTTGTGCAGCGCATTGATGTCATCGCTTGCGGTCTTCTTCGAAGCGGCAAAGAACGCTGCGATGCCGAATCTGGTGGCGCCGCGCGAGCTGCTCACGGCGAACATACTGATGTACTCGACGCGCTTTCTTCAATTCACGCTGGGCGCTGCGCTCGGCGGAGTCACGGCGGCGCGATTCGGTTACAACATAGCCTTTGTCGTGGATTCGGCATCGTTCGTCGCGTCGGCGCTCTACGTCGCGCTGATACCTGCTGCGACAATGAAGAGGCAGGCGAAGGCTCAAAGCTCAACGGTTGCCGCAGCCGCTTCATCAGCAAGCGAGTTGCAGGTTGATAAAGAAACGAGCTTAGTTGATGTGCTTGCTGCTGAAGAAGTGTGCGGCGCGACTGTTCACGCAAGCGAGCAGGTGGTGCAATCGCCCGCGCGATTCACATCGGATTTGCGCGAAGGGCTTCATTACATCTGGACGACGCCGTTCGTTCGCGGGGTGATACTCGTGAACATCGGATGGGCGATGGGCGGCGGGATGCATAGCGTCCTGTTCGATCAGATAGGCGGCCACCTCTTCGCTCAAGGCGAGCGAGGCGACTGGAGCGTGGCCATGCTGTTCACGGCAAGCGGCGTAGGTCTCTTTATCGGCATGGCTATGGCGCGGCGCATTGGCGGATGGATGAGCAAGGAAAGGCGCGCGAGTCATTTTGTCGGCTGGTCGCTCATCGCGCACGGCTTGATCTTTTCAGCGGGCGGATTGATGCCGTCGCTGGCGCTCGTCGCGCTGTGCATAGGCATGAGTCGGCTTGTAATCGCAGCCGAGTTCGGCGTGCAGGAGACGATGGTGATGCGCGTGATACCTGACGAGTATCGCGGGCGCGTGTTCACAACGGACCGCGCGCTTGAGCTTGGGATGATGACGATTTCAATGATCATCGGCGGGTGGATGCTCAAAGCGATGAGTCCGCTCACGGTGATGATAGTTTCGGGATTGCTATCGGCGATTCCCGGCATTGCGTGGCTGCTTGCGGTGAAGTTTGCGGAGTTCCGCATCCCTGCGCGGGCGGTGCGCGAAAGCTACGGTGATTAGTTGCAAGGAAGGAGACACGGCGAAATTTTGCAGCTTGGATTCGCGCGGAGGAATGACTATGAACTTGCTCTGGACAATTTTCTTGATGTGCCTGAGCGTAGGGATAGTCGCCGTGTCGCTGCGTCTCAGAGAGCCGCGCAAATCAAGTGCTGATGCGCCGCCGCGGCCATAACTTTCTTGCAACCACCGTAGCTTTGAAGTACCATTTTGGCAGGTAACGAAACTGGTCTTTTATTAACCATACAAGGAGGAATATTCCTATGAGCTACTCTGAGACCGAAGCGCTCAAGCAGCAGCTTTTGTCGACCGACGCACACTTTGCGGAGCTTGCGCACCAACACAGCGAGTACGAGAAGAGGTTGAGCGAGCTGGCCGCGCTGCATTATCCGAGCGCTGAGGAACAGATGGAAGAAGCCACGTTGAAAAAGAAGAAGTTATACTTAAAAGACCAGATGGAAGAAATCCTGCGCAGCTACAAGCAAAAGCAGGCGGCAGGGCATTAATTTTTAGAGCGAGAGCCGAAAGCGCGCCATTATAGAAAAGAGAATCGCTGGTTGCCTACGAGCGGAAAATGTTCGCGCACCCGTTGCGCGCTTGCTGCGCTCGTCGTGGGTGACCAGCGCTTTTTATTTTGGATTTTGGATCGAAGAACCATTGTGTTTTTGCCCGTCCGAAATCCTTTCGTAATCCAAAATTTAAAATCCAAAATCTAAAATCGCATGGCAAAAGAAGGCATCCCATTCATTATTCTATTTATAATCCCGGCGGCAATCTTTGCTGCGCTCGGATGGTGGATTGCTGCGGGCATATGCTTCGCGCTCGCTGCGTTTATGGCCTTCTTCTTCCGCGACCCTGAGCGTAACTGCCCGACCGATGAAGCTTTGATTCTCTCTCCGGCGGATGGCCGCGTCGTCGTTGTCGCTCCGCTTGAGCCTGACGCGAAAGATTCTCCCACGCAGATTTCGATATTTCTTTCGCCGATGGATGTTCACATCAACCGCTCGCCGATTGCGGGCGAGATAGTTGACTTCGTTCACAAGCCGGGCGCATTTCACATCGCGTCGCGCGACATTGCATCTGTAGAGAACGAGCAGAACATCGCCACGATTCGCGGGCGATTCGTCACCGTTCAGATTCGCCAGATTGCGGGCGTGCTGGCCCGCCGCGTCGTCTTCTGGAAAAAGATAGGCGACCGAGTTCAGGCGGGCGAGCGCGTCGGGCTGATGAAATTCGGCTCGCGCATGGACGTTTTAGTGCCTGCGGAAGTCGAAGTGCTTGCGCGCAAAGGCGACCGCGTCACGGGCGGCATCACGGTGATAGCTCGCGTGCGCTGCGATTGACTTCCATGCATTCCGGCGAGTCTAATGCTTTCATGGGAGAAAGCGATGGCTGACAAAACATCAAACGCATTGCCGGGTGATATTCAGGACTCTCGCTTGCGGCGTCGCTTCCGCAAGGGCGTCTTCGTAGTTCCGAGTCTGCTCACGACGGCAAACATCTTCTGCGGCTTTTATTCAATTATGGAATCGCTCGCAGGGACGCGCGCCATTGAAGGCGGGAATTTCACAGCCGCCGCAGACCACTTTGACCGCGCCGCGATCAATATAGGCTTTGCCGCGCTGTTTGACCTGCTTGATGGTCGCGTCGCGCGCATGACGAACGCGACGAGCGAGTTCGGCCTTGAGCTTGATTCCATCGCGGACGTTGTTTCATTCGGCATAGCGCCCGCGTTGCTCGCCTTCGCGTGGGGTTACGGGCAGGTTCCGCAGGTGCGCGACTGGGGATGGGCTGCCTCGTTCATCTTTTTAATCTGCGGTGCGCTGCGGCTTGCGCGATTCAACGTGCAGGCGCGCAGGCCCAGCCCGCACCTGCCGCCTAAGAATCCAAAAGTTGACAAGAAGGCCTTCGTCGGAATGCCGATACCGTTCGGAGCGGCGATGATTGCTTCAATCGCGCATTTCGCTCCCACGCCTGTTGCCTACGTCGCAGATGTGCACATCGGATCGCTTGTGATTGGTCCGTATGTATTTGCGCTTGGACTTGTAGTGCTGGTCTTCTTACTTGCTTTCCTGATGGTTTCAACGCTGCGTTATTCGAGCTTCAAAAACGTCGGCGTAGGCAATCGCAACCCTCGCATTATAATCCTCGCGCTCGCGCTCGTCGGGCTTGCTATATGGTTCTACTCGCGCTGGACCCTTCTCATCATCTCGACTGTTTATGTCGCGCACGGAATAATCGGCAAGCTGTGGAGCATGCTCAAGCCGCGCCGCTCGCACGTTGTTACATCAGAGATTGAGCTTGATACAAAGACGCATACCTGAAGTTTTCAGTTCCGAGTTAGAGACTGGCTTGGATTCAACTTCCAACTCGGAACCCTGAACTTAAGATACTTTCTCCGCGACGATGATGTAGTTGCGCAGGCCGCCAGCAACTTCTGTCACGTCCTTTGAGTAGGTCGCGCGAACGGGTCTGTATTCCTGAATCACTTCGGCTATATCGCTCGCCGATGCAATCCCAATTTCCTGAAACTCGATTGCCCACTGGCGTATGTGCAAGCCTGCTTTGAGCAGACGATCAACGCAGGCGAGAAAGGACTGCTTCGATTGAGGGACGACTGCGATCTTAATCAGATCATCGGCGCTTTCAACTGCTCGGCCTTGCACCCAGCACTCGCGCCAATCAGACCGGGCATCCTCTCCGGCGCGCTCCGCATGAGCCGCGGGGAGATTCAAATAGAGCAGGTCGACGCGAGACCGCTTGATGAAATCTTCGACGGGCATGTTATAGGCGCGATTATTCAGGTGGCCCGCGTGACCTGCGACTGCGCGCCCGGCCAGCCGCCAGAAAACAGTCGTGAGCGGCTGCCTAAGCTCGCGCGTCTCTTCGTTAAAAGACAGAGCGTAATCGCCCGTCTGAATCCCAAGCATGATTGCCTGCGCGCGCAGCACTTCATCGTCGAGCGATTCGATATTGTGCCGCAAATTGTCCATCCACCACGCGTCGGTTTCGCTGAACCAGCGGCGAAGCTCCGCGTTTGCGAGCCTTGCGCGCGGCACGTAAACATCATCGAGTATGCGCACGATTGTGTCTTCGCCGAGCGGCTCTTTCGCTTCAACAGTCGCGCGGGCGATCATCGAAGCCCACGCGCGCGGGTCGTTGATTGAGATGTACTTGCCCCACGCCTTCAAGTACCAGTCGAGCCGCGAGCTAGCGCAAAACGGCATGGCGATTGTGCGAAACTCAATCTGGCGCAGCACACTCGCTTCGAACCCTAGCAGCAACTTGCGGTTGTAGCGGCTGCCACCCCAACCGCGCCACGTGGCCTCGTCTTCACCAAAATCTTTCGCGCGCTTGAGCAGTAACTCTACCGGCGAGCGAGATTCTTCAGTTGCAGGATGCGCTTGTTCAGCAACAGCAGTCTCCGCAATCTTTTCAGGCATAAGCTCGGACTCAAAAGTCACAGGTGCGCTTTCTGTAGCAGGCTCGCTTTCGTTTGAAGCGTTTTCTTCAGCCTGGGCGAGGTTGCTTGTAACAAACGTCGATTCGATTGTAGAGACACCAGATGGCGTTGCAATTGATTGCTCTTGATCTGGTTCAGACGTTTCGGCCTCGATGCCTGCGCGCGGCCCATTCGGTTCAGGAATCATTGAATCAGGCGGTAGCGTTGATTCAACGCCGCTCGTTTCAGCGGTAACAGATGAATCAATCGGCTCGCTCGCGCTTAACTTCGGTTGCTCACTTATAATTGAGGGCGATTCTTCAACCGTAGCCGCTTCAGGTTCGCTAACCGGCGCGAGCATCTCTTCAATCAATGCGACCAAAGCTTTGACGATGTACGGGTCGCATTCGACGCCAGCCGATGCTTTGAGCGTTTCTAAAGCCTTGTTTGCATCGAGCGCAGCGCGATAGGGACGATCGGAAACGAGCGCGCTATAGAGTTCAACCGCGCGAAGGATGCGCGCGCCAATTGGAATATCCTCGAACGCAAGCATGTCAGGATAGCCCGTTCCGTTCCACCATTCGTGATGCCAGCGAACGAGCAACTGAGCGTGGCGTGTTGCGTCGTGTTTAGCCATCTGCTGCTCGCCGATTATCGGGTGCCGCCACAAATCCATCCGCTCTTCAAACGTGAGCGGGCTATCGCGCAAGTAATACGGCGGAGCCATCGCCTGCAACCCGATGTCGTGAAGCAGCGCAGCTTCGGTGATTGATCGAATGTCGTTTTGCGTTAGCCCCAGCCTGCGCGCGAGCAGCGCGGCCAGCTCGGCCATCAAATGGGTGTGTGGATGCGAATATTTTTCGTACCGGTCAATGCTATCAGCGAGTTTGTTGATTGACTGTTCGCGCGTCTTGCCCTTAGCCGTCTCCACGATTTCTCCTGAATTACTGACTCGGCTGTAACTTACAATCTGCGCGCGCGCGCGTCAAGGCTATGCGCTTCGGGCAAAACCATCAGCTTGCCCGCGCGCGGCGTCGCCGTTTTATAATCGAGTCATGGCCAGAGGATGGGAGAGCAAAGCCGTAGAAGCGCAGATCGAATCGGCTGAAGCCCACAGTGCCGAGCGCGACAAAGAGCGACTCGATCCCGCCCAGCAGGAGTTGCTGCGCAAGAAAGAGAGCCTGCTTTTGTCCCGCGCTCGCGTGCTGCGCGAACTCGAAGCGAGCCGCAACCCTCGCTACAAAGCTATTCTCACAGCCGCGCTTGATGATCTGGATAAAAAGCTCGCGCAACTGTGACCGAGCCGCTGCGCATAATTGAACGCGCGATAAACTCGATTTATTTGTGGGATTGTATCGAATCAGGCGGCGAGTTCCGCGCGCGCGGCGTCTCGCTCGTTGAAGCAGGATTCGCACCAGCCGTAGAGGACCCGGTCGACCAGGTGATACGCTACTGTATGCTCTTCGGCAACCAGTTGATGACACTGCTTGCATTCCCACATCCGGCAATCACTCATTACTTGTTCGAATATAGCTGCCATTTCCCTTTACCTTAAATCGCTTCCTTTCAATTTCTCGCTGCTGTTATAGAGCAGCCTTTGCTGCTGTTTGATACATTCAACGCCGCGCGCCGCACTTGGTTCCATCAATCGAGAAGCATTCCGCAAGCAGCTTGCTTCTTCATTACAGGAACGTTTTAGCGGTCGCTTCTTGAAGAATTATTGAATCAAACTTGAACGCCTTATTGGATTCTCCGGGACGCAAACGGGTTGCAGCCGCGCTCAATGAATCAGCTTTGGCGAGTCTTCCGGCCCTGCTTCAAGCGTCTCTTCCTCGACCGACCAGACCTCGAACAACTCGCGCGGGACTTCGGTGACGAACCGCGAGGGCTTCTGAATCACAGTCTGCCGCGAATAATCAGTCACGACGAGCGGATAACAGACGTACAACTCATCTTTCGCGCGCGTGATGGCGACATAGAACAACCTGCGTTCTTCTTCTTCGCTTTCGGCGTCGCGCAAGGAACGCGCCGATGGGAACTTGCCATCCGCAGTCCAGATTAAAAAGACGACGCGCCACTCCAATCCCTTCGCCTGATGAATTGAACTTAAGACAAGCTTTTCATCCTCGTCGCCGCCCATAATGACGTCTTCGCCGGTCGTGCCCTGCGGAGTGCCGAATCGCTCGGTATTTACTAGCGCAAGCTCAGACAGAAATTCCTCAGTGGTGTTGAACCGCGCGGCGTAGTTGGCAAGCTGCCGCAGGTCTTCGGCGCGCAGGTCAGCGTTTTCGTAAGTGTTCTGCAAATGGTCCTCGTATCCGCTTTCAAGTATCAGATTAATCTGCACCGCAGGCCGGTCAATATATTCCACGCTGATAAGCCGTTCTATCAGATTTATGAACTCCTGCCAGCCTTGCGAGTAGCGCGGCTGCGCATTGAAATCCGAGCGGCGAACCAGTGCGAGCGGCTCTTCTGCGTAAGCTATGCGCTCCCAGATTCGATTTGCCGTTGCACTGCCGACCTGCGGTATTAATTTCAGCACCCGCTTCCACGCAAGCTCGTCGCGAGGATTGACGATCAATCGCAGGTACGAGATCACATCCTTTATGTGCGCCTGCTCGAAAAAGCGGACGCCTGAGCGGACGACATACGGAATGTCACGGCGCACAAGCTCAAGCTGAAGCTCAAGCGCGTGCCAGTGGCTGCGGTACAGCACGGCGATTTCGGAAAGCGGCACGCCCTCTTCGCGCAGCTCAAGCACGCGGCCCGCGACGAATGCGGCCTGCTGCTCGGCGTCGCGCAAGGGGACGAGCGCGGGCGTTTGGCTTGCCGACTCGCGCACGGCGTGAAGGTTTTTTGGAAACTGGCGGCGGTTATTTCTTATCGAAGCGTTCGCGAGCAGAACGATTTCGGGCCGCGAGCGATAGTTGGTTTCAAGATGAAATTCCTGCGCGTCCGGGTATCGCTCTTTGAACGTGTAGATGTTCTCGAAATGCGCGCCGCGCCATCCAAAAATTGATTGCGCATCGTCGCCTACGACCATCACGTTGCGGTGGCCGACGGCTAACAGATCAACTATCTCAGCTTGAATCTTATTCGTGTCCTGATACTCGTCAACGAGAATGTATTCAAACTGATTGGCCCAATAATCAGCTATCTCAGGTTTTTCCGTGAGCAGCCGCTTCCAGTTAATCAGCAGGTCGTCGTAGTCCATAGCGTTGCGTTCGAGCTTCTGCGCCTGATAGATGCGATCAACGCGCTCGATCTGCGCAGCTATCGGCTCAAAGTGCGGATAGTTCGCAACAATGCAATCGCGGATGGGAAGGTCGCGGTTGTTGGCGAAGCTTATGATGTCAGCGACGACTTCAGGCTTGGGGAAGCGGCGAGCTTTCTGGTCAATGCCCGCTTCCTGAATCGCAGAAGTGACGAGGTCTTTTGCGTCTTCGCTGTCGAGTATCGAAAAGTTCGGCAGGTAATCAATTGATTCGGCGTGGCGGCGCAGTATGCGATTCGCCATCGAATGAAATGTGCCGCCCCAGACCTGGCGCGCGTCCGTTTGCAATAACGATTCTACGCGGCGCAACATCTCGCGCGCAGCTTTGTTCGTGAATGTGACGAGCAGGATGCGCGAAGGCGGCGTGCCGGTCTCAATCAACCGCGCGACGCGATAAGTAACGGTGCGCGTTTTGCCTGAGCCTGCGCCCGCGATTACGAGGATTGGCCCTTTGCCAGCGGTGACGACGTTGTACTGCTCTGTGTTGAGGTCGGCCTTGTAGTTGACCAGGAACCTTCGCGGCACATCGCGCTTGATTGTGTATCGTCTCTCCATAAAAACCGCGCTCGATTATAAACCGGCTGCGACCGTATAACACTTCAATAATATAATCAACGCTCAGACAGGCGGAATCAATCGCGGCTCGCGCAGGGAGAGCGAAAATTGACTGTCTCGAAAGCCGGGTGTTAGACTTGACGGCTCGAAAACAGGAGGCGAAACGTGCCAGTAAGCGAGAGACTTCTTGAGATACTTGCCTGTCCGGTCTGCAAAGTCAAAGTCGAGTTGAAGCCGGACGCGAGCGGGCTGAAGTGCCCTCAGTGCAAGCGCGTCTATCCCATACGCGACGACATACCCGTGATGCTCGTTGACGAGGCGGTCGTTGAAGACTAAAGCCGCAAACAATCCCGTTCGCGAGTCAGGCCATATAGATTGGTCATCCGTGCGCCGCGTGCTGCTCATCCGTCTTCGTTCAATAGGCGACACGGTGCTGATGACTCCGTGTCTTGCGGCGCTCAAAGCCTTTCGCCCCGATATCGAGATAGCCGTTTTAATGGAGCCGCTCTCAGCGCCCGTGCTTGAAGATCATCCGCTGGTGGATAAATTGTTCGTAAGCGAAAAGTATCTTGCATCGCGCATGCGATTCATCGCAAAACCTAGGCGCGAGCGATTCGACGTGGCGTTCAACATGCACGGCGGGGCTACGGCGACCATCATTGCGCGGCTCGCGGGCGCGCGACACTCTGTCGGCTATCGCGGCCATCGCCATTCGTGGATGCTGAGTCATCGCGCGCCTTCGCCCGACGTGATACTCGGTCGCGCTCGGATTCACAGCGTCGAGCAGCAACTGGCGCTGCTTCACTGGACGGGCGTGCCCTGGCCTGCCTCGCGCCCGCAGCTTAGCCTGACAATTTCTGATGAAGCTCAGGCGAGCGTGCGCAAAAGGCTGATGATGATAAAAGCGCCGCAATCAGGTTTCGCCGCCATCGCGCCCGCTGCAGCTATGGAATCGAAGCGATGGACAACCGGCGGGTTCGCCGCTGTAGCCGACCATTTGAGTGAGCGGTGGAATCTGCCAGGCATTATCATCGCAGGTCCGGGCCAGGAAAGCGTTGCGCAAAAAGTATCTGAAGCGGCGCGCTCTCACCCTCATGTCATCGGCGGGCTGAGCCTAAAAGAATTAATGGCACTCATAGAGATGGCGCAGTTGTTCGTCGGCAACGATAGCGGGCCTATGCACATAGCCGCCGCGCTCAGACGGCCAGTCGTCGTCGTGTTCGGCTCATCGAATGCGACGGTGTGGCATCCGTGGACCGACGCGCCGTACCGCGTGGTCAGGCGGCATGAGGACGCGCAGACCCAGATACGCGGAGACGCGGCGAGAGTTGATAATTTAATTGACGGCGAATCATCGCTGGCTATTCGTCAAGTGCCTGAGAGCGATGTAACGTCGGCTGTTGATGAAGTCTTAGAATCGGCTCTGGGAGCCGGTTTCAAGGCAGATGCGAGTTTTCAACCGCAAATAGCAAAGTAAGAACCGAATGAGCAAACAGCCAAAGAATAATTTGAGCAATAACCCTGACCCCCGACCCCTAACCCCCGACCCCTGTCTTGCGCGCGAGCGGGCTGCTGAATTAATCGGCGCATTCGACGGCAAACGAATAATCGTGCTTGGCGACGTGATGCTCGACGAGTTCATCTGGGGACGCGTGCGGCGCATCTCGCCCGAAGCGCCCGTGCCCGTCGTTGAAGTGGAGCGGCAGACGCTCGCGCTCGGCGGCGCGGGCAACGTCGTGTCGAATCTGATCGCGCTCGGCGCGCGAGCTATCCCCCTCGGAGTCGTGGGCGACGACGCGGACGCAGACCGATTGCGCCGCGCGTTCAAAGACATTCAGGTGAGCGATGAGGGACTCATCGTTGACCGGTCGCGTCCGACGACGCTTAAGACTCGCATCATCGCGCATAATCAACAGGTCGTGCGCGCCGACCGCGAGAATCGCGCCGCAATCAATGAAGAGATCGAAGACCAAGTCATTACAGAGTTTCATCGCTTGATTGAAACTGCTGATGCTATGGTCGTGTCGGATTACAACAAGGGGCTGCTCACTAAAAGATTGCTTGGGCGCGCGCTTCCCTATGCGCGCGAGCGCGGCGTAACGGTCTGCCTCGATCCGAAGCTGCGCAGCTTTGCTCATTACCAGCCGGTCACCGTAATCACGCCGAACAATCAGGAGGCCGCAGAGGCCGCAGGCATTCCTATCGAAGACGAAGCGAGTTTGATCGAGGCCGGACAAAAGCTGCTTGCGGAGATTGATTGCCGCGCCGTGCTTGTGACGCGCGGCGAAGAAGGGATGACGCTGTTCACAGACGGCGGCGACGTGACGCACATACCGACCGTCGCGCGCGAAGTTTATGACGTGACGGGCGCGGGCGATACGGTCGTTGCGACGCTCGCGCTTGCACTCACGACCGGAGCGTCGCTCGTCGAAGCGGCTGTGCTTGCGAACCACGCGGCTGGCGTCGTTGTCGGTAAAGTTGGAACTGCCGCCGTCTCGCGCGACGAGTTGCTTGCAACGATCTAGTCAGGGGCCAGGGGTCGGAGGTCGGGGCTAGGAAAAGGCGAAAAGGGAAAGGGTAAAAAAGTAAAGCGAGCAATGCCGTTTCGCCTTTTGACCTTTTCATCCTTCATCCTTCATTGACCCCTGTTTTATGTTGACGGCGCGGAGTTGATGTTGTTTGATTTTAGTTGCCCTATCCTTCGTTTGATGAACAAGCGAAAATTGCGATAACAGGATTTTGAAATGAGCGCAGAATTATTGAGCAAGATAATTGAACGTCGCGCCGTTGTCGGCGTGATAGGTTTGGGTTATGTGGGATTGCCGCTCGCCGTAGAGTTCGGACGCGGCGGCTTGCGCGCCATCGGGTTCGACTTGGATGAGTCGCGCGTCGAGGCTATCAACGCGGGCCGCTCTTACATTCCTGACGTGCCGAGCGAGATGGTGCAATCGCTGACCGAGCGCGGGAAGCTTTCGGCGACGACAGATTTTTCCAACCTTCAAAACACGGACGCGGTGATAATCTGCGTGCCGACGCCGCTGCGCAAAACGAAAGAGCCGGACATATCTTACATTCTCGCCGCAGCCGAGCAGGTCAAAGCCTACCTGCACGCGCCGCAACTCGTCGTGCTCGAATCAACGACATATCCCGGCACTACGGATGAAGTGCTGCTGCCGATGCTCGAAGAGACGGGCCTCAAACTCGACAGAGATTTTTATCTCGCGTTTTCACCTGAGCGTGTTGATCCGGGCAATCGGCAGTTTCAAACTCATAACATCCCGAAAGTAGTCGGCGGCGTTTCCGGCATGTCGACTGAGATCGCGGCGGCGCTTTATCAAACCATAGTCGAGCGCGTGCATAAAGTGTCAAGCTCGCGCGTGGCCGAAACGGCGAAGCTTCTGGAGAACACTTTCCGCTCCGTAAATATCGGGCTTGTCAATGAGATGGCGCAGCTTTGCTATCATCTCGGAATTGATTCGCACGAAGTGATTCAAGCTGCGGCGACAAAGCCGTTCGGCTTCATGCCGTTTTATCCCGGCCCCGGCATAGGCGGGCATTGCATTCCATTGGACCCGCATTATCTTTCATGGAAAGCGCGGCTGCATGGATTCGAGGCGCGATTCATCAGCCTCGCAGAAGAGGTCAACTCGCACATGCCGCAACACGTTGTCGGGCTTGTGCAAGATGGACTCAACGAGCAGAGGAAAGCCGTCAAAGGCTCGCGCGTGCTCGTGCTCGGCGTCGCATACAAACGCGATATAAACGACGTGCGCGAGTCGCCCGCGCTCGGCATCGTCGACCAGTTGATGCACAAGGGCGCTGTAGTTACTTATCACGATCCGTTCGTCCCTGAGATGCGGCTCGACGGCAAGGGCGCGCTCACGAGCGTCGAGCTTACGGACGAAGTTTTATCAAATTGCGATTGCGCCGTGATAGTGACGGACCATTCAAACGTGGATTACTCGCGCGTCGTGCGGTTCGCGCCGCTCATCGTTGATTCGCGCAACGTCACGCGGCGGCTCGATATGCCGGAGCACGAAAGCAAAATCATTCGGCTGTAATTTTTTTCTCCGGCTCCGAACTGTCCGGGCGCGTCTAATTCTATTGAGCGGTCAGCCATCCGCCGCTGGCTTTCAGGCGTAATAAAGAAGGCGTTCAACCTTGCCGCTGATATAAAACTGACGGTTGAGGGCTGGCGGCTATTTCTTGCGATTATCTTATGGCTGGCGCGCAACCGCCCAAGATGTGTTAATCTTTATATGCTCTCGAAGGCTGCTCTCCCGCTTCAAAGCCTTATGTCCTCACCGCTCGCGGCTTCGGGTCGCTGGCTTGATGACCTGCGGGAGAGCGAAATCAAGGCGATTGATGACCGAAAGCGAAGGTGATTGTTTGATATGAAAAGACGGTTTCCGATTCTCGCGTGCCTGATGGCTGTTGCGCTGGCTATGCAGGTCACGATTGGCGTGAGAGCGCAAGTCAGAGTAAGCGACAGCCCGAAGTCCGCGCAAAGCGCGCAGGATTCTTCAGGCCGACTGAGCGTCATCGTCGAGCTTGCGAGCGACCCCGTAGTCATTCACGAGCGCGTGGCGCGAGGCAACTTCAACACCGAATCAACAGGCCAGCAACCAGACGTTGATTTAACGTCGCCCGCCGCGCGAGCTTATGAGGCGCGCATCGAGCAGGAGCACTCAAGCTTCGAGTCCCGCGCGCGTGTCATCGCGCCCAACCTTCGCGTCGTCACAGAGCTTAGCAAGCTCGTCAACGCCGTCTCGATTGAAGCCGACGCGGGCGAGATTGCTGCTATCTCGACCCTGCCCGGAGTCAAGCGCGTCGAGCGAGTCAAAGAATATCGCGCGACGCTCGATACGAGCGTGCCGCTCATCAACGCGCCCGCGATGTGGGAGCAATTGGGCGGTGCAACAGTCGCGGGCGAGGGGATGAAGATAGCCATCCTCGACACGGGCATTGACATTACGAATCCCCTCTTTAATGACGCAGGTTTCACCGCTCCGGCAGGCTTCCCGAAATTCAATAATGACAACGCGCGATTCACAAACAATAAGGTCATCGTCGCCAAATCGTTTGTCTCAAACAGTCAGACAGCGGACGACGAGAACGGTCACGGCACGAACGTCGCAGGCATCGCCGCAGGCGACCTCAACACGGTTTCGCCGCTCGGATTGATCTCTGGCGTTGCGCCGCGCGCATACTTAGGCAACTATCGCGTGCTCGGAAAGACCGGCTCAGGCCGCAGCGACCTGATCGCTCGCGCGATTGAAGAGGCTGTTTCAGATGGCTTTGACGTATTGAATTTGAGTTTAGGCGCGGGCGCGGACTCTCAGCTTAACACGCTCGATCTGGCTGTTGAAGGTGCGGTGGCCGCAGGCAAGGCCGTAGCGGTTGCGGCTGGCAACGCAGGCAACGGCGGCGTCGGCGATGAAGAGACAATCGGCTCGCCCGGCGTTGCGCCACACGCGATAACGGTTGCGGCTTCAAGCAACGCGCACACGGTTGGACCTGTCATCACAGTGACGGGACCCGGTCCGGTTGGCTCTAACCTTGTGAACATCGCTTCTACGAGTGGCAACGCGGTCGCCCTCGACGGCAATCTCACATCCTTGCCGCTGGTCGACCCGGACCCGCAGAATCGCGGTTGCGGCACATTCGCGGCGGGTTCGCTCAGCGGAAAGGTTGCGCTCATTGAGCGCGGCAACTGCTCGTTCG
>DATLXU010000128.1:0-40111 GCA_035575515.1 Blastocatellia bacterium
CAGGCGGATGAGCGAGAGAATCAGCCGGACTTCATCGCGTGAGAGGATGACGGGGAGCTTCTTTTCGCGAGGCGCTCTGACCAGCTTGAGCGTAGTGAACTCTTTGTTGAGGGTATGCTCGAAGAAGAACTTGATGCCGCATATTGCGATGGTGGAAGCGGCCCGCGAGTAGTTCTTGACATTCTTGAGAAAGAGGAAGTAGTGTCGGAGTTCTTCGTCAGAGATGAGGTCGGGAGACTTGTGGTAATGCTCAGCGAGTTGACGGACGGCTCGGACGTAGCATACTTGAGTCCGCTGGGAGTATCCTCTGAGTTGAAGAGACTCTGGTCTCTTGCGAAGTTCAGTCATGGTTACACCTCCTGAAATGGATTTGAGTTAGGCAAACGAGAGTGTAACCGATCAGAGTTTCAGATAGAGAACGATCGAGTTATTCAGCGGCGGGCAGCACTCATCTGCGCGCAGCGCTTAGTTCAACAAGGGGATAGACCGGAGCGCGCGAAGAGGACTTCTTATGGTTCCACGAGTGCCGTTCGCGCGCCCAGTCATCCCCAACCGTTAGACGGGCTTAACAACACTTTCGAGTTGACATAAATTGTTTTGACTTTATAATAAACATCGCTAAAATTCGAGTGGACAGTTGGCTGTAACATTCAACATGCATCATCGCTTAAGCGAATAATTAAGGAGGATCAGCCAATGACAAAGAAAGCCATGTTCAAACTCTTGTTAATTACAAGCATGACGGTAGCTTTAGTAGCTATAGCACCGAGTTTCTATGGGTACGACCAAAACAGGCAATTGGGCGATGACAGTAATCGTGTCCGAAGGCAGCATACCAAGCGAGAGTTTGTCGAGATCAAGCTCGATAACCAAGCTACATTCAGGCTATATGTCGGCGAGGAGCCAAAAACACGAGTGCAAGGTATAGTACCGATTCGAAGCGCAGCAACAGAGACTTATCTTCGAATAAAACCGAAAAAAGTAGAGGATACGATTCTAATCGAAACATCTGTTGCAATAGGACATATTAGTAGCATTGAGTGGTGCAAGCAGATTGACGAACTGCCAAATTATCCGCTTTCGATTGACGTTCTCAAGCAAGGCGAATCAAAGCGTTTTGGCCCCACTGATAGTAGTGGATTGCAACCATTCAAGGTCACTATAAGATTTGGTGATGAATCTGTAATTAGCACTCTTGATGATTCGATACCAATTGAGGAGCAAGACCCATCAGGAAGGCCTACTGGTCCTCCCCCTGGTTGTTGTAGCTGCGGCACCCTTACTTGTTGCCCTAATCCTGGCAAATGCATTGGTTGTGGAAACTGCGGTCAATGTTGTCGTAGCTAATTCAGCGAAGAGGATTGGTTCCTTAAATATCTTTAACTGCTAACGCCCGTCTAACAATCGCGTCCAGCGGAGTTCGGTTGCCTGCCTTGCAAGCAAAGATTTGAATGAAACCGGGTGCGTGCTGCGCTCTTTGACAATATAATCCTCCTGCCAAAGCCAGTCGCGATGACCGTTAGCGGATTGGCGCTATGAATGCCCGCAGCGGAGTTTGGTCTCGCAGGTCGGTGTCCGTGTCATTGGTGACAACGCACAAGCCTTTTCGTGCGCTTGATCCCGTTTCAGAGATTACTTTTTACTTTGTAGGCGGCGCGCTGGCTTTGCATAACTCTTAAGTCGGAGGCTCAACCATGAAAGCCAAGCGTCTCTTTGCTCGCAAGCATAAATCACATTCAGGCCGGGTCATCAAAGTCGCTCGCAAAGAGACAGACCTCACCCGCATCAACGAGCACGCCTCGGGCATTGACATCGGCTCTGAGAGCCACTTCGTTGCCGTGCCACCTGATTCTTGCGCTGACCCGGTTCGCCAGTTCGGTGTTTTCACCAAAGACCTCTATCAGATTGCCGATGGGCTTCAAAGGAGTGCGGCGGCAGTGACAGCAACAGGGCACAAGCTAGCGCGGATATACTACCGGCTGGTCAAGCATGGAGAAGAGTATGTAGAGGTAGGAGCGCGAGCATATGAAGAGAAGCATCGCGAGCGAGTGGTGAGTAATCTACGGAAGCGAGCGCGGGGTTTAGGCTATGAGTTGGTAGCCGCAGCGTAGTTGGGAGTTGAGGTCGAGCAAGCGAAGAATGTGATGAAGAATAGTAATCACACTTGCGGTAAAAGTGTGTTTTCTTTGGCAGATTCAACGTTGTGGTTTCTTCAGAGGCCGTGAAGCGCGTTTTTCATCATTCATCGAAGCTCCTCACGCGGCCCCGCTGAACGCGGGCGTTAGACAGCCTCACGACCACGCTTAATCTTGCTGCGGGACTACCAAATGATTGATATACCTGGCAAAGAAGTACGAGAGGAGTTACTCAATGCGATTTAATTCTGTCCGCCTTGCTATTTTGACCATGCTCTTTATTCCTTTAATTGTAGTACCGCGGGATATTGTCACAGATACGAACTCCATGGTCTTGAAAAACACAAACTATAGTCTTGGCGACAGCCAGACAGCAGGGCAGAACAAGGCTAACAACGGCGGCGTGGAATCAACTAAACCTCACTTACAATCACTTTCACCCTATGACATTGCCTCATTCATAGCAGACAATCCTGATGCTGATTTAAGAACCATTTGGGATCAATTAGGTATTAAGAGCTTAAACTTCGGGCCCGGCAGCATCAGTAGTGGAGAGGAGGGACAAATTGATAGGTTTCTGATTAAGTGTAATGGCTGTGATGTGGAAACATACGCTTACGATCTTGACGCTGAGCCAGGAAGAGAAGTCCTACTCAAAGTATCAGACCTCTTGGCAGAATCGTGCCGATACCTTCTCTTCAAACGATTAAAGAATCCCGGTAGTAAACAAGACTGGAAATTACTGGGGCACATCGATCACGGTTTCGGCAGGTATAGGATGCCTGAACACTTCACTGTTTTTTGCGGCGGAAAGAGTTTGCTGACTGTTAACGTGCAGGAAGGGTCCGGGTCGGGGTTCGCACTCTACTACAACAGATTGTTTCAGGTTGATAGCGCGGGCGTAAAAGAAGTACTGCGATTTCCTGCCGAAGGCCACTTGTCAACGTGCTGCTATTATCCGGCTAGGGAATTCACAGCTCGTGTAGTCAAATGCGAGAGCAACAATAGTACAACTACTGTCGAACTTGAGTTCTCGGTCTCTTATTCTTCACATACCGAATCCGATGACGTACAGCTATGGAAGAAGAGACAGAAAGCTATTTACTTTGCCTGGACCAATGATCTGTCTTTGTGCGACCAGGCCGTGGATGTCCGTGTCAACTATCTGCTTTACGAGCGGCGAGACGGGCAAGGACAGGTGCAGCGCTGGACTTGGATTACCAACTTGCCGCTGCGACGCAACAACGTCGAGCGGGTGATGAGAGCCGGAGGCGCGCGCTGGAAGATCGAAAACGAGACCTTCAATACGCTGAAGAATCAAGGCTATCATTTCGAACACAACTACGGGCATGGCTACCTGAACCTGGCGACGGTCTTGGCTTTGTTGATGCTGCTTGCGTTCACGGTCGATCAAATCCAGCAGCATTGCTGGGAGTTGTTTCGCCCGCGTCCGCGCTGGCTTACGGACCAAGGCCAAGGGGGTGGGAAAGCCTGCGCCGCTTTGTTCAAAGTCCTGGTCTTTCGCACGATGGCGGCCTTATGCCGTCACATGGCTTATCAATACGACATTCAACTCAAATGATTTCTAAACCGAGAATTGCTGCCTTGAATTATTCTCCGTGATTCTTCGTGCCAGCCGTGTTTCGGTGGTTAGTTCGCACTCTTACTATGAGCCGCTTTGATTGCATCGCGATAGTTCATCTGGTATCTTCGAGCCATCGCGTTTGCTTGTTGTTTACGCAAGACCTTTCCAATCCGGGAGTGATCCATGAATAAAGAAGAACTTTCACGCCGACTTTTTCTGGTCAAATCACTGGCAGGCATAAGCGGCGCGTGGCTTGCGCTGAATATGAACGAAATAATTGCCGCAGGCCAGCACGCTCATCACGCGGCTCAGGCTACTGCGCCAGTGAAGTTTGAGTACTTCACCCCGGAGCAGGCCGCCGAAGTCGAAGCCATCGCCGCGCAGATAATTCCTACAGACGACACGCCCGGCGCGCGCGAGGCTCGCGTTGTCTATTTCATTGACCGCGCGCTTGCAACTTTCGATAAAGACAAGCAGCCCGTTTACGTGAAAGGACTCGCGGACATCAAGCGCCGCGCGAAAAGAGTGTCGCGCAAGGCGACGAAGTTTTCCGAATTAACTTCAGACCGTCAGATTAAGCTTCTCAAGCAGATTGAAAAGAGCGCGTTCTTTGACCTGGTTCGCGCGCACACGATCACGGGGATGTTCGCCAATCCCGAATACGGCGGGAACTACGAGAAGGCGGGATGGAAGCTGATAGGGTTCACGGACGATTTCTACTATGAGCCGCCATTCGGCCATTACGACCGCGACTACAAAGGTTGAGCGGCGGAGGTTTGGCCATGCGCCAGCAGCGGAAATATGATTTGAACAGCGAAGTTGATTTCGTCGTCGTCGGGTCGGGCGCGGCGGGCGGCGTCATCGCAAAAGAGCTGGCCGAAGCCGGTTTCAATATTGTCGTGCTTGAGCAGGGACCCTACCTGAAAGAGAAAGACTTCACGCACGACGAGTTGAAATATATGTTCCAGTCGGCGCTCACGAACGATTGGAAGCGCCAGCCGAATACTTTTCGCAAGACTCCGAAGGATAAAACCATCGTCAGGCCATCCATCATCTACGGCAAGCAGGTCGGCGGAGGCACACCACACTTCACGGCGAACTACTGGCGATTTCATGAAATTGATTTCATCGAGCGAAGCAAGCTCGGCCCTATCGCGGGAACAGGCTTTGATAATTGGCCAATCACATACGCGGAGCTTGAGCCGTACTACACAAAGGCAGAATGGGATTTAGGAATATCGGGCCAGTCCGGTGCCAGTCCGTTTGATCCGCCGCGCTCGAAGGACTACCCGCTGCCGCCGCTTCCCGTGAAATCGTCAGGTGTGCTGCTTGAGCGAGCGGCGCGCAAGCTAGGATGGCATCCGTTCCCTGCGCCGATGGCGATTATCTCGAAACCTTATCGCGGGCGGTCGGCTTGCGCGCACTGCGGCTTCTGCGAATTCTTCGGCTGCGAGATGAAAGCAAAATCCTCAACGCTTGCGACCGTCATCCCCATAGCCGAAGCGACTGGTAGGTGCGAGATTCGCCCGCTCAGTTACGTGCGAAAGATCGAAGTTGACAAGCGCGGGCACGTCACGGGCGTTATTTATTTCGACGTGAACAAGCGCGAGAATATTCAACGAGCGAAAGCCGTAGTCTTGTGCTGCAACGGGGCGGAGACCGCGCGGTTGCTTCTGATGTCGAAGTCGAATCTATTTCCCGAAGGGCTGGCGAATTCGAGCGGATTGGTTGGCAAGTACCTGATGTTCAACGGATTCTCCGGCGTGAACGCGCTGTTCGAGCATGAGTTGAACGAATTCAAGAGCGTCGTTGTGACGCGAGTGATTCACGATTTTTACGAGGCGGACCCGAAGCGCGGCTTTTATGGAGGCGGGGGACTGGACGCCAGATTTGACTTCACGCCGATAATCTTCGCGCTTAGCGGACTCGCGCCCGACACGCCGCGATGGGGCGCGCAGTATAAAGCCGCGCTTCGTCACGACTTCACTCGCACGATGATGATTGTGGGGCACACGACTTCGCTGCCGCTTGAGCGAAACAGCATCTCGCTTGACGACAAAGTGAAAGACGAATGGGGATTGCCCGCGCTGCGCGTGACTTACAAGGACCACGCGGACGATTTGAAGACCATGAAATTCTTTATGGAGCGCGGCATGGAGTTGGCTGACGCGGCAGGCGCGGTTAAGAAGTGGGCGTTTCCCGTTGAAGATCAATCATTCGGCTTTCACCTGCTCGGCACTTGCAGGATGGGCAACGACCCGAAGCGGTCAGTCGTGAACAAGTATCATCGGGCGCACGACGTGCCGAATCTTTTTATATGCGACGGGTCCAGTTTCGTTACGAGCGGGCGCGGCCAGCCCACCTGCACAATTCAGGCGCTTGCGTATCGCGCGGCTGACCACATCGCGCGAATGGCCAAAAGCGGCGAGATTAAAACGAGCTAAAAGTTTTTATTGTTCGTCAAGGCATTTGGTAGAATAACGAAGAAATGAGTGCCAACTATGAAACGGAATACTTGTGGCGTTATGAAATCGCCGACGCTTTTAGTCCCTCCGCTGATATAGTCATCGCGCCGGGTGATTGTCTGGACTCTTTGTGTACGCTGCCTGATAATTTCGTAAAGCTCATCATCACTTCGCCTCCATATAATCTTGGAAAAGTTTACGAGAAGGCTACAGACCTAAGAGATTATCTCAAAGCTCTTAACCCTATAGTAGATGAACTTGTAAGAGTGTTGTCGCCAGAAGGTTCTGTTTGTTGGCGGGTTGGAAATTATGTTGAAAACGGCGAAGTCTTTCCGCTGGACATTTTTTATTATCCATTTTTTAAGTCGCACGGCTTGAAATTAAGGAATCGCATTATCTGGCGCTTTGAGCACGGGCTTCATGCTTCAAAGCGGTTCTCTGGACGATACGAAGTTCTTCTGTGGTTTACAAAAAGCGATGTTTACACATTCAATCTTGATTCCGTGCGCGTGCCGTCGAAGTATCCGGGCAAGACTCATTTCAAAGGCGAAAAGCGCGGTCAACCCTCCGGTAATCCTCTGGGGAAGAACCCTTCGGATATTTGGCGCATTGTGGCGCAAGATTGGGAAACCGCGCTATGGGACATTCCAAACGTCAAAGCAAACCACCCGGAAAAGACAATCCACCCTTGCCAGTTTCCAATCGAATTGGTCGAAAGGTGCGTGTTGGCTCTGACCAATGAGGGAGACTGGGTGCTTGATCCGTTCTCTGGCGTAGGCTCTGCACTCCTGGCTGCACTACGCCATAAACGCCATGCGTTCGGTTGTGAGAAAGAAGATGAGTATATCGAGATAGCCAAAAAACGGGTCGCCGATCTTTTCTCTGGCGCTCTTCGTTATCGCCCTTTTGGCAAACCGGTTTACCAGCCCACAGGTAAAGAGAAGGTTAGCCAGATACCGATTGAATGGTTGAGCAGAGAGACAAAAGCGTGAAAATAGTCGGAGTGTATTCCTTCAAAAACGGCAAGAAAGAAGTCACAAAACGCCATCCAACTCTGCTGACAGAAGTAAACGCTGTTATCAAATCTGTTGATGCCTCTGCCCACAAAGTAAAGGTCAGTAAAGAAAAAACCATGCCGGGGCGGATGCTTTACAGCCCTCCTTCCATCAACAAAGCTTTCAAGCGTGAGTTCAGCGCCAGAGGATGGGGTTCAATACGAGTCTCCTGTGATTACCCAACAACTTTTTATGTCAGAAAATACAAAATTAGATCGAAGAATAAAGGCGCTTTCCGCGAGATGGATTTTGTAAAGGAGAAGTTGGGAATCGAAGTTCAATTCGGCAAGTATGCATTTATAACGTCTGCGCGAAGATGACTATTTTCAGAAATCTGGGATTCATTGATTGCGGAATTGAAATTGTGCCGGTCAAAGCATTCGCGGATGAGATGTCCACAGGTGTTTCGTACTTCGAGCAGTTCGTCTGGGACCTGGAGAGTCGAGGAGTCGCAGATATAGATGTTCCCGTGCTGATTCTTGGAATTGATGTCTAAGCCCGCCTTTACGATCAGGCCACTTGCGGCCAATAATCGCCAAATTGACACCCACAGGTGCGCGTGTTAGTTTCATCGCGTGGCCCAGAAGAAGAGAAGTTCACTGCGCAACTGGCTTGAATACGCATCCGCATGGCTGCTGCTCGAATCGCTCAGCCTGCTGCCGCGCCGCGCTGCCATCTTCGCAGGCCAACTGATTGCGCGCGTTCTATTCAGCCTGCACGCGAAGGCGCGTCACGTCGGCCATCGCAATCTCGAAATGGCCATGCCTGAGCTGAACGCCGACGAGCGCGCGCGGATATTGAAAGGTGTCGTCAACAATCTGGGCAGGCTGCTCGGCGAGTTCTCTCAGTTTCCCAAGATCACACGCGAAAATATAAACAGGCTGGTTGTCTATGACGGCTTTGAGAATTATGAGCGCGCAGCCGAACAAGGTCGGGGCGTGCTTTTGCTCACGGGCCATTTCGGGGCGTGGGAGTTATGCGCATTCGCGCAGGGGGCTTACGGCCATCCGCTGAGCTTTCTGGTTCGCCCGCTCGATAACCCTCTTTTGGACAGGCTGATCAACCGCTACCGCGAGCTTTCGGGCAATCGGACTATTGATAAGAATCGCTCGGTCAAGAGCGTCCTTGAAACGCTACGTCGAGGTAATGATGTCGGCCTCCTGATTGACGCAAACACGCTCGCCGATCAAGGCGTCTTCTGCGACTTCTTCGGAATACCTGCTTGTTCGACCACAGGGCTTGCCGTGTTTGCGTTGCGCTCGGATGCGCCAGTTGTGCCGGGATTTTTAATCTGGGATGAGCAGTTGAAAAAGCATCACCTGAGGTTCGAGCCTGAGGTACCTTTGATTAGAACGGGCGATTTCAAGGAAGAAGTTCGCATTAACACGGCGCGATTTACTAAAATCATCGAAGAGCAGGTGCGGCGTTACCCGGACCAGTGGCTGTGGATTCACAGGCGATGGAACACGCGGCCCGAAGGCGAGCCGAGTCTTTATGGTCGCGAATTGGTTAAACTACCTGAGAACGCTTCTGTAAAAATCGAAGCCAAAGTTTGACCGGCTAAAGATACTTAATCGCCGCCTACTGCGCAGCCGGGCGAATCCTGTTGTAATCATCCTCGAACCGAGTTATATCGTCTTCGCCGAGATAAGGCCCGCATTGAACCTCTATGAAGATCAAAGGCTCATCTCCGGGATTGGCGACCCTGTGCTTCGTGCGAACAGGGATGAGTGCGCGGTCGTTCACGCCAAGTTGAATCTCGTCATCGCCTATTGTGACGAGCGCGCGGCCTTGAACAATAACCCAGTGCTCGGTGCGTTTGTCATGCATTTGCAAGCTGAGCCGATGGCCGGGCTTCACTTCAATGCGTTTTACTTTATAGCCCTCGCCTTCGGCCAGCACTTCGTACATTCCCCAAGGACGTTCGTCTCGTTCGATAACCATAGCACGAATCAGTTTACACTAATTCGAGATTAAAGGTCATAGCCAGTCTCTTTTTGCAATCAGGATAAGATTAAAACCCGCTCCAAACAAACTCGCGCGCGAGCGGCGTATCATCTTATACTTGAAACTGAGAGGTGGAAGACAATGAGCGAAGGCGAGGTTGAAAGCGACAAGGCGTTGAGCCATCAGCCGGACGCGGTCGCCCCTGCCGGAGTGCGGGCGACGGGCTGGCTCAGGCTCGCAGGAATGATTGCGCTCGGCGCAGCCGGTTCGCTTGCGGTCGCAATCGGCGCGGCGAGCTATCCGCTATCTGGACTGTTGATTCGCCCCAAGCTCAAGCGGCTTTCGCAACTCAAGAGTCCCCGTCTGAAAAAGCTGATTCACAGTCTTGGAATTGAATTTGAAGAAATCACTATTTTATCGTTCGACGGCACGCGGCTATACGGGTGGTGGATGAACGCGGCATCAGACGCGCCAACGGTTGTCGTGCTTCACGGCGTGAAGAAGAATAGAACGGCGGTCTTGCGCGCGGCGCTTGTGCTTCGCCGCGCTGGATTCAATGTGCTCGTCTTCGATGGACGCGCGCACGGCACGAGCGAAGGACGCTACGTGACTTATGGATTTTACGAGCGGCGCGACGTCGAGGCGGCGATTGAATGGCTCGTCGCAGAAAAGAAGATTGATAAGAATCAAGTAGGGCTTGCGGGCGAATCAATGGGCGCAGCAATCGCGCTTCAGGTCGCGGCTGCTAATGATTGGGTTCGAGCTGTGTGGGCCGACAGCCCGTTTGCGAGCCTGCGGCGTGTGACCGAAGAGTACGTGCGGCGGGTGACGCGACTTCCCGGCGCTGTGCTCAGTCCAGTATTGTGGACGACGCTTCAGGTTGCGAACTATCGCGGCAATTTCGATGTGAAGACGGTTGACCCGCTTGCGCTCGCCGGGCAAATAAAGTGTCCTGTCTTTCTCGTGCATGGAACCGCCGATCAACTGATAGCAAGCGACCACTCTCAAAATATTTACGACGCGCTCGGCGGCGAAAAAGAGATATGGTTCGTTGAAGGCGCGCACCACGCCCGCTCGATTCGCCGCGCCAAGCGCGATTACAGCGAGCGACTCACGCATTTCTTCACCGAGCGATTAAAATCCGGCAAACAGTAGGCAGAAAGCAAAGGGCAGCTAATCTGGTTGCTTTATCACCTCGGCGAATCCATCGCTGATTACTCATCTGCTGACGGCTGCATCCTGCTTTCTGTTCCCTGACACCCGACGCCTGACCGCTGACCCTTGTTTGGTTTATAATCGCGCCATCTCCAGGCAGAGGAGATTCCTGCGATGCTGAAACGAAGCCTCTTTATCGCGCTCGCGTGCGTGTTGCTCGCTGTGACGGCGCAGGCCCAGAGCAACATGATTCGCGGCAAAGTTCGCGCTCCGAACGGCGCACCCGTCAACAACGCTATAGTTGAATTAAGAATCGCTGGCGGCGGCATGATCGGTCAAACCGTCACGCGCAACGACGGCGATTTCGCTTTTTCAAATCTCCGCTCAGGCGAATACGAGATAGCCGTGACGATGGCGGGTTATGAACCTGCAGTTCAGATGGCGCGATTCAATCAGCCCGCGAGCATGAACTTTTCAGAAGTCGTTAACGTCGAAGTTATAATCAGGCCGCGCGCAGAGCCGACGCTCGCCCCGCCCGGAACGAGCTTCGCGCAGGATGTGCCCAGGCCCGCGCGCGCAGCTTACGAAAAAGCCATGGCTCGCTTGCGCGAAGGCAAATCCGACGAAGCAATTGCGCTTTTGCGCGAAGCCATCGCGCAGTTTGAAGGTTACTTCGACGCGAGCTTCGCCTTAGGCAAAGAACTCTTTCGCGCGGGAAAGAACGACGAGGCAATTGAATGGCTTGAACGCGCCCGCAAGATTAACGACCGCGAGAGCGCCGTCTATCACGTCTTTGGACTTGTGATGCTCCGCCAGCAAAAGTTCGGCGTCGCTGATTACGCTTTCAGCGAAGCGATTCGGCTGAATGAAAACAACCTGGCTTCGCATTTTTACAGAGGGCAGGCGTTAATTGAGCTTGCCTTGAGAGATAAAGACGGGAACGAGCGTTCGTCGCACCTGAAAGAAGCGGAGAAAGAACTGAGTCGCGCGTGGGAGTTGAGCGAGAAGCGGCTGAGCGCTGTATATCTTCAGCGCGCCCGCATTCATGAGCAAAGGGGCGAGCGCGAAGCCGCCGCTCGCGAGCTTGAGAATTATCTTAAAGCCGAACCCGAAGCGAAGAACGCTGATTTGATTCGCCAGGCGATTGCCAACCTGCGCGGCAATAAGAAGTGATGCCACATCTCGCTGCGCAGGCGGTCATGCCTTTTATGGTCTATTCGTCTCAGCCGTTCGATGATAAAATCACTATTAGCAAACGGCGTTTTGCTCACTGGCTGACAGATAAAACTAATTCTGGCCAGCCAGTGAGCCATATGATCTTTACAGGCTCCCTCAGAAGCGAAGGTTATGGACGCGCTCAGAAAAATCTTTATCACCGCCGCGCTCGTCGTCGTCGCGCTCGCCACTGATGCGCGCGCGGACATCTTAAGTCTCAAGCTCGACGATCAGATAACTCCCGCGAGCGCCGAAGTCATCCTTTCTGCAATTGACCGGGCCGAGCGCGAGCGGGCCGCTGCATTAATAATCATCCTCAACACTCCGGGCGGGCTTGACACTTCGATGCGCGAGATAGTTTCGCGCATTGATTCATCGCGCGTGCCGGTAATCGTTTATGTCGCGCCGAGCGGCGCGCGAGCCGCTTCGGCAGGCTTTGTCATACTGATGGCCGCAGACATTGCGGCGATGGCTCCGGGCACAAACACCGGCGCGGCTCATCCTGTGCTCTCGGACGGAAGCGACATGCAAAAAACGATGGCCGAAAAGGTCACAAACGACGCGGCGGCTTACGTTCGCAGCCACGCCGAGAAACGTGGCCGCGACCCTGTGGCCGCAGAATCAACCATCTTAGAGAGCAAGTCGTTCACCGAAAGCGAAGCGTTCAAAAATCGTTTGATAGAAATCATCGCCGTCAATGAATCTGATCTGCTCGCGCAGTTGAATGGCCGAACTATCACGCGATTCGACGGCAGCCAGGTCGCGTTAAACACGGCGGGCGAAAGACTGGTTGAGATAACGCCGACTTTGAGGCAGCGACTATTGATGGCGCTCGCGGACCCGCGCATAGCTTTCATACTTTTTGCGATAGGCGCGCTCTGCGTTTACTTCGAGTTTCAGCATCCCGGAGCAATCGTGCCGGGCGTTGTGGGCGCTGTTGCGGTAGTGCTCGCGCTCTACGGGTTTCACATGCTGCCGATAAACGCGACGGGTGTGCTGCTGATTGCGGTTGCGATTGGGTTGTTCGTGCTCGAAGCAAAAGTGCAGGGCTTCGGCATACTCGGACTCGGCGGAATAGTTGCCGCAGTCGTCGGCTCGCTGATACTGATTGACGTTCCGAATCCTGAGCTTCGGTTGCCGTTGAGCCTCGTGCTTGCGGTTGTGATTCCGTTTGCGATTATTTTGATTTTCATCTTGAGGCTTGCGATGCGCTCGCGGCGCGCGAAGGTGACGACGGGCACGGCTGGGATGATTGGACTCAGGGGTCGCGCTCAGACTTCAATCGCGCCTGAGGGAACTGTCTTTGTGCGCGGCGAGCTGTGGCGCGCCCGCTCGCAGATGAGCATCGCGCCGGGCGAAGGCGTGCGCGTGGTCGGGCTAGATGGGTTGACGCTCGACGTTGAAGCCGAAAAGGACGAAGCGATTGCGCCGAAGAAGGCTTCCGCGCTCGACGAAGGTTGATTAAGAGATTAGATTAAGAAGATTTCCGAGAGGCCTCGAAGGGATGACTTTCAAGATATAAGCCCGGCAGCTTTCCTGACGCACCTCGTTAGCCTTCTTTTATCGCTTCGGCATCTATCACTATACGCACTTCATTACCTACTACAATCCCGCCTCTATCCAGGCTGCTATTCCAGCTTACACCGAAGTCGTGACGGTTGATTTTTGTCTCTGCTTTGAAACCCGCGCGCGTCTTGGGTCCTTTATCCACTCCGTCCTCCCACCAAGGGGTTCCCCATTGGCCTAAGTACTGAACACGCAATCTAACCTTACGAGTAACCCCTCGAATTGTTAGATCGCCGCTCACAATATAATCGTGTTCTCCAACGACCTCAATTTCATTCCCTTTGAAAGTTATCTCTGGATAATTCTCCACATCAAGGAAATCGGCGCTGCGGAGGTGAGCATCGCGATCCGGCTCTCCGGTCCAGATTCCTCTGGCGTCAATAGTTACTTCAACAGCGGATGCGCGTGGATTTTCTGGATCAAATTCGAGAGAGCCGTGGATATTTTTGAAATGGCCGCGCACGTAAGTGACCATCATATGTCGCGCGCTGAATTCAGCGGCGGTGTGTCCAGGTTCAAAGTACCATTTTGCCATCAGCAAGTCTCCATGCAGATTATAGCGTGTGCGTAGATTCTGCGCTGCTTAAGGCTCTGCGTCAGCGGGCGCGTGAGTCGCATTCGTGGAACGTTAAGAAATTCGCTTCGCGTGCTTCGGTCGGTCCCGTTGTTATATGCGCACTACATCGAAGGATGCCTTTACACTTTTCCTTTCATAGAAACAGTAATCTCGATGTAATTACCAATTAAGCCATCCTCCTGCGCCCACCAGAAAAATCAGCGCGGCTCTTTCACATCTTTCTCGCTGCCGTACTGAATCATTCTCACCTCACGCAAGTAGTATGATGACGTGTCTATCTTTTCTCTTTTAATATAGCTCTCCACAAGCTTCAAGGCTTCTTGCAATGTGACACTCCGCACGCATTAAAATGCGGCGGTTTCTCGCGCTGTGCGTATTGCGCGAGCTACATCGGAATGCGGTTGATACCGAATCCCGACGGGACGTGCCATGCGTCCAACTACTGGGCCGCGGCCCAGATACTTTGAACGAATGTTTAAGGAGCCGACTCCATCACGATGATAGCGAAAGCCACACGCGCAAACATACTGCCTGCCTTTGGGCTTCTTACGATTGCCACAGGCCGGACAGATTTGCGTTGTGTTGTTTACAAAGCTGATTTCCACCGTGAATATTTCCTCTCACCCCTAGCCGAGTCGGAAGAAGAATCATATAGCCAGAAGCCTATTTGGATTGCGTCTTTATTGGAAAAGGCTATCTCCCATGCATTGTTAGTCGTTTTATGTAGGTTACGATATGGTGAGACTTGGCAATTGCTAATCAAACAATTGCGGAGCGATTTAACGAAATTCTCGCAGCGCGAGACGTACTTAAAAACCAGTCTGCATTTGCCTTGTCTCTTGTCAAAAGTCCAACAGCCATCACTATCAAGTAAGCCCCTAACGAAGTGCGGCAGTAGCTCGTCCTTGATTTCTGGCCACGCCAGTTTGCTTGACTTATCAGGACACAATCTGAGCGTAACTAAATCGTTCCAAACGTTGCGACTCGATATACGCAACACCTTATACGTGGGGTACTTAACAATATGGCAGTTGCCCCCAAGTAAGTTGTTGGCTTTTTCAATAATGTCAAAATCACCAGATGTTAAATCTACAGCATATCCGTCATTTCGGAGGCTTCCATCGCCGTATATCAGGCCGAGTAACCATGCCTTGTCTTTGTCTAACGGGAGAAATCTCCAAGCGCCAATCCGGGTCTGCCGACGACAGCCAATCAGTTGTGATTCAGACCTATCTCTGCTGATACCCGCCGACTTTACAATATCAGCCACTTTTGTTTTCGAGCAACCAAGAACATCAGCAATCTGGCGTGTTGATTTGCCGGTTTCATAGAGTTTGATAATGCTATTATTTCTCAGCATAACTTCAATTAGAACCGCGCCTGACCGCTCGTTCTAAAGACCGGCGGCTTGCTGCAGGTTTAACTGCGGTCATTTCAGGTCTGAACCCTTGCTTTGTCTGTGGCAACTCGACAACCTGTTTTTTGAGATTTGACCTTGTGAGTCTTACCCCGAACTCCGTTCTTTATCCTGTTGCCCAGAACTTGCCATACTCAAGCTAAAAGCTGTTAGAAGGGCCGATATCATTCGCATATACATCTCCTCTATAAGAAATGGCTAACAGGAAATTATGTCGCCCTCTTCAGGAACTTGCTCTCAATCTCCCAGAAACACTCAAGCCGTCAGCCCGATGCGGCGGAGCAGTTCCGCAAATCTTTTGTCCGAACGGAGCGGGATGAACACGGGATCAACCTTCAGGTTCATCAGCCAGATGTCGCGCTCATCGAATGCGCGCTCCAACCATTTGAACGCTTCGTCGCGCTCGCCGAGTCCTGCATAAATTGCCGCGATGGTGTAGGGCGAAACGTATCGCTGCTTCTGCCCTTGAAGATCGGCGAGGACTCGCTCGGCCTCCGCGCGCTTGCTCGATGCGGCGTAGGCGTGACCTAACAACGCGAGCATCAGAGGATTTCCCGACAGCCTCACGCCTTCCTGAAACTCAACAATCGCCTCTTTGTATTTGCCCTGCTGCTCATAAGCAAGCCCTAAATAGCGGTGTGCGGGGAAGAAGTTCGGGTCAACGTCCAACAGTTTCTTGCAATGCTCAATCGCTTCGTCGTAGCGGCCCGCAAGGTAAAGCACCCATCCGAGATGCGCGTTGCTGATGAATGAAAGCGGGTCAAGCTCCTGCGCGCGGCGGGCTTCCGCTACGGCTTCGTCGAATCGCTCAAGAGCTACGAGATAAGAGCTGTACCATTGATGAGCGGGCGCGTAGCCGGGCTTGTATTTGATTGCGAGCTTGAATTCGTTTTCGGCCTCTTCGCGCTCGCGCGTCCAGCGGTGCCTGATGAAAGCGAGCGACGTGTGAGCTTCGGCCAGCGTGTCGTCAATCTTCAAAGCTCGGCGCGCGGCGTCTTCGGCTTGAGGGAAGGCGTCTTTCGGCTGGCTGAGTCCATATACGACGAGCATGTTGTAACAGTCGGCCAGCCCCGCGTAGGCTGCGGCGTAGTTCGGATCGGTCTCAATCGCCTGCTTGAAGAACTCGATGCCCTGCTGCAATCCTTCTTCTGTCCGTTTGTTCAGATAGTTGCGGCCTTTCAGGTAAAGATTGAACGCCTTGAGCTGTCGCTCCTCTTCGACGTTAAGCTTCAATCGCAGGTTGTTGAATATGTCGCTTGAAATGTCTTCCTGCATCAGGAGGATGTCGGAAATCTTGCGGCGATAATGCTGGCCCCACAAATGCGACATATTCGTCACGTCAATCAACTCGACCTGAATATTTAGAATATCTCCGACGCGCTCGACGCTGCCTGTCAGGACCGCGCGAACATTCAAGTCGCGCCCGATGCTGCGCAGGTCGGGTTGCTTGGCTTTGTAGGCGACGACGAGGCTTCGCGGCACGACACGAAGCTTCGGCAGTTGCGACAGGTTGTTGATGAGGCTTTCGGTGATTTCATCGTTGAAAAATTCTGTGTCGCTGTCGGCAGTTTCGTTAGCGAAGGGAAGGACGGCTATCGAATCAATGACGTTTGTCGGCGCGGCTTCGACTGTGCTGCCTGTCGGTTTGCCGCGCCCTGTGAAATAGATGATGCCTGCCGTCGCGATTATTAAAGCAAGCAGAGCGAAAATCGCAGCGGTCTTGTGATGATTTACCCACGCGAGGGAGCGACCGGCGAAGGTTACCTGTGCTATTTTTTCAGCATCTCTTTGAGCGACTGCGGGGTTTGCAGTTTCAGCCATCGCTTGAGCCGCGACCGCGACGGCTGGTTGCTCGAAGCTCTGCGCGCTCGAATCAACCTCGCCATTTGATGACGTGCGCACGCTTGCGACGAAGCGATAGCCGCGCCGCGCGATTGTCTCGATGTACTGACAGCCGTTCTGCCCGTCGCCAAGAGCTTTTCTTAATGTCGAGATGTTCTGCGTGAGGTTGCCTTCCTCGACGAATGTTTCGGGCCAGACCCGCCGCATCAGTTCATCTTTTGAAACGACGTGGCCGCTGTTTTCGAGCAGGGCAAGCAGTATCTCAAAGACCTTCGGCGTGAGCGGGACTATCTCGCCCTCGCGCAGCAGGAGCCGTTCGGCTACGTTCACGCGAAAGCGGCCAAACTCGTAGAAGTGATTGGTTTCGTCACTCATAGCCCGCTTTGAGAAATATATTTGAGAAATTCTTGAGTGCTTTCTAAGGACTGGCGAACCACATTGAAAGTATCTTTTGCGCTGTCGGAAGCGGCGCATGAGGTTCAGCAGCCCAGCGCGCCGCATATTGTAGCCTAAGCCGTTCGTTGTGACAAAGCGAAGGAGGCTCTATGTTGAGGACGATTGCCAGCGCACCGCGTGTGATTGCGCTTATCACGAAACAAGTTGCCTTCGGTTTCTAAATCCGCCCAGGAGTGATGCGGACTGGGCGGATGAGAAGCGAAGGCAACACCCCCTCCCTGCAATTTTCATTCGCTCGACTCATCCGCCTGGTCAGCATCGCTCCTGAGCAGGTCGGACTGCCTATGAACAACCTCTACTTTGCCTGCACGGATTGCAAGACTTACGTTGACGCGGGCTACGGCTGGGCCTGCTGGTCGCTGGAAGAAACGGGCATCGTCACGCGCGGCAAACCAGTTTCAATTGAAAGGGTGCTCGCGGCGCGCGAGTACTGGAATCCGCATCGTACCGAAAGCGCAGACTGGCTCTACAAAGAAGTGCTGCCATCGGTCCGTCAGTTTTTGCGCGAGCATTACTATCACCGCGTCATCTTCGGAAACACTTCGGATTTCTTGTCACAGGACGGCGAAGATTTTCTTGACTGGCTTCAGGTCGGGTTCATGGCACAACTGCTGCCGCGATACTTTGTCGAGCGGTTGGGGTTGAAGACGTGGGATGAAGTCCGCAGCTTTATATCAGATCAAACGACTGCGCCATGGTGGTGGATGCTCGAATGGGAAAACCTTCACGACAAGGCTCGAAGAAAATTTCAGCAACTGGTTGAATCAAAGTCGGCTTGTCAAAAACGGCTTGCCTGCGGGCCTGCTGATTGATACCTACAGACTCACCTTTTGTTTATCGTGAGCACGCTTGTACTTCTTTGATCGCCATTAATTACTGTAACGGAGGAAGTGACAACGGCTTCGGCCCTGATCTTCGTAGGGTCTGTAGTTATTTGATCTGCAATATATTGGATTGACTTGGAAACAGTTTGCCCGCCAGTAATATTAAAAGGACTGTTAACAAAGCCTCTCACAGTCATGGGAGGTGAGCCAGATGCGATCTGATAGCTCGTTTCTATATCTACACTGGCATTAGCGTTTGTGGACGCCCTCAAAGTTAGGGGTATATAACTGGGACTGAAAAATGACGAGTCACCTCCTTCTTTTATTGATGTTGGACTAAAACTGCCGAATCCCAAAACTCTAACAAAGGGCGACACTCCAGCGGAGTCTTCGCTGCTACCCGCATCCCTGATCGTGTTGGCAATAGGACATGCTTGCACAGCGAAACAGTAGAAGTTATACACCCCATCACAAAACTCAATTGGCACCCCAAGAAACCCGGAATCCGACGAATAAAACTGCCCGCATGGTCCATACATCTCTGTTCTAGCAGAATACTCGTGCCCATAGGAGCTTGCCGTTGCAGTCACGTCGCCATAGCCATAAACAGTTTCATTTCCCGGTATGTATGCAGCATCAGCATAAATGTAAACAGTTTCATCGCCCTGCATCTGCAAACTTACAGGAGTAAGAGGCGAAAGGAACGTTGCCAGAACTATTCCTGTAGTTGTGCGATGGGGGCGTGCTTCCTGACCGGGGTTAGGCTCGCTGGCATACCCTTTGATTCGGCGTTTTACGTAGTCATTAATAAAGGCTCGTAACTTCCCGCTCACTTCCGCTCCAAGTCGGGAAAGCGCCGCGTTGGATTGCTCAATAATTGCTGCTTCTTTCTCTTCTTGTATTCCTTTTAGCTGATCCCACACATACTGTTCCGGGTTGGGCCAATTCTGATCTTTTATTGATTTTATTCTTCTGTCAAAGCTAGAGATTCGCCGATAAACATTTTGCGCTTCGGCAAGCAATGCTTCAATTTGTGAATCTTTGATGCCGGTCTGCCTGGCAAACGCTTGAATCCGGCTTTGCCCTTTATCGCCCTCTAACGGAGAGCTAACTAAGGATTTGAAGAAAAATTCATAAGCGACGTGTTCAGGAATTGAACTTGGATTCATCTTCCCATCTTTAGTAAGTTTTGGCGGTTCTTGTTTTGTCGTTGCACTAATATTGGCAAGACCGAATAGCATCCCTATGCAGAATACTGATTGTAAGAATCAAGAGCGTGATTTTCTTCATGGCATCTCTCTGATTCGTTAAAATCACCCTGTACCAGATGCCATCATACGCCTGGTTACAAATCAATCAAACAAGAGTATTATTCATCATGCCTCTCTCTTTTTCCCCTTTATATTCTGATCTGCGCGACGGGTTTCATTCCTTGCGCCACCTGCCGAGCCGTTCTTCTTCAGGCGTGATGATCGTAAAATAAGTCTCCTGCTTGAAGGGCGCAAATCCGCGCTTGATGTAGTTCGCCATCGCCGCCGGATCATCAAGCGTGCAGGTGTGAAGCCACACGCGCGCCGCCTCCAAGCTCCACGCGCGCTCTACGGCTTCCGTAAGCAAATGTTTGCCAAGCCCGCGACCTAAGAATTCCGACAGCAATCCGAAATATGCAATCTCGACTGAGCCGTCCCGGTGGCGCTCAAGCTCGAAATAACCTGCGGGCGCGCCTTCAATGTACATTACCCAAAGTGTTATCTCAGGTCTCGCAAGATGCGCGCGAATCTCTTCATCGCTCCAGCCCAAACGATCTATCCAGTGATAAAACCTTCCGACCTCGCTGTAGAGGTAGCGATAAAAAGATGCCGGGCATTCTTTGGCGCGTTCGATTCGCACGCGCTCGTCTGCCGCGCGAGCGGGCCTGAGGTCATCGGGGCGCGCCAGTTGGAGGTATGTGCGAGTTACTTCGACGCTTCTGCCCTGTTCGCTCATCGCCATCGAATCTATGACGCAGCCGACGCGGCCTGCTCAGCGAATAAATCCGGATCGCTCGCGCGCAGCTTCGCCACCAGGTCATCCCACACGAGATTGAGCGGAGACATACCGGCAAGGATCGTGTTCAGCTCGCGCTTTGTCGCAAGCGCAATCTCAGGCGCAATCGGGCGCGGCGTGATTCCCGTCACGCGCGATGCGGCTATCACAGAAAGATGACGCTGCACCATGCCTTCGAGCAGAAGCATGCGAATTACCGCTTCGCGAATGTTTGCGCCCCGCGTGATGGCTCCGTGATTGGGCAGGATGATCGCACTGTTGGTTTTGAGCGCCTCGCCCATCGGGCGCACGCGGTCTTCGGTTGACGCAAGCCCGCTGTAATCTTCTTCGACGACGGCAACTTCGCCCGCGAGAAAACAACTCTCCTGATCGAAGACTTCAGGCACCGCGCGAAGCGAGCTGAACGTGATAGTAGCGGGCGGGTGCGTGTGCGCGACGGCTACGATTTCAGGATTCACCTTGTGAATGACGCCATGAAGGCGAATCGTGTCATTGACGAAGCCGCGCCCGTCGAGGATATTGCCGTCAAGGTCGAGTGTCAGAATGTCTTCTGGCTTGAGCGTGGCGAACGAAGGACCGAAGCGGTTGGCTATCATAGTGTTTTCGCCGACCATAATGCTCAGGTGTCCGGCGATGCCTACGCTTAGCCCCGCGCGGTAGAGCGAGCGCGCGCCGCAGCACAGATCAAATTTCAAATCATCATACATAATTGTTGCACCTCAGATTGATTTCAACAGGAGAGCCGATGTTATCGCTTTGCGCGCCGCAGGGCAAGCGGCGCGACGCGCGAGCAAGCTCTTGTACAGCCCGCCGTCAGCGAGCCGCGCAGGTTCTCGTAACCAATCCGCCGCCGCAGACGTTTCTGAAACAGGCGATGCTCATCGCTACGAACCTACAAAATCAGATTGAAGGAGAAACGTTGTGAGAAAGTCTTTAATAATTTTCGTGTCACTCTGCGCGCTTATGATAGCCGCAGTCGCGGCGAGCGCGGCTACAAATTTTGCGGGCACCTGGGAACTCGACAAGTCGAAAAGCCAGCTTACGGGCCGCATGGCGAATATTGACAGCCTGACGTGGACGATAACTCAGACCGATAAGGATCTGACGATTGAAAGCCAGGCGAGCGGCGGCGGCAATCAGATGCCCGCGCAGAAAACGACCTATAGTCTCGACGGCAAGGAAACGACCGTTGAGTTCGGCGGGCAGATGCCGGGCAAAGCCACGCTCAAGGCTACCTGGTCGTCTGACGGAAAGGTGCTTGAGTTGTCACAGGTCCGCCACGCCAGCATGCAGGGCAACGAAGTGACGATTACGACGAAAGAGCACTGGGAGCTTGCGGAAGGCGGCAAGGTGCTCAAGGTTCACCGCGTGTCGGAAAGCCCGCGCGGCACGCAGGAATCAACTCTGGTCTTCAATAAAAAATAGACCGCGTTATTCAACAGCGAAGCGGCGAAACCGAACGGTTCACGCGAGGACTGTTCTGCTTCGCCGCTTCCGCTCAAAGCCAAATCTGCGATTCGGCGCGTCATCTTTCTCGCGATACGATTTTAGAGATTTCGGCGTTGGCTTGATTCATAGCTTCCTCTGCCGAAAGCTCGCCGCTTGCGGCCCGCGATAAGAATATCCCGAAGGCGTTTTCGATCTCGTTCCAGAGCGGCGTGCGCGGGCGCTCGCGCGATGATTCAAGCGAGCGTAGCTGCACGGGGTAGGTAGGAAAGTTCGCAACCAGTTCCGAATCATTAAACACAGACCGTCGAGTCGGAGGGTTGCCGCCGAGCGCAGACTTTTTCATCTGCTCAGGCGAGGTTGCCCACACTAGAAAATCGAACGCGGCTTCGGCGTTGCGCGAGCTGCGCGGGATTGCGATGAGCCAGTTGCCAATCTCAGCGCGGCCCGGCTTTGTCCCGCTCGGCATCACGGTGAAGGCCATCTTCCCGATCACCTTTGATCTGTTCGGATCGCTGAATGCGCTTATCCACGTCGGCCAGTTGATTGACATAGCGGCTGTGCCCGAAAGCAGTCGCCTCGACACGTCATCCGCGCCGAAGTTCGCATAGCCCGGTTCCGTATAGCGTCCAAGCTCAAGCATGAATCGCAGCGCATTTATTCCTTCTGCGCTGTTGATTGTCGGCTGACCGCTTGCGTCGAACATCTCAGCGCCGAACGCCCAGAAGATTGGCAAGAAATCCGCGACCGAAGCGTTGCCCCGCGTGGCTCGCATAACATAGCCGTAAACACCGTCGGGCGCTCCCGCGTGTTCGTTTTCGCTGATCGTCTTGGCCGCGCGCAAAACATCGTCCCACGTCGCCGGTTCTTTCAAGGCGTGTTTTTGAAAAAGGTCTGCGCGATAAAAAAACATCTGCGAGTTGCCGACATAAGGCAGAGCGTAAAGCGCGCCCGTCGCGTAAGGGTGGCGACACAGCGCGATTGAAGCCGGAACGAAATCATCGTCCGGCCCATTCAGGCCGCGCTTCCGGTAAAGCGGTGTAAGGTCCGTAAGAAAGTCTGACTCTGCGAATCGCGGAAACCACGGGTCGTCAATTAGTATCAAATCATACGCGCCCGTGCCAGCGTTCAAATCAATCAACTCTTTTCCGAACAGATCGTCATTCGGAAACTCTGCGACTTGTACCTTGATGCCGGCCTGAGCTTCGTAGTCGAGCGCAGCCCGCTTTAGCGCCTCGCCTTCGATGCCTGCGGCGACGGCGATAGTCAACCTTTTCCCGCTGCGGCATCCCGTGAACGACGCCGCAAGGAGAGCGATTGTTGAGAGAAAAATGATAATGGGTTGAAAGAGTCTCGATCTGATTCTCATAAGAATTATCGTGACGCAAAATGAATGCCTGCACTGCCCCCCTCAGGCAGGCTACACGATACCAGCGATTTGTTTGAAGCTCAAGAAGCGACGCAGCCGACGCCCGTTATTCTTCGCACCTCGTCGCGCGACTGGTCCGAAAGGCTCGCGTACATCTCATCGAACGCGGCGTTCGTCCACCCGAAGCCGACTTGATTGGTGCTGTAGCCGAAGCGTATCTCGGCGGGCACATTCGATTCGCGAGTGGCGACGTTGTACTTTTCCATTATCGCGCCGTGCTCAAGAAATTCTTTGAGGATCATCGAAAGAAAATTGATCGAGATGCGATCAGCCTCGCGCGCGTATCCATAACGCCGTAAGCCTTCAGCGGCGATTAGCTGCATCGGCGCCCATCCCATCGGCGCGTCCCACTGATTGCCCGTCACGTGCGTTGACGTTTGAAGCCCGCCCGCGCGCTCGAACAGATGCAGGTTTTCGACTATGTGCGCGGCCTGCTCGCGCGAAGCGATGCCGACCCACATCGGAAAAAATGTCGTGACGTAAGGATAAACTCGCCGCTCGCGCCGCGTGTAGTGATAATCGAAATAAAGCCCGTGCTTCGCGTCCCACATCAAATCATTTATGAGCGCGGCTCGCCTGCGCGCCATCTCTTGCCATCTGTCGGCCTCGTTAGGTCGGCCCACTATCGTCACCATCTCGGCGATGTCCATTTCCATCTGGTATAGCAGGCAGTTCAAATCAACAGGGAGCATCTCAAGCACGCCGATATTGAATGCGCAGAAGCGATTTGACGGATCGTTGCCGCTCTCGCGCATGGCGCGGTCGGCTCGGTAAAAGAGCGGCGTCAGTTCATCCTTCGCGCGGTCGTAAAACTGCGACAGGTCGTAATCGAAATCATCGTCGGCATGCTTGCGGTAAAACTCTTTCACGCGGTCGTAGTGAGTGCGCCCTTCGGCATCGCGCTCGTGAACGAGGACTTCCGGCGCAGGCTCGTCGCCGAAATCGTAATAGCGCGACAGCCCCATTTCCTTGACCGAGTGCGGGCCTTCGGTCCAGTAGCGATAATAATCCTCGACAGCCGTGAGCGCGCGGGCGAGCCATTCGCGGTCGCCCGTCTTCCGGAAGACGTTGAGCGCCATCCCTGAAAGAAAAGGCGGCTGCGAGCGCGTGAGGTAATAGGTTCGATTCGCGTTCAACACTGTACCGTACATCTCGACCTGATAAAAATGATTCTCAGCCATGTCGCGCGCGAACTCGATCTTAGAGTCGCGCAACAATCCCCGCGTGATGAAATAGCTATCCCATCCGTACATCTCGTTGAAGCTGCCGCCGGGCACAACATAAGGGTTCGGCAGGTAGAGCAATCCGTGATGCTCGATGTCGCGCCACGAACGCGGCAATGGGTGAATCTCTATCTGGCTGCAATGGTCGTTATGACATGCGGTCTGGATTCGTCGCACAACCTTTTTGAAATCTTCTTTGGCTGAGACGTATATGCGCGGCTTTACGTTCTCGCGCCGCGTGACCTTCGCGTCTGAGATTGCGTCAAGCACTTCGCCTAAGTTTCGCTCAAGTATGGTCCAGCCCTTCTTAATGTAGAGCCGCAGGTCTTCAAGCTGCTGGGCTGTCGCTTCTATTTTCGTGTCAAGTTGCATAGCAGATTAGTGGCCAGTGGGCGGTGGCCAGTGGTCAGTTCTAAAAGCGATTACCTTGTAATTGGCTCCCAGAGCCGGTTTCAAGGCACTCACTATTCTGGCCACTGACCATTAACCCTGACCTCTGCTCATTGAACCGGGACCGTTATGCCCATTTGCGGGCCTAAAAGTTTGGCCGCGGCTCGAAGCATAGTAACGAAAGCATCCAATTGCTGTTTGATCTCCTGTGTTGTGACCTTCTTCATTCCTTCGGGAACATCGAACATCGTCAGTGGCGGATTGAGCTGTATATTTTTCGTCTCGATCATGATGCGCGCATTCTGTCCGCCGCTCGTGGCGACGTTAATATCAGCCCGAAGCGGCAGTCCCGTTTCCTGATCTACATAAAGAATGGTGTCGCCCTGCGCGGTTCCCGCCTGCGTTTGCGTGTTGATTGCACCGGCGAAGCGGTACTTGTCGGCCTGCCGGTTGTTGACCATCTCAGGCGGAAGCTTTTCGTATGGAGCGCGCGACTTCAATTGCTCGATAGCCATAGTCGGCGTGAGCAACCGATCAAGCGGGACTCCCAGTTCCTGCGGATTGATTTCGGCGTACCGCTTCTGCGCGGGAAGCACCAGATACTTCAAGCCCGATTTTTCTATGTAGATGGCATTGCCAACCAGTGGCAGCGATTGAAACTCCCACCTGCGGTCAGCGCCCGACTTTGCGAAGATGAATTGAATCGGCGGCATCGCTTGCTGAGTGTTGTTGCCTTCGGCTTGAGCCGTTATGGTCATCTCAGCGGTGTAGCTTTCAGGCTCGCGCGCCGTTAGCGGTGTTGATTCGGCGCTTGCAGCAGCGTTCGTGTTGACGTTTGCAGCCGTCGCGCTTGCGCCCGTGTTCGTGTTGCTCGCAGGCCCGCCTGTGCAGGCAAGCGACGCGAGCGCGATGATGCTGACGGTCGCAATCGCCAGCCATCGCAATTGAACGAACAGCGTTGAGCAGAGGGCTGACCTCAATCGCGCGAGATGATTGTTTTGATTGAGCGCGTTGCTTATGCGGTGATGCATACCCGACATTTTTCCTCCTTGATTAGAAGAGACGAGCGATGGCTAATCGAAATTGGTTCCTGTGACTGCGCCTCCATCGCTCACAGTTTTCAGAGCGGTTATAGCCCCAGAGTCCTTAGCACGTCCACGCTGATTTGCGGGCTGCGCACGTCGCCCGCGATGTTGAGCGCCAGCGCCAGCCGATTATTGTTTTCAAGCAGTTCAACTATGAGGCCGACAACCGGACTTGTTGCTTTCACCTGCTTTGTCGCTTCATCCGAAAGGCGTATGGTCGCGTTGTAATTGAGCAAGAGCGCGGGTTCGGTTTTGAACCAGCCCTGATCGGCTATGGCATCGCCAAGCCCGTCGAGTTGCTGAATGCGCAGGCCCGTTGTTTTATAAACTCCCTGCTCGACCTGAAAATCGGTTTCGAGATTGCCAATGCTTGTGCCGGGATTCATGTCGCCAATCTGATTCACGCTCAACCGGCTCGCCACGCGCTCGCTGATGTTGATGCGCGGCAGTATTACGCCTGAGCACGATATGTGCCCAGTGCCGTGAATGTTCGATGGCGACTGCTGCGGTTCTGTCGGTCGAGCGTCAATCCTGCGCTGCGCGTTTAGTTGGCAGTTGACCGTGAAGTTCGCAGCCGCGAAATTCCTTGTCTCAAAGGGGCCCGGCCCCACCGAGCCATCAATCAAAAGCCCTAACGGCTCGCGGCTGATATTCAAATCGAACGGCAGCGTCGTCTTTAAGATTTCAGCGGCTTCATCTTCGGTCGAGTCGGCGCGCAACTCGCCCGTCGCGCGACTGCCTGTTTTATCTGCGATTGGAGCAAGCGAAGCGCGAAGCGCAATGTGTTTGTAGAGACTCTCTGAAGGCTGAGCTCCCGCGAGGTTTATCAATCGGACTGACGCGTCCTCGATCTCGATGCTGCGCAGTTGAGCGGAAGATAAAATATTGCCTAGCATTGCGAACGCAGCGTGAAGCGTTTCGGCATTATTCAAAACGGTCGCGCGAGCGGCAGACTGCGAATCGGGCGGCTGCTCTCCGATTGTCGTCCAACTCCATACGCCTTCGCGATTTTTGACGAGGGTGAACTCAGGCGATTTGATTTCGAGCGCGTCAATGGCGATTTCCTGATGAAAGAGATATTGAAAGACGGCGAAATCTGCGCGAACCTGATCGGCTTTAAGGAAATAGTCGTCGCCGAAGTCAGGCGATTCTTTCGCCATCATTCCGCCGATGGTCAGATATGGCCCGCCCCACAGGCTCAGCCTGATTGAATTTACAGCAACCTTGCGACCGAGCATGGTTGATAGTCTGGATTCAACGGCGGGCTTAAGGAAGTCGAGCGGCACGAGCGGCGCGATCAATACAGGAATGACGAGCAGCGCGACCAATACGAGCAGCCACTTGAGCGAAAACCTTCGCGTAGTCATTTACCCTCGCCAAAGATCGAGGCGCCGCACCTCTATATGCTACAGGGCGGCTCGCAGCTTGCGCAAGCATAGAGAGATAGCGGATTTCAGTTGCGCTTGATGAACTCGCCGCTTTTATTGCCCGTTAGGTCGTTGTAAAGTGTTTCGATGAAAGCATCCGTCGAAAGTCCGATATAGCCGCCCGCGCCTTTCAGCATGTAAACATTACCGCGAACTCTGGTGCTGATTATTTCTACTTTTCTGAAGTCGTCTGCTGGCATTCTCATTCACCTTAAACCATCTGAGCGGTCAATAGAGTAATAGCGCGCCGCCCAATTCAGCGCAAACTTGAAAAGGGAAACGGCTGGCCAATGTGTTCTTGAAGAATGATTGGGAGATCGTTCAATCGCACGACCGCAGACTATGGACCCGCTATCCATTATCGAATGAATTGAAAACTGTGATGAGCGGTGCTAGGCTTGCCTGACTCGACAATCGCGCAATGGTTAATAAGCTTCAAAGCATCGCATCCTTAATCTCATCGCCCGTCGAACGTCGCTTGTTCAACGAGTACGGCGCTATCTTCACGACCAGAGCCACGCCTCCGCCGACCGTCATCTTCTCAAGCGCAGCCGAAGTCGAAGCCTTTCAATCTACGCTCACAACCACGCGCGCGCGCATCGGCCAGTACGAAATGGAGTTGCAGTCGGAGGCGATGGAGGCGCTGATGGCCGCCGTCGCCGATATGAACGCAGTCGGAGGCAGCATCAGCCCGCGCGCCGCCGACTCTGCTGCGCGCTCTTATGAAGACACAGTGATGCTGTGGACTCGCAACGTCACTCGCGGGCTTGAGCACTGGCTTGAGCTTCAACGCATCACGCCTGAGCGCGCTGAGCGCATTCGCGCACTCGCGCCCGTTGCACAGGTCGAGGTCATACTCGAAATGGAAGACGCGGAGCAGATATATTTCGGCACGTTCTTTGACAGATCAATCCTTTACTCGGTCGCCGCGCCGGGCGCGTCTCAGCACCTTGCGCTGCTCGCCTTCGATGTGGCTGAGTATGAAAAGGATGAAGTTGAGCGCACGCTCGCGCGACGCGGCTGGTTCCGCACTGTGCCAAATGACCTGCCGCATTTTACTTATCTCGGCCATAGCGAAAGCGCGCTTGAAAGCCTGGGGCTAAAGCGCATCACGCGCGATTACGGCGAGCGCGCTTACTCGTTCTGGGTTCCTGACATTGATCGCCTGCTATAATCTGCGCAGGGCTTCATCACCTTGCGCTGCTCACTCTTACTTCAATCAGCAATCACAATCATGTCTCACTCGTGTGAAACGAATGTGCCGAGCAGGTGTGTCTATACAATCGCTCAAGAGCCGCGAGCCAGCCGCTTTGCGGATTTGCAGGCGGGTTTTTTGTGATATATCGCAAGTTAGCGTCATTCTTGAAAAAGTCGCGTGGCTGCGGCGCTCTGTGGCACGACGGTTGTTATCACAATAAGGCGAGTTCGGATATTTATCTCGAACACTCACAAGCGTCCACAGCTCGCACGCTCGATTATTAAATATTTCTATTGAGACCTGACGTGGCGTAGCTAGGCGATTGTGAGAGAAGGGAGGCTCAACGGCCTCCCTTTTCCATTCTTGCGCGAAAGGCTCCGAATAGACTCCCAACTCAGTTACGTTCTCGCGCCCTTCAACCTGAGACTCGTTGCGGCGATAATTCTTATTTCTTCCTTGCGTGCCCGAATGAGATATTCAGTTTGTAAACGAAAAGGGGTAGAATGATTGAGGTGGAGAAAGGGAAGGCCACAATGGGAGAAGCGGCCCTGGCAAACGTAAATGCGGCGGGAAAGATTCTTGTCATCGAAGACAATCGCGACTCGCGCGACATTCTATCGAAGTTGCTGCGGATGAGCGGATACGATGTCATATCGGCATCCGATGGCGAAAGGGGTTTTACGGAAGCGGTGAGGAGTCAGCCTGATCTGATAATCACCGACGTGAACATGCCGCGCATGGACGGGATAGAGTTTGTCAGAAAAGTGCGCGCCGAGAAGACACTGGCAAAGACACCCGTTCTGGTCGTGACTGCTTTCGGCTCAAGCGTTGCGCGCGAAGCTTTGGATGCAGGCGCGGATGCATCGGCTGAGAAGCCTTTCGATTTCGACAAGTTCCTGCTCACCGTACAGAAGCTCATCTCTCAAAACAGAAACGCTGTGGCCGATTGAAAGCAATTGCTTCCAACCGGCGCACCATCTCAATGCCTCTGGCTATCAATTATCTTGCAACTCATTGCTGTTGTGACAGCCCTGCCTTGGCGTTCTGAATCTTCGTGAGCATGTCAGAGAGTATGCCAGTCTCTTTTTTATCGCTTCGCTTGATCTGACCTACATCAACCGTCACTTTTCCATTGAGTCCCTGAAGCGTGACATAGAATCGGCTCTCCAGAGGCGTTTTAGCCACGTCAACGACGAACTCAGGCTCCTGCTTGTCGTAGAAGCGCGTGACAACAGGCTTGGGCGAGCCAATGCCTTCAGCGGACTCGGCGAACTTTTTGGCTTCGAGCAACAGGCTCTCAAAGATGTTGAGACGGTCTATGAGAACAAGAGTCGTGGCAGCGTTACCATTGCCGTCGCTCAAAATAATGCTGAAGCGGTACGGCTCGTTTTCGAGCGGGCTGATGTAAAAGTCTTTGCCTGAAGGCGCTTTGAATGCTTTTTTGTCCAGTTTCAGGAGTTCCTTTTCGGTTAGCGGCTTTGAATGTTCCTTCTTCGGTTGCGCCTGCTTCTCCTGCGCCAGTGATGCTGCGGCAAGCGATAGACAGAGCAAACCGAGCGTTAATGATTTTGCGAATGATTTTGATTGCACAATTCACCTCATGTTCGTACTGACTGGTATAAACGCCCTTACAGACGATGGGTTGCATTATTAAATTGTTGATACCGGCTCTTCCTCGCAAGCCTTGCTCGAAAGCGACTGGATATGTTTGCCCACGTTCTCGATGGCTGCATCGCCTCCGTTTTCTTCAATCTCTTCGTCTTCGATTTGCGGGCGCGCTTTCTGACCCTGCCTCAAATAAATTATCCCGCCGGGCAGGCTCGTCGCAATCATCACAACGAGCCACAGCACCGAAAGCGCTCCGGCCTGCTCTTTCGTCGCGCCAACCGACTCAAATAGGATTATGTATGAGAACTCGCGCCAGCCCGCTCCGTTTACCGACAGCGGAATCATTCCGAGCAGACCGATTGCGGGAATGAATACGAGATAGTCTATCCATCCGTGCGCGGTGCTTAAGCCTATCGAGTTTGCGGTAAGCACATTGACAAGGGCGCAGCCGACCTGCACGCCTATCGAAAGCAGTATCGTGTAGGCAATCAAATCCCAGCGGCCACGATACGAGTTGACCGATTCAAACAATCGCTCGACCTTCTCATCGGCCTTCTTCATTTTAAAGAGGCTCAACAAGCGGTGAAGCAGGTTGTAAGTCGGGCGATAGAAGATCGCGAGGTTCGCTGCGATGAACACAATTCCAATCAATCCAAATATCGGCGCGAGCGGCACGCCTTCAACATTTGTCCACGCGAGCGCGGAAACCAGCGTCGCGACGAGCATCAATCCGCCCATCCCCAAGTCCCTGTCCAAAAAGACCGATGCGGTCGAGGCGCTCAGCTTCCCTGTGTATTTGTGCAGATAATAAACGCGAAACACGTCGCCGCCTATGGCAGACGGCAGAAAGAAGTTGAAATACATTCCAAGCAGATAGAGCGAAAGAATCTTCCTGAAGCTGATTTCGATCCCCTGCGGCTTCAGCAGCAGATACCAGCGATATGCGCTCAGGGTCTGAACAATAAAATAGACCGCGATGGCCGCGACGAGGAAAGAAAGATTAGCTTCTCTGAGATTCGCCCACAGGCTGCGAATGTCGACAACCTTAGTGAAAATATAGACCAGTATGCCTATGCTGACCGCAGCTTTCAAAAGCATCGTGGCAGTCTTCTTCATCCTCTTCTTCATTGCGCGAGGTTCGCTCCATCTTTGTTGGAAATCAGCACCACTTGAGGTAGTTCAACTCTATCAAGAATGCCTTTCAACTTTACTTGAAAGACAGGGCGGCTTTCAAGTACATAGAGTTGCGCTTTTAACCTGTCTTTAATCGCTTCAAAATCCTGCGCCGCCATAAGGCAATAAACTTCTTTGCCCGACGCGAAGGCCGCCGCAAGATCGTCAGGCTCGTAATATTCAAATACGTGTCGCCTCAAATAAAACGCCATGCTAGGCGAAGCGAAGCGGTAATAGCCGACCATCGCGTCTGCGGAGGCTTCAGATTTTATCCTTTCGCACATCGCGCGCACGGGTTTGAACCTTTCAAAATCGGGGAGCGTTCGCGCCACAAACACCCAGTTGACGGCGATGACGCTCAGCGCCGTCAGGATAATTGCGACGAACTCTCTTTTGATGAAAATAGCGATTAGGGCAGCAATTCCACCAATCGCAGCGAGCGCGCCTGTGACGGTTGCGCCCGCAAGAGCGTAGTTGTTCGCCGCGCCACCGAATAAATAGATCGCCGTCGCGCCTGCTATCGCGATTATTAAACCGAGCGCAGCAGTCGCCCATCGAATCGTTTGATGCTGCGAACTAGAATTCTCTTGTCGCATGAAGCATGCGATGAGACCGCCAACTATCGCAGCCGCAGCGGGATAGATCGGCAGAATGTATAGGTCTTCTTTGTTGCTCGAAAGCGAGAAAAAGACGACGATGACGATGACCCAGATTGCAGGCAGCGCGCGCGCGCGTCTTCTACTTTCATCTTCGCTCCCATCACCCATTTCGCTTTCGGCAATTGCCGTGCTGTTATTTGTTTTCGTAAATCTTGCGCGAAGCCCAATCAAGTTATCGCGCGCGGCGAACCACGCCGCAACGAGCAGGAAGACCGACCAGGGGAACATATCGCCAAGCATTACCGGCGCGTAAAAGAGAAGACCGCGACGCGGTCCCCAGACCGGCTGCGTGTAGCGCGAGAGGTTATCTTTCAAAATGAAAGTCTCAATGTATTGCCAGCCGTGCTCGGCATAAACCGCCGCGTACCATGGCAGCGCGATTGCTGCGACGATAATTGCCCCGACAGGCAACATCATCTTGCGCAGCTTTTTCAACCTTCCATAAACCGCAATGTAGATGAGAAACACGAGCGCGGGCAGCGCCGCCGCAACAGGCCCTTTCGTTATCACGCCAAGCCCGACCGCGCCGTACATCAGCGCGAGATACGTTCGCCGCTTCTGCGGATAGATTTCAGCGAGCGCAAACAACAACAGCGCCGCCGACATGAACATCGCGACCCAAACATCAATCATTATTCGCCGTGAGAACATCAAAAATCGCGGAGCCGCAGCCATCGCAATCGCAGCAAGTAGTCCCGCCTCGCGCGAGTAGATGATTCGCCCGAGCGCGTAAGCGATTGCTATCATCAATAATGCGCCAAGAACAATCGCCAGCCGCTCGGTCGCTTCGCCTACACCGAATGCTTTATAGAACGCGGCAACAATCCAGTAAGAGAGCGGTGGCTTGTTGAATCGCGGTTGATAATTGAAAGATGGATTTATGAAATCATTCGACTCGATCATCTCGCGCGGAGTTTCGGCATAAAACGCTTCGTTTGAATCCCACAGCGAAGACGCGCCAAGCCCTATGAAATAGGGCGCGATGGCCAAAGCAGCAACGGCGATTAAAACAGAATTCCTGATAGGGTTTTTCATCAGAGAGAGGTGCTAAGTATCACAAGGCTGGCTTCACGCGCAAGAAGATGAAGCTGAAGAACTAAAGAGGCGGAAAAAGAGAGTCAAATAATGTTGCTCTCAAATTCTCCCAAACCTCTTTTGCCCTTTCAGTTTTTCTGATTGTTCAGATTGATGACGAGCGATTGATACGTGTTTGTGGCCTTGTCTGCGCGCACAATCTTCAAAGAAAGCTCTCCGCGCTGGTTCGCGAGCGCATTCAATAATTGCATGGCGGTCAATGGCTCAAACGCGGTCGTGCCGACTATAATGTCACCGGGCTTGATGCCCGCGCGCTCGGCTGCGCTATTCTTCAAAACGCCTGAAACCAGAACGCCACCGGGTACAGCATATAATTTTGCAAGGCCCTGAGTGAGGTCGCGCGCCGTGAACCCGAGCGGGAAATTAACGTCCGTGTTTTCCGTTAGCGCGACATCAGGATATTGACTGGGCGATTTATCCGTCGCGCTCTTATCTGGCCCGCCCGGACTTAGCTCGCGTATCTTGTCGAGCAGTTGTCTTATCTCTATGCTCAACTCACGCAGGGCTTCGTCGCGCGCTCTCGAAGGCGGCTCATTAATATATTTTTTATATACTGCTCCAAGCTCTTGCCAACGGGCGTTGAGACGATCTAATTCAGACAGCCGCGCGTTGCGCTGTTCGGCTATCAACTCCGAAATATCCTGGGGGCTGTAGAGCCGCGCGCCGAGCGCTACGTTGATTTCAACAGGCTGCTGGTTTCTAATCGCTCGCAGTTTGAGGCTGCGGCCAGCGGGCGACGATGTTATTATCGCCTTCAAATCAGCCGGGCCTCTAATATCCGCATCATCCACGCCGACGATAACATCTTTTGGAAGAATGCCTGCGGCGGCGGCGGGGCTTTCAGGCTCCACATTTTGAACTATCGCGCCTGCGCGACGCTCAAGTCCGAGCGCGGCAAGCTCGGCTTCCATCACTTCATCAAAGCTTTTGACTTCGATGCCTAACCACCCTGCGGGCACGCTGCCGTGTTTTTCAATTACGCGCTTCGCAACCGTGTCGCGTATGAAATCAATCGGATAAAGATTGGCTCGCCCAAAGCCTGTCCACTCGGCAAGCCCTATGATCTGATTATCGGCGGTCGTCACCACGCTGCTGTCGTTGCGCGAGAGCAGCGTGTCGGAGATGAGCGTTATCGCGCCCCGCACGCGCGAATCCAAGCTGTCGGTTTTGAGTCGGCCCGGAGCTTCGACCAGAGACGTGTAAAGATAAACATTCTCGCCGCGCGGGGCAGCAACCACGCGGCTTCTCACATCCGTGCTGAGAATCTTCACCATCGCGCCGTTTGCGAGCGAGCTTGCCGTTGCGAGGTTCGGCGCAGCGACCTTGAGCGCGGCAACTTCGAGCACAGCAAAGCCCGTAGCGCAGTCAATCCCGATCACGCGAGCCGCGATGCTGCGCCCATCGGGCATGCTGATTGAAACCTTCGCGTCCTTGTCTTCTGGATTAAGGTTGACGAGCCGCGTGATGACGTGACCGCTGTCGTCAACTACGAGTCCGGTTGCGACGTTATAGACTCGCTGCGGCGCGGCAGCCGAAACACCGACGCGGGCTTTACTCTGCTCGCGCATCTTCTCGACCATCTTCTGCACTTCAATCGTGTGGACTACCGAGACGACCCACGGCGTGTTCGGCTGGCTGACGGCTGCGGGCTGCGGCTGCTGCGCCGCGGCGCAGGCCGCCGTCAGGATGAGTATTAATGTTGCCTTGATGCTTCTGCTCATTGAAACCTTAACCGTTTAGCAAGCTGTCGGCTCGCTCTGCACACAAATGCTAAAATGTGGAACCTGCGTTGCGCGTTGCCGGTCGCGACGTGCTGACGTAAAGAAGCGGCTGCGCGCCTACGCTGACGGTTGGCAGCGGAACTTCGCGCTCGCCATTCTGCCCGCGCACAAGCACGACGCCTGCGGTCTCCATACCGGGATAATCAACAGGCACAGGTTGCCGTGCAACATCTCTGCCTCTCATCGAAGCGCCAGCCCCGCGCGATGCAGGCACGGCGGCAATAGCATGCTGCATTACTTGCGGCGCAGGCCGCACAGGCGGAATAGATTTCTCCGGAATCGGAATAGGGATGGGATTCGCTTGCAGCCCTGATTCGGGCTTTGCAGGCGATTGCTTCGCTACAGGGTTGCTTGATTGTGGCTGCTCAGTCGTTGAAAGCAATCCGCTGAATTGAATAACAAGAAACGCGACAACAAGTCCCGCCGTAGCCGCGCCCATTCGCGCAAAGCCTGCGGGGCTGAGCCACGAGAAACTCCTTCGCGCTTTCACTTCGGCAAGCCGCGCTTGCAGCACCGCATCGAAATTCGCCGGAGCCGTGACCCGCGCGCCCGAAGCAATCAGGCCGCGCAGCGCCGCGCGCTCCGTTGCAAAGCTGCGGCAATCATTGCACGCCGCGATATGATTGTTCACCTCGAACGAAAACAGATCAGGCTTTTCGGCTTCGTCAATCAAACTTTTTATTTGCTTACAGCTTTTCATAATTCCCCATCCCTGACCGTCACGCTTGAATTAAATGTATGCGCTCAGTTTCTCCTTCAAGAGATTCCGCGCGCGATTAATGCGTGACTTCACTGTGCCTTCAGACAATTTCAAAACTTCAGCTATGCGGTCGTAGCTCAATCCCTCAACGTCGCGCAGCACGATTGCGGCGCGGTACTTTTCCGGCAGCGACGTGATAGCGCGAGCCACCGCGCGGCGGCGCTCGTCTTCAATCATCGTCTCGTCCTGCAACGGGTTCATATCGGGCGGGTCAAGCTCGACCGCCTCGCCGTCATCGTTTGTGAAAGGCGAAAATAGCGACACGAATTTCCTTCGCTTGCGCTTTCTCAGTTCGCTGATGGCGAGATTCGATGCTATGCGATAAATGTAGGTCGAGAAGCTGTAATTGGCCTGATAGCGCGACGCGCTCGTATAGACTCGTATGAATGTCTCCTGCGCCAGTTCCACAGACCTCTCGTAGTCGTCAATCATCCGGTAGATGAAGTTCGTTATGGGATTGCGGTAACGCCGGACGATCTCCTGAAACGCGGCTTCATCGCCATCGCGTATTGCGGCGAGCAACTCGTGGTCGTTTGCAGACTCAGCCGAGCGGCTTGCGCCGAATTCTATTGCTTGCGCCTGATGAGTGAATGTAGCCATTCGGCCCGCGTTCATCCTCTTGGGGTTATTGCTCCATAATTATACCCTCTTTAATCACGTTCGGGGAAACGCAAAGTTCCCAAATGTTTGGCTTTTGGTCATTTCGGCGCGCTGGTTGACAAGCCCGCTTCGTCCTATATAATGAATATCTTTTGCGTTGAGTGGATTTTCTGTGTGATTATAGTAATCAGGTCGCCAGCAGCGTCAGCCCGCAGCCCTGACCTGAGAACGAGCTTCCGGTTATGAAGATCAACATCGCACAGATAAGCGAAGGCGAAGGCTTGAGCGTCAATCACGTCTACCCCGAAGGCGAGCCGCGCCTTGAGGGTGAAGAGAGCCGTCTTGTCGGACGGCCTGAGTTGAACGTTCAGGCTACGCGCGCGGGACTCACAGTCAGACTCGTCGGCGATGTCGCGGCGAAGGTTCAATTCGATTGCGACCGGTGCCTCGCGCCGCTGACGATGCCCGTTCGTCAGAGCTTCGATCTCGTCTACGTTCCGCCGCTTGGAGCGGGCGACGAAAAAGAGCTTGCGGACGACGACCTCTCGATGGGATTTTATCAGGGCGAGGAGATTGACGTTGACGACATCGTGCGCGAGCAGATAGAGCTTGCGCTGCCGATGGCCCGGCTGTGCAGCGAGAATTGCGAGGGCCTTTGCTCGGAGTGCGGCGCGAACCTCAATGAAGGAAAATGCTCATGCATGAGGGAAGAGATTGACCCGCGCTGGGCCGCGCTCAAAGAATTGAAATCTGATTCATGAACTTATATTTGAGGAGTACGAAGTAATGCCAAATCCTAAGCGAAAACATTCTAAGTCGCGCACGGGCAATCGCCGCGCGCACGACCACCTGACGCCGCCTACGACGGGCAACTGCCCGAACTGCGGCGAGCCGCGCCTCCCGCATCGCGTCTGTCCAAAGTGCGGATTCTATCGCGGAAGAGTTGTCATTGAGCAGAAAGAAGAAGAGTAAGCCCGATTTTGGATTTTAGATTCTGGATTTTGGATTGATGAAAGCTCGGTGTAGCGGTTTATCTGACATTCAACTCTGGCAATCCTAAATCTAAAATCGGCGTGGCGCTTATGATAAAGATCGCTGTTGACGCAATGGGGGGCGACTTCGCTCCTTCAAGCGAAGTTGAAGGAGCGATAGAAGCCGCGCGCGACCTCGATGTTTGCGTCATTCTGGTCGGACGTTCCGAGTTGATTCAGGCCGAGCTTGATAAGCACCGCCGCGTGCGCGCGCTTCAAAGAGGCACGGCGTGGCGAAGCTCAAGAATTGAAATTGTTGACGCGCCCGAAGTCATCACGATGGATGACCCCGTAGCGACTGCCGTGCGGCGCAAGAAGAACAGCTCGATTCGTGTCGCCGCAAAGCTCGTGCGCGACGGCCACGCGCAGGCGCTCGTAAGCGCGGGCAATACCGGCGCGGTGATGATGACATCGAAACTTGTCATCGGCGCGCTGCCGGAAGTTGATCGGCCTGCGCTCGCGACAGTTCTTCCGACGCTGACGGGGCAGGGGACCGTGATACTAGACGTCGGCGCGAATGCTGAGTGCAAGCCGCAGCACCTTGTTGATTTCGCCGTGATGGGTTCGCTCTATTCGAGCGCGATAGTCGGCGTTCGCAACCCGCGCGTCGGGCTGCTTTCAATCGGCGAGGAAGAGATTAAGGGCAACGACCTGACCAAGGAAGCGTTCAAGCTGTTAAAATCGTCGCCCTTAAATTTCATCGGCAACGTCGAGGGCCGCGATATGTACACGGGCGAAGCCGATGTAATTGTTTGTGACGGCTTCACCGGAAATGTCGCGCTCAAAACGAGTGAAGGCGTATTTGAATTTATAATGCGATTGCTCAAGCATGAGCTTCGCGCGTCGCTCAAGTCGAAAGCGGGCGCGATGCTCACTCGCTCAGCGTTTCAACGGTTCAAGCAGAAGCTCGATTATGCTGAATACGGCGGCGCGCCGCTTCTCGGCATCAAGGGCGTGACCGTGATTTGTCACGGCAGTTCAAGTGCGAAAGCTATTCGCAACGCGATTGCCGTCGCGCGCAATTACTGCGTCGGCGAAGTAAACAGCAAGATTGAATCTCAGCTCGGGCTTGGCATGATGGCGAGCCACGGGAGATAACAGTAGGCAGTAGGCAGTAATAAATTGAATCGAGAGCGACGAGAATTGCCGGAATATTATTAGAAAAATATGGCGAAAAAAACTGCCTGCTGCCTACTGCTTACTGATTGAACATGAAAACAGCATTTCTATTTCCAGGACAGGGTTCGCAGTACGTCGGCATGGGCCGCGCGCTCGTTGATCGCTCGCAGGCTGCGCGCGAGGTCTTTGAGATAGCAGACGACACGCTCGGCATGAGACTATCGAGCCTTTGCTTTGAAGGGCCTGAAGAAGAGCTCAAGCTCACGATGAATACGCAGCCTGCGATACTCACCGCATCAATCGCTGCGCTGCGGGCGCTCGAAGAGCGCGGCGCGCGAGCAGATTTCGTTGCAGGCCACTCGCTCGGCGAATACAGCGCGCTCGTAGCCGCCGGGTCGCTTCGGTTCGAAGATGCAGTCATTGCGGTTCGCAAGCGCGGGCTTTTCATGCAGGAAGCTGTGCCAGCAGGCGAAGGCGCGATGGCTGCATTGATCGGGCTTGACGTTGAAACCGTGAAAGCAGTTTGCGAGGAAGCCTCAGAGCTTGGCGTGTGCGCTCCTGCGAATATCAACTCGCCGATTCAGATTGTCATCGCCGGCCACAAGTCGGCAGTCGAGCATGCTGTCGTAATCGCGAAATCTCGCGGCGCAAAGCGCGCAGTGATGCTTGCCGTAAGCGCGCCGTTTCATTGCGAACTGATGAGGCCCGCCGCCGAAAGACTGGCGGGCGTGCTCGACGATATTGAATTTTCTGATTTGACCGTCCCGCTTGTGACCAACGTTGATGCTGCGGTTATCACGCGAGGCGACGAGGCGCGCGACGGTCTGCTTCGACAGGTCGCTTCGCCCGTGCGCTGGAGCGAGTCCGTGAGCCGCTTGATTGATGAAGGCGTGACAAGGTTCGTTGAAGTGGGACCGGGCAAAGTGCTTTCTGGTCTTGTTCGCAACATCAGCCGCGAGCGCGAAATTTTTAACGTCGAAGACGGCGAATCGCTCGACGCGGTTGCGGCGGCTCTGGTGGATTGATTTTTATTTTGCGGCTGCCGGTTGCAGTGGATTTGCTTGCCCCGCCGCGTTAATCTAGTATTTATGCTGCATTAAAAACTTTTTAGGAGGAGCTACGAAATGGCTGAAGGTTCGGTTGAGGAGAGGGTAAAGCAGATAATAGTAGACGAGCTTGGCGTCGACGAATCGGAAGTGACGGCGAACGCGCGCTTCATTGACGATCTGGGCGCGGATTCGCTCGACACCGTAGAGCTTGTCATGCGATTTGAAGAAGAGTTTAACATCGATATTCCCGACGAGGACGCTGAAAAGATTACCAGCGTTCGCGACGCGGTTGAATATATCGAGAAGCACGCCAAGTAAATCACGCGGCGTGCTTTCAATTTGGAGGATACGGCTTTGAGTCGTCGTGTAGTTGTCACAGGTATCGGTCTGATTTGCGGCTCCGGCAATACCAAAGAAGAAGTGTGGTCGAATCTGCTCGCGGGCCGCAGCAGTGTAGGTCCTGTCACGCGGTTCGATGTTTCGGCTTTTCCGGTCCGCATCGCGAGCGAGGTCAAAAACTTCGATCCGCTCCGCTTCATCGAGAAAAAAGAGGCCAAGAAGATGGATGTCTTCATCCACTATGCCGTAGCCGCAGCGCAGGAAGCTATGGACGATTCGGGCCTGAAAGTCACCGGCGAGAATGCAACGCGAATTGGGACTTACATCGGTTCAGGCATCGGCGGGTTCGGCGTCATCGAGCGCGAGCACGAAAAATTCCTGAAGGGCGGGCCGGGCAAAATATCGCCCTTCTTT
>DATLXU010000129.1:0-25603 GCA_035575515.1 Blastocatellia bacterium
TGCAACAGGCAAGCGCAGCGGTCACTGCTTGCTTGCGTGCAGTCGGCAAAAGCGACGATCAGCACTTCCAGAATTATCATCGGGTGTTGAATCGTGACCGATTCTCTACCTTGCTTGCTGCTCGTATTCTGCTTGGTCTTATCGTCGCGCTGCTGAGCGGCTTCGACTGCCATTGTCATAGGCGCTGATGACACCATTGAGCGGCGGCGAGGCAAAAAGATCAAAGGCTTGGGTTGCCACCGTGACGCGGTACGCTCATCTCGCAAGCACGTGGTCAAATGCTTTGGCTTGAAGTGGCTCTCGCTTATGGCGATGGTTAAGCTCCCTTTTTCAAGTCGTATATGGGCGTTGCCGTTTCTAATAGTGCTATGTCGGGCTAAAGAGAAAGAGAACAGGCAAGAACACAAGACATCGATAGACATCCTGATGATATGTGTTGAGTTGGTCTTGCGCTGGCTGCCCGAAAGAACGATAGTGCTTGTAGTAGATGGGGCATTTGCAGCAATTAGGCTGGCTTTGATGTGGGCTGGTGAACCTGCTGGAAGACTGGCTTTGGTGACAAGATTGCGAATGGACGTGAATCTGTATCATCCGCCGGGTGAGCAACCGCCAGGTAGGCGACCTCGCAAGCCACTGAAAGGGGCACGCCAGCGCAAGCTCAAAGAATGGGCGGCGCGCGGGCGGTACGCCTTTCGAGGAGGTGGAGGTAGATTGGTATGGCGGGGAACGAAAACGGATGCCGGTCTTTTCACGCACGGGGCTTCGGGCACACAGCGGGGCTTGAGCCGGTGGCGATTAGATATGTATTGGTGCGTGACCTAGAAGGCAAACTGAGAGATGAAGCGTTTGGCTGCGACGAAACTCGATGCGAGCGGATCCAGGGATGGAGAGCGGGAGGCTGCTGGTCCGCAGTTAGCGATTGGGCGCACGACGCCTATCTTGTTAGGACTGTTTACGATAGTGACGTTGTTAGCTGAGCGGATGGCTGAGGACGGGGAAGTGCCGATAAATGAGACGGCCTGGTACAGCAAGCAGGAAGCGAGCTTTAGTGATTGTTTGGTAATGGTTAGGAAGCGATATTTGGAGATCACGAATTTCGTGGAGTCTGATTGCGAAGCAGAGGTAGTGCAAATACCGAGCAAGGTGTTCAATCATTTTGTTTCCTGTCTTGCTATGGCTGCTTAATTGGATAAAGTCGAGAAGGAGTTTCTATGAAGTTTTTCCATTCGTTAAAGCGAGCGGCGATTTTCATCATTGCTCTTTCGATAATTACGGCGAGCGCGTCAAACCTCCCGCTGCCCGCGCCCGAAGCTACATCGAGCATAACTGCGCGCGACTTGAAAAAGCACCTGAGCTTTCTAGCCTCGGATGAACTCGGCGGGCGCTACACCTTCAGCCCGTCGAATCGCATAGCCGCGCGCTATCTCGCGTCGGAGCTTGAATCATACGGCTATCGAGGCGCGGCGCGCGACGGCTCGTTCTTTCAAAAGGTGCCGCTCAGTTATCGCTCGGTTGACGCGGCGGCGAGCTACGTCACCATAAAAGTGAACGGCGCGAAGCAGCAGTTCAAATACGCCGAAGACTTTCTTGCGGACCCGCCGACGGATATGAGCTTCGCGGGCGAAATGGTCTTTGTCGGCTACGGCATCTCCTCGCCGAAAAACAACCACGACGATTACGCGGGACTTGATGTGAAAGGAAAGATAGTCGTCGAAATCACAGGCGCGCCTGACGCACTTAAGAATGCGCGGCTTGCTGCAAACGAGAGCGGCATGGGCGCGGCGCAAGCGCACGGCGCAGTGGGGATGATAATCATCCCTTCGGCGCAGAACCTGCTCGTGTGGAATCAACTGAAAGAATACATGGCAAATCAGCAGGAGCTAGGTTTGCCGCCGCGAGTAATTCAGTCGGGCAAACCTTTCCCGTCAATCACCGCCGGGCCGAATTTGATTAAGGCCCTCAGCCGCAGCATGGGCGTAGAGAACCTGCTCGTGAAGGGCGAGCCGGTCAGACCAGCAGCTATTCCGGCCACAGCCGAAGTAAAGATGACCGTCGCGGTCAAAGACGCGCCGCCCGCTCAAAACGTCGCGGGTGTACTCGAAGGTTCGGACCCTGTTTTGAAAAACGAGTACGTGGTCTTCAGCGCGCACTATGACCACCTGCCGACGAGCGAAAAAGGCGAAGTCTATAACGGCGCGGATGATGATGGGTCGGGCACAGTCTCCGTGCTTGAAATCGCGCAGGCGTTTGCCACAGGGCCTCGCCCGAAGCGATCAATTTTGATTATCTTTCACACGGGCGAGGAGCTTGGCCTTTTCGGCTCCGAGTACAACGCCGATTACGATCCTGTCGTGCCGATTGAAAAGCTCGTCGCCGATTTCAACATTGACATGATAGGCCGCAGCCGCCCACCTGATGATACAGACTCCCGCGATAAGAACCTGACGGACAAAGATTCGATTTACATAATCGGCTCCGACAAGCTCTCGACAGAGCTTCACAAACTGAGCGAGCAGACCAACGCCGACACGTCTCGTTTGAGGTTCGACTACACCTACAACGACGAGAATCACCCCGAACGGTTTTACTATCGCTCGGATCATTACAACTACGCCAAGCACGGCATCCCGATCATCTTTTATTTCACGGGTGTGCATCGCGATTATCATCGCACGACCGACGACGTTGACAAGATTGACTTCGAGAAGATGGAGCGGATTGATCGGATGATATTCGCGACGGGCTGGCGAGTTGCGAACCTCGACCACCGCCTCGTTGTTGATAAAAGCCCGCGCCCGGCGCAGTAAATTTGTTTACCGTACATCCAATACTGACTTCGGTCTAAACCGACGCAGCATTCTCGCCACATCCGCCCATGAATTGCTGCGCACGACATCACTCAATCTGTGTTAATTCTTATGAAATTGGCTTCAAACTAGCAGCATTCAGTATTGGGCGAGCAATCACGTCGGGCTTCGCTTTGAATTCCGCGCTCACATTTTCTTCGAGCGACAGCCCGCACTTCTACTCATTCCGCGCGGGGCTATCGTTTCGATGAAGAGGACAATATAGGGTCAGTTCTTTCCCGGCGCGAGGGCGGCTTCTTCCATCTCTTCTTCGACAGCTTCAGCGAGCGCGACGGCAACCATGCCGCGCCGCACGAAGTAGATGCCGATGAAGATAACAACTGCTCCCACGATCTGGCCCGCTGTAGGAACCTCGCCGAGCGCGGGCCACGCCGCGAGCATCGCAACGACGGGCGTGATGTTTGAATAGATCGCCGTGCGCGTCGAGCCTATCTTTCGCACGCCGTAATTCCAGATGATGTAAGCGAGCGCGATTGCAAAGAGGGCGCTGTAAACTAATCCAGCCCACGCCGCCGCGTTCACCTCCGCCCAGTTCTGCCTTAACAGCGACGGCGCGCACACAATCAAAAGCAGCGGCGTGCCCGTGACCATCATTATCACCGTCGCTTTCATCGAACCGTGAGCGTGAACTAATCGGTTTGCGCCGACTGTGTAGAAAGACCAGCACACGGTTGACGCGAGCAGCAGAAGATCGCCTATGATTGTTTCGCCAAACGAAAGCTCGCTTTCGCCGCTCAGGATTATCAGCACGATTCCGCCGAAAGCAAGCAGCAGCCCCGCAACTCCGCGCGCAGTGAAATATTCGTGGCCTCGAATTCGGCCAAGTATCGCAGTGAACAGCGGCGTCGTCGCAAGTATAAGCGCAGCGTTGCCCGCTCGCGTGTAGCTCATGCCGATGATGAACAGCGATTGATAAAGCGTGTTGGCCAGCAGGCCCAGCCCGAATAATCGCCAGAAGTCACGGCGCGGCACTTCCGAGGGTCGCAAGCGCAGCGATTATCATTGTTATGGATGCGATGGTAAACCTGAGTCCGTTGAAGCTGAGAGGCAGGAAGCCTTCGCCCGGCTTGAGCGAGTATTTGATGGCGATGAAGTTCGTTCCCCAGATGAGCGTCATCAACAGCAACAGCAAATCTGTCGCGCCGAACCGCACACCTGCTTCAACCTTCATCGTTCAACCTCAATGGCTTGAAATCGGCTCCCAGAGCCAGTTCCAGGTTATGCGCCGCTCGCGCCAGTGTCGCTTCATCGAAGTGGCGGCCAATCAATTGAAGCCCGACAGGCAGCCCGCTCGATGATAAGCCAACGGGAAGGCTTAGGCCCGGCACGCCCGCGAGGTTCGCCGTTATTGTGTAAATATCGGAAAGGTACATCTCAAGCGGATCATTCGCCTTTTCACCCAACCTGAACGCTGGCGTCGGCGATGTAGGCGTCGCAATCACATCGCACACATCGAAGGCGTTGCGAAAGTCACGCTCAACGAGCGAGCGCACCTTCTGCGCCTTGCCGTAGTAAGCGTCGTAATAGCCCGCGCTCAACGCATAAGTTCCGAGCATTATTCGCCGTTTCACCTCCGCGCCGAATCCTTCCTCGCGCGTGCGGCTGTACATCTCGCGAAGCGTCCGAGCTTCTTCGGCGCGAAAGCCGTAACGCACACCGTCGTAGCGCGCGAGGTTCGAGCTTGCTTCCGCCGTCGCAATCAAGTAGTAAACAGGAACCGCGTACTCGGTGTGAGGAAGGCTCACGTCAACAATCGCTGCGCCTAGTTCTTCGAGCTTATTAATCGCGGCTTCAACTTTTTCTTTCACCTCCGCATCAAGCCCTTCGCCGTAGTACTCGCGCGGAACGCCGACGCGAAGGCCGCGCACGTCGCCTTCGATTGCCGCAATGTAATCATCTGTCGCAACATTGCTCGATGTCGAATCCATTGGGTCGCGACCTGCGATGACGGTGAGGACTTGCGCGGCATCTTCAACGCAGTTTGCAAACGGACCTATCTGATCGAGCGACGAGCCGAAGGCTATAAGCCCGTAACGCGACACGCGGCCATAAGTCGGCTTGAGTCCCACGACACCGCAGAGGCTCGCAGGCTGGCGAATAGAGCCGCCCGTGTCTGAGCCGAGCGCGGCAACGACCATTCCTGCCGCAACTGCGACAGCCGAGCCGCCCGACGATCCGCCCGGCACGCGCGTCACATCCCACGGATTTTTCACCGGCCCATAAGCAGAGTTTTCGGTTGACGAACCCATCGCGAATTCATCGAGGTTGGTCTTGCCGATTATTATCGCGCCTGCTGATTCAAGCCGTTCGATTGCCGTAGCGGTGTAGGGCGGTTTGTAGTCGAACAGAATCCGCGAGCCAGCCGTCGTGCGCACTCCGCGCATGACGAGGTTGTCTTTGACGGCGATGATTGCGCCCGCAAGCTGCGGAAGCTCTTTGCCAGCATCGGCAGCGCGGTCTATCGCTTCTGCGCGCTCAAGCGCGGCGTCGGCTGTGACCGTGATGAATGCGTTGAGGTCTGCGCGTCGTTCTATTCGCTCAAGCGCGGCGCGGCAAACCTCGACCGCGCTGATTTCACGCGAGACAATCGCGCGCCGAAGCGATTTAATTGTCACGTCTTTCAGGTTCAAGGTTGCTCCGTGAGTCGGTGGTCAGTGATCATGAAATGATTTGAGATTTCAGATTTGAAATTGCAAATCCCTGCCCCTGCTGTCATCCGCCAATCACCTTCGGGACTTTGAAGTAACCGGCTTCGGCGTCGGGCGCGTTCTCGGTTGCAAGCGTCTGGCCAAGACCCGGACGAACAATGTCGTCGCGGCGCGCATATTCGGCGTCGCCGCTCGCAGTCGGGCAGTGCGACATAGGCTCGACCTCTGATGTGTCAAGCTCGTTCAGCTTTTCGATGTAGCCGAGAATCGCGCTCAGTTGTTCGGTGAACGACCTGGTCTCTTCAGGCGTAAGCTCAAGCCGCGCAAGCTCGGCTATCTTTTCGACATCGGTTTTAGTTACAGGCATACGGTCTCTCGCTCGGCCATCTGATGAACCTGAGAATTATAGGAAGCGCGCGATGAGCTATCAAGCTTGGCACTATGAACCCATTCGATTTTATCCTCGCCTACTATTAAGCACGAAGCTCTGGTAGAATCCGCAGTAGAATTTCGGAGGCGCAATCACGGTTGGAAGATTCGCAGCAAAACTCAAACGATTCAAGGCTGACTGAGCGCGGGCGGCGGCGATTGACTACCGTCATCGTGCTTTCAATCGTCGTGCTGCTTTTGATGCTGTCGCTCATCGCTCAGAGCGGATTCAATCCCAAAGCGTTCGTCTCGCCCGACACCGCCGCCGAAACGCTTTTGCTCTACGCGCTTTCGACTCTGAACTTCTTAGCGTTCGTGACGGTGCTTTTCGTGCTGCTCCGAAACGTGCTCAAGCTCGTGCGCGAGCGGCGCGCATTGCGGCCCGGCTCGAAATTCAAAACAAGGCTTGTGAGCTACGCCATAGGGCTTTCGCTGCTGCCCGCGCTGCTTTTGTTCTTTTTCGCCTTCGGGCTTTTAAATCGAAGCATTGACCGATGGTTCGGCGACCCGGCGCGGCAAATCGCAGACGACGCTCAGGAGATTCAGGAGAGTTATTTCAGAGATAAACAGGTTGAGCTTGTTCGCATCGCGCGGGCTATGAATCGCTCGCTCAATCTTTCATCGCGCAACGATTACAACAGCCGTGAGCTTGACAATCAGTTGCGGCGCGAGATGAATGAATACGACATCGCGCTCGCGCGGCTCGTTGCTCCGACAGGCAGCATTACGATTCAAAACGGCGAGCGACGTATTGAAGCTGACATCGCCGAAACGATTGCATCAGCCGAGCAACAATTGCGCGCAAACGGCAACCCCTTCACAGGGCGCGACGATGGCGAAAGCCCAACGAACATTTTCGTAATTGCAGGCATTCGACTGACAGATGATGTAGACGATCCGCGATTGTTGATCATTGCGCGCGAGTTTCCGCCTGAGCTTACCGCGCGCGCCGCAAGCATCAAAGAACAGCACGAAAACTTTCATAGCCTGCTCGGAAAAATAAAACGCATCAAGGCCATCTATATTTTGTTGCTCGGCGCGGTGACCTTGCTGCTGATTTTTTCGGCGAGCTGGCTTGCGCTCTACGTTGCGCGCGGGATAACCGTGCCGATTCAAGCTCTGGCCGAAGCGACCGAGCGAGTGGCGCACGGCGATTTCAAACATCCGGTTGATGTTGTTGCCGAAGACGAGCTTGGCGCGCTCGTCCGCTCGTTCAATCAAATGTCCGCGCAATTGGCGGAGAACCGCGAGCGGTTGGAACGCGCAGCCGAAGACCTCAGCCGCACGAATCTCGCTCTGGATGATCGCCGCCGCTACATCGAGACCGTGCTCGAATCTCTGTCGACTGGTGTAATCTCAACAGATGCCGATACGGGCGTTGCCACAATAAACCGCGCGGCGCTTTTCATGCTCGGTCTCAAAGACAAACCTGAACTCGCAACACCAATCAATCGTGTTATCGCAAGCCCACAGGGCGAGCAGGTGGCCGCGCTCTGCCGCCGCGCTCGACGAACCGAGACGGCTCACGCTGAGATTGAATTCAAGCGAGCCGACGGCAGCGCGCTTCTGACGGCAACGACAGCCATTGCGCTCCGCAATTCGGAAGGCGCGATTCAAGGATGGGTGCTTGTCATTGAGGACCTGACCGATTTGATACAGGCCGAGCGTGCCGCCGCGTGGAGCGAGGTCGCGCGCCGCATGGCTCACGAGATAAAGAATCCACTCACGCCGATTCAGCTTTCAGCTGAGCGCATTTATCGCAATTACGAGCGCGCAGCAAAACCCGCAGACGATTCACGCTTTGATCGAGTAGTGCGCGAAGGCACAGCAACGATAGTGCGCGAGGTTGCCGCGCTGCAACGAATGGTCGAAGAGTTTTCGCGCTTCGCTCGCCTGCCTGAAGCGCGGCCCGTAGAAGCCTCGCTCAATGATGTCGTGCGCGACGCGGTCAATCTTTACACAGAACGCCTTGATGGAGTGCGAATCGTTTGCTCGCTTGCGGATGACCTGCCCGCGCTCAGATTAGACACCGAGCAGATGAAGCGCGTGATGGTGAACCTGATTGACAATGCCATTGAAGCTCTCAATTCAGACGGGCAAACCAGCGGCAACGGCTCAAACGGCTCACCACAGAGCGCGAGCGAAAAACTAATAAAGATCGAATCGCGTTATGTGCGACCCAGCGACACGGTGCGGCTCACGGTGTCAGACACGGGTCACGGCATAAGCCCGCACGACCGCGATAAATTGTTCCTGCCGAAATTTTCTACGCGCGAGCGCGGCACGGGGCTTGGGCTTGCGATAGTGAGCCACATCATCGCCGACCACAAAGGGCGCATCTGGGTTGAAGACAATCAACCGCGCGGCGCTCGCTTCATAATCGAGTTGCCAGCCGGTCGTGGCGAGTAGCGGCTGCCGATGAGTTTTGCCGGTGACGAGTTGAGAAATAAGAGTGAGTTAAAGCGCATAGGATAGATTGAAACGAATGAGCGCCTCAAACGTTTTATGTAACAGAAAGAGAGGCAGCCATGACAACTAAAACAATCGAGAAGCATCAAAGAACGTTCCTTCCGGCGGCTGGCCGCGATTGGCTCCTGCCACTATATGATCCGTTTGTGAAACTGCTCGGCGGCGATTCGGCCAGAAGAGCGCTGCTTGATCAAGCGAAGATTCAGCCCGGTCACCACATCCTCGACATCGGTTGTGGCACTGGCAGTCTTGTCATACTCATAAAGCAACTCTATCCCGATGCAATAACTGTTGGACTGGACCCGGATCCGAAAGCTCTCGCCCGCGCAAAACGCAAAGCAGAAAGAGCGGCGGTCTCGATTCAATTCGATGAGGGATTTTCAGATGAGCTTCCTTACGGCGATGCATCCTTCGATAGAGTGTTTTCCTCTTTTATGTTTCATCACCTCGAAGAGAACGAGAAGGAGAAGACGCTCAGCGAAGTGCGACGCGTCCTCAAGCCGGGCGGCTCGCTCCACCTGCTTGATTTCGGAGGGCCGAAGCACGGCGGCTCCGGCATCCTGGCCCGACTGTTTCACGCAAGCCACCGCCTGAAAGACAACTCCGAAGATCGAATTCTCGGGCTGATGAGTCAGGCTGGACTTGCGCAACCGAAGAAGGTGAGCGACGGGCGTCTCCTGTTTGGGCTTTTGCGCACCGCCTACTATCAGGCATCTGCGCCCGCTTGATCAAATCTACAATTCACCGTTCAGAACAATGTTGTCAATCAACCGCGTTGCGCCGATGAAGACGGCCATTGAAACGAGCGTTGGTTTGTTTTGTGGAATCCAGGCAACCGGGTCGAGTCGCTCAGTATCGGTGATCGCGACGTAATCAATTCGCGCGAGCGGCTCGGCCTCGATGTTTGACCGCATCGCGCCCATGAGTCGCGCCGCGTCGCGCTCGCCAGAGTTGTAAAGCGTGCGGCATCGCTCAAGCGCGCGGCGAAGAACGGTCGCTGCCTTGCGCTCTTCAGTCGAGAGATAAACGTTGCGCGACGAGAGCGCAAGGCCGTCCTCTTCTCTCACGGTCGGTCCGACGACTATTTCAACATCCATCGAAAGCTCGCGGGCCATTCGCTTTATGATGATGACCTGCTGCGCGTCCTTGCGACCGAAGAAGGCAAAGTGTGGCTGCACGATGTTGAACAATTTATTGACCACCGTAGTTACGCCGCGAAAATGGCCCGGTCGGCTCGCGCCTTCGAGCTTATCGCTCAATCCCTCAACCACGACGTAAGTCGAAAAGCCTTTCGGGTACATATCCTCAGCCGCAGGCGCGAAGATGAAATCAACTCCGCGCGTGAACGCAAGCTCCGCATCGCGCGCAAGGTCGCGCGGGTAACGGTCGAAATCTTCTTGCGGTCCGAACTGCGTGGGATTAACAAAAATGGAAGCGATGACAACATCGGTCATCTCACGCGCGCGGCTCATTAGCGAGAGGTGGCCTTCGTGCAGCGCGCCCATCGTCGGCACGAACCCGATGCGGCGGTCTTCCATGCGAAGCTCACGCGCAACTGAAGTCATTCGTGGTATGCGGTTGATTATTTCCAATCGTTTTGTAGGGGCAGGGCTTGTCCCTGCCCGGATTGCCGAAGGCAATGAAAGCATTCGGCGCGTATCAATAATCTAATCATCGCCCTTACGCGGGAACCCGCGCAGTGGATCAAGCCCTGCCCCTGCCAAATCAATTAATCGGTCCGAGCGGCGGCATTGATGGCGATTCTTCATCTTCGATCTCGACTACAACGCCTTCAGGCAGATGATAGCTCTCGGCATCTGCGGGGAAGCGATGCGCGCTGACATCATCCGCATATCGCTTGAGCGCATCGGCTATGACCGACTTTACATCAGCATACCGCCGCACGAACTTTGCCGTGTGGCCGAACGTAAGTCCCACAAGATCGCTGAAAACGAGTATCTGCCCGTCGCAATCAATGCCCGCGCCTATGCCGATTGTCGGGATACGGACGCGCTCTGTTATCAACCTTGAAATCTCCGCCGGTATTCCTTCAAGCACGATTGAGAACGCGCCCGCGCGCTCAAGCGCCTGCGCGTCTTCGATCAGCTCGCGCGCGGCTTCGAGCGTCTTGCCCTGCACGCGATAGCCGCCCATACGCAGCACCGATTGCGGCGTCAGCCCGATGTGTCCCATCACAGGCACTTCGGCGTCAACTATGGCTTTGACTATGGGTGCGCGACGAGTGCCGCCTTCAATCTTCACCGCTTCCGCGCCGCCTTCTTTGACGAATCGAATAGCCGATTCGACTGCGCGCGCTGAGCTGTCTTGATAAGAGCCGAAGGGCATATCGCCAACGATGAGCGCGCGACGAACGCCGCGACGAACGGCTCGCGTTGCGGCTATCATCTCGTCGAGCGTCACGGGCAGCGTCGTTTCGTAGCCGAGCGCGGTTTGAGCTAGGCTGTCGCCTACGAGGATAATGTCGAAGCCCGCTTCGTCAACCATCCGCGCAGTTGGGTAATCGTAAGCCGTCAAAGCGACAATCGGCGCGCCGCCTTTGCGCGAGCGAATGTGCGGAGCCGTGATCTTTTTGATAGCGCTTTCAGTGATATGACTCATCCAATAATCTCCTTAATCCTTCCGCCTGTGGGTCTATTCTTATCGAGGATTATATTTGATTGAATAGCAATTGCAAAAGTGAAGGACGAATTGAGAAGCTTGTAAGGGCGGCCGCCGCAGGGCCGCCCTTACAAGTTATTTTTTAGTTTGCCCTGATTGTGCGGCAGATGCCTGCTCGCCTGCGACCATCTTTGTTATCTCATCGCAGAAGACGGGCAAGTCATCCGGCATTCGCGACGTGATGATGTTGCCGTCAATAACGCAAGGCTCATCCACCCAGTTGGCTCCCGCGTTGACGACATCGTCTTTGATCGAATGCCAGCTCGTCATGCGCCTGCCTTTGCACAGGCCCGCCGAAACGAGCACCCAAGGCGCGTGGCAAATTGCGGCCACGGGTATGCCGGCGTTCGCGGCTTCGCGCACGATGCGCAGAACGTGCTCATTTGTTCTGAGAAAGTCAGGCCCAAAACCGCCCGGTATCACAATGGCGTCAAATTCTTCTGCGCGACATTGATCTACGGTCGTATCGGGCTTGGCCGGAACGCCGTGCTTGCCGTGCACGGTTTCGTCGCTCAGCCCAGCTAGCGTCACCTGTGCGCCCTCGCCCTTCAAGGCGAGTCGCGGAAAGTGCAGCTCAAGGTCTTCAAAATAGTTCGCGGCAAAGATTAAAATCTTTTTGCCTTCGAGTCTCATTTCAACCTCCTTGTGATTGATCTTTCAAGAATGTATCAGACGCCGACGCGCGCCGTACTAACGTCAAACGCGCGATGCGCTTCCGCTTGCGGCCAGCGTCGGAAGGATTTCACTTTTATTGAGTGGCAAACGATGTGCCCGCGAGGAAATGCTGAATGCGGGATGATGCATGATGAACAAACTGCCTTAAGGTCCATTCATCATTCAGCGCTGAAAAAAGGCTGGCTGCATCATCGCACAGCCAGCCTGAAGGGGAGCAGAGATAATAAATTTTTGCGCGGCTACTCAAGCGGGCGCGTGAAGGTGAAAGGCTCAGAGAGAGTGCCGTCAGGATTCTTCACCTGAAGCATCACGGTGCTGCCGCGCTCTATGCTTTTGCCCGCTTTTCTGGCGACAAGCACGTTGGTCGGAAAATCCGCATCGTTCGACACCTTCTTAACTTTATCGCCGTCGCTCGCAGGCGTCGCGCACGAAGTGAAGCACATATAAAGCGACGCGCCCGCGCCGAAATTCTCGCCTGTGACGACTAACTTTTTGCCGCTCACAGACGCGCCTGAAATCTTTGGCACAGTGCCGCCGGACCCGCCGGTTACGACTATGGAGAACCGCCCGCTGATTACCGGAGTTATGGGCGCGCCCGTCTTTGTCCCGCCTGAGATTCTTATGCGCGCCTGATTGGTCGGCGTGTTCGGCACGGTCCACTCGAAGCTCGTGACGCTCGCATCTGTTGTCGAAAAAATCAAATTGGTAATCGGGAACGTCGCGCCGTCGTCGGTCGAATAGCGCGCCTCGTAGTTATCAACGTTCTGCTGGCCCGTAGTCGCCCAGTTTATCGTTATCTTCGTTCCTGCCTCCAAAATCAGCCCGTCGAGATTCGATTGAAGTTGAATGCTGACTTTGCTCGTGGGCGATTCAGCGATGGCGCTGCTGGTGTAGATGTAATCGTTTTGATTAGTGTCATCACCATTCGCGGCATTGCCCGCCACATAAAATCGCACTGTGCCAATATCAGTTATTGGAGCAGTCCAGCGTACCTGCCACGTCCGACTGCCCACGACTGCGGTATTAGTGCCCGGTTGAGTGTGCTCGATGTACTGGCGACCTCCCAATCCGGTTTCAGGATTCACCTGCGTATCGCCTCCGAGCGATTCAAAAGTCCCGGCGCGGTTGCCGTTCATATCAATGGCCGTTAACTGAAAACCAAACTTTCGCCGACTGGCTTGCTGCACTGTCACGCGCAGAGTGTATTGCTGGCCGGGCACATAGCCATTCGTTATCGGGTCGCCTTCAACGCGAACGCTGCCCGGCCCAACGTTCGCCTCATGGAATGTGTCGTGACAAGCGACGCAGCTTCCCAGATCGCCCGGCGCATTTGTGTATCCAGCATCAGGCCCGGTCACTTTTGCGTAGGCGACAGTCAGTGCGAACAAAATCAAAACAGCCGCTTGTAGTTTTCTTTTGACGTTCAAGCTAACCATTCTTTTCCTACAAGCCAGCAGTCAGTTGTCAATTATAAATCGTTGATGCCGTGAAACTGGCTCCTGGAGCCAGTTTCAGAGTAACTGCCATTGAGATAACCGGCAACTGACCACTGCTTTATCCCAGAAACCCTATATCCTCGTAGCGAGCGCCTAGTATCGTCTGCGAATCCGCGCCGAGCCATTTGTCGAGTATCGTCGCATAGACCGAGCGGAAATCAACGGTGAACTTCAGGTTCCCCGCGCTATCGAGTTGAGTGGCCTCAAGCGACGGGTACACGCCATACAACCCGCCGCGCACGGGCTTGCCTATGATGAACTCTGGATACGCCGTGCCGTGATCGGTTCCCTTCGAGTTGTTCTCGTTAGGTCGCCGCCCGAACTCCGTCCATTGCATCATAACGACGTTGTCGGCAAGACCATGCGCCTCCATGTCGTCGTAGAAAGCCTTCACGGCCTGCGAGAAGAAGCGCAGCAGGGTAGAGTGCTGCCCGATCAGTTTATTATTCGGGTCGGCGTTGCTGCCTATCTCCTGCGAGTGATGATCGAACCCGCCCAATTGAACGTAAAACAGGTTCGCAGTCGGAAGCGTTACCGCTAGCTGCGCGACCATCTGCAACGCAATCGCGAGGTTGTTTGTGTTCTGGCCCGCGCCAATCGGATAGGTCACGGGCGATGTGTACTGCTTCACCGCAGTTTGCACCTGCTGCGCGCCGTCAACCGCGTCCATCCCTGTGTCGGCTATAGAGTCAATGAACGTTCCTACGTCGAAGGCGCGCGCGTTGGTCGCATGAAAAGTGTTCAACTGGTTATTGCGGTCACCCGTATAACGACCATCGGTCAGGAAGTTGTAAGCAGCGAAGCGGTCGGTTCCGCCGCCGGGCGTGATGTTCGGAATGACGACCTTTTCGGCGAAGAAAGACTTCGGCAGCGACCCGCCTACGGACACGGCAGTAAGGCCCGATTGGCCAAGCAGCTTTTGATCCGCGTACTTGCCGAGCCATCCGTCGCCCACACCGCCATTCGTGTTGGCTGTGTGCCAGATGTCCATCGAGAGAAAGTGCGAAAGATTCGGGTTCGGGTAGCCCACGCCCTGAACAATCGCAACGCGGCCCGCGTCGTAAAGCGTCTTGAGTTCGGCAAGCGACGGATGCAGGCCCAAGTCGTTCGAGATTATCGTCGAGTTGCCCTGCGCATCCTTGAGTTCCGTGTCCTTAAATCCGAGAGTGGGCCGCAGGCTCTGATAGCGCGAGTTGGTGAACGGGATGACGGTGTTGAGTCCGTCGTTGCCGCCAGCTAACTGAATGACCACGAAAATTCTTCGGTCGGCTTGCGGCGCGACCGTCTGGGCCAGCGCGTCCCTCATCCACAGCTTTGGCATCAGCAGGCTGACGCTCACGGCTCCGGCGCTTCGCTTGATGAATTGTCTTCTGGTCGTTGGCATAGCTCTCCTCCTAATTCAACTGGAACTCCGGCAGGCACATGATCTGGTGAACGAGTCCGCGAATCTTTTTATCAACCGTCGCGTCGTCATTCACGAAATCAACCGGCTGGCCGTTATCGCCCGTCATTAGATAGGTCCTCAGCGCTTTTACGGCCTCGCCGCCGACGCTCAAGGGACCGAGCACGGAAAGGAATTTCTTCACGGTCTTTTTGGCGGTCTTCTTCGTGTAGCTCTTCAGTTGATCGTTGGTCACGAAGACGCCGGGATTGGTTGTGTTGCGATTGGTCAAGAACGCATTGGCGAAGTTGTACCGTTCGAGCATGCTCGCGGTGTTGACCCAGCCGAGATTGAAATCCCAGCCAGCAACGTCGGGAGGATTGAAAAGGTCTTGCCCCTCGTTTCGCGCCGCAACGTAAGGCGTATTGTTCGTCGCTCGCCGCTCGCCCGTCACTGTCGAGCCGGGATTGTACGTGCCGCCAAGCATGCGAATCGCGCCGACGACATATTCAATCGGCTGCTTGACCAGGCTGAAGAAGGCGCGCTCGCTGAAGAATTCGTCGGATGTGAATATCGCGCGCACAAGCTCTTTGATCGAGTGATTGCCTGACATATAGACATCGGCAAATTTATCAATCGTGCGCTTGTCGGCGCTGCTTGTGTCTGAGGTCGGATAGACGAAGAAGTTGAGCAGCTTCTTCGTGATGTAGCGCGCGGTCGCCCGCCGATTGCAGATCACCGCGATTACGTCCACGCCGTCAAGGTTCCCCGTCGCCTGATAAGGCGTGCCCGGATAGATCGTCTTCGATGTGTTGTCGTGCTGGTTCTGACGGACGACGAACTGAATGTTGTAGGGGTTGCTCTGCGAGCGCGTGAAAGACCATCCGGTAAACGCGCGGGCAATCTCTTTCACGTCCTGCTCGGTATAATTCTGCTCGCCCGTCACGACATCGAATATGCCCATCGTGAACAGCTCTTGAAGCTCGCGGGCGAAGTTCTCGTTCGGGCGGCCAAGCACGTTCGTTATGCCGTCGAGCCAGATGAGCATCGCGGCATCTTTCGAGACTTTTTCAAGAAGCGTGTCGAAGCGATCAAGCCCGTACTGCCTGAACAACAGGTTCTGCACGTACATGTAAAGGCCGTTTTGCTGGCCCACTTTCGTTATGGAGGTGGCGAAGTGGTTGTGCCAAAAGAGCGCCATCTTCTCTTCGAACTGCCGCTTTGAAGTGACCATGCGCGTGACCCACCACCTGCGGATTTCGCCTTGATTGAATTTCTGATTATCATCCGGGTTGGAGAAATCGAAGCTCTGCGTGAGCAGCGTCTCCATCGCAGAGTTGTCAATCTGATTGAAATTGATCAGGTAATCAACGGCTCCTTCGCGCCCGCGCGCCGCAAGCGCGTCAATCTCGTCGGGGGAGCCGCCGAAGCCCATCCTTCGCAGCAGGTGCGCGGCTTCGTCGTAGCTCAGGGTTGCCATAGATGCTCTCCTCCTTGGGTTGACCGGCTGTCACCAGAAGCCACATTCGATAAACTTCGGGCGGCGATTTCAAAGCCGGTTGAGCGGGAACCGTTTTTCATCGGGGAGCGGGAGAAGTTCTTACGGTTGCCCGGTCCTGCTCTCATGCAAACGGAACCGGAGTCGGTTCCGCCCATTCAGACTATGAGGGGAAGCCGAAAGTCTGAAAAAAATAGTCTCTCTATCGTCGCGCAAAGGGGCAGGGATGATCATTAATCAATCTCTCCCTGTTTGGGGAGATAATGACGAGTTACCTCTGCAATCGCAGCCATTCCGACCGCATCGCAAACGCTTGCGGCGAGACGGCGCGTTGGACCGCAAGTATTCCGTCGAGGTGGTCAATCTCGTGTTGCAACAATTCCGACAGGTTGCCTTCAGCTTCGACAGTTTGTTTCAGCCCGCGCTCGTCCTGGTACTCGACTCGTATCTGGCGCGCGCGCTCGACTCTAACCATCAGGTTCGGGAAACTGAAGCAGTCGTCCCACAACTGAAACTTCTCATCGCTCGCCCAGACGATTTCGGGATTGATGAGCGGGCTGCAAAACCCGACGGGCTGCATTCGAATAAAGATTATTCGCTTGAGCACGCCGATCTGCGGCGCGGCGATTCCCCGCCCGAAGCCGTTCGCTTCGCGGAACGCCGCGAGCGTGTCGCTGAGGTCGCGGATAATCGTTTGAGTCGCGGCAGATGAAATGTCTTCGACGCGCGCGGATTTCTTCCACAGCGTCGGATTTCCTAGTTGAAGAATCTCTCGTTCAGGCATATGCTCGCTCAGTTGAGATCGGCTACCGCATTTGAGATTATTAGTGAGGTTTCCCTTCTGCGGAGCAATGATTATAGCGCAGCCGTCTCGCGCCTCGAAAGCCATTTTTCGATTGGCGTGGCGCGTGATTTGTCGGCCATAATTATCTTGTTATAAGCTCAAAAAGGGTATATAGTGTTCAGCTTGGCCTACCAGGCAGCTCGGCCATGTAGAGATAATAAGGAACAAAGGAGAACAGATTATGAGCGCTGCTGGGATGTGCACTTCTACAGGGACCAAGACGGAGTCCCGTAGCTATTTGCGCGCGCGTTGTGAGGTAAATGGATTGGGGCGCGACTGCCGCATTCTCAACCTCTCCTCGCGCAAAGCTTTTGTTGAAAGCTTCGTTCCCGCAATCACAGGATCAAAGGTATCGCTTCAATTTCGATTGCCCAACGGTTATGTCGTATGCACGACAGGCGTGGTGAGCAATCACGAATTCAAAGTAGGATTCGGAGTTGATTTCACGGGAATGTCCGCCGCGGACTTCGATCAACTGCATAACTTCGTAGGCTGATCGTTCAGCCCTACTCAAGTTCATCGCAATCACAAATCACAATCCGCTTTCTCTGGATTGAAATCCATTTCATACTCTGCCCGATTCGATAGCTTCAAAAGTAAAGGGTGGCCTCAAAGCCACCCTTTCGAATTTAACAAAGCCGCGCTTGATCAGCCCCGACTAACGGCTTCCGAGTGCCGACGTGACCTGCACGTTATTGCTCACGAGCGTCATACCAGTGACGCGCTGCAGGTCGGCAAGCGCCTTGTTGTAATCTGTAAGCGCGCGCACCTCTGTGCCCTGCGCGACCGCAAGATCGGTCTGCCGCTGCAGGACGAAGAAGTTCGTCGAAAGTCCCGCGCGGAATTTTTCAAGCTCACCTTGATACTGCGCCTCAGCCGCTATGCGGGCTGCGCGCGCGGCCTCGAACCTCTGCTTGGCAGCCTCGACCGATTGCAGCGCGTTGCGCACATCAATTTGAACAGTCTGCACAAGCTGCCGCTGGCGGGCGTCGAGTTGGCGAAGCTCAGCCAGCGAGCGGCCAAGATTGCCTTCGGCTGTCCGGTTGCGCCACGGAAAGCTAATCCTCACGCCGACCTGATATGTGCGGAAATCCTGGCCGAACAGGTTCTTCAACGCCTGAAAGTACCCGCCCCTGAACCTCTCAGGCACGCTCGCGCCAACGGCAGTAGGAACCGGCGGCGTCGGGTTAAACGTGTCGAGATCGAGTCTCGTCAAAGCCAGGTTGAGGTTGGTAATCAAGCCCTGCGTCACGGCGTCGAAGCCGCCTGTTCCGCGAATCAAAGTTGAAGGCGTGCCGGCAAGCCCCGTGTTCGTGTAGAAACCGATGAAGTCCAATTGCGGTTTGGTCTGGTTTTTGAAAAACTTTATATCAACATTCTTCTGCTCGATCTGAAGTCTCATCTGATCAAGCTCAGGGCGATTCTTCAATGCGAGCCTCGTTGCTTCTTCGAGCGAGAATGTCTGCTGGCCGAACTGCGGTTCGTCCGTAGGGACTATCTCCGCAGTCCACATTTTGTCGTTCGGGTCTTTGATGAGCAGGCCCTTCAAAACGTTTTCAGCAGTCGTGATGCCTTGCAGCGCGATGATTACATCGCCCTTGCGCGATTCGAGCGCAGCCTCAGTCGAACGAAGCTCGATAGGCGCGAGCGTTCCCGCCTCGACCATCTTGCGATTGTTCTCAAGCTGCACTTCGGTGAGCCGCACGGACTCGCGCGCGATCTGTTCATTTCGAATCGCGAAGACGAGGTCCCAGTACGCGCGCTGCACCTGGTTGATAATTTCTATCACGCGCTGGCGGAACTGGCTGTCGGAAAGGTCTAGCGTGCGCTTCGCAATCTGGATGTTGCGGCGATTCTGATCAATGGAAAAGTTCCGCATCAAGGGTTGTGTGAATGTAAACGTGAGAGTCGGGCTGTACTGCGTCGTCAGCGTCGCGGCTGTTGAAGAGGTGTTGATGCGGTTGTTGTTGAAATCAACCTGCCACAAGCCGCCCGTCCGTTCGATTTGTTGATCGGTCGTAAAATTGTAAGTCAGTATCCTTTGTGTGACCGCCGAGTTTGCGTCGCCGCCGCCGAATATCGAAGCAACGGGAATAGTCTGACTGCGATAGCTCACGTCTGAGCCTGAGACTATGTCGTAAATGCCGCGCAGCGCGAACAGGTTAGCCTGCGCAATCTGCACGCCCTGACGAAATGCCTCTATGTCGAGATTGTTTTGAAGCGCGAGCGCGACCGCGTCCTGAAGACTGATCAATTGCCTTTGATCAGGGTTCACGCCGACGCGCTGGCGAGTGACTTCGGGCGAAAGCGCCAGCGGCTGCGTGATAGTGCTTGGCGTGGTGGGCTGCTGAGGCTCCTGAGTCGAAGGCGTTACAGGCGCAGCGCCCGGCGCGGGAATGTTGCTCCGCTCGCGCTGAGTTGGCTGGCCCGGACGCGTGGTGCCCTGCTCTTCCTGACGTTCGCGCTGCTGCTGGATGTCGGGCTTAGGCAGGTCTTTTTTCTGTCCCGGAGGCGTTTCAGGCGGCTTAGGTTGTTGCGGTTGTTGCTGTTGAGCGACAATTCCGTTTTGAGCAAAAGCTGCTGCGGGAGCAGCCGTCGCAAGCAATGCAGCCAAAGTTATGGCGGCAAAAACGCGGCTCGATTGATGAAGACTTCGCAAAAATAAATTCATAACTTCCCCTCAAAGCAATGTCCAGACGTTTGCCCGGTCCTTGCGCTCACGGATTAAGACGAGCGCTCACAATAATCAAAATGATGTCGCTGTCTGGTTAATCACAGGCTAGTACGACACCACAGTGATTGCCGTTTCAAGAATTTCTCCGGCGGGGGCCAACCGGACGCATTACTCTCATTGTCAGAAGAGTAAGTCTATACGCTCAGGGAAGAATTGACCAATCGAAGCGCGCCCGCTTGTCAATCGCGCGATGCCGATTATTGATGCACGAATCGGCATCGCGCGATCAGACGCAAACTACTTAGAAATAGATTTTGCGATTGCATCCGTGAATACGAGCGCGGTGTCTTTGCCCTTGAACTCGATACGCTTGAGTCGATAGGAGCCGTCCGCATTGAGCGTGAAGATGACGGAATTGTCTGCCGCGCGCTTTTCAAGCTTCGCCAGCTTGTAGGTCGTCTTTAACACTTCACGGTTGCCCTTGGCGAGCGTAAGCTCTCCATCTTTGCCTTCCTCGAACTTGATGATGTACTCGCCCTTCAAGATCGGCTCGCCGCCGAGCTTGCTGTCGCGCGTGATGACAATCTTCTGGCTGATCTCCTGAGCCGACACGCCAATCGCGCCAAAAGCCAGAACGAGGCCCAAGATTGTAGATATGACAAATCGCTTCATAACTTAACTCCTTTCTTATCCGTGCAATAACAAAGCCAGTTCAAGGCCGGGTTCGCGCCGCCCCCACAACTGCTCGATAAGATGAACCGGACCTCCGAACGTTTCTCTAAATGGTATAACCACTGCATCAGACCAGGTAAATACCCGCCCCTTTTTTGCTTTACGCCGCTCGCTGCCTGAACGCCATTTAGTACATTAACGACGTTAAGTTCGGTTCCAAAAAAATTCCAGCTTGCGCTTCAGCGCCGCAGCCCCTCGATAAATGTGCTGATCGTGAGATCAATCAATCTATTCTTCCCGGCCCAGGGGAAGTCGGGCTTTGTTATCAGCAGCGAAGTGATGCCGTGATTGCACGCCCAGATAGCCTGCGACACCGCATCAACATCTTTCTCGCGCAGCTTCCCTTCCCTTATGCACGCATAGACGCACTCGCGCAGACGGTCGTAAGCTCTCATCCCCATCGAGCCTTCGCGCAGGTAATGCTCCGCGCCAAACTTGCGGTCGGGCTGAAGCATGAATGTCACACGGTAATGATTTGGATTCTTCAGCCCGAACTCGACGTAAGCGCGGCAGCCTCTTTCCAGAGCCTCAATCGGGTCAGCGTATTGCTGCATGATGTTTTCGAGCTTCTTAGCCAGCTTGGCGAAAGTCTCTTCGCAGATGGCGAACAGCAGCGCCGCTTTGTCTTCAAAATAGAGGTAGATGGTCGTCGGGGAATATTCGATCTTTTCCGCTATGCGGCGCATCGAGACGTTCTCGTATCCTTCTTCGACGAACAACTCGCGCGCCGCGTCGAGTATGTCCTGCCGCAGCGCCTCCTTCTCCCGCTCTCGCCTCTGTTTCGATCCCATCGGAACTCACCTGCCTAACAACGTACTGTTACTTAACGCCGTAAAGCATACTACAGCTCATTTCATTGTCAAGCATTTTTTTTCGACGCCTCTGCGGCCTCGCCGCGTATCTGCGAGAACAGGAACTTGTATCACGCACAGACGCAGGGATTCGCAGAAACAATTCCGGCGCTGCGCTTGCCCTTCATTCAGTCAGTTTGTTAGTGTGAAGCCATTATGGCAACGCTTCAATTTTTGGGCGCAACAGGAACAGTTACAGGATCGAAATATGTGCTCGAAGTCGGCGGCAGCCGCGCGATGATTGATTGTGGGTTGTTTCAGGGACTCAAAGAACTGAGGCTGCGCAACTGGGAGCCGTTACCGATCAATCCCACCTCAATCAGTTGGGTGTTGCTTACGCACGCGCACATTGACCACACGGGCTATCTGCCTCGACTGGTGAAGGACGGCTTCAGCGGGCCTGTTTATGCGACGACGGGCACAGCTTGTCTTGTAAAAATACTTCTGCCCGATTCGGCCCGGTTGCAGGAAGAGGACGCCGAGTATGCAAATCGCAAACAGTACTCGAAGCACAAGCCCGCGCTCCCGCTCTACGATGAGCAGGATGCAGAGCGCGCGATCAGACACCTTCGTGCTGTTCAATATAACGAAGAGGTGCGGCTCAGCAAATTCATCAGCGCGCGATTCCTCGCAGCAGGCCACATACTCGGCTCAAGCTTCATTGCCGTTGACGTGTCGGAGCGCGACCGCGAGCCGTTTCGTATTTTATTTTCAGGCGATGTTGGCCGCTACGACGAGCCGATACTCAACGATCCTTCGCCTGTTGATGAAGCAGACTATTTGCTCGTTGAATCAACCTACGGCAATCGGCTCCACGAGCAGACGAATCCGAAAGAGCGGCTGGATAAGATAATCAACGAAACGGCAGAGCGCGGCGGCAAAATAATCATTCCGGCCTTCGCCGTCGGGCGCACGCAGTTGCTTGTGTATTACCTGCGCGAGCTTGAAGACGAAGGTCGCATTCCGGTGCTGCCGGTCTATGTTGATTCGCCGATGGGCGCTTCGACTACCCGCATCTACATGCGCCACACCGAAGATCACGATTTCGATATGCAGAGGCTCGCGAACCTGCAGCGCAACCCGCTTGCGACCCACAACTTCTTTCTCGTGCAGGGGCGCAGCGGGTCGAAGGCTCTGAATAAAATGCAAGGCCCGGCGATTATCATCTCTGCGTCGGGGATGGCGACAGGCGGACGCGTGCTCCATCACTTAGCGCAGCACCTGCCCGATCCTGCAAGCACCGTTGTTTTGGTTGGCTATCAAGCTGCGGGCACGCGCGGCAGGCGGCTTCAAGACGGGGAAAAAGAATTAAAGATTCACGGCGAGATGATTCGCGTCAACGCGCGCGTTGAAACCATTGGCAGTTTGTCTGCGCATGCAGATTCGGCGGAGTTGATGCGCTGGCTCAAAGGGTTCAAGCGAGCGCCGCGCGCGACATTCATCATTCATGGCGAGCCTGATGCTGCTGCGGCATTGCGCGAGCGCATCGCAAGCGAGCTGGGCTGGAACGCTCTCGTTCCAGCTTACAAAGAGAAGGTCGAGCTATAGAAGGAGCGATTAATGACAAGCGGAGAAACGATTTATCACCGGTCGCCTACGGATGATTTGAAATATGCCGCTCCACCACTCGGATCAAAGCATTCATATTGTCAGTCAGTTCCTTAATCTGCTCGCTGTTTTGTTTGATCTGCTCATCCTGCCGCTCGACTATATTTGTGAGGCTTAGCAGCGCATCGGTAAGGTTGCGCAGGTGCGTTGAGTGCGCCTCTAATCCTTCAGTCAGCTTATTGAGTCCTTCGGTCAGCTTATCGAGTCTCATGTCCAGCTTCAACATGTCTTCGCTGAACTGAGCCTGTTTCTCCACAATCGTCTCTATGCGGCTGGTAATGCGACGTTCAAAATCACTCTCGCTGCTCATAATAACCTCCGACTTCCGGCGCAGCCGTTACCCTCGCGCCGACTCTCGCTGTTTACGGCGAGACGGATGGCCGCTTTTTATGGCTTCTTGTCGTTCTTATTCTCTTTATTCCCGCCGCCGAATATTTTTCTGAAGACTCCGCCAATGCCTCCACCTTTCTTCTTATCCGTCTTGGCCGCAGCATTAGTATTCGCGGTCGCAGTCTGCTGCGCGGGCGGGGTGGGAGGCGGCTGCGGCTGGGGCGCAACTTCTACGGGCGCGGGCGCAGTTTCGGGCCGCTGCGTAGTCGTTGCCTCAGCGGTCGGTTCCGCCGCATTCTTATTTTGATTGCTGCGCGAAACGGCAGGCCGCGCGGTGTTTGTATTATCGCTGCTTGCTGCCGCTTCGTTTTGCGATGATTGATCATCAGATGAAACGGCAGGCTGCGCTTCTTCTGCAGTTGGCGCGGGCAGAGCGTTTTGTTCTTCCACAGCGGGAGTTGATTGTTCCGTTTGATCGCTCGCAGGTTGCGCCGTTGAGCGCATGCTCATCCAGGCAATAGCCGCTGCAGCTATGACAATCACCGCGATTATCGCTGCTGCGTAGTGATTGCGATTGAGCTTGCGAATCGCGGATGTCTTTTGAGGCGATTGCACCTGAGTGGCCGCGCCCGCTGCGATTGCAAGTTCACCGCTTGATGTGTCAACTCTTGTGCTCCTGTCGTCAGTCGCGGTCTGTGCTGCTGGAACAGGAGTAACATTAGACGGACCAGGTTGCGTGAACGAGTGCGGCGATGAGATGACTTGCGTGGCCTGCTCGCTCGCGGGCGCAGCCGTGGTGGCCGCGTCAAGCGCGCGAGTCGCCGGCGCGGCATAGGTCGCCTTAGCTCCTTCGAGAGGGTTGGTTGCTGCGCCGAGCGTGCCGAGCAGCACCGCTCGGAATTCGCCCGCGGTCTGGTAGCGGGCTTCGCGCTTCTTGGCGAGCGCGCGCATTATCGCCTGCTCGACCAGCAGCGGGATCTGCGGCGCGAAGGTTCGCGGCGGAGGCGGCGCAGTTTCAATCTGCGCCCTCATCAATTCATATTCGTTGGTGCTCGCAAAAGGCACACGCCCCGTAAGCATCTCGTAAAGCAACACGCCGAGTGAATAAATATCTGAGCGCGCGTCTGTCTCCATGCCGCGCACCTGTTCAGGCGAAGTATATTCGAGCGTGCCGACGACGCTGCCGTGCCTGGTCATGCGAGCGGTGCCGAGCGCGCGGGCTATTCCGAAGTCCATAACCTTGATCGAGCCGTCGTCGGTGAGCATTATGTTGGCGGGTTTGATGTCGCGGTGGATTATCCCCATGCGATGCGCGTGGTCAATGCCTTCGAGCGCCCGCGCGAACAGAACGATTGCGCGGTTCCACTCGAACGGACCATTTTTTTGAATTATTTCGGCGAGCGTCTTGCCGCGAACGAACTCCATCACCATGAAATACTCGTCGCCTTCGCGCAGAAAGCTGTAGAGCGTTGCGATGTTTGGGTGATTGAGCTTGGCGAGCGTGACGGCTTCAGCGCGAAACCGCTCGACGACCTGCGGCTGGCTCGCAAGCTCAGGCCGCAGCACTTTGACGGCGACCTCGCGTTCAAGCATCACGTCTATGCCGCGATAGACCGCACCCATCCCGCCCTCGCCGATCTTTTCGGTGATCTGATAATTGCCGACAACTTTGCCGATCATGTTGGGAGCCTCCGATTAGAACATAAAGAATCTGCCCTTTGCTTTGCGGTTGTGAGTCCGCGCTGGCCTTTGCCCGTAGTATTATCGTGGCATTTGCGATTTTTTGCGAGCGAAAATTAGGCGCTGAACGAAAGCTGTCGCACCGAGCGAGCCTGCCTGGCAAATACTCAAACAGCGGCATCAACCTGCTGAAGGCTCGCGCTCAGCGGTCACAAACGCGTAGCCATTGTAATCCATCTGCCGGCTGATGCGCTCGCGCACGTCACGGCCAGCCAGCTTTTCGCAAAGATAAAGGCCAGGATCAATCGAAGATGTAACGCCGCGCGCGGTTATGACATCAGTTTCGTCAACGATGCGACGATCAACAACCTCTTTGCAAAATGGTCGAAGCTCATCGAAGGCTGATGGCAGGGATTGGCTCTCTCGCTAATTGAGTTCTTCCCGATTTCTTGTATAAAACTATTTCTTGATGGAAGATCAGATGAAGCAATAAGGCCAAAGGTTAAATTAGTACTTTTTGATATGCTCCTTCTCCTCCGGGGAAAGTATTTCGGATTTTAGAATCTCACGCTTAAGAGTCTCTGCATCATCTATTTTCCACGCTTCTTTATGCTTTGCGCTTTCCTGAATCTTAGGCAAGTAGTAGCTACGCCGCGCAAGCGCTTCAAGCTTACGCTCTTTGCCGCTGCTGTCGCGTGCTTTGACTCGAACATCAATCCTGTGCATTCGTCCATCATCCGGG
>DATLXU010000130.1:0-12684 GCA_035575515.1 Blastocatellia bacterium
GCAGGCGCGGCTACGATTACAGCCACAGCGACCGCTACAGAGATGCGACGAGCGGCTATCGCTCAGAGTACGGCGACAGAGAAGCATATCGTCAGGGCTATCGCGATGGATACCGCCGCGGCTATGACGAAGGCTATCGCCAGAACAATTCGCGCAGCAGATGGCCTTTTTAATAACAGTTAAATTTTCCGCGCTTGTTTAAGGCGCGGGAATCATCAATCGAAAGGATTCGGTTGATGAACGACCGGGCAGCGAGTGGGGGGCTTATACTCGCTGCCCGGTTTTCGTTTGTTTCAAGGAAGTCTCCTGCTTGAATAGCCATCACCGGCATGAGATATTTGCGTTGCGGTGCGGCGCAGGAGAATAAATGTCAAAGCAATCGTCCGAATCGAAGCTGAAACTTCACTTCACGATAATGTGCGAGGACGTGCGGCTTGAGATGAGTCACAAGCTGAGCCTTATGGGGATATTCTACGTTTTGCAGGTTCCGCAATTGCCCATAACGCTGCTCAAGCTCGTCGTGCTCAATCACTGGTCGGGCGAGGGCAAGTACCTTTCTGAAGTGCGCATACTCACGCCTGACCGCTCGCAGCCCATAGCGGTATCGCAGCCCTCGCCTTTCGAGATTCCACCCGACGGCTACGCCGACAACGTGACTATGTTTGCCAACGTCAACTTCCCCGTCGCGGGCGATTACGTCGTGCAGACTTTGATCAACTCGAATCTCTTTGCCGAGCAGACGCTCACCGTGACCGACATTAGCCAGCAGCAGCCAGTTATGTCAGGCTCTGATATAGTTCATTAGCTGATATGGAATTCAAGACCGAAGCTCACAAAACCGTTTATGAAAAAACGCGCGGCTATCTTCACACGCTATTTGGCGAAATCAATGTGAAGATGATGGACGACACCTTCGTATTGCAGGAAGGCTCGACGTTCGTTTACGTTCGCGTGATTCCGGTTGGCGAAAAAAGCGCAGCCATCGAGGTCTTCTCTTACGTCGTTGTTGACGTTGACGCGACCGCAGATTTGATGCGATTCCTGCTCACATACAATTTGCGATTGATACTCGGCGCATTCGGGCTGACGATTGACGATGCGGGCAACGCGGCAGTGCTTCTGACGCACACGATTCTTGGCGACAAGATGGACCGCGAAGAGCTGTACGGATCGGTTTCGGCCATCGCTCGCGTAGCCGACGAACTCGATGACAAGATAGTCTCTTCATTCGGCGGCAAGACCGCGCTCGATAAATTGATGGCCACCCGGCACATTCCGGTCGAATAAGTCCGAAGTCCGTAGTCAGAAGTAGAATAGGCGTTTACATTTTATAAACGCACGTGATGTTTATTCTGACTTCTGACTACGGACTTCGGACTTCGGACTGTTTTTATGTTAAAGGTCGGACTCACAGGCAGCATCGCCGTTGGCAAGAGCTTTGTGTTGTCGGTGCTCAGAGAACTTGGCTGCGCGACGTTTGATGCCGACAAGATTGCGCATCAGGTGATGGAGCCGGGCCGCGAGGCTTACCGCGACATCCTCAGCGAGTTCGGCGATGGAGTTCTCGCTGAAGATGGCTCGATTGATCGCGCGAAGCTCGGCCAGATTGTCTTTGCCGACGCAGAGCGGCGCAAGAGATTGAACGAGATAGTTCATCCGCGAGTCATCGCTGAGCAAAACAGATTGCTGAGCGAGGTCGAAGCTCAGAACCCCGATGGCATTGCCGTTATTGACGCCGCGCTGATGATAGAATCGGGCGGCTATAAGCGATTCGATAAACTGATCGTCGTGTTTTGCGACCGCGAGACGCAGATTGAACGATTGATGCGCCGCAACTCAATCACACGCGAAGATGCTGAACGCCGAGTCGCCGCGCAGATGTCTTCGGAAGAAAAACGCCGATATGCGGATTATGAGATTGACACATCCGGCACGTTCGACGAAACTCGCCAGCGCGTCATTGAAGTTCATAGCAAGTTAGTCCAAGACGCGCTGCGCAAAAATAGAAATGCATGAGTGTCATTTGTCCTCTGCTATTCTGCGGCAAATAACAGATGACCCTCCATCCTCATCGCTGCCCGGCGTGCTTGCCAGCCGTTAATTGAGGCACGATGTCGCGGCCATACACATCAAGAGTTTCTTCTTCATCGCCGCTCATCAAATAAATGTTAAATTGCGTCACGCCGACCTTTTGCAGCTCGTCCAGCTTCTTTATGTGTTCGTCAGCCGTCCCGACTATGCAGAAGCGATCAACTATTTCGTCCGACACGAACTCGGCGTTTGAGCTTCCGACTTCGGCGTGGTGCAAATAGTTATAGCCCTTGCGGTCGCGTATGTAGCCGGTCAATTCTTCGGGCAACTCCTCAGGCTTATAGCGCGACACGAGATCAACAACGTGGTTTGAAACGAGCGCGGGAAACCACCTGACCTGATCGCGCGCCTTAGCCAGATCATCCGAAACCCACACGGGCGCAGCGCTCATCACGCGAATCTTCGAGAAATCCCTTCCCGCTTCTTCCGCGCCTTCGCGCACAAATCCCAAGCACCACTTGATGAGGTGCGGGTCGGCGAATTGCAGAATCACCCCGTCGCCAATTCTTCCGGCGCAGCGCAGAGCCTTCGGCCCGTAGCCCGCAACCCACACGGGCGGCACGCCTGCGTCGGCCCACGTCATTTGAATCTCGCGCCCTTCGTACTCAATTTTTTTGCCCGCGCACAAATCGCGCACGACCTGCACGGTCTCTTCGAGTCGCTCAAGCGTCGTAGGCTTCTTGCCCATCACACGGCGCGAGCTGTCGCCGCGCCCTATGCCCAAGTCCATGCGGCCGCCTGAAATTCTGTTGAGCGTCGCAAGCAGGCTCGCTGTAACAGTCGCGTCCCGAACAGCAGGATTGGTCACGCATGTTCCCATACGCATCCGCTCGGTGTTTGCGGCAATGAGTGTGAGTATCGGATAAGGCTCTTGCCAGAGGATGTGCGAATCGAAAATCCAACTGTAAGCGAAGCCCGCGGCTTCAGCCTGACGAGCGAGCGCGATGATGCGCTGATGCGGCATGTCGGATTTGAAGGTGATTGCGAATTCCATAACACAGGGGGCAGGGGGATCGGGAGTCAGGATTCAGGGGCGGGATTCTTGAATCTGAAATCTCAAGGCTTAAATCGCAGATTCACAAATCCTGACCCCTGACTCCCGACCCCTGCCCTTCCTCCTTTCTTATTCTTTAACCAGTTCGCCGTAAGTTTCGGGTCTGCGGTCGCGGAAGAATTGCCAGATGTTGCGAACCTCGCGTATCTCGTCGAGGTTCAAATCAGCCACTACAAGCTCATCTGAATCGCGTGATGCCTGCGCGATGATCTTGCCGCGCGGGTTGCAGAAGTAGCTCTTGCCGTAGAACTCGCCAATGTCCCACGGCTGCTCGTGGCCCACGCGATTGATCGCGCCGACGAAATAACCGTTCGCCACAGCGTGCGCGGGTTGCTCAAGCTCCCACAGATATTCCGAAAGCCCCGCGACAGTGGCCGACGGGTTGAAGACTATCTCAGCGCCGTTGAGTCCAAGCGCGCGCGCGCCTTCCGGGAAGTGGCGGTCATAGCAGATATAAACGCCTATGCGGGCGTACGCAGTCTCGAACGTTGGATAGCCGAGATTGCCGGGCTTGAAATAAAACTTCTCCCAGAAACCGGGCGCGGTGTGCGGGATGTGGTTCTTGCGATACTTGCCCAAGTACTTTCCATCAGCGTCAATCACCGCAGCCGTGTTGTAATAAACGCCCGTTATCTCCTCTTCGTAAATCGGCACGATAACGACCATGCCGTGCTTGCGCGCGACTTCCTGCATAAGCCGCACGGTTGGCCCATCAGGAATCTTCTCAACAGCATCGTACCAACGCTTCTCTTGCTCCGCGCAAAAGTATGGCGTGGTGAAGACCTCTTGCATGCAGATTATCTGCACGCCTTCGGCGGCGGCCTGTTCGATGAACTTCAAATTCTTTTCGATGTTCGCCTGTTTGATCTTCTCGATAGGCTCGTCAACCGAGCATGCATTCGATGCTTGAATCAATCCACATTTAACGATTCTTGGCATAGCTAACTCCTTAAGAGGTGTCAGGCGTCGGGGAGGAAATAGCTTTAACTTTGAAACTGGCCAGTAGAGCCAATTCCGAGACAACAATCATTATATCCCTGACCCCAAGCCCCTGACACCCGACACCTAAAATTTCACTTCCATATCCATCCAGCTTGTTTGCGGGAGTCCCGCTTTCATCGCCGGGTTGAATCTGTATTGCAAAACTGCTTCGACGGCTCGCTGGTCCAATCCGTAGCCGAGCCTGCGAACAACGTAAGCGCGGGCAGCGCGGCCATCGGCGCTGACTAAAACCTTGAGGCTCACGGTTCCTTTAATACGCGCGCGCAAGGCTCGCTCGGTCGGCGCGGCCTGCACACTTTCTCGAACACTCATTGGCTGAGTCTGAGGCACAACAGTTGCGCGGCGCGGACGCGCAGCCGATTTCTCCGCCGTGCGCAGATTGTCGAGCGCATAATTGATCGCCTGTCGAAATGCTTCGCGCAAGGAGTTATTCAGGTTAATCGCGTCGAGGCTCGCGAGCGCGCCGCGCAGAGGGTCTTCAGCGTCAGGCTCGCTTATCTGGCCCAGCGCCCACACAGCGTCGTATCGCGCGTCGAATGAAGAATCATTTAGCAGCGCGATTAATTCATCAACTGCCTCCTGATCCTGCATCAATCCGAGCGCGACGGCGGCGCTTGATCGCACAGCCGCATCATCATCTGTCAGCGCGTCGGAAAGAGAGCTGATCGCGCGGCGGTCGCCAATCATTCCGAGCGCGAACGCGGCTGACGAGCGAACTTCCGCGTCCTTGTCCGCGAGCGCGCGGGTGAGCCGTTCGACGGCCTTGGGGTCTGCGATTTGACCGAGCGCAAAGGCTGCGGCCTCGCGCACCGAAGCGTCCGCATCTGAGAGCGCGTCCGTGAGAGAACGCACGCTGTCACGCGCGCGCAATGCTCCGAGTTGATTCGCCGCGTCGCGCCGCGTAACGGCGTCGCGGCTCTTGAGAGCAGCGAGAAGCTGCGGCGGAGCAGGCGCGGGCTTCACCGGAACTTGAGCTTCAGTCATTAAGGGCAAAGAACAAATTACAGCGCACATTGCGAGCGCAATCAAACGGTGTCTGCATACGGCATTGAACTTCATCGTTTCAGGATACCCAGTCGGTCAATTGCGATCTTGAGCTTTACAGCAAAGCATCTCAGCCTGCCTGCTCATTGAGGCGCGGACTCATCGTCTTCAGCATCAGTGGAATCAATGTTGTAAATCGTGCGAGCTATTTTCCATGAGCCATCCGGCTCGCGCCTGAGTATCCGCATAACTTTGCCGCTTTGACGTTCAGGCTCTTTGCCGCCTTTGGCTTGCGCCGTTCCGGTGAACGTGCCCCACTCGTATGCCCAGTCGCCCGCTATTTTAATCTCTTTGAAATCGAACTTGTATTCAGGGATTTCGACGTCGCCCATGGCTTTTTTCAGTTCCAACAGCGATGCGCGATTGGCCTCTTTGCCGATTACAGGCTCCGCGCCCGGCGCTAACGAGACTATATCGTCAGTCCATAGCGACACGAGCGCATCAACATCCAGCGATTTAGATGCCTGCATATCTCGCTCATTCAGTTTGTTGATCGCTTCCATATCGGCTGACGAACCGCCTTTCGCCGATGAGCCGGATGAATTACTCGTTTGTTGATCTCCCTGCTCTGTCTTTGGTTTGCAGCCGGTGATGATTGAAATAGCAATCAGCGCAACCAGGAGCAGCGCGCGAAGACTGTAATGATGAAATCTTGCAGCCATCGTGTTCGCCTCTACGAATCAACCGTGAAAGATTTCCGAGCGCGCATGAGCGCGTAATAAATCACGAAGCTCAGGCCGAATGTGATGAACCACGCGTAGGTGTACATGGTATCAAATGTGTTCGGAGATTCAACCTTGCCGCCGGGCGTTGTCGCCGCGCGAATGAATCCCGGAATCACAGGGATGATGGCAATCGCAAACGAAGCGACCGCGCGCCAGTTGAATCCGTTCGCGTAACTGTAACGGCCATCGGTCAGAAATAAATCTTTGAGCGAAAGCTTCTGTCGGCGAATCACCCAGTAATCGCAGATCATTATTCCGCCAATCGCTCCCATCAAGCCTGAGTATCCGATCAGCCACGTGAAGATGTAATTGCCCTTCTCGCGGTAGAGATACCACGGCATCATAAGCACGCCGATGGCGGCGGTTATCAATCCGCCGCGCACGTAAGAGATGTGGCGCGGCGCGAGGTTTGAAAAATCATTCGACGGCGAGACGACATTCGCGGCCATGTTGGTCGTTATCTGCGCGGCGAAAATAACGACGGTCGCAAACAGCACGACGGCGACGCTGTTGAACTGGCCGACAAGCTCGACGGGATCAGGTATCGGGCGGCCAAAGATCAGCACCGTTGCCGAAGTCGTCGCGACTCCGATGAAGGCGAACGCGGTCATCGTTGTCGGAAGGCCGAATGCCTGCCCTAGGGCTTGCGAGCGCTGGCTGCGAGCATAGCGAGTGAAGTCAGGGATATTCAGACTGAGCGTGGCCCAGTAGCCGACGCTTGCCGTGAGCGCGGGCGGAAAGATTTGCCAGAACGAGCCGTGTTCTTTCTGGAGATTGGTGACAGAGTTGAGCACGTTGCTGAGGCCGCCTGCTTTCGGGTGAGACGAAGCCCACCAGAGCAGAACCGCGCCGCCAATGAGCAATAGCGGCGCAGACCAGCTTTCGAGGTATTTGATACCTTCAACGCCTTTGATGATTATCGCGACCTGAATCAACCAGAAGGCGAAAAACATTATGTATTCGTGGCCTGATACATTTGCCCAGCCGGGCGACATAACTTTCATGAGACCGTCGAGCGCGGTTCCGCCGATCCATGTTTGAATGCCGAACCATCCGCAGGCGACAACGGCGCGGGCCATCGCGGCTATGTTTGCGCCGCGCGTTCCGAAGCTTGCGCGGCAGAGCACGGGGAACGATACGCCGTATTTAGTGCCCGCGTGGGCGTTGAGAATCATCGGGATGAGAACGATTGAGTTGCCGAGCAGGATGGTTATCATGGCCTGCCACCAGTTGAGGCCCTGCTCGATGAAGCTTCCGGCGAGCGTGTAGGTCGTGATGACTACGGACATGCCTATCCATAATGCGGCGATGTTGTAGGTCGACCAGGTGCGCTCTTTGATTGACGTAGGCGCGAGGTCTCGATTCCACAGCGGCGAATGGCGAACGTCTTCGCTGAGTTCAACAAAGTCGCGTCGGGTTGCTTGAACAGCGTCAGATTCGGCGGCCACGATTCCCCTCCGGCAAAATGGTAGCCGAGATGGTAGCAAAGCATAGGTGTAAACTCAACATTGCCGTATGTTGTTTTAAGACAATTATGATTGACTTTGAAAACCAACAGCGGTATTGTTTGCAAGCCTACAAAGTCCAAAGGCCCCTTTAGTTTTGTTTGACCGGAGCAGCATTAATGACTTTTCTTGCCCATACTGAGAATGAAAAAGGAGAGCCGCATCTTCTGCGAGATCACTTGGCGCGCGTCGGCGATTTGGCGAGCGAACTCGCTGCTGCTGCGAACCCATACCTGGAAGAAGCTGCGCGATGGACAGGCCTGTTGCACGATTTAGGCAAGTACCGCGAAGCGTTCCAGGAGTATCTGGTAGGCAATCGCGAGGGCGGAGTTGATACCCATCATGCAGTCTATGGCGCTGCTTTTGCTTTTGACAGAACCTGGCTAGGGCCTGCCTTTGCAATCGCAGGTCATCACGCCGGTCTTCATGATTGCGATGATTTGCAGAGTTTCGTAAGTGACCCAAAGTATAAGACAACAGATCGCGTTGCGGAGCTGATTGAGCGTTTTGAAGCAGAAGTGCGCGCCGTAGCAGACAGCATTAATGAGCCTGCCTTTGTTATAAAGCATAATCTGAAGGCCGAGTTTTACATTCGCATGCTTTTCTCTGCGCTCGTTGATGCCGATTTTCTCGACACCGAGTTTCATTACAAATGCGCGCCGCGAGCGCCTCAGAAGTTACGCGCGGCGGAGTTGCTGAATCGTCTCGTGGCTGAAAAACAGGCAAAGCCACAAGATTCAGAGCTTAATGAGCTGCGCAATGAAATCTTTGAGCAGTGCCTTGCGGCGGCAGAGCGAGAGCAAGGGTTCTTTTCGCTGACGGTTCCGACGGGCGGCGGCAAGACGCTTTCCAGCATGGCTTTTGCGCTCCGCCACGCAGAGCGCCACAACTTGCGCCGAGTCATAGTAGTTATCCCGTATTTATCAATAATTGAGCAGAACGCCGCCGAATATCGTCGCATCTTCGATCCTGAAAACAGAGGAATTGTAATAGAGCACCATTCGGCGGTCGCGCCGCGAGAGAGCCGCGCGGAAGACGCCACTGAGCCTCGCCTTCGCTCGCCGCTCGAATACGCCGCTGAGAACTGGGACGCGCCTATCATTGTCACTACATCGGTTCAGTTTCTTGAATCGCTGTTTGCGAATCGCCCGTCGCGCTGCCGCAAGCTGCACAATATCGCGCGCTCGATTGTGATACTTGATGAAGTGCAGACGCTGCCGAGCCATCTGCTCAATCCTGTCCTGAACGTCTTCCGCGAATTGCGCGAAAGCTACGGTGTGAGCTTTGTATTTTCCACTGCGACGCAGCCCGCATTTCGCAAAACGGCATTTCTCGTTGAGGGCTTCAATGCCGGGGAGGTCAGCGAGATTACGAGCAACACCGATGACGCTTTCAGCAAGCTCCGGCGCGTAAGATTCCGCCTGCCTGAGAAGGGGGAGTCAGTTGACTGGCACAGTTTGGCCGAGCGCATTGCATCTCATCGTCAGGCGCTTGCAGTCGTAAACGTTCGCCGACACGCTTTCGAGCTGTGGAACCGGTTGCGCGAATTGATTGTGGATGAGCGCGACACGGTATTTCATCTCTCTTCGGCGATGTGCGCCGAGCATCGCCTTGACGTGCTTGGCGCTATACACAATCCGAATGAAGGCAGCATCCGCCATCGCCTTTCAAACGGCGAGCCTTGCAGAGTTGTGTCAACGCAACTCGTCGAAGCTGGAGTTGACTTTGATTTCCCTGTGGTCTATCGCGCGATTGGCCCGCTCGATTCGATTGTTCAGGCGGCGGGCCGCTGCAATCGCGAAGGCAAGCTGCGCGATTGCGCAGGCAATCCTATGCTCGGCGAAGTTTTCGTGTTCAGGCCTGAAGAACACAGCCTCCCGCGCGGAGTCTATCGCGCCGCAACCGACATAACGGCGACTCTGCTTGAACGCACGGATGCAGAACGGCTCGCCACAGATCACGCGCTTTTCGCCAATTACTTCTCGCAGCTTTATCAATCTGTGCCGCTTGATTACGAGCGAGACCGGGAGTCTTCGATACAGGAAGACCGCGAGAATCTTCGCTTCCGCAAAGTGGCGCGCAAGGCGTGGGTAATTCCGCCCGACGAAAGTGTCTCGGTCGTCGTGCCATACGGGAGGGGCGAAGAACTGGTCGAAGAGATTCGCAACCGGGAGCGTGCGAAAGGGCAGCCGCGTTTTGACGCAAAAGACCTGCGTCGGTTGCAACGTTTCATGGTGAATCTGTACAGGAGACATTTCGACCTTCTGCGCGGGCTGGGGCAGCTAGGGCCGATTATTCCGAATGTAGAGTTGTATGTTCTTTCCGAAGCTTCTTACGACAAGTATCTGGGCGTCGTGATAGAAGAACGCCCGATGGAGGATTACATCTTATGAACGAGAATAAAGTTACGATTCGAGTATGGGGCGATTTCGCCTGCTTCACGCGGCCAGAAATGAAAGTGGAGCGCGTGAGCTACCCGGTAATGACGCCATCGGCTGCGCGGGGAATTCTCGAAGCGATCTTCTGGGAGCCGCAAATCTATTACGTGATTGATTCTATTCGCGTCGTTAAGCGCGGGCGATGGGTATCGTTTCGCCGCAATGAAGTCATCAGCCGCATCAGCATTGACAGCGCGAAGACATGGATGAAATCGCCTGAAAAGCTGGCGCGCATCAGTGCGGGCGGCGGCGCGGCGGACGGGACGCAACGCAACACGCTTGCTCTTGAAGGTGTCGAGTACATCATCACTGCCGAAGTGCGACTGAGCGAGCTTGGCAGCGCAAGCGGCAACACGATCAGGAAGTATCTCGATGAAATCGAGCGGCGCGCCCGCAGCGGGAAATGTTTTCATCGCCCCGCACTCGGTCTCAGGGAGTTCGCCGCTGACTTTGATTGGGAAGCTGATGCGCAGCGGGCGCTTGAGCGTCGAGCAGCAGAGCTTGGCGACAACTGGTCTGGCGGCATAAATGAAGACATAGGGCTGATGCTTTACGACGTGTTCGACGCCGATGAGCGCAAGCAAGGCTTTCGCTGGTTGAGCGCAGAAGAGCTTGCGCAGCTTGAAGTCGAGCGAGCTGGCGCGATAGCCGCTTTGCCAAAGAGCCAGCGAAAGGCGGCGAGCAAAGAACCGCTCGCGAGATGGGAAGGGCGACTCATCAAACCGCGCGCCGCATTCTTTCACGCGCGCGTAAAAAACTCCACGCTCGATTGCCATCCTGAGCGGGTGAAGATTCTCAACAGCGGGAGGAATTGAAGAATGCTGCTCAAACATCTTTACGATTTTGCGCACTCGCGCGGAATACTCGATGATCTGGCATTTGCGCCAAAGGTGATTAGATGGATCATTGCGCTTGACCTCGAAGGTCGTCTGCTCGGCGCTGGCCCGCGCGAAAGCGCGGGTGAGAAGAACAAAGGCAAACAGTATTCTGCGCCGCGAACGAGCCGCGCGAAAGATGCTGGAGGAGTGGCAGAGTTTTTGGCCGACGGCATGAGGGCGGTCTTCGAGCTTGACCAGAAGCCTGACGATAAGCTGACTGAAAAGCAGCGCAAAGACCGCGACGCGAACAACGCGCGCAAGCATGAAGATTTCTGGCGTCAGATTCGTGAGGCTTATGAAGCGACTGGCCATAGCGGATTGCAGGCTATGCTTCGCTTTCGTCAGTCCATGAGCAATCCCCCTGATTTCCTGCGATGGGGCGCGAGCGCAGAAGCAAAGCCCGGTGAAAAGCCAGCCTGGTGGATCAGAACGGCGAGCGGCGATGAAGTGAAGATCGGGCCTGACAACTTCACTTTTGAAGTTGATGGCGAATTATTGCTTTTTGACGAATCGCTGCGGGCGTACTGGCGAAGTGCGTATGCAAAAGAGGTTGCCGAAAAAGAAGCGGTTTCAGAGCGGGGGCTTTGCCTGGTCACCGGGGTTGATAATACGCCCATTGCGCCTACGCACTTGCCGAAGATCAAAGGCGTTCCCAGCACGCAGTCATTCGGCGCGGCCATTGTCTCATTTGATAAACCGGCATTTGCATCTTACGGATTCGATCAGAGCTACAACGCGCCCGTATCAACAGAAGCGGTGGCTGCCTACACAAACGCACTCAACTGGATGATGGGGCGCGACGATCATTCAATAAGAATAGGGCAGACGACGCTCTGCTTCTGGGCGCGCGAGTCGGAAGAGGCATCGAATTTCTTCGCCCGCATGCTCAATCGGCCCGACCCGCAAAGCGTGGCCGAGTTCATTCGGTCTCCGTGGGCGGGCGTTGATCGCGAGCTTGCGCGCAGCGAGGAGTTTTTCAGCGTCACGCTTGCTGGCAATGCTGGCCGCGTCGTTGTTCGTCACTGGATGCAGATGACTGTCGAAGCCGCCCGCGAAAATCTCAAGCGATGGTTTGAAGACCTTGACATCATCGCCTACTCGAAACCGGTCGCGCAGGATGAAGCGAAACGAAAATCGAAAAGAGCGAATGCGGCTGTCGAAGGGAAAGAATCAATGCCGCCGCTAGCTTTGTTCCGGCTTGCGTGCGCGACAGTGCGCGAGCCGAAAGACCTGTTGGCAGAAACGCTGACGCAGCTTTATCGCGCCGCGCTCGAAGGCGCTGCTCCTTCGATTGTTTTGCTCAAGCCGATTTTGAACCGGCTCGCCGTTGATCTTTCGCGCAACGGGCCGAGCGTCCTTATGAATATATCCAGATTCGCTTTGATGCGATTGATAGTGAATCGAAATCGAAAGGAAGGTGAACCGATGATTGAACCCCAAGTCTTTGACACAGACGATGCAGCTTATAACTGCGGGCGATTGCTCGCAATCTTTGATGACTTACAGATGGCCGCGCATGAGTACAAGCTGGAAGGCGCGGGCGTGGTCGAACGCTACTACGGTTCGGCCTCATCAGCGCCCAACAGCGCGTTCGGAATCCTTTGGCGGCTGCACCAGCACCACCTCAGGAAGCTGTCGCGGCAGGGAGACAAAGGCCGCGCCGCAGCCGAAGCCATTAAGCGAAAGATAGAAGACATCGCCAGATTATTCCGCCAGCCGAAGCCGAACCTGCCGCCGGAATTTCCGCGCTCATTTGATCTCAGAGCGCAAGGCCGATTTGCGCTCGGTTTCTATCAGCAAAAAGCCGCCGAGCGCGCTGCGCGCAAGACATATTTTGATTCGCAAAAACAGTATCAATCCAATGACACCGACATGAAAGGAGAATCCAGCAATGACTGAACCACTGACCAACCGCCATGATTTTCTCTTGCTCTTTGAGGTAGTGAA
>DATLXU010000131.1:0-13750 GCA_035575515.1 Blastocatellia bacterium
CGCTCGGCTGCGCGTGATGCCTATGCTTTCGACCACGTCACTCGTTTCGCGTATGCCAGCCGTGTCAATCAAGCGAACGGGCACGCCTCTGATTGAAGCCGTCTCGTAAAGCGCGTCGCGAGTCGTTCCCGCAATCTCGGTGACTATCGCGCGCTCTGTTCCGACAAGCCGATTGAACACGGACGACTTGCCAACGTTCGGGCGGCCAACAATCGCAAGGTCGAAGCCTTCTTTCACGAATCGCCCTAACGCGAAGCTCGCCGCAACCTCGCTCAATCCTTCAATCACTCGATTCAACTTCGCAACGAGCGCCGATTGAGCTTCGGGCGATATGTCGTCTTCGACGAACTCAACCGATGATTCGAGGTGAACGATTATCTCAACAAGCAAGTCTTTCATCGGCGCGAGCCTGCGCGACAACTCGCCTTCGAGCTGGCGCGTTGCGACTCGCGCTTGATACGCCGTCTGCGCGTTGATGACGTCGCGCACGGCTTGAGCCTGCGCCAGATCAATGCGGCGATTGAAGAATGCGCGAAAGGTGAACTCGCCCGGCTCGGCGATGCGCGCGCCGCGCGCGGTCACAAGCTCAAGCACGCGGCTCAACACAACAGGACTGCCGTGACAACTGATTTCAACGACGTCTTCGCCCGTGTACGAGTGCGGCGCTTTGAAGTAGGTTAGAATCGCTTCGTCAACATGCTCGCCTGTCGCCGGGTCAATGATGTGGCCAAACTGCGCGCGATTCGGCGCGTCAATCGAAGCACGTGATTCAAAAATCTCTGAAGCGATGCGAAGCGAATCCGCGCCGCTCACGCGCACTACGCCGATGCCGCCGCGACCGGGCGGAGTCGAGATAGCTGCGATGGTATCGTTGCGGAACATGTTAGTGGTCGGTGGTCGCTTGCAAGCATGACGGTTTGCTCGAAACTGGCTCCCAGAGCCATTTTCAAGACGCCAACCTAACGGCTGACCACTGGCCACTGACAACTGATCACTGTTCTATGCGGGATAAACCGTCACTTTGCGGTTTTCGCCGTTGCCGTGGCTTTCGGTCTTGACGCTCGTGTCGTTGGCCAGAGCGAGGTGGATGATGCGGCGCTCGTTCGGAGTCATCGGGTCAAAGCTGAACGGGATGCGCGACGCGCGAACACGCTCGGCGGCTTTTTCAGCCATTAGTTGCAACTCTTTTTCACGCTGCGCGCGATAGTTGTTTGAATCAAAGATGATCTTTGTCTCTTCGCCAGCTAATCGCGCGAGCAGCCGATTGCCAAGATACTCAAGCGCGTCGAGCAATTCGGCGTTGTGACCAAGCAGAAGAGCCACGTCATTGCCGCGCACCTGCACGCGGTAATCGTCGCCCACTAGCTCTGCGCTCGCCTTTAATTGAAGGTCGCTCGATTTGAGGAGGCTATTGATGAACTCAACTACGTCTTTTACGTGTTCCTCTTGCATCACGAAACACCCTTAAACAACAAGCTGTCAGAATCCTTCAGCCTCAGCGCCGCCCTGCCTGCCGCGCTTGCCCTTCGGGCGAGCTTTGCCGCTCGCCGCTGGCTCCGGCTTCATCGCGCCGCGCCCGCTTCCCGCACCGCCTGTTTTGCCCGTCGTGACGACTGCTTCTGCAGGCTCCGCTGTGCGCTTGTTGATCCACAACTGAATCGCCACGCCGACTATATTACTCACCATCCAGTACAGCACAAGTCCGCTCGGCGCGTTGAAGAAGAAAAAGTACGTCAGCATTATCGGCATCACCCACGTCATCAGCGTGCGCTGCATCTTCATCGAAGGATCGGCCTGCGCAGGCTGCGGCGTGAGCTTCGTCGAAGCGATCATCGTCACGCACATCACTATCGGCAGCACATAGGTAGGGTCGGGCCGAGAGAGGTCCTTGATCCAGAACCCTAGCCACGGCGCATGGCGCACGTCGAGCGACGATTGCAGGTACAGATAAACCGCCCAGAAGATAGGCAACTGCAACAACAGCGGCAGACACCCGCCAAGCGGGTTTGCCTCTTTCATTATTGCAAGCTGCTCCTCCTGAAGTTTTCTTATCTCCGCCTCGTTCTTCTTCGGATTGTCCTTGAGCTTCTTCATCTTTTCCTGAAGCTCTTTGAGTCGCGGCTGATGCTTCGCCGCTTTCTTCATCTTCTTCGAGCTGTGGAAGCGGAGCGGCGACAGCACAAGGTTAATCAAAACCGTCACAAACACGATTGCCCAGCCGTAGTTGTGAAAGAGCTTGTAGAAAGCGTTGAACGAAACGTGAAGCACCGGAACAAGCGGGCGCACGAGAAATGAGAAGAAGCCGTAATCAATCAACGGCGTGAGATCGGTCCCGATGTTCTTCCCAACCGTTGCGAGCAGGTCGCTGTCTTTCGGCCCGACAAATATGTGAAGCGGCGAGCCGGGATTGACCGGGACCGCGACCTCAGGATAATCGCCTTCGGGTTTATCTGCCGTTGCCGTGTGCACGTTCGTGAGCGCAATCTTATCGAAAGGCTGTTCGGGCACGGCTACGATAGCGAAATAGTGATCGGCCATCGCTGCCCAGCGATAGCCCTTGTTGTGTATTTCAACTGCGTGCGCCACGCCCTGCTCGGGTTGAACGCCTTCGGGCAAAGCGTCGAGCGTTATCACGAACCTGTCTTTCGCTTCCTGCGTCGGCCCTGCGACGACGCGGGCATACGCGACGAAAGAAGAGTTCTTGCCTGCGACGATCTTTATTTGATCGAGCGGACCTTCGGGCTGCTTGTCTATGACAATCTGCTTGGCGTCGGGCCGGATTTCTTTAATAGTAGCAAACGACGCAGTGATGCCCGAAGCGAGCACGTATTCGCGCTTGCCATCGGTTGAATAAGTCACGACCTGAGAGGGCGTGCTGTAGCTTCCAACCTGCGCGTCGCTCTGGTCGCCGAAGCGCGGACCGAGAACTATTTGAACGGGCTGCTGGCTTAAGACATTGTTCGCCGTTTTTGTGACCGATGCTTTGACATCAAAGTACATTTGGTCTGCGCGAAACTCGAACGTCTTGGCCGCGGTTATCCTATCGCCGTTCGACGCGATTGATTCGTAAGTGAAAGTTATTGCGCGGCTCCCGCCCGCCGTCAGATCAATATTGCTCTCATCAGTTCTCTGACCATCCGCGCTTGTGACTTCGACTTTGAAGTTCTTCGCTTTAAGAAGCGATTCGACATCGGGCGCGTCGGGCAGGCGCAAGCTGAACGGTCTTGGAGTTCTGTCTTCGGGTATCTCGGTAGGTATCAGATGCAGAGTGTTATTGTCGGCTCCGCGAATCTCTCTGATATTGCCGTTGTCTTTATAGGCGTTGAGCACCCACGACTCTACGGTCGCGCCTCGATTCGACAGCACAACGTGCCAGTACGGAGTGGCGACGGTGATCTTGCGCTCTTCGGTATCCTGTATCTCCTGCGCTTCAGTGGTAGTTGGCTGTTCAGCAGGCGCGGACTGAGTCGCGGCTCTTTGATTTGCCGCGCTCTGCTGATTGCCAGGCTGCGGCGCTGTTGATTGATTGCTGTTTGCGGTTTGCGATGCGGCTGATTGATTAGAGTTTGCGGTCTGCTGAGCGGGCTGAACAGGCCGACGCGAACCGAAAAGCGAATTATAGATGACGGGCCAGCCGAACAGCACCACCATCGAAAGTATCATTGCGATCAATAAACGTGGTTTCATTAAATCACATCAGGCGAAAGCCGCCTGTCCTTACGATAAACTTCTTCAAACTACTTCACCGGGTCATAGCCGCCGGGATGAAACGGATGACATCTGAGCAACCGGCGCGCGGCCATGTACGCGCCGCGCAACGCGCCGTGCTTTTTTATCGCTTCCACGGCGTACTGGGAACAGGTCGGCGTGAATCGGCACGACGGCGGCAGCAGCGGCGAGATAGCTGCCTGATAGACCCTTATGAGAAAAACCAGAATGAACTTCACTTGCCGCCTACCCTCTCAAGAAAAGCCTTGAAGTCAGCTTCAAGCTCGCCGTAGCTTGCTTCAAGCATTGACTGCTTTACGTTAATGACTATATCAACTCCCTGAGGGACAAGCCATTTGTTTTTGCGGAAGACCGCGCGCACCATCCGCCGCGCGCGATTGCGCTCAACTGAGTTTCCCATCTTCCGCGTGGCCGTTATGCCGAGCCTCGCCTGGCCGCTTGAATTCGGCAGCACAAACGCGGTGAAGTACCGGGCCTGAAGCTTTCGGCCCTCGTCATAGGCGCGACGAAACTGGTCGCGCTTAAGCAATCTGTTTGTCTTAGGAAACGTCTGGGATACTTCACTCATCGGCAGTAGGCGGTAGGCAGCAGACAGCAGGCAGTCAAAAGCTTTCTTTCTACCTTCTGCCCACTGCCTGCTGCCTACCACCTATTGATTAGTAATGCGCCGGAGTTAAACGATGACGGCCTTTGGCGCGGCGGCGTTTAAGTACAAGCCGACCGGCCTTCGTGCTCATGCGCACGCGGAACCCGTGCGTTTTGGCGCGGCGGCGATTGTTGGGTTGAAAAGTCCTCTTCATGCCATATACCTCTTGATAAACGTATCTACAGAAAAGATTAAAACTATCGGAAGCAGGCTCCGGTTGTCAAGGTTGACGCAGGATAGCTAATGGCTCGGATCGAGAAAGAGATGGCCGCCAAAATCACACGGGTGCTCGCGGAAAATCGCTTTGTCTCTAGTGTTTATGCTCTTCGCCGAATAGCTTCCGACAGAAATTCATGTTCGCCTTCACGGTTTCGCGTTATCATTAACTCGCGCCGCAATCTGGCAGGAGGCACAAATGGCTAAGCGACATTCGATGATGTGGGTCGCAGCGCTTACGGGGTGGACTCTCATCGGGCTAACCTTCACGCTCAATTATTACCTGTTTGCGGGTCACTACGTCGCGATCTTCAAAGAGCCGCCAACGCTCAAAGAGATGCTCGTGTGGGAGCTGCCTTACTGGCTGCTCTGGGCTGCGCTCTCACCGTTGATTCTTCGGCTGACTCGGCGATTTCGCATCGAACGCGAGCGGTGGGCGCGCAGCCTCGCAGTTCACGTCGTCGCCTGCCTGATTCTTTCAATCGCTCATCGCGCTGTTTATCTCGTAATTGGCTGGCTGCTTCACGTCGCCGCTTATCAAAAGCTATCTTCCATTCCTGAACTTTACGCTTCGGACATTCTCTTCAATCTTCCGACAGGATTCATGAGTTATGCAGCCATACTGCTCGTCAGCCACGCGATTGATTATTATCATCGCTATCAGGAAGAAGAGTTGAAAATTTCTCGCCTTGAAACTGAGCTTGCGCAGGCTCAACTGCAAGCCGCGCGCGCGCAACTTGAAGCGCTCAAGATGCAGCTTCAACCACACTTCCTTTTCAACACCCTCAATTCAATCTCGGCCCTGCTTGAAGAAGACGCGCAGGCCGCAGAAGAGATGATTGCGCGGCTTGGAGATTTTCTGCGGCTCACGCTCGAAAGCTCAGGCGCGCAGGAAGTGCCGCTTCAGGAGGAGATGGAATTTCTTCGTTGCTATCTGGAGATCGAGCGCGTTCGTTTTCAAGATCGCTTGAGCGTGCTGATTGAAATTGCTCCCGACGCGCTCGACGCGCTGGTGCCGAATATGATCTTGCAGCCGATAGTTGAAAACGCGATTCGTCATGGCATAGCTGAGCGAATCAGCGAAGGGCGCATAGAGATTCGAGCCGCGCGCGTTGGCGACTCGTTGCGCCTGTCGGTGAAAGACAATGGGCCGGGCCTCAGCTCAGGTCGCCCGACTGGAAGCAAACTGAAGCCGGGCCTTGGATTATCGAACACTTGCGCGCGGCTCGAACAGCTTTATGGCGCGTCGCACAGTTTAGAGATAGCTGATGCTAGAGAAGGCGGCGCGCAAGTCACAGTCGAAATTCCGTTCGTTGCTGCGAGAACAATTGGAATTAAACAGCAGGCGGCAGTCTGATGATTAACACTCGAAAGATTCGCGCGCTGATAGTTGATGACGAGTCGCTCGCGCGTCGCCACATTCGCCGGATGGTTGGCCGCGAATCTGATATTGAAGTCGTTGGCGAATGCGCAAACGGGCGCGAAGCCATCAGGGCGATCAAAGAGCTTTCGCCCGATTTAGTTTTCCTTGACGTGCAGATGCCCGAAGGCGACGGCTTCAGCGTGTTTGAAGCCATCGGAACGGGAGCGATGCCGATGGTCATCTTCGTGACGGCTTACGATCAATACGCGCTGCGGGCGTTCGAGGTCAACGCGCTGGATTATTTGCTAAAACCATTCGATAGAAGCCGATTCGATAAAGCGTTGCAGCGCGCAAAATCTCGAATGCTTGCGGAGCGAAAGGAATTGAACGAACGCGCGCTTGCGATACTCGAAGAATTGAAAGCGAGGTCGAATCACATTGAGCGATTGCTGATTAAATCGGGCGGGCGGGCGTTCTTTCTCAAAGTCGACGAGATTGATTGGATCGAAGCCGAAGGCAAATACGTGCGAGTTCACGCGGGCCGCGAATCTTACCTGCTGCGCGAGGCGATAAGCAGCATCGAGTCGCAGCTAGACCCGAAAAAATTTCCGCGCATTCATCGCTCGACCATCGTGAACATTGAGCGCATCCGCGAGCTGCAATCTCTTTTCAACAACGAATATCAGGTCGTTTTGAATGACGGCACAGAGTTGGCGTTGAGCCACAGCTACCGCAAGAAGCTAGGCGAGTTGCTCGGCAGCCAGCTATGAATCCGAAATAATTCATTCCCTTCTGCGACTAATTCGTTCCTTCATTTTGCGTTTTCGTGCCAAATTGATTGGCCCGTTAAACGACCGGCCTTATAGTCGCCTGTGAAACTGAGCGCGTCAGTTTCAACTATCTCAAAAGCGTTTCAGCCATCAACCAAAATTATCCGCCGAGCGCCAAAGCGCCTCGCCTGCATTACGGCGAGATTAGCACGTGACGAATCTATAGCGAAGACTTTGGGCGCTCGGCAAGAGAGAGACTATGAGCCGACAAATCTTCGCAAGAAAACCGCTCAAGCTGTTGCTGGAAGAGATGGAGGGCGAGCACAGGTTGCGCCGCGTGCTCGGTCCCGTTCAACTCACGAGTCTCGGCGTCGGGGCCGTCATCGGCACGGGCATATTCGTCCTCACAGGAGTCGCCGCGCACGAAAAGGCCGGGCCTTCGATGATCCTTTCATTCGTCGTCGCGGGGTTCGCCTGCGCGCTTGCGGCACTCTGTTACGCAGAGTTTGCTTCGATGGTCCCTGTCGCAGGTTCAGCTTACACCTACGCATACGCGACGCTCGGTGAATTGCTGGCATGGATAATCGGATGGGATTTGATTTTAGAATACGCCGTCTCAGCTTCGGGGGTTGCGCACGGCGCATCACAGTATTTTCAAAACCTCTTAAGCATATTCAACATTCACCTGCCGAACGCCGTGACCGACGCGCCTTTCGATTATGACTCAGGACTTGGCGCGTTCGTTTCAACGGGTCGCGTATTGGATTTGCCCGCGCTCGTCATCACTGCCTGCGTCACGGTCGTGCTCATCATTGGCATCAAAGAGAGCGCGAACTTCAACGCAGCGATGGTTATATTGAAGGTCGCCATCGTCATCTTCGTCATCGCCGTCGGCGCATTTTACATCAACCCGAATAACTGGAAGCCGTTCGCGCCTTACGGATTGACAGGAATTAATTTCTTCGGCCACACGCTGTTCGGCCACGCGGATGCAGGCGGCCAGCCGCTCGGAATGCTGGCGGGCGCGGCGATAATTTTCTTCTCCTACATCGGATTCGATTCCGTCTCGACCCACTCGGAAGAAGCGCGCAACCCGCGCCGCGATGTTCCCATCGGCATCATTGCATCGCTTACGATTTGCACCGTGCTTTACATGGGAGTCGGCGCGGTGTTGACAGGCATGGTTCCTTATAACCGTATAGACATCAATGCGCCGGTGTCTGATGCTTTCCGGCAGGTCGGCTTGACTTGGGCGCAGTTTCTTATCTCGTTCGGCGCGATCATCGGGATAACTTCGGTCGTGCTGGTGACAATGCTCAGCCAGGCTCGCGTGCTGCTTGCGATGGCGCGCGATGGCTTGTTACCAAAGAGCTTCTTTGGCTCGGTTCACTCGAAGTTTCGCACTCCTTGGAAATCAACTATCGTCACAGGCATCTTCGTCGGATTGCTGTCTTCGCTTCTGCCGTTGAGAGTTTTGACTGACCTTGTGAATATCGGCACACTGCTGGCTTTTGTGATTGTCTGTTCTGCTGTAATCATCATGCGGCGCACTCACCCGGAAGCCGAGCGGCCTTTCCGCGCGCCGTTTGTTCCACTCATCCCGATTCTTGGCGTGTTGACCTGTTTACTATTGATGTTTTCGCTGCCTGCTGAGAACTGGCTTCGATTAGGTGTGTGGCTGTTGATCGGATTTGCAATCTACTTCGGCTATGGCCGCCGCCATAGCGTTATGGCTCGCCACCTCGAACGCGAAGTGAGCAGGCACGGCGTATCGCCCGCAGGCGCGCCTGTGTTGGACGTTGACGATGTATAGATGCTAAAGCATCTGCGACGAGACTGTGGCGCCTCTCGAACCTGACCGCCTCAGCTACGATGAAGGTTATGGCAGGGGCGCAGAGATATACTTCACTGCGCTGCTTGCCCTTGCGCGGCTGTGATATTATCTGAACTGATAACAGCACCCATGCGAGGTCAGCATTGCCGCATCGAAACTATCGCGATCCGCTTCACAACATCATCTCGCTGGACCAGTCTGTGCCCGAAGACCGCTTGATCATCGAGCTGATTGATTCGGCAGAGTTCCAGCGACTGCGCCGCATCAAACAACTCGGCCTCGCAATGTTCACATATCAGGGCGCGGAGCACAGCCGCTTCACTCATTCAATCGGCGTGATGCATCTGATGACGCGCGCATTGAACCTTCTCGGCGCGCATCACAAGATAAGCGATGAAGCGCGAGCCGTTGGGCGTGCGGGCGCGCTGCTTCACGACATCGGGCACGGGCCGTTCTCGCACGTCATCGAAAAAGTATTCGGCTTCCATCACGAAGAATGGACCTGCCGCATGGTCTTGGACAATGAAACGGAAGTCAATCGTGTGTTGCGCGATTATGATGAACGGCTGCCTGAAAAAATAGCGTCGCTTTACAAGCACGATTACTCGCCCGCGTTCGTCTCGCAGTTAGTATCGTCGCAACTCGATTGTGACCGCATGGATTACTTGCTGCGCGACAGCCTTATGACCGGCGCGAAGTACGGAATTTATGATCTGGAATGGGTGCTGCACGCGCTGAAGATTGATGAGAGATCTGACCGCATCTACGTTGAAGCAAAAGGTCTCTATGCGGTGGAAGAATATCTGCAGGCCCGCTACTACATGTTTAGGCAGGTCTATTTTCATCGCACGCTGCGATCAGCCGAAGTCGTTTTAATATCAACGCTCAAACGCGCGCGAGATTTGATAGCGCGCGACAAGCTGGGCTTTCGCATGCGCGGCTCGGTCTTTGAAAGAATGCTGATAGGTGAGGAGGTGACGACTAGCGAATACCTCCAGCTTGACGACACCGACGTGACGTTTCATTTGAAGCAATGGTCGCGCGAAGAGGACGGAATACTTGCCGATCTTTCCAGGCGATTCATAAACAGAAAACTACTCAAAGCGATTGACCTTGCGCTCACGAGCAATAACCTCGCGCAATTCTGGTCGCGCGCAGAAGACGCGGTTCGGCGCGCGGGTTATGATCCTGAATACTACTTGATTATGGATCGCGCGGCTGATGTGCCTTACTACGGTTACTACTCGCCTATGAGCGTTGATCCGAATAGCTTAATCCACATCGAAACTGACGGGCCGCGCGCTGATATACGAGAGATAAGCGAAGTCTCGGAAGTAGTGCGCGGGATGCGCGGCTATCGGATTGATCGAGTCTGTTTTCCTGCCGAAGTCGCTGATGAAATGGCGCGGCTCGTAAGCGAGCACTTGAATGAAACTCAGGCCAGCGGCGCTCAATGAGCAAACCTTTCAGACAGTCGCGCTGTTGAAAATCATCTAGCGGCGATTTCAATGATAACATCCGCCGACCAACTGACAGGCGCAGCAACTGCAGCTTCGATCTTGAATTCCATCTCTATCGCATTTGTAGTAAGAGAAGCGGGACCGCGCGATATGCGCGAGCCGGTCGCAAGGAAAGCGGGCGCGCTGGTGAGGTTGATTGGCGATGTTTGAGCCGAGATGCTTGCGAGTGCGCCGGGAACGACGGCTGATCCGGTTGACTGATAGCTTACGACTGAAATGTTTATCTGCGGCGCATTGACGGGTGAAGGCAGCGACGCGTGAATCTCATAATCAACATTCGATCGCAGCAACACGCGCGCCTTGATAATTGAATTTTGTGACTTGGGTCTTCCATCAAGACGGAGGAGAACGATTGCATCGTTATTTCGTATTAGTTGCGCGGTGACACCGCTGTGGTCGGTTGAGTCAAGCGAAGCGGGCGACATCATCCTCTTTGCGTTCACAATGCCGCGCAGCGAAAGAACGGTATCAGGTTGCTGCGCGGCAATTATGGCGGGGGCAAAGGAGGAAGCCAAGAGCAACAAAGAAAGAATCAATTTCATCGGGGGCTTTCTGCCATCGAGCGCTCGGTTGAAAAGCTCGCATTTCGTATTAGCGGTGATTGGTACAAGCGGCTTCAGGCTTTGTCTGTATCCTTGCCGATCAATCGGCCAGCGCGTCTTACGTTTTTAGGGAAGCTTGAACGCCTGGTCCGATTTCGCTCGTTCGTCACCTCGTAGCAGTGACACTTGCGACTATACACCAAAAATTCGACGAGTCAATTCCCCGTGCAGGTAGCTTTCCGAAAAAAGTTATCTTTGGCGATAACTGGAATGAGCGCGAAAGGATTTATTGATTGCCGGGCGCGTTCGCCTGCTGGTATCGAGCGAGCGTTTCGCGAAATTGTTCGGCATCCGCTCGGTCAACTTTGAACTTTTCAGACTTGCCCTGAACAAGTATCGTCAATTCGTTTTTCGCCGCCCGCACACCAACGCTGAGCAGGTTCCACGAGAATTGATCTTCATTGCTGTCGTAGCGAACGCCGGTCGAGTTTACCGTCAGAGCGCCTTTGCATGAGCCGCGCAGGCTGCCGTGAAGGTGCGTTGCCTGAATCGTGAGAGGGGTAGGTTCTGCAGCCTTTTCGCGCTGCCGTTTCTCGATCCTCTCGATTCTCTCATCTAGTTTCGCTATATCGTAAAGAATGCTGCCGCCTAGTTGCTTTGCTTGCTTATATCGCTCAAGCGCCGTAGCCGTATCGCCTTGCCGCTCGGCGATTTCACCAAGCGCGGCAATGGCTGAGTGAAATGAGTCATCATTTGATTTCGGAACCTGATTGAAATAATACTCGGCCTCTTTTAGCTGGTTTACCTTCAAGTAGGAATAAGCAAGACCAAAGATTACTTCGGCTGAAGTGCGCCCCTGTGAAATAGCGAACTTTAAATCATCTATTGCCTCATAATATTGCCCATGGCGATATTTGTCTAAACCAAGTCGGCGGCGGTAATCGGGGTCATTTGTTGGGTCATACTCCGGCTTGCTTTCAGTTTCTGGTATACTCGCCTCAGACGACTCTTTAGCTTTGCGAGCAGCGGCGCGCGCTCTCTCTTGTTCAGCTAGATTTTCGTTTGGATAAAAATAATCAAGGAATCGGCGATGAATCTCTTGAGACTGGGCAAACTCTCCCTTATCCCTTGCTTCCTTGGCCAGTCTTTCAGCCGCGTCGCGTAATTCTTCGCGCTCAGGCGATGACGCTTCTTTAAAAAAAAGCTCCGCATAGTTGAGCCAACTGCCTTCGTAAGGAATGCTATAATGATTCTCTTTCAGAGCGTTTTCCATCTCCTGCTTATATGCATTGATTCGCTCTTCCGGAGAAAGGCTTGCGTATTTTGGAGGAGCCAAAGGTGTGAGCTTGAAATCAAATTTGAATTCTAATTCGGATACGGTGATTTGTTCTTCTATCGGTTCAAAGCCTTCCTTCGTTATCGTGACTGTGTATGTGCCTTTCGGCAACTGCTCCAGCTTCACCGGCGACAGTCCGTAGTCGTTCGAGTTCAGCCGCACATCAGCGCCCGACGGCACTGTTGTTATGACCACTTTTTCAACGGTAGAAGATTTTCTTGTCAGCAAGTATATGCCAGCAATAGTCAGTACAGTGACCAGGAAAGCCGAACCTGCTGCAAAGAACCACCATCGCGTGCCGAGACGCTTCTTTCGGCGCCGCGCATCGCTCACAACGGATGTGGTCGTCGCTTCATCCACCACTTCTTCAGATTGTTTCTCAAGGATTGATGCACTCATTGGCGATTCATCATCTGAGTTTGATACAGGTATTCCACCAGCCGCCCTTAGCTGTTCGATGCTTTTCTCGACAGAGATTGTCGGGGCGCCAGGCTCGGCTGCCTCTTGCTTCACTGAATTACGCTTGCTTTGAAACATAACTGCTTACTAACAAAGGATAAGCCCTAAGCACATTAATCCGAAGCCATGCTATAGCTCTCTTCGTAAATCTTTGAAGCGATGTGTTCAACCACTCGCCGTCCAACTTCGATAGCTTTCTTCATGTGCAACTCGCGAGTGAGATGACCGGCGACATATAAACCTGCGAGGTTCGTCTCAAAACTGTCGGGCGAATAAACAGGGCGACCGTCAGCGGCGATCTCAACGCCAGCGGCTTCAAGCAATCTAGTATCAGGGTCAGCGCCTATCAATGCGAAGATGTGGTCGCACTCGACCTCAATTATTTTGTGCGACTCTTCTCCGCTAATGCAAAGAAGCGCAGAATGAGGGAGAATCTCAACGATCTGTGAAGATGTGTAGATTGCGATTTTTCCTTCTGATGCTGCGCGCTCAAGCGGGTCGCGTACCCAGGGCTTGATCTTGACAGCAGCGGTCCGCGTTGATAAACCGACGCTGTCCATTTCAACAAAGCCGTCAAGAGAAGGGCGGCGAAGCGACAGCGACACCTTCGCGCCAGCTTGCGCAAGAAACAGCGCGGCTTCCGCAGCGGAGTTGCCGCCGCCCACGATCAACACTGCCTTTTGCGCAAATGGCGATGCTTCAACAAAACGATAGGAGACTCGCAACGGAGTTTCGCCGGGAACGTTGAGCTTCCTCTGTCGCCCGAAGCCCCCTATGGCTACAAGCACCTTGTGAGCTTCGTATTCGGCTCTGTTTGTTACGACGCGAAATTCGTTGACTAGGGGTATGATGCTTCGCGCTTCTTCGTTTGTGTGAATGTTAAGTCGCTCGCGCGCTACAATATTCTCATAGTGTGCGATAACCTCTTCACGACTCGGCTTTGCCTCCCGTGGTAGAGCGTAGCTTTCAAGCTCAACTTCGTTGGAGGTCGAAAACAGCCGCTTTGCTATCGGATAATTATGGATCGTTTCAGCGACGACTCCACGCTCAATTAGGAGATAGTTTAATGCAAGCCGCTTTGCAGATAAGGCTGCTGCGAGACCTGATGGACCGCCGCCTATTATGATTAGGTCGTACATTGTTTGACTGCCTGCTTCCAACTGTTTATGTATTAAGGATACCGCATGGCTGCATAAGCGGCAACACCCTGAACTTGTAAAGCGACTTTCAATATTTAGTCGTCACTGAAAAAGTCAGAAAGGGGCTGTATATAGACGCGACAGCGGTTTCATCAGACCAGACCACAACATATTGATAATGTCTGCGATGCCTGAA
>DATLXU010000132.1:0-13086 GCA_035575515.1 Blastocatellia bacterium
GCGCATCTCTTTCAACTGGGCGATGAGCAATGGAATGTCATCGCCTCGTTCGTTAGTGATGGGTAAATTCTCAGCATTGTTTGACATTGGCTGAGTTTATCCCATTTTGGCAAACTGCGAAAAAAATCAGCGAAACGCAAGTTATCACTTCAAGCTTGGCGGATTTATTTAGATGAATATATGTGTATGTTAAGCCCAAGCTGGCATTTGCCATCCTCGCTGTAGCATAAACAGAACTCACAGCTTATCATCGGATGCTTCTCTCGACCCTGCGTGGCCGTCGCTGATGTAATCCCACTGCGCAGGCAGAGGCTGAGGGCCGGGCCGAATCCCCGCGATATCCGGGTCTTCTCCTTCAGCCCGCAAAGACGCATTTGACCTGCGCTCTTTAGCTTCGGCGCGGCGAGCTTCCTTATCCTTTTGTCTCTGCTGCCGCGCTTTTTCTTTTTCACGCTTCTGAAATGTCGGTCTCGATTTTTTTGCCACGCTATTAGTCCTCGTTTCTGGTTATAGTCGAATTTTCTCTGTCTCAGTTGAATGAATAAAACACGGCTTAAACACAGGCTCTAATCGCCGTCATTGGCTTCGGAATCATCTACGCGGCTGGCGAAGTTCTCTCCCATCAATTCGTCGTCGTTAAAGTCATCCTCATCGCCGCCGAAAAATTGCCCTCTGACAACTTCACGCATGGGACCCTTCGGGCCGCGCCCTGACTTTGTACGGGCTTTGGTTTTGCTTCTGTCACGACGCGCCGGCGTGTCAGACCCGAATCTACGCGCCGTTTCTTCGCGGCGGCCCTCCACCTTAGGCGTAATCGGGTTTTGGGTCGCGCCGGGCCCGGCGAGTGATGGTCGAAGCGGCCCATCCGCCTGTCGAGCCTCTTTGGCGCGGGCTTCTTTGACTCCGAGAGGTCTGCCCTTAAATAACTGGTTGTTGAAGCGGCGTATGGCCTCTTCGGCATGTGCGCGGTTATCGAACTCAACAAAGGCAAAGCCGCGCAGCTTCCCTGTCTCTCTATCGGTCGGTAGATAAATGTAAGAGAGCGGCCCGACTGCGGAGAAGTGCTCTCTCAACTCCGCTTCGGTTACATCGTAAGGAAGATTTCCAACAAATAAACGAATAGGCATATCCCCTCTATTTGGTTAAGGCGTCCTGAATGTCGCGACGTTGTAGAATTATTTTTCCGGCTTTCTGATGCTTAAGTATTATGCTCATCTTACAGTCCTCAGCATTTCAGCCGGTGAGGTTGCGACCTCAAATAGGTCTACCTTCGGGTTCCCTTCAATTACTTCTAATAATTGGCTTAATATCTCGGGATTCTGCCTGCGATTGAAAGCTTCCTCGCTCTCTTTTCCGTCCCAGAATGTAATGACCATAGCTTCGACGCGTTCCGCGGATATGAGGGTAATCTGATCCAGAAAACCCTCCTGTTCGCGTAGCAGTGGGATAACGCCGTTCTCCATCACGCGCACAAACTTTGTGAGGGAATCGGCTTTGAGTCTTATTGTGACGTGGCGGGCAAACATGGCGAAGTCCTCGGTTGATCTGCTGTTAGCTTCAGACCGTCTGGTGGACTCCAGAAGTGCTGAGAAAGGAGTTAGCTAGGCTCGATTCACCTTTAAGGCTACAGCGGACGTATGGCTCTGTCAATCTAAGAAGGCCTGAAGAAGCTGTTCCGAAAATTCTAAGATGGGAACTCATAGCCCTAGATTCTTGGCTGTTGCTTCCGCTTTCGACCCTAATTTAGTATACCTCTTCGCCTGGCTTATTGCTCATTGGTTAGCACAAAAGCACAAAACCGTATGATTAGGGTCGTTTAACGTCATTATATGTCGTTTTGAGACGGATTAAATTATTGAGTGCCGAGCTAAATGCTGGTGGCCAGGCAAGGATTTGAACCCGTCACGTCGGAGGTTGCGGGTTCGAATCCCGTCGACTCCGCCATCACCCGTAATAGTGGAAACTTAAAGCCTCCTTCGATGGATGGCTTTAAGTTTTTAGCAGGACATATCTGTGTTTCCATCTGAGCAACGCGACAGTAGCTTACCGTAAATCGGCACGGTTGATTATAGTCGAAGCTTCCTGCAATCTGCTTGAGCGAAATTGCACTCACATACACGCCACTGCGTTTGATTCGTAATTTGCCTGCGCCCGGCCACCATATTGATCATTCCTATTCCCGATCTCTCAACGCAATAGTTACAGGAACGACAAGAACGAAGAATCTCCTTTCTCAATATAAAGAGACTAGCTTTGTAAAGACTGAGTGAGTAGAATTGGGCTGGATGTCAAATCTATTATCTTCAATATATCGGTTATGGGGTTTCTTGATAACGTTGCTCAATATGAAATCTTCATGAAAGAAATCGGATGCGTTTACAGGAGGATTTCATAGATGTATCGCAGTGACTGACGGGCCTTTGGCTGGAACTTGAGAGAGGCGCTCTCGGAAAATTGTTGGAAGCGAATCAAACGAAGGAATAGGCTGCTCTTCGACGCAAGTTGTAATCACGCAAAGTTTGCAAAGCTATGGCAATTACATCTATAGATAATCTCTTGTCCGACAGGCAGATAAAGATAATGATAATAGACGACCATGAGATGGTGCGCACTGCCTTGCGCTTCCTGATAGAACGACAACCCGACCTGAAAGTCGTCTGCGAAGGCGCTGGTCGCGACACGGCCATTCCAGCAGCCGCAAAGGAGCAGCCAGATATTATTCTTCTCGATCTTGATCTTGGAAACGAAGATGGCGTCGAGCTTATTCCAGACCTTCTGGCCGCAGCCAAAAATGCCCGCATTATAGCGTTGACCGGCGTTCAAGATTCCGAAATACATAACCGCGCCATACTTTCGGGCGCAATAGGGTTGCTGTCGAAAGAAAAGAGCGCCGACACGCTGCTTAAAGCGATATGGAAAGTCTATATGGGCGAGGCCTGGCTGGACCCGCACATAATGGCTTCAGTCTTATCTGAATTCTCGCGGCAAAAAGAGAATAGGAAAGCCGACCCGGAAACTGTCAAGATAGCCTCCCTCACGAAAAGAGAGCGCGAGATTATCAAGCTGGTTGCCGAGGGATTGCAGAACAGGCAAATAGCCGAAAGGTTAAACATAAGCATTTCGACTGTTCGCCATCACCTGACTTCAATCTTCGATAAGCTCGACATTGCGAACCGATTTGAACTCATCATTTATTCTTACCGGCATGGCCTTGCCCTGCAGCGCGATTCCTAGATCGCAAAACCGGATAGGACCGCCTGCTTTCGTTGGCAATCGCAACCTGTCGCGGCACTGTAATCAGACTGTTCAACTCCGATTTTTTTCTGGTAAGATCGTCGTTCCCCTATTAACTGCACAGGTTGATAGTTGGTTAATGCAAACAAAGCAGGCTTGTCTCTATCATTTATTCTTATAGGATTTATTCTTTTGCTCAAGACCTTCGTTAGCACCCCCGGCGGGTCGGCGCGCTCATAGCAGTTGTTAAAGACTCGAATGAATTAACGCTCAGGTCGTGGAGGCGATATGACCGCAATGAAACTCAGCGAGGAAATCGAGTCGTTGCGTGAATTCCTTGTGAGCTTGCAACAACAGAGCGATCAGGCTAAGGCCACACCGATCTTGTTCTCGCAGCTTATCAAGCACTTAATCCAGACACTCAAAAAGCTCGAATTGACCGATGGCGAGAGCAAGTTCCGCGCGCTATTTGACTCAGAGGTAATCCCATTTATGACATGGCACAGGGATGGCAGAATCCTCGACGCCAATGATGCTTTCCTTCGGCTTGCAGGTTTTACTCACGACGAGTTGAAGCGCGGGGAGCTTCGATGCGATAGCCTAACGCCTCCAGAATGGAATCAACGAGACAGCCTAATACAAAGTGAGATTGAAACGAAGAAAAAATTTGGGCCTTTTGAAAAGGAATACGTTCGCCGAGATGGATCGAGAGTCCCTGTTTTGATTGGGGGTAGCGCGCTCACGAGCGAGGGCGACGTTGTTATTTCTTTCGTTCTGGATTTGAGCGAACAGAAGCGCACTCAACAGAAATTACGCGAGCAGGCCGTGCTGCTCAATAGCGCGCACGACGCGATTATGGTTCTCGATATGCAGGACCGGGTTCTTTTCTGGAACAGCGGAGCAGAGAGGCTGTACGGCTGGAGCGCGGAGGAAGCCTACGGCAACGATTGCCGGGCTATGCAGTTCAAGAATGATCCTGCAAAGTTGGACGAAATCAAGCTTGCAATGATCGAGCAAGGCAAGTGGACAGGAGAGTTGCGCCAGGTGACCAAGCAAGGGAGAGAGATTATCGTTCAAAGCAGCAGGACGCTAATGTACGGCGAAGATGGACAGCCTCAATCAATCCTTTCAATCAACACAGACATAACGGAACAGAAGAATCTTGAAGCTCAGTTTCTTCGCACGCAGCGAATGGAGAGCATCGGCACGCTGGCCGGAGGCATCGCACATGATTTCATCAATATCCTTTCGCCTATACTGCTTTCAATCAGGGTTTTGAGAGATCGTTTCACAGATGAGGAAAGCCGGCGCTCGCTCGAATTGCTTCAAGAGAGCGCGGAGCGCGGCGCGGCTCTTGTCAGGCATATACTGCAGTTCGCCAAAGGCACGGTGGGTGAGTTTATATCGTTTCAACCTCAGCATCTGCTCAAAGAAATCGTAAAGATGTTGAAAGAAACTTTGCCGAAAAAGATCGAAATAGGCTGCCGCATCGCGCGCGACCTGTGGGCCATAACAGGCGATCCTACTCAAATCCATCAGATTGTGATGAATATTTGCCTGAACGCCAGCGACGCCATGCCTTTTGGCGGCAAGCTCGTCATTAAAGCGGAGAATGTTTATCTGAATGAAAAGGGCGAGCGCGTGGAAGTCGGAGCAGCCGCAGACCGCTATGTTGCTATTTCAATAAGCGATACGGGAGTCGGCATACCGGAACAGATACGCGATAAAATCTTTGAGCCTTTCTTTACCACAAAGCCTCAAGGCAAAGGAACGGGACTCGGTCTTTCAACAGTTCTTAGAATTGTGAAAGCACATAAAGGTTTTCTGGATGTTCAAAGTGACGTGGGGAAGGGGACCCGGCTTGATGTCTATCTGCCTGCGGCTGCTTCATCGGAAGCGCGCAGTATTATCGAGAGCCGGAATAAAATTAAATTTGGGAAAGGCGAGTCGCTCCTCGTCGTGGATGATGAGGCGGCAATAAGAGAGGTCACAAGAAGCACCTTGGAGCTTTACGGATACCGCGTACTGACTGCGCGCAATGGCAATGAGGCAGTCAGGCTGTATGCTGCAAAGAAAAATAAAATCGCTGCTGTATTGCTCGATCTGATGATGCCGCACATGGATGGAGTTGTGACAATCCACAGATTGCGTGAAATAAATCCGCATGTGAAGATTGTTGTAAGCACTGGAATGAAGGCGGCCCTTGACTCCTTGCAGGTCAACGGTGAGAGACTGAGTGGGTTTATTGAGAAACCATACCGCGCTGAGGAGTTGCTGCAACTGCTCAGCAAGGTTTTGAATCGCAGGTCAAAGCGTCAGGGCCTTAACTTCCGCTGACAACAAAAAGCTCCAGCGCAGGGCATCGTAAATGCCCTGCGCTGGAGCTTTCGCTTCCTTAAGAAGGTCGACCTGCGACTTTGAACAGATGCTATTTCAACGGCGGAGCCGTGCAGGGCCAACCCGCTGGTCTTGGCTCCGGCTGGATTCTGCTTTCCACGGCGAAATAATTTCCCATCTCCCATTTAAGGAGATCTTTGGCGTGGCGTAACCAGCCTGTGTTAGGTCCGGACCAATGGTAGTAGATGTTCAAGACCTTTATCTCGCGGGTTGTAGGATAGAAAACTCCTGCCACATAAACATTCCAGTAAGGCTCATAAAAAGCCGAAGGCATGATTGTTATAGAAACCGCACGCGGCGAGATAGTGCCCGCACGTTGGGCAAGCGTTCCGCCGCAGGCCGAGAATTCATTTCTGACAGACTCGAATGCTTCGTCAACCCATTCTCCTATCGCGTCAGCAGATCCGGGATATGCAAGGATCTGGTTAATCACAGAATCCGGAACACCTTTCTTCTGCATCTTGGCTATCTTTTTAGTCCAGTTGGCTTGCGGCTGGTCATAACCTTGAGTGTTGTAACGAATACCAAAGCGCGGCGAAAATTTGTCCGTCACAGGGCGCGGAGAACCAAGGAATTCAAATGTACCCTGCGCATTTGCTGACGCTTCGATGCACAAGAACAAAGAAAAGAAAAACGTGATTAAAGCAACTCGTTTGAGCATACCGACCTTCCCTTATCAAAAATAAGATTCACCTGTTGCATGGGAGCAAATTAATCAGGTGGTGCTTAGCGGGGCATCAAACGAAGAAGCAATCAGACATTACTGAATCATATCCACCGATCAATCGGCATAGAGGTCTTCTTCATTACCTCCCGCGGATTGCTCAGGGAACGCTTCAAAAGATAGCAACCGGTATGCCTTGCAGTAACGAAGCGTATCGGCTGTGTGATAAGCGGCGAAGCTATGCCAACAAGAGGTGAAGAGAAAAATCGTTAATAGAAAAAATGCTACCCTCTATGGGGTAGCTATTGAAGTTCTAAAGAGAGTCTTGAATTTGATCTTTCAAATACCATTTCGAGCGCTGAAGTATTTTATATTCATTTGGGACCTCCATTGCCTCGAAAAATTGTGTAATAATGCGACATTATCTTCCATGTTCTCCGCAGTTGAATTCCTCAGCCCAATTGCTCACTTATGAAGTGTGGCCTCGTGGTCAGGGGGCTGGCAGCAAAGTGAAAGCTGTGACCGCAAAAGGTACTTCATTGCTCGCCTTCATCTAAGACTTATCCATCTTGAAAAGAGACTAATGGCTTAGTGTGCCTAACACTACCTGGATATAATTCAACGCTGTTGAAATAGACCGATCATCTCACAATATAAAACCTTCTTAGAACAAAAAGTGAATAATACTACTTTCTTTTCGATTATTGATGTTGTCACTCTTAGACGAACGAAACAAGATCAAAGGAGTTAGGTCGCTCTGAACTCTTCAAAGCTTGAACGGTTTTGCTGCTTCTAGGAAGGCGACAGATTATTGATTCAAGCAACTATCTCTTTACTGAGAGCCGGTCTCTAATCGAAGCGAAGTTCCCCGATCAGGTGACAGCTTTCGGTGAAATCGATCTTTTGAAGAAATGCAAGACGCTTTAACTCTTTGAAGAAATAACCTCTTACCAATAGCTTGAGGTTAGGTGGGATAAATCAAACATATTTCTTCATATATTTCTCCCCAAGCTATGCATACATGCTATTGAGTATAGGCATCTGGTGCTATAACTGTTCCACTCATATTCGTATTTTGCGACTATACTGGGAGAGCCAGCGAAGACCTTATTTCCTAGAAAATAAATGTCGTACTCTCCGATGACTGTTAACCCTTCTGATAGTAAAGTTATGCGCGTCATTAGCATAAGCTCGAGATGAGACATTTCGTGTAATCGAGGTGGCCCCTAATGGAAAGTGATACGCGAGCGTATTCCGGGTTGGAGCGAAGGCGAAAGCCACGAATTGCAATACCATTTCGGGCGAGGGTACACGGCGTTGATGCCTATGGTGAACAGTTTGAAGATGAAACTGTCACAGACAACCTCAGCGCCAATGGCTTGTTTTTCAAGCTTCAACGAAGGCTTAACGAGAAACAGAAGATAAATCTGATTATTCGCCTTGCAACACCCGATAAGCCCACAGCTCCCGTGGTTGAAGTTCAGGGAGAAGTGCTGCGGTTGGAACCGCAACCCAACGGCGTATATGGTGTTGCAGTAGGGTTCAAGAGTTTTCAGTTTATTGATTCTTTTAACTTCACAAAGAGCGTTACATAGCCTGACGGCAGGAATAATAGGCGGGATGATGTAGTGCGGTTGAGTAAACTATGCAGGCGAGCACAACAATCTCTAAAGGATTTCAGTATGAGGAGTATAAATTATGAATTTGCCCCTATTGCTAAATATTCTTAAGTGCTGGGCGAGCTCAATTCCAACGGATTGGCTTAGCCGGGATGTTTACTGACGGTCTGATGAGATCGTAGGCTGCGCCCCCAATGAGGCTAGACCTCCACTACGGTCATCAAATCGCTTGTTGTTGAATGACCGGGTGTTCTCCCGCACGATTGCATAATCGTGAATCCATCCTTAAGGGGCCAACACCGCAACATCCTAAGCAGTGACAGAGAGGCTGTCACAGCCTGAGGAATCGAGCATCTCGGTCAGCGGGTGTTCAAGAATTCAAGCTGCCGCGCATGCGGCTTCCCCAGTGCGGGGCTTAACACAAGTGGATATTCGTTTGCCCTGAGTAGCAATACCAGATCACCAGTAATGATAATTGAAATAAAAGCCGAAAGGCCTCTGATTAATTTTCTTGTTCTCGCGGTCTCGCTTTTAATAGCGGCGCTGCTTGGTATCCTAGCCCTGTCAAACTTTATCGTGGGCGCGATGACCGATGAGCGCGTTACTGCGCATCCCAAAGCGATCAGCGCGGCGCTCAATTACTTGCCAAGCTCAGCGGGCCTGCACTACCAGCTTGCGAGAACTGAAATGACGAATGAAGAGCGTGATCTGGCGTTTGCGGAGATTCACGCGCAAAGGGCCGTGCGCCTCTCTCCATGGAATTACAATTATTGCTTGTTGCTGGCCGTCATCGAAGAGGCGAGAGGTGATCGCCTTGCGGCAGAGCGAGCGCTGCGCCGTGCGGTCTCACTCGCTCCCAATAATCACGATGTACACTGGCGACTTGCGAACTTGCTGCTCAGGGAAGGCAATCTGACCGAGTCGCTCGAAGAATTCCGCGTCGCGAATTCTATAAACTCATCGCAGCTTGCTTCCACGCTCAATCTTGTCTGGCAGGCCTTTGGCGATTTCAATAAAGTCTCTGCTGTAACGGGCGACGATGCAAAATCGAGACTCATACTTGCGCAATTCCTCGTCGGCCATTCCGCGTTCGTTGAAGCTGCCCGCGTCTTTAGCTCGATAGACATTAACGCGCGCCTGCAATCTCCACAAAGCGGGGAAATAATTAACTCCCTCATTGCCGCGCAACAGTTGCGCACTGCTCGCCAGCTTTGGCTTGAGCTTGTCACCGCCGCAGCCGCGACTGCCGACTCGCAAGCGGCTTTACTTTGGAACGGCGGCTTCGAATCAGACCCATCGAAAGTGTTCAATCAATTCGACTGGCGCATCGGTTCGAGCAGTTACGCCCGCGTCTCTATTACGAGCGATGCGGCGCGAACCGGCTCGCGCTCACTGATGATAGCTTTTACGGGCCGGGATACAACGAAGCTCGATGGCGAGTTCAAGCAATTAATAGCCACACGCGCGGGGGCTAGCTACAGGCTAGAATGCTTCGTGAAGACCGATAAGCTCGACACGCCCGAAGGACCGAGCATCGTCATAATGGACGCAACGACTTCAAAGGTGATTGCTTCATCCGCGCCAATTGCTTCAGGGTCGAGTGACTGGCAGCCACTCGCCTTTGAATTCACAACTCCTGAAGATGCGCGCTTGCTCACAATCACAATCAAGCGCACGCCGAAATTCAGCTACGACGATCCCACGCGCGGCACAATCTGGCTTGATGATTTTTCGCTTACCGAAAAGGGCGCTAAAAGATGAGTCACACTGAAAAGTCGAAAACAGGGCGAGACACGCTCGGCAAAATCATCACGGCAGGCTTGCTCGTTGCCATTGCATTCACCGCGCTCGCGCACGGCACAGTCGAGCCATGGTCTGTGATGCTCTTTGAATTAATAATCCTTGCGCTCTTAATGCTTTGGGCGGTCAAAGTCGTCGTTGACAAAAAACTCAAGCTCACAGTTCCGCAAGCGGCGCTTCCAATCGCGGCGCTTGGCGCAGTTGCGCTCGCGCAGAGCGTTTCTTTCACAAACAGCGCGGGCGAGCGATGGAGCCTTTCCTTTGACGTTGAGGCAACGCGGCGGACTCTTACGGTTCTCGTCTTTCTGCTCATCTCGTTCGTCATGGCTGCAAACTTATTCGCAAGCCGCAGGCGTATGGCGACGCTTTCAGGCTTTCTCATTATGTTCGGGTTTGCGCTTGCGGTCTTCGCTCTGATTCAGCATTACACCTGGAACGGGAAATTTTACTGGTTCCGACCGAACACCGTCAGCACCTCGCCGTTCGGCCCGTTCGTCAACCACAACCATTTTGCGGGCTATATGGAATTGTTGATTCCCATACCCATCGCGCTCGCAATCACGCAGGCTGTAAGGGGCGAGACTCGATTGCTTTACGGCTTTGCGGCTTCGGTCATGGGAATTGCTGCTGTCGCTTCGCTGTCGCGCGGCGGCATAATCAGCATAATCGCAAGTCTTATATTTCTTGTAGTCCTGAGCGCGCGTTTGCCGAAGCGCGATCACGTTTCTTCTTCGCATGACTTCAGAAACAAGCGCGGGCTTAGTTTAATCTTTGCGCGATTGATGAGCGCGCATCCCTTTGCCGTGCGCGGCGCAATCGTGCTTGCGGTTGCTGCCATCATCGCGCTTGGGATGTTCTGGCTTGGTCCCGACGCTCTGGTTGAGCGTATAGCGAAGGGCCAGCCTGCGGCTCAGGGCCAGCAGGAGTCTGCGCTCTTTTCAAACCGCGCGTGGGTATGGCGCGACACTTTGACGATGATTCAATCGAACCCTATCGTGGGCGTAGGGCTTGGCGCATACGACACGGCCTTTTCTATCTACACAAAGAGCGACGGTAGCCTGCGGGTTCCTCAAGCGCATAACGATTATCTGCAAGTCATAGCCGACTGCGGCATCGTGGGCGGCGTGATTGCCGTCTGGTTTTTAATCATCCTATTTCGCGCAATCGGGCGCGGCATTCGCTCGCGCGATCCGCTGCTTTCAGGTATCACCCTCGGCGGCGGCGCGGGAATATTCGCCATGCTCATTCACAGCCTGTTCGATTTTAACCTTCAACTTCCGTCGAACGCGCTTCTGTTTCTCGTGCTTGTCGCTTCGGTTTCTTACGTGGCTCAAACCGTAGATGAAACCGAAGCCGCTCAACTCAAAGCTTCGGAGCGCGAAGTTGAAAAAGCCATCTCCGCTTAGCGAAGTAAAGGAGACCGAATTATGAGCCTGAAGAGAGATCGAAAAGCGATTGAAACATCTTCGTCGCCGATGAATCGCTTAATCGCGATTGCTGTTGCTTTTCTAATGGCGGAGAGCCTGTCGGCTGCGCCGCTCGCCGCCGCTCAGCAGCAGTCTCAAACGTCGAATCCATCAACCGTAAAGACTTCAGCGCCTGCCAGAACGACCGTGCTCGCCTCATCCGAAGAAGATTACCGCATAGGCGCGGGCGACGTGATCGAAGTGCAGGTCGAAGATATGCCTGAAATCTCGCGCTCGTTCCGCGTGACGACGGCGGGCACTTTCCTGATGCCGATTCTTGGTCGCATGACGGCGATAAAGAAAACGCCCGAAGAACTCGCGCAGGAGATAGCTGATCGACTGCGGGGCGATTATCTCAAAGACCCGAAGGTGCTCGTGTTCATCAAAGAGTACACGAGCCGGTCATTCTTCATTCAAGGCTCGGTCCGAAGTCCCGGAGTTTTCCAGATCGAAGGGAAGCCTTCGCTGCTCACACTGATTACTCTGGCCGGAGGGCTTGCCGATAATCACGGCGCTGTGGCCTTCATCATTCGCAAAGCCAAAGACGCCGCCGCGCCTGCCGCTGACCCTTCGCCTGATGCGAAGGCTGATCCGGCAAGCGGCGACGCTGACGAAGACGGGACCAATTACGAGCTGGTGAAGGTCAATATAAACGGGTTGCTCAGAGGCAATTTCAACAACAACGCGCTGCTCCAGCCCGGCGACATCGTCAACATTCCGCAGACGGATGTCTTTTACGTGGCGGGCGAAGTCAACGCGCCCGGCTCGTTCCCGCTCAAGGAAGGCACGACTCTCAGGCAAGCTATTTCGCTCGCGCAGGGCACAAACTACAAAGCCGCAAAGGACCGCACGATCATCTTTCGCGATGACGAAAACGGCAAGCGTCAGGAGCTTACGGTTGACGTGGGCGCGATCATGAGCGGCAAGAAGCCAGACATACAGCTTATGGCTAACGACATAGTCATGGTTCCAAACAGTCGAGGCAAAGCGATTGGCGGAGCGTTGCTGCGCGCCTTCGGCTTAACGACCATAACGCGCGTGCCTGTCCCGTAACCTTTCAATCGAAATGTCTGCTGTCGCAGTGAATCTGAGGTAAACATCATGTCAGAAGAGAATGTTCAGATCGAAAAAATTCCGCCCTCCGAGCAGGGCATGCTAGTGCGCCCTAACTACCAGCAAACGCCCGGATACCCCTACCCTCAGGCGCAGCCCTATGGCTACGGCTATGGGTACGGCGAGGACGACGAGAAGGTCTATATTCGCAGGATGTGGCGCGCGGTCAAAAAACGGCTCTGGCTCATAGCCGTGCTGGCCGTCATTATCACAACCGTCATCACGATTGAATCGTTCAGAAACAAATCCATTTACAAATCGTCGGCCACCGTTGAGATTGAAAAGGAGAATCGCACGCTGGTCCGCTCAGGCGATTTCGTTGTTCAGGCCGATGAGGGCGACGACACTTATGCTGTTGCGATGGGAATGAAGACTAAGATACGCCTGCTCCAGAGCCGCCCGCTTCTTGAAGATGTGGTCGTCGCGCTCAAGCTGGATGAGAATCCGCGATTCCTCGACGTGACGCAGAAGAAATCCGTGTGGGACGCTCTTCGATCAATAAGCGGAAAATTCAAATCATCCGAAAGCGATCAACCCCTTCAAGTCGCCAACGCGAACCAGGCAATCCCGGACAATCCGATTGAGCGTTCGCCTGAAGAGAGCGCGCGGCTTGCTCCTTACGTTGACGTGCTTTCTGCAAACCTCTCAGCCGAACCTGTGCCCGAAACGCGGATGCTCGCAATATCGTTCACGCACACGGACCCTGTGATTGCAGCTAATGTCGCAAACGTTGCGGCTCGCATCTTCATCGAGCGTAGCTTCGACAACAAGACTGAAAAGTTCAAAGACACGT
>DATLXU010000133.1:0-5725 GCA_035575515.1 Blastocatellia bacterium
AACAACTTCACAGTGAAGCTCCCGCCGCTGCGCGAGCGACCCGAAGATATCGCACCGCTTGCCGAGCATTTCCTCGCGCGAGTGTGTGCGGGCAGAGATTTCAGGATGAGCGAAGAAGCCATGCAGGTGCTCGTGAATTACAACTGGCCCGGCAACGTACGCGAACTTCGTAATGTCATCGAGCGGGCTGTTATTCTTGCATCGGGCAATGTGATTCATCCTGAAGACCTGCCGATAGAGCTTCGCGCACATGGCGCAAATAGCGACCGGCTGCCCGATGATGACGGCGGAGGCGGCGGAAGTCTCGAAGAGTTGAGGCGAAAACAGATTCTTGCAGTGCTTGAGCAGGTCGGGTGGCATCAGGGCAAAGCATCAGAGATTCTTGGGATTTCACCAAGCACTCTGTATCGCCAACTGAAAAGCTACGGCCTGACTCGCGCAAGGCGAGCGCCGGGCGAGGCTGTTTGAGTGAAAAGCGATTAGCGAACGGTGAAAGGTTAATGCGCTGCGCGCTATTCGCTTTTTACTTCTCAATCTTTTTCCAGAGGCAATCGGCGGGTCATCCGACTCAGCAACCCTCACAATCAAGCCTATCCAAGCTTGCGCTGCGGCAAAGCAGTTGCGCACCTGCTCCAGGCTTAGATAATCTTGAGCTAACAGGAATTTTTCATTGAGAGGTTTATTCAGATGCAAGACATCCAGAATGGAAGATTCAACAGCCATTTTGAAGGCCGTTATCAAAAACAACCTGAGAGACGAATGCGAGGCAAAGGGTTCTGGATTGCCATCGTGCTCACAATAGCCGCGCTCGTCATCGTCGTTGCGATAATACAAGCAAGGTATGCAAAGCCCGCGGCGCGAAACATACCGGAGCTTCCGCCTCCACACGCTGTGGCCAATGTTAACGCTCCATCGCCCGTCGAGCTTTCAGCTTCGTTCCGCGAGGTCGCAAAAGCCGTCAAGCCAGCAGTTGTTTTCATCAGCGTTGAAGGCGTTGAGAGCGAAGGGCCGATACTTGGCCCGCGACGGCGCGAAGGCGCTGGCTCAGGCTTCATTGTCACCGATGACGGATACATTTTGACGAACAACCACGTCGTCGGCGGCGCGAATAAGATAAACGTTACGCTTGCAGATGGCCGCAAGTTCAAAGCAGAAGTCATCGGCGCGGATCGCGAAACAGACCTCGCCGTGATTAAGATTGACGCCGCGGGGCTGCCGACCGCCGTGCTCGGAGATTCCGACGAAGTAGAACAGGGCGATTGGGTGCTTGCGCTCGGCAGCCCCTTTGGACTTCAGCAAACCCTGACAGCAGGCATCGTCAGCGCGACGGGCCGCGAGCTTAGCGATTCGCAATTCAATCGCTACATTCAGACCGACGCTTCTATCAATCCGGGCAACTCCGGCGGCCCGCTCGTCAATATGCAAGGGCAGGTCATTGGCATCAACACGATGATTCTGACCGGCGGGCCTTTCAATCAGGGAAACATAGGCATCGGCTTCGCGATAGCCTCGAACGTCGCGCGCGGCGTTTTCGATCAACTGGTTCGCGGCGGAAAAGTCACGCGCGGGTATCTTGGCGTGTTCGTCCAGCAGCTCGACGAAGCGAGAGCAAACCTCGTGGGGCTTGAGCCGAACACGGGCGTATTTGTCGCGGGCCTGACGAACGACAACAGCCCTGCGGCCAAAGCAGGCATTCAGAAGATGGATGTCATAACTGCTTATGATGGCAAACCTGTGAAAGCGCCGCGAGATCTGACTGATGCTGTTGCTGCCACCGCAGTTGGCAAGACGGTTCGCGTTGATTTCATCAGAAACGGCCAGCCTCAATCTGTGACTGTCCAGATTGCCGAACGGCCCGGCCCCGAAATCGCAAGTCAAGCTAATCCGCCTGATTTCGATATTCCATCGCCCGGGCCTGAGCAAGGCGAGCAGGGCGAGCGTCCGGGCCGACTCGGAATACTTGGACAAACCGTGACGCGCGAGATGGGCGCGCGAATGAAACTCAAAGAGCCGAGCGGCGTGCTTGTCATGAGCGTGCAGCCGGGAAGCCCCGCGAGCGAAGCGGGCATCGAGCACGGCGATGTGATTCACAGCGTTGGTCGCAACTCGGTCAAAAGTGTGGAGGAATTAGTTGAAGCGTTAAAGGCAATACCCGATGGCGGGAAAGTCGCAATCGAAATCGAACGCGGTGGTCGTATCACTTTTGTGACGGTGGCCTTTGAGTGAGGCAAAAGCAAAAAAGGCAAAAGCGGCAGAACGGCATACTGTCATACGGATTCTAACCTACAGCCAGGCATTTTGCCTTTTGCCTTTTTACTTTTGCCTTTACATGGCCAGTCCGCCGTCGGCCTGAATGACCTGACCAGTGATATAGCGCGCGTCGTCTGAGAGCAGAAAGGCAGCGATTCGCGCGACTTCGTCCACGCTGCCGTAGCGACCGAGCGGAATCTGTTCGAGCACCTTCTGCCTGTACTCATCCGAAAGCCCGGCGGTCATATCTGTTTCGATAAGACCAAGTGCAAGAGCGTTGACAGTTATCTGGCGGCGGGCGACTTCTTTCGCAAGTGCCTTTGTGAACCCGATTAACCCGGCTTTCGATGCAGAGTAATTTGTCTGCCCGGCCATGCCGACGACCCCGCTGATTGAAGCGATGTTGAGAATTGAGCCGCGACGCTGGCGCACCATCACGGCAACGGTCGGCTTTGTGATATTGAACGCGCCTTTGAGGTTCGTTGAAATTACCGCGTCCCAATCCTCTTCGCTCATCATCATAATGAGCTTGTCGCGAGTGATCCCGGCGTTGTTGACGAGAAAATCCACAGAGCCAAATGAAGCCTTGACGGCTTTCACCATCTCTTCAGCCGCCGCAGCGTCGGTCACGTCAGCTTGAAAGCCGACTGCGCGCCCGCCTGCCGTCTCAATCTCGGCGACAAGCTCGTCGGCCATCCCTTTGTTCTTGCTGTAGCTGAAAGCGACCTGTGCGCCGCGTCGAGCAAGTTCTTTAACGATGGCGCGGCCAATACCGCGCGACCCCCCTGTTACAATCGCTGCCCTTCCCTCAAACTCTGACATGATTTTCCTCGTGGTTGTAAATAGTAAATCGTGAATTGTGATTTGAAGACCAAGGCAATCACCTCAGAGAGAGTTCACGATTCACCATTACTTCAGTTCAATCTCCTGCCGCCGCACCGTGAGCGATTCGACTCGCTGCTCATTAACTTCGTAGCCAATGCCCGGCTTTGTCGGAACTTCAATTGTTCCCCGCCGGGTCACGGTCACTGGAGGTTCGATGATGTCCTCTTCCCAATACCTTTCTGATGCCGAGACATCGCCCGGCAATGTGAAGCCCGCAAGCGTAGACATTGCAATGTTGTGAGCGCGGCCAATGCCCGATTCGAGCATGCCGCCGCACCAGACGGGTATGTCTCGACGGTGGCAAAACTCTTGAATCATTCTCGCTTCAGTGTGGCCGCCGACTCGACCGAGCTTGATATTTATGATCTTGCAAGAGCCAAGCTCGTGCGCGTGGCGTGCGTCGTTGACGGTCAAAATAGATTCATCAAGGCAGATTGGTGTAGCGATCTCGCGCTGCAATTTGGCGTGGTCAACCAGGTCACCGGGTGTCAGCGGCTGCTCTATCATCATCAGCTTGAACTGGTCGAGCCTATGCAACAGGTCAATATCCGCAAGCGTGTACGCCGAGTTAGCATCAACCATCAACCGAATATCAGGATGCCGCTCGCGTATAGCCTCGACGAGTGCAACGTCGCGCCCCGGCTTGATCTTGATCTTGATTCGCTGGTAGCCGCGCTCAAGCTCTCGCTCAATTTTTTCGAACAGCGCCTCGATAGTCTCCTGCAACCCGATTGAAACGCCGCTCGCGACCTCGGTCTGAGTCCCACCCAGGTGCTGCCATAAGGGCTTGTTGAGCATCCTTGATTCGAGGTCCCAGACGGCTGCCTCCACCCCGCCCTTCGCCATCCGATTGCCGCGGATTCGCGCGAGCGCATCGTTGACCTGACTGGCTTTTTCAACGCGCGCAGAAGCGAGCATCGGCGCGACGTAGTTGGCGGCGATTATCCACGCCGTATCAACGGTTTCATGATTATAGAAAGGGTCTTCGGGAGCGGTGCATTCGCCGTAGCCGAACGCTCCTGATTTATCGAAGACGCGAACCAGCATGATTCTGCGCCTCGTGGTTCGCCCGAAGCTGGTTTCGAATGGCCACCGCAGCGGCAGTTCAATCTCCCTCAACTCAACTCGTTCAATGTCTAAACTCATAACTTCTCTCTCTGAATTTAAGCTCCCGCATGAACTCAGCTTCTCATTTATCAAAGCGTCTTTATGCCATCGTAAGCATTAAAGTGAAACTGCTCGTCATCGGTTCCGAACAGATAGCGGCTCGTGCTGCTTTGGGCGTCGCGCTCGAAGGCGCGGACAATGAGGCCGCTGCTGATGTGCTGCTGAAAATCCGCGCGCGAGCGCAGGCGCCACCTCAAAAGTTCGTCGCGCGAGCGAGCGGCAATCATATCAATGTTATCGGGAATCTCAACCGAAGGCGCTCCTTCTTCTGGTTGCGGGCGGTTACCTGCAAGAACCGACTTAACGTGAGGCGAGTTCACCCACCATTCTGCAAATACGCGGTCTGAAGGCACGCCCGACGCGCCGAACACAGATGACAGGTCTTCGCCGTAGTAATTGACTTCATAGCGGCGGATGATAGCGCCTAGCTTGTTGATATTCAGGTGCGCATTGCGCGATTGAAGCGGATCGAATGTCCAGATGATAAGCGGGATGCCAGCTTGAATTGCACGCTCGCGCTGAGCGAGTTTCATCCTCGCGCCTATGTCCCTGTGGCGCAAGCCTTCGAGCACAGCGGCGAGGTGCGAGTGATAGACGACGTGGCGGTCAATCAGTGCGAGGCTCGTATGAAGAAAGCCTACGAGCTTGCCCGTTTGATCGAATGCCCCGAATGTCGGGGCATTGCAGGCTTTCGAAATCATGTAGAGGCGAATAGGCATAATGCCTATGTCGTCGTCTTTCCAGACCGCGCGCTCAAGCTCTATGCACTGCTTGAAGTCTTCGATTGAGACGCATTCTCTAATTGTTACATCAGCATCTGACATAGCGGTCGAGTATAATCGGCGCGGCGAGGACATTCAAGCCAAAGAACCCGATTGGTTCCTTCAGGAAAGTAGCAGGAATTCCCCTGTGAGATGATCGGTCCAAAGTAAAATCGCAGGGTTCAGATAGCAAGGGCACATAAAAACTGACACGCCCTCGATGGCGTGCAATGCTGCTCGTGATTATTTCAACTGCTCTTTGCTTTCCTCCTCCCTCTGGGCAAGTCATCGCCTTCCATATTGTCATTCGCAGACTGCTCCCCAGCCCCAGCCTGCGCTTGACGCTCTACCCGCTTCCTTCGATTATTTCCGGGTCGTATTCTCTCAACAACTCCCTACTACAAATCTGCGGAAAGTAGTACCTCAGCTCACGGCCATATATCTTTCAACGTCAACTTGCGGTCTCAACCTCTTCTACAGGCTATCACTTCTCTCCAACACCTTGTGTGTTACGAAGACCAACAGATTCAGAAAGTGAGTTGATTAGGGTTGCGAGCATCGGGTAGTTGCTCAAAGGCATGGCCAAGCAAGGCAAGGAGGGCTTCAAAAGTGAGGTGAACTGCTTGACGCATGGCAAGAGACGGGCCTGCACGAGGCGCTTG
>DATLXU010000134.1:0-98553 GCA_035575515.1 Blastocatellia bacterium
ATCAGTCATTTTCTCGAAGAGGTGTATAATCAGAAGCGATTGCACTCGGCGATTGGCTACGTGCCGCCAGCCGAGTACGAGCAACAGCTTTGTCAAACAACAACTGCTTAACTCCCTGTCTCATTCAGGGGTTCACTACAAGTGATTACCGCCACAGTAAACAATAGTCTATTTTCACGGTCAATAGTTTTTTTACTTCTGCTATCGTTTGTGTAGCAACAGTAAAGCGGATAATGTGGCGAGTACCTGCATATCGGCTATTGCGAGTCTAGTAATACTTCTGGATGCTTCTCTGCTATAGCTAAAAGTTTAAGGGCCGCGTCACTCGGTTTTCGTGTCCCTTGCTCCCAAGCCTGAATAGTCTTAACGCTAACATTCAACATTCGGGCAAAGGTGGATTGTGAGCATTTGATGTTGCGGCGTGTGGCTACAATCTGCGCTGCCGTTCGCGGCTTGGGTGGGGTAGGAACACGAATAGTTGTCACACGCACTCCAACGTCTTCACCCCTTGCGTGAGCCACAGCTTGCTCAAGCCCCTGCACAACTCGATTGAATGTTTCATCGCCCATAAACTTGCCCTTTGATCGTCTCATTGCTTTCCCCTCTCAGCTTCTTTGATTGCGTCAACCAATCTGGCAATCACCCGCTTTTGTTCTGCGGTGAGATTGTCTTGCTCATTCTTGGCAAACAGATAAATCAAGTAAATATGACCGCGATGCTCAACATAGAAATAGAGGTATCGAAAACTCCCACGCTTGCCGCGCCCTTTGGCTGGATCGCCTACGCGCCCTTTTCTCGCTCCGTTCGTGCCTGCTATTACAGGCCATCGCTCAGGGTCGGCTATCAAGTCAGCCTGAATTGCAAATAGCACATCAAGCGATGCTATTTCGTGCAATCGCTTTGTGAACTCTGGAACCTCAATGAAGCTGTATAGCTTCGTTGTCACCAAAACTGATTGTACTACTGCGTAGGAGAGCGGTCAATTATTGAAGGCTCCCAATTACTACGGTGAGAGATTGTGGAATGTTTTACTTATCTGACTTAAAGCGTCGAAAGGCTTATGTTAAAATACGCGAGGAGGTTGAATAAGATGGCAGTCCAACAATGGGAATATCGCTTTATCAGAATTCACGCTTCGGGCGGCTATCTCATATCCGGGCAAGCTGGTTATCGTGACCCGGAACCCGCTCAGAAACAATGGGGAAAGATCAACGATCTAAGCGCTGAAGGTTGGGAGCTAGTCCATGTAAGTAATTGGGATGCGAACAATGAGGCACTTGGAATCTTCAAGCGTCAGAAAGTAAAAGAGCCGAGCAATTAACCTTCATCTTTGTCCGTAGTAGATAGTAGCGAAGTGTGTGTAGCGGGACTGTAGCGGATAATGTAGCGAGTACGTGCATAGAAGCGTTAGTATGTGTTAGTAGGCTTCGGAGCTAATTTGCTGATTTTACTAACACATACTAACTGAGGCTAATGAGGACAAGCGGCTTTTATCGGTCTGCAAAACCTTTATTCATCGGTTCGATTCCGATCGCCGCCTCTTTTATTTCTCATCGTATCGCTCCTTTCCCTCTGCCGTCGGGGTCGCTTTCTTCACAGCCTTGCTCGAAGGTTTGCCAGATGTTTTTTGCGGGTTCCTTTATTGACAGTGGCTTTAGCGGCTGCACCCGTTTGGGTTGTATTCACTATGGCGTCGGCTTTGCCCATGCCTTTAACGCAACTCATCTTCACCGTGCCATCAGGGTTGATTGTGGCGACCGAAACATCCAGGTATTCTTCATTCAGTTCCATCGAAAGCGTGCCGTCTGCCTGCCGGGTTACGACAGCCTGTTTTGATGGACGAAGGATTTTTTTCATGCCCTCGGATAGCTCTTTCATTTCAGCCGCTGAAGGCTCCTCTGAGCCTGCCTGTCTGAGGGTCAACAGAAACCGGCTGGCCGGAAGACCGCGTTTCTATCTGAGCGTTAGTGGTCGGTACGGCTTTTCGAGCCTTTGATTTGTTAGTGTGAGCGATCTGCGCAGAAGCGGTCATTGCGGCTGCGATAATCGTCACTGTCGCGATAAAGACTGACACTGCGCGTAATACGATACTCCTGCTGAGCTTATTCTCCATTCGATGCCCTCCAAGATATTTTAGGTTATAGAACGCTCGAAAGCGTTCTAGAGACCCATCGCGCTTTCCAAACAAAATGAGGCCGAATGCTTCGCTGCTCAACTTGCTCGTGTGGGGATGATCTATTCAGTTGTGCCCTTGAAACCTGACCCTGAGGGTTGAAGCCGGGCGTGAGCTTGTCCGATTGCCTGCAGATTGTAAAACTGATTGGGAAAATTATTTCAGGCCCGGCTGTAACCTTTCGGCTTCGTTAAACGTGTTGTTGGTAGCGGCTCATGTGAAGCCGGAAAGGAGATGAAAAAATGCAATCGAATGAGCAAGAGGTAATCGTAATAGGCGGCGGCGTGGCCGGATTAGCCGCAGCAACTTTTATAGCGCGACAAGGAAGAACGGTGCGCGTCTTTGAACAGTCACATGCTCTCGGAGGCCGCGCGCGCACAAAAGAGCAAGACGGGTTTTATTTCAATATCGGCCCGCACGCGCTCTATCGCGGAGGGCGCGGGATAGAAATTTTAGCTGAGCTTGGCGTTGAGCCGCGCGGCGCTGTGCCGCTCGTGTCGGGCGCGTATGCCGTGCGCGACGGCGCGAAGCATACTTTCCCGACAGGCTTTGTTTCATTGCTTTCGACGAGCCTCTTCGGGCTTGCGGCGAAATTCGAGATGGCGCGGCTGCTTGCGTCGCTGCCGAAGATTGACGCAAGCCCGCTGATGAATCGAACCGTGAGTGAATGGCTCGACGAGCAGATAAAGGAACAGGAGGTCAAAGATTTTCTGCTCGCTCTCTTTCGAGTCGCGACCTACACGAACGCGCCCGACCTGATGAGCGCGGGCGCGGCCCTTCAGCAGTTGAAGCTGGCTTACACGAAAAACGTCCTGTACATTGACGGCGGATGGCAAACCATCGTTGATGGACTCGCGCAGGCGGCGTCGAAAGCAGGCGTGATAGTTGAAACGGGCGCGAAGGTCGAGCGCGTCGAGCGCAACGAAAAGGGCGCTGTTCGAGCAGTTCGTCTCGCAGATGGCCGTTCGATTGATGCATCAGTCGTCGTCATTGCTTCGAGTCCGCAGGTAGCAGCCGCGCTCGTTGACCGAAGTGAAAACACTTCGCTTGCGCAATGGGCCAGTGAAGCCGTGCCGGTTCGGGCGGCGTGTCTGGATGTTGCGCTCAAACGATTGCCGAAGCCGAAGGCGACGTTCGCGCTCGGCGTTGATCGCCCGCTCTATCTATCGGTTCACTCAGCCGCAGCGCGGCTTGCGCCCGCAGGCGGCGCGCTGATTCACGTGGCAAAGTACCTGCCGCCCGATCACAAGGATGCGCCTGATTCAGTCGAGCGCGAGCTTGAGGGCTTGCTCGATCTCATACAGCCAGCGTGGCGCGATGAAGTCGTCTATCGCCGCTTCCTTCCTGATATGACAGTGATGAGCGCGGTCGCAACGGCGAAGCGAGGAGGGACTAAAGGACGGCCCGGCCCTATGGTCGAAGAAGTTGCAGGCCTGTTCATCGCGGGCGATTGGGTAGGCCCGGAAGGGCTGCTCGTTGACGCGAGCCTCGCAAGCGCAAAGCGCGTGGCTGAGCTGATAGCCCGATGTGAGCCAGCAAACGTCGCAGTTGCGGTTTGAGAGTTCAGGGTGTGTTTCGGATTTGGAGTTCAGGTGACACAAAGCTGAAGGAGGATTATTGACATAAATGCCATTCACTGCTAGATTAGGGGCCATTGAATAATGGTCTGGCATTTTCTCATCGCATCTGCGAGTATCCCGGATGATGATGTTTCCGATTAAACTCACTCGAGGAGGGTCAATAATGAAAAGATTCACTCGCTTCAGCCGCCTGGGGATTATCCCTTCAGTAGTCCTGGTGCTTGTGCTTGCGCCATCGCTTTTTGCCGACGGCGGGGCTAATCATCAAGTCCGTAACACGCACTTCGGAGTGTCGGGCGGCAACATCAATGACGTCAGCAAAGCCTTCTGTTGCAGCGGCACGCTCGGCTCGCTCGTGACCGACGGCGCGACACAATATATTCTGAGCAATAATCATGTCCTCGGTCGTTCGGATGCTGCAACAGCTGGGGAAGACATCTCGCAGCCCGGTCTGATAGACAACGGTTGCCGCGTTCCTCCGATTGTCGCGGATTTCACAACAGCAGTTCCGCTCGGCCAAAACGTTGACGCGGCAATTGCGCAGCTTCGCGCAGGCCAGATGGATTCGACCGGATTCATTGAAGACATCGGTACGATAAGCAGTGTGGTCAAAGCTCCTTCGGTTGGTCTTGCAGTAGCCAAGAGCGGACGAACCACAGGATTTACGACCGGCACAATCGGTTCTATCAACACGAGCGTGAGTGTGCAGTACCAGCGCGGCTGCGGCTCCGGCAAGAAATTCACCGTCTCCTACACCAATCAGGTTGTAATCAACAGCAGCACGTTCAGCGCAGGCGGCGATTCCGGCTCGCTGATTGTCAGCAACAACAGTCAGACCTGCCGTCAGCCGGTCGCGCTGTTATTCGCGGGCAGCAGCACTACGACTATCGGCAACCCGATTGGCGAAGTTCTCAGCAAGCTCGGCGGCAGGCTCGGCAGATCAGTCAGCTTCGTCGGCGGCAACTGCACCGCTTCGGCGGGGACGGCGGTCAGCGATAGCGGGCCTTCGAAGGCGGCTATTGATTTCGCCACCGCTGCAATGAGGTCGCGCGAGAAGGATTTGATGTCGCGGCCCGGAGTGATCGGCGTCGGCGTCGGAGCATCGGACCAGAACGCGACAGATGCCAGCATAGTCGTCTATGTTGACGCTACGGCGGGCGTTAATCCGCGACTTCCGCGCCGCATCAACGGCGTGCGCGTGAAACGCGTTTACACCGAGCCGTTCGTCGCTTATTGATTAAGAATTGCACAGACCGATATTCCAGCAAGAAGGCCGACCATCAATGTCGGCCTTCTTTGTTTTAAGCCCCAAAAGCGTCTGCGGCTTATATTACGCTCGGAGCCTGTTGACAGTAGACCACGCTGCTGCTAATTTTTCTGAGCCTCCCTGAAAACGATGTTCCTGATCTCCTGCTCAAGGAGAGCCTGGTGGGGAGACGTTCTTCACTTTCGATTTTGCGCGTTCATTGTCGGACGAACGCAGGCTAGATTTAGCCGCACTGGAGAGGAATCCCAGAACTAACGCATCTTGACTTCAGGTGGTCTTCGCGTGTTCTGAAGGTTGTCTCTCTGTCAATTCACCACATTCAATGGAGGTTCAATGAAGAAGAGTCTTTACTTTTCATTCGCAGCGGCATTGCTTGCCGCCTGTGCTCTGTTCACCTCTGCCAACGCTCAGACGCAAGGAGCCGGAGCGCCGGAGATAATCAGGCATAAACTGAACCCGCACGGCGCGGATGCTCTTACGCAAGGATCAACGACGGCCACCTCGCCTATCTCTTATCACGGCGGGCCTCTCATCGGCACGCCCACTATGTACATAATCTGGTATGGCAACTGGAACCAGACAAACGGATCAGATACTCCCGCCGGTCAACAGATCGTTCGCGACTTTGCAAATGCAATCGGCGGCTCGCCTTACTTCCAAATAAATCAGACCTACTCTGCCGGAGCAACGACTATCACAGGCAACGTCGTATTCGGCGGCGAGACTACGGACGCTTATTCACAGGGCAAGCGTCTGAGAGATGCAAGCATTCTCGCAATCGTAAACACGGCCATCAACAACGGGGGCTTGCCGTATGATCCGAACGGCGTCTATTTCGTCCTCACGTCATCCGACGTTACAGAAACGTCAGGCTTTTGATGTAGCTCGTATCAATCTGGGGATAGACCTCGCGCTCGTATGCCTCACAATAAGGACATTCGAAATCGGAGTACTCGATGATGGCCACGCGCGCCGACTGATTGCCTCTGAACGGCTCGCCGTGCAGATTCAGCGTCACGACGGGCGAAGGCTGCGGCGGCGCGGCGGCAGGCGTTTCCGACCTCGTCTGCAAAATCCTTTTCAGTTCCTGAAGCTCTTCGAGTATCTGCCGCTGGCCCTCCTTGAGAGCTTCTATCTCTTTTCGCAGAGTTGCCGTATCGTCTTTGGTTTTTTGTTTATTGGTTTGCTGCTTGGATAATCCCGGTTCAACCGTGATAACGCAAATCAGAAAAAGCGCCGCCAACCTGATTAAATGATTCATAGGTTCAATTATTTTCAATCCGCAGTCGCTTCGGCAAGCTATTAAAACTCTGCGTCGAGCCACACGCAATTGCGACGCTCTATCAAAGCGAGGCGCTCGATTTATTTGAGGTTATTTTGGCCGAGACTTTGGACGACTTCATGCGCGGCGCGTTTGCCGCTCGCGATTGCTCCGTGAACTGTGCCGTTTTGGCCATCGAGGCTCGTGGCTTCTCCGGCGAAAAAGAGCGTGTCCTCGACCGGCTCGGCAAGCTCGCGCTGCGCGTCGAGGCTGTTGACGGGAACGTAGCTGTACGCGCCGCGCGTGAACGGATCGGCCTGCCAGTTGTGCAAGCGCCACGATTCGAGCAACCCTTCAATGCGCGCTCGCTCAAGGCCGAAGATGTGCGCAAGCGTTTCAATCGCCCGGCCTAGAATAGAACTCTCTTCTTGAAGCGCGAGTTTTTCCGCCGCAGGCCCGCCAGCCCAGCCCGTAAGCACCGCCGCGTGCACAGGCAGCGCAGTCCACCACGTCGGAAAATTTTCATCGCGCGAATGAATGAAACTCACCTGCGACGGGTCGCCGCCTTTCCTCTTGACTCGAATATTTTTGTCTTCCCAAAACTGCTCGCGAAAGCGCAGCACGATCTTCACGACCGACCCCATCGCTAAACGATCAATGGCTTTTCGCTTATCAGGCAAATCGGGAACGAAACGCACCGCGCCCGGCTCTCTTTCCGGTGCTTGCAGCACGCCAAGCGGGAGCGTTACAACGGCTCGGCGGGCCGCGAACGGCTCAAGATGGGAACCCGGTTGTGATTGAGCGTGCACTTCGACTTTTGCGCGGCTCCAGCGAATCTCTTTGACGACGGTGTTGAGATGGAGGCTCACTTGTTCAGGATCAAGTCCTGCGCGAAGCCACTCAGCGATTGCGTGGTATCCATCGAGCAATCTGAATTGTTTCTCTTCTTCAATCTCCTTCGCCGACTGCTCAGATCGCAGGAGCGCGCCGACGCCTATGCGGTCAATGCTCGCGGCATGAAATCCTTCTACATAAGAGATGGCTAGCGATTTGAATTCCCGCTGCTCGGCGTTCGGGTAACGCCGTTCGATGAACTCTTTGAATGTTTGATCTCGCTCGGCGCGGCTCATCTGCTCGACTATCTCTTCCCACTCGGCCCAGAAGTCATCGCGCCGTTTGAGGACTCCGTTTTGAAAATGCCAGTGGTTGTCCGGCACTTCATAAACGGCGAGACCCGCCGCTCGAACTATCCGCCAGATTTCTTCCGACTTGCCGTGAATGAACTCGGCGCCCAGTTCGACGGGCGTAGATGTAGGACTGTCTTGCTCGGTAAGAATTCTTCCGCCGATGCGACTGCGCGCTTCGAGCACGGTCGCAGTCAATCCTTTTTGGCAGAGCGCGCGGGCGGCGGCAAGCCCGGCAACGCCCGCTCCAACTACGATCACGTCTGCGATCTCTTTCGGCATGGCCGCACCAGTTGTTTGGAAGCGAATAATAGACGGTCAGCTTTCAGCATTCAGCTATCGGCAAAAACATCAACTCTGAAAACATGAAATTGAGCGGTCCAGCGAATGGACCGCTCGATTAAACGGTTTATCCGCGTGATTGCATGATATATGCTCACGCGTTCGTTGATTCAGCGTCTTGTGTTCGTATTGCCCCGCGCCATGTTGCTGTTAGCCTGAGTGGTCGTTCCGCCTTTCACCTTCGCATCAACGTCGCGGGCCATCTGCAAATGGTCTCTGAGCGTCGGCAACGTCTTCACAACCCATGCCCGCAGGTCAGGATCGTTTGCCTTCGTTGACTGGCTCTCAAACTCCGACACATCTTCAGTGTGGTCATCAACCATAGTCTCCATGTACTCGCGATCAAAATCCGCGCCTGAGAGCTTCGAGAGCTTGTCGAGCGTGTCCTTATGCTCGCCCTCTAGTTGAGTCGGGAGCGTCACCCCTTTTTGAGTGGCGAGCCGTTTAAGCTCATCATTTGCTTTCGAGTGATCGTCAACCATGCGCTGGCCGAAGTTTTTTACATCAGCGCTTGCGGCGCGCTGCGTGGCCAATCGCCCAAGCTCTACTTCCATCATCCCGCCAGAAGCGGCTTTCATCATGAAATTACGATCCGAGTCGCTCAACGCGGCTGACTGGTTGGCGTTCCTGTTTCCCATATTCGCGTTGCCGCCCGTCTGATTGCACGCCGCAGCGAGCAGCAGCGCAGCGAGCGCGCTCAAAATCGTGGCAGCCCTTGCCAGCTTCATCATAAATGTCACATTCCTCCGTTTGATTAGATTGAATTCAGGAAGCGTCCCGAAAGAGGTCGTCACTCGTTGATTCGTTTTTAACGACAAAAGATGTTTATGGCAAGAAATGGGCCACGCCGACGTCACCCGTGGCGCGATGCTTGTTGTTGACAGCGCACCAGCGCACCCTCTTGCTGAGACAAGAAAAGGACATTGAGGAGCAAAACGGAGACATGCGCACAGATCAACGCAAGCGCCTTGCTGCAAACGGCGCGCTGCAAGCCGCCCGATTAATCCGCCGTCGCTTCGGCCATCTCCTGCGCGCCGACCGAAAAATATGTCGCGTCAGGATGATGAAACACAATCGCAGACACCGACGCTTCAGGCTCCATCATAAAGCCTTCGGTCAACTCAACACCAATCTCTTCAGGTCGCAACAGTTGAAACAGCGTCGCCTGCGATTCAAGATCGGGGCACGCCGCGTAGCCGAACGAGTAACGCTTGCCGCGATAGCGCGCTTGAAACAATGCCTGCCGCGTGAGATTTTCCGCATCGGCGAATCCCCACACGGCGCGCAGCCGCGAGTGAATCCATTCAGCCGCCGCTTCAGCCGTCTCAATCGCTAGCGCTTGCAGCGCATAAGACCTGAGATACTCGCCCTGCTGCTTCGCGTCTTCGGCCAGCGCGCGAATCCCTTCGCCCGCAGTCGTCACGAACATCGCGATGTGATCGCGCTTAATTATTCGTCCCTGCGCGTCGCGTTCGGGCGGAAGCACGTAATCGCTCAACGCCAATCCGTCAGGCTTTCGCTGGCGCGGAAACTGAAACACGGCAGCAGGCTCGCTTGAATTCTCTCCGGCGAATATCTTTATTCGATTGCCATCAGGCTCGGCTTCAAAGAACTGCCACACGACTCGAACGCGCATCGCGCCCGCACGACATTCGTCTTTTACGCGCGCGATTTTTTTCTCAAGCTCGACGGCCCGCGCGTCGCCCGCTGAGATTAACTCATTGAATCGCCCGCGCAATCCCATGTGCCGCCCGTAGAGCATCTGCGGGTTGATGTAGCTCCACACTTCATCGAGATCAGCAACTTCGATAATGTGGCGTTCGGTGTCGGGAACATCCGGTATGGCAACGTCGAGCGACACGCGCGAGCTGCGCTGCTCAGTTTCATCAAACGCGACCTGTGGCGCTGCGGGTTTGGCCGTCAAATCTTTTTTCAAAAGTTCCGCTTCGAGCCGCGCGCGTTCATCCGCGCTCATCAGGCGATTCAGAATATCAAGCCCGTTCATCGCGTCGTTGGCATAAACAACAGTGCCGCTGTAAGCGGGCGCGATTCGCGTGCGCGTGAACCGATCCGACAACGCCGCGCCGCCTACGAGCAACGGCAAATCAACGCCCGCGTCTTTTAAGTCTTCTGCTGTGACGACCATCTGCTGCGCCGATTTTACAAGCAGCCCCGAAAGCCCAATCGCGTCGGGACGGTGCTCGCGCGCGGCTTGAATCAAAACTTCTGGCGGGACTTTGATGCCGAGATTGATAACATCGTAACCGTTGTTCGACAGGATAATGTCAACGAGGTTCTTGCCTATGTCGTGCACGTCGCCTTTCACGGTGGCGAGAATGATTCGCCCGCGCGACGAGTCTGCGCTCTTTTCCATGAACTGTTCGAGGTGCGAGACTGCCGCCTTCATCGCTTCGGCTGATTGAAGGACTTCGGCGACGATCAATTCGTTGTTGTTGAACAACCGCCCGACTTCTTCCATGCCTCGCATCAACGGGCCGTTGATGATGTCGAGCGGAGCGGCCTCTTTCAATTTCAGATTCAAATCGTCAATCAGCCCGTCCTTCGTGCCTTCGATTATATAGTTCGCCAGTCGCTCATCAAGCGAAAGGTCTGAGGCTTTCTTCTTCGTGCGCGAAGTTGCGCTGCGAAAGTGCGCCGCGAACGCCGCTATCGGATCGTCGCCGCGATTCCACAACAGGTCTTCCGCAAGATGCCGCTCCTGTTCCGGTATCGAAGCGTAACGCTCCAGCTTTTCCGAATTGACTATGGCAAGATCAAGCCCCGCCTTCGTGCAGTGATAAAGGAAAACCGAATTGAGCACCTCGCGCCCCGCGTCCGGAAGTCCAAACGAAACATTGCTTATGCCCAGAACGGTTTTGACGTGGGGAATCTCCTGCTTGATGAGCCGCACGCCTTCGATCGTTTCAACCGCGCTGCCGATATAGTTCTGATCGCCCGTCGCGCACGGAAACACGAGCGGGTCAATGATTATGTCTTCCGCCCGGATGCCGTAATCTTCGGTCAACAGCTTCACCGAGCGGCGAGCAATTTCAAGCTTGCGCTCGCGCGTGATGGCCTGCGCCTGCTCTTTATCTTCGTCAATGCAGCCGACAATCAGCGCCGCGCCATACCTGCGCGCGAGCGGCGTCACGCGCTCGAATTTCTCAAGGCCGTCTTCGAGATTTATTGAATTGATAATCGCTTTGCCCTGACAGTAAGTGAGCGCGCGCTCAATCGCAGCCGCGTCCGTAGTGTCAATCATTATTGGCACTTTGACGACGCGAATCAGTCGCTCATAAAAACGATCAACGTCGTAAAGCTCGTCGCGGTCTGCGTTCTGCAAATTCACGTCAATGATCTGCGCACCGCCTTTGACCTGCTGACGGGCGATCTCTGCGGCTTCTTCGTATTTCTCTTCGGTGATTAATCGCTTGAACTTGCGCGAGCCGACTTCATTAGTTCTTTCGCCAACGATGAGCGGGCGGTTGTCTTCGGTCGCTTCAACGAATTCAATACCGGAAAAGAGCGTGCGGTGATGATCCTGAACCTTGCGCGGGTGCTTGCCTTCGACCATCTGAGCTAGCTGACGAATATGCGGCGCGGTCGTGCCGCAGCATCCGCCGACAAGATTAATCCAGCCGTGATCTACGAACCGCTCAATCGTCGCCGCGAATGTTTCAGGCGTTTCGAGATAAACGCCGTCTTCGTTCGGCAATCCCGCGTTCGGCACGCAGGAGACTCGCGTGCGGGCAAGCTCCGCAATCGAGCGGATGTGATCGGTCATGAACTCAGGTCCAGTTGCGCAGTTCAATCCTATTGAGAGCAAATCCGCATGCATCAATGAAGTTGCAAACGCTTCGGCGGTCTGACCGGCGAGCATAGTGCCCATCGCTTCAATCGTGCCCGAAACCATCACGGGCACTTTGAAACCGATTTCGTCAAACAACTGCCAGATGCCTATGAGCGCGGCCTTCGCGTTGCGCGTGTCCTGCTGAGTTTCAACCAGCAAAATGTCAACGCCGCCCGCGATGAGTCCCGCCGCCTGATCGTGAAAGGCTTTGACCAGTCCATCGAACGTGACGCCGCCCGTGACCGAAATGGCTTTAGTCGTAGGCCCCATCGAGCCTGCGACGAATCGTGGGCGACCCGAAGTTGAATACTCATCTACCGCTTGACGCGCAATTCGCGCTGCCGCCTCGTTCAAATCGTGAACTTTGTCTTCAAGCCCATACTCAGCCAGCACAATCGCAGTGCCGCCGAAAGTGTTCGTCTCGATGATGTCGGCTCCGGCTTCGAGGTAGCCGCGATGAATGTCGAGCACAACATCGGGCCGCGTGATGACGAGGTTTTCGTTGCAGCCTTCGAGGTGCGGCCCGCCGAAATCCGCAGCGGTGAGATGATGCGATTGGATAGCTGTGCCCATCGCGCCGTCAAGCACAAGTATGCGCTCGGCGAGCAGCTCTTCAAGCAAGCGTGTCTGTTCTTTTCTCACGGTCATTAATTCTTCTCCGGGCCGAGCAACTCGCGAATCTTCGCGCGCCGCTCGCGCGCGACTGCTGCCATCGTCAGGTAGACCTGATTGAACTCATCCTGAGTCATCGGCTGCGACGCATTCACCAGATACTTGTAGCCGATGTCGTCTTCGCTATCCACGAAGAATCCGCCAAGCGTTATCTCATCGTTGGTCGCCAGCAGATATTTGTAAACCGCCTCGCGGTTGGCCGCCCCTTTCAAGCTGCCGAAGTTGTAAATGTAAAAGCCGACGAGGTTCTTGCGCTGGTCATTCACAATAACGATAGTGACCTTGCCGCCGCGCGCGTCAGCCGTGTTCGACACGATCATATTGGCTGCGCTTTTCGTTTGATCAATCGTCCCTCCGACTGCCTGCACGTACTGCTTCATGCGCTCAGCGAATGCGAGCTTCGGAGCCTGACGCGGCGCGGCGGGCTGCTGCGCATGAGCGAAGGAAAAAGGAAAAAGTGAAAAGGGAATAGTCAGAAGTAAGCAAAGAGATATGTTCACGATCTTATCTCGCCTTACTTTTACCTTTTGCCTTTTGGCTTTTTCCTTCACTGCTGCTCCTTCTGCATGTACTCGTTAAGGATCGGTGTGTACTCGTCTGCGATGCGCAACAGCTCAGTCACCGCAACGCGAAATGATTCAAAGCCGACGCCGTTTTCCGTCGTGAAGGTGAATCGCACGCCGATGTCGCTTTGATCGTCAACAAAAAAGGTCGCAAACGCGCGATGATTGGCTTCTAACAATCGCTGCAAGAGCTTTTCGCGGTCAGTCGCGCGCGACAGGTTAAAGTATCGCCCCTTGCTCCTGGCATAAGCCGTCAGAACAACCGTCTGATCTTTCGCAATCTCAACGTAAAGGTCGAGCCTGTCTGCATATTTATTATCGGTGCGCGGAACGACGAGCGCCTCCGGGTTCTTGGGATGGGGCACATACTTCAAGCCCATCTTGTCGAGGTATCCGCGCAGGGTTGAAGTTGTTATCCCACGCGGATCGTTCTGGACCGGCCCAAGCGCAAGCATCGCGCCCGCAAGGATCGGTATCGCCGCCATTAGTGTTCTCTTCATTCAATAAGCTCCGGCTTTAGATAGCGAGCGTAATTGCCCAATGGTCAAGCCATCAAAGCTAACATACGGATTTGTCCTTTGTCATTGATCGTGTTTAACAAATGACAGTGACCAATGACAAAGGACAAATAGACAAATCACAACACACTGAACACATCGAGCGCGTACTGCACCTTGCCAAAGGGCGCGGATACCTGAACGCCTTGAACTAGGTCGCGCACCTGCTCAAGTGTCTCGCGCGCAATTGCAAGTCCTTCTTCGCGCGCAGCCTCTTTGTCCGTGATGCGCTGCATTCGTTTGAGCACGCTCTTGGGCACGACAACGCCGGGCACTTCGTTCGCCAGAAACTCCGCGTTGCGATAACTCACAAGCGGCCAGATGCCCGCAATCACGGGGATGCGAAATGGCTCAATCCGTTTCAGAAATGTTATCAATTGTTCAACGTCGAAAGTCGGCTGTGTGATTGCGAACTCCGCGCCAGCTTCAACCTTCCATTCAAATCGCCTCAATTCATAATCGAGGTCAACCGCGCACGGGTTCACGCCTACGCCGATGTAAAACGATGTCGGCTTGCCGATGGGATTGCCGCCGATGTCCAGCCCATTGTTGAGACGATTGACCATGTTCACTAAGCCAATCGAATCAATATCGAAGACGGCTGTCGCTTCCGGGTACGGACCCATCTTCGGCGGGTCGCCTGTGATGATTAAAAGATTGCGCAAGCCCAGAGCCGCAGCGCCTAACAGATCGCTCGTCATACCGAGCAGGTTTCTATCGCGGCAGCAATAGTGCACGACGCATTCGATGCCGACCTGCTGTTCGATGAGAGTTGAAACCGCGAGCACGCCCATGCGCGATTGAGCGCGCGGCCCATCAGGCACGTTTACAGCATCAACACCCGCTTCTTTGAGCAATCGAACACTTTCGAGCATCTTCGCAGGGTCGCAACCCTTTGGCGGAACTATCTCGACTGAGGTGACGAACTCGCCCGCGCAGATTTTACTAGCGAAGCGCGACTTCTGCTCGCGCGGAGTCACCTCAACATCGGCAGGTTTTTCTTCAGGCACAAAGACTCTTACGGTTGAGCGGCCCGGCGAGAGCGCGGCCACAGCGTTGGCAATCTCTTTGATGTGCTTCGGCGTAGTGCCGCAGCATCCGCCGACGAACTTCGCGCCCGCTTGAATCAATCGCTTGGTGTACTTGGCCATGTATTCGGGCGAGGCCATGTAAAACATTCGCCCGTCGACTTGTCGCGGCAGTCCCGCGTTCGGCTGCGCCGAAAGCTTATGCGTCGTAACCTGCCGCATCTTCTCAAGAGCTTCGAGCATCGTGTGCGGGCCGACCGAGCAGTTCAATCCAATAACGTCCGCGCCCCATTCATCTAATCGCTTGGTGAACAGTTCAGGCGAAGTGCCGTAGCTCGTCTGCCCATCGGTTTGAATCGTCATCTGCGCGACTATGGGAAGGTTGCAAACAGAGCGCACGGCGAGCAGCGCCTGATGAATTTCGGCCACGTCGGAGAAGGTTTCGAGTATGAATAAATCAATGCCGCCTTCGAGCAAGGCTTCGGCCTGCTCGCGAAAGATGGCCTGCGCTTCTTCAACGGACGTGGGCCCGTAAGGCTCGATGCGAATGCCTAGCGGCCCGATAGCTCCGGCGACGTAAGCTCGCTCGCCCGCAGCTTCGCGCGCAAGCCGCGCGCCCGCGTAGTTGATGTCATAGATTTTATCTTCGAGTCCGTAGCCTGCGAGCTTCACGCGATTCGCGCCGTAGGTGTTGGTTTCAATTATGTCTGCGCCGACTTTGACGTACTCGCGCTGGATACCTAGCACAAGCTCGGCGTTCGAGAGGTTCATCTCGTCGTAGCAGCGATTGATGTAAACGCCGCGCTGGTAGAGCATCGTGCCCATCGCGCCGTCGAAGACGTAAACGCGGTCATCGGTTACTGCGTCGTGAAAATCTTTCATAAGCGTTCTCGCCTATAAAAAGCGAAGACCCCGCGCTAAACTGCGCAGGGTCGAATCCGGGCTGTTTAGCAGTTTTTTACGTGGAGCAATTTGCTTAAATCGCCACGATCAATTATCAACGCTGCTAGAGTACACCCTGCGCACGCTCAAAGTCAACAATACAGGATCAGCTGATCAATTATCGTGGGTTGGCTTTACTTATTACTCGCGTTTGCCTGTTTTCGATGGTGTTATAATGGCTTCGACGCGCATGCGCGGACGTCAGTTGCGCTGGAGAACAATATGAGCAAACAAGATTTGCATTTCGATCCCGATCCAGTCATTGAGGCATACAAAAAAGATGTTGATCGCGCTTTGATCCGTGAGAATCTCCGGCTGTCTGTTGAAGAACGGTTCGAGCGGCTCATCAAGTTGCAGCGATTCGCCGAAGAGCTGCGGCGGGCGGGACAACAAGCAGGGCCAAAACGATGATCGACTTTCAGCGATTAATATCGCTACTGGTAAACAACTCGGTTGAATTCATCCTCGTGGGAGGCGCGGCTGCCACAGCGCACGGCGCCGCGCGATTGACTGAAGATTTACATATTGTTTATCGGCGCGCCTACGATAATGTGGCCCGCCTTGTCCAATCGCTCGCTCCATATAATCCTTATCTGCGTGGCGCTCCTCCCAACCTTCCATTCAATTGGAGTGAATAGACAATATTCAATGGATTAAACTTCACCCTTACCACTTCGCTCGGACCGATTGATTTGCTTGGCGAAATTACAGGCAGCGGCAACTACGATGACTTGTTGCCTTACTCGGCTTTAATAAGGCTTTACGGCGTTGAATGTCTTTGTCTCGGCCTAGAGCGTCTAATTCAGGTCAAACGCGCCGCAGGTCGCCCAAAGGACTTTGAAGCAATCGCAGAACTGGAAGCAATACTTGAAGAGCGTCGCAGGTGATCTCTTTGCGTGGTCAAAGCGTAAGAAGAGACGAATAGAGTTTGTCTCGCTGGCAACAGCCGCAATTTGCTCCAGGCTGATTGGCTGATGATGCTTCCGCTTTCGTCGAGCGCAGTGACCCGCCACAACAAGCTATCTTTACTTCCTTTCTCTTATCCACGACGCGAGGCGACTGCGTGGAGGCCAATGGCACAGAGCGCGCAGATGCAGGGCTGGCGTTGACGGGCGTTCCAGTGCCGCCCGTATAAGTTCGCGTCGTATCGCAAGGGCGCGTGTTTGCCAGGCTCTCGACCGACGCGAACGGCGTGATGGAAGTCACAGGCGTGCTTCTCGTGTGTTCGACCGCAACGGTAGTGGCTTTGAAATATCCGGGAATTGTCACGGTCGCGCTGCCAAGCTGGTCGACGACGGTGACTTCGTGGGAGGAGATCGTGCTGACGCCTTGCGGGAGCGTTGCGGTCCGGGTGACCGTGTAGATGTTTTTGCCGCGGCTGGTCGCTGCTGGTGGCTCAGAGCTCTCAAACTTCAGCGTGACCTGCAACGGGATCGGGCAACCTTGAAGAGCCGTTGGCGGAGTTGGCTCTTCGGCTCGCGCGCACCATGCGAATGATTGAGCGCCGGGCAGCAACACTGCGCACGTGAGAAAAGTTTCAAGGAAGAGGCGCCTGCTCATAAATGAGTCGTGTTTCAAAATTGAGGATGGCCGCTTGAAAAGTTGCATATTCCGGGGGTTCTGAGCCTGCCATCATCAAATTTGAAACACCACTCCCGATTTCAGTTTCGCTTACAATGATCTCAGAGATATTTATCTCAAACAGGGAAGGGTATGAAGAGGGCCTTGATGGCCGAAATAAAGGCCGCGTATGTCGAATTCCAGAATTCCTATAACCCGAATGCGAAGCCTGATATCGCAAAGCAGTGGCTCGAAAAGAACAGGCGGATGGGAAGGCTACATCAAAACTCAAATAAATTATCTCAAGCGCACAAATAATTCCGGCATCGCCTGGCAGCTTGCGCGGTTTTACGCGCTGCTTGGCAACAAGAGACAGGCGCTCGACCATCTGGAGCTGGCATACGAGAGCCACTACTTCCTAGTTCCTTTTGTGGGGGCAGCCCCACTATTCGACGACCTGCGCGGCGAGCCGAGGTATCAAGACCTGCTGCAGCGCTTGGGCCTGACGCGATGGCTTGAGCAGCGCTAATGCAACTTTCCACAGAAGCTGAAACGCGCAGGCATCCTTATCCTTTGCGCTGACGGACTACGGGCGCGAGCAGATTCTCGACCGGAGCATAATCGTCTGTGAGAATCTGCCTGCCGCACTTCTCTATTAGCGACGAGATATTCGCTTCCGTCAGCAGCGAGGCATCAATTCCACCCTCGTGACCCGGTTCAAGTCCGCTTACGTCGAGGTCTCTGTCTGTTGCAACAAGAACGAACGTGTCGCGAAATTCAGTCACGCCGGTTCTGTCTGTGCAGAAAACATAGACATTCTTGAAGGCCTGCTTCAGCGTCAGGTAGTAGCGACCAAGCAGCAGCCCGCTCTGATAATTGTCTATCAGGTTCGCCAGCAGAGCGCCGCCGGGATTGAGATGGTTCTTGACCTTCTGGCAGAACTCAAGCGTCAGCAGATGAAAGGGAACCGATAGATCATTGAAAGCGTCTCCGAAGAAAGCGTCGTAGTGCTCGCTTGCCGGGAGGCTGTCAATCGCGTTGCGAGCGTCCATCACCATCGTTCGTATAGGCGCATCGCGCGGCAGCCCAAGCGCCTCGTAATTCGCCCTCACAACCACAGGGTCAATCTCCGCGACATCAACTTTCGCCGTTGGCCAGTTAGCAAGAACCCAGCGGGGAAAAGTGTAGCTGCCGCCGCCTATAAAAAATGTCGCGGGCGATTGGTTGCCGCCGATGACGCGCCGCGCCATCTCCGCGTAAACGTGCTCGTAGCTGTAAACAAGATGGAGCGGGTCATCAGGATCAATATAGCCGTGTATCAGCCAATCGAGCGCGAGCACGCGGCGACGATACTTCTCGCCGGAAGCATAATGGGCTTCTTCTTCGCGCACCTTGACGTATTGATAATTGCCGTCGACAGCAAAATCGTAATCGGTGTCTTCGCGCACGCCGAGCCTATCCGCTATCTTCACAATGGTCTGGTCAACGCCGAGCTTCGATGTCATATTTGCAATCGTTTTATTCGTGTTGTTCGACAGCACGAGCAGCGCGCCGACCAGTATTGCCCAGATGGCTTGAATCAACCGGCGCGGGCCTAAGACGGTTCCTACAACGGCAAGCCCAAGCGCGACCGATATAATCACGGACTTTGACCCCATCCACGCAATCAGCAGAAACCCGGTGGCCAGCGTCCCGACGATGCTGCCGACCGCGCCCCACGCATAGACAGAGCCAATGGTAGCGCCAACCGTGTCGGAGCGCGACAAGGCCATCTTCGCCGTCACGGGCGAGATGGTTCCGAGCGACATCGCGGGCAAAAGGAAGATTGCGAACACTGAAAAGATCGTTCGCAACTCCCAGCTCATCCTCGTGATCCATTCCGGCGCGTTCTCTGCGAAAACGTTGTTGAGAAAGAGCGTGAACAGGCACATCGCCGAAGCGATCATGAAGAGCCAGCCGAGCAACTTTTCTGGCCGCCAGCGGTCAGCAAACCGACCGCCAAGAAAATTGCCTATGCTCATCCCGGCAAGTATGACGGCGATGATCGAAGTCCAGGTATAAAGCGAGCTGCCGAGGTGTCGCGCAATCAATCGCCCGGCCACAAGCTCGACGATCATAATGCAAGCGGATGTAATAAAGATGATGAGGTGCGGCGCATATCGCCAGCCGGTCTTTCCGATTTCTTCGACTGCTGGCGCTGTCGCTTCAGTGTAGTTTGTCGTCATAGCCTCTCACTCGATAAGCGCGCGGCAGATTTGGAGCGCTGCGATTTGTCGCATCTATTAATTCAACACCAAAGCGGTGACTGTGCAGCCGCGCGTTTTCTTTCAAAGAAGATTTTCTATGGATGTGCCTGTGCAGCAATCCGCTAAACTTCAGGCAAAGACTTCCGCGTCAACTTCAGCGAAGAACTCATTGTGCAACGAGCGGGCGACCCGGTCAACTTCGCTCGCGTCAATTACGAATGTCACGTTAATTTCGGACGCGCCTTGGCTGATCATATTTATGTTTGTGGACTGGATGGCGCGAAACAATCGCGCGGCAACTCCGGGCGTGAATTTCAGATTGTCACCGACGACGCAGACAATCGCCTTGTCGCGCTCGATTGTCACTTCGCCTATGCCTTCGAGATCGCTCTTGATGGCTTCGATCTGCTCGGTGTTGTCGAGCGTGACGGAAACGGAAACTTCGGAAGTCGTCACAACGTCGACAGATGTCTTGTGCCGCTCGAATACTTCAAAGATCGTGCGCAGAAATCCGTAAGCCAGAAGCATCCTTGTTGAAGCGACATTCATTATCGTCACATTGCGCTTGAAGGCGATTGATTTGATGAGGTTCTTTGACGGGCGCGGAGTCGCAACTATAAGCGTTCCTTCGCAAGATGGATTATGCGTGTTGTAGATGTGCACAGGGATTCCCTTTTCAATTGCGGGCAGCACGGTGCTCGGATGCAGGACCTTCGCGCCGAAGTACGAAAGCTCCGCAGCTTCGGCAAACGAGATGACTCGGATGCGCCGCGCTTCTGGGACGACGCGCGGGTCTGCGGTCATAAGGCCATCAACGTCAGTCCATATCTCAATCGCTTCCGCCCCGAGAGACGCGCCGATTATCGCGGCGGAATAATCCGACCCGCCGCGCCCTATGGTCGTCGTCACACCGTCTGCGGTCGAGCCGATGAACCCTTGAGCTACGGGCACGCGGCCCGCTTGAATTATCGGCTGAATCTCGTCGCGCGTGAGCTTTTCGGTTCGCGCCATATCAGGCGCGGCGGCGGTGAAGCGATCATCTGTGATGATGAACCGACGCGAGTCAACGAGTTCTGCCTTAATGTCGCGAGCGCGAAAAGCAGCCGTCACCAGCAGCGACGACAGCCGCTCGCCGAACGAGACAATCGCATCCTGAGTGCGCGGGGTAAGCTCTCCCAACGTGGCGACAGAGCGAGCCAGGTTATACAGTTCGCCAATGTAATTCTCGATCTTGCTCTCAACCGCAAGCGGCGAGTATGGGTCGTCCAACACCCGCGAGTGATACTCCGATGAAAATACTTTTGCGGCTTCTACGTGGCGCTCGCGCAGTTGAGCAATCAGGGCTTGCGCCATATCGAAGTGTCGAGCCTGCGATTCGCGCGCGATCAAGAGCAGCGTATCGGTGACGCGCGCCATCGCGGAAACGACCACAACCGGCGCGCGATCAACTTTGCTCGCGACAATCTCAGCTACTTGCTTCATCGCGGCTGCGTCCTGAACGGACGTGCCGCCAAATTTCATGACTATCATGGTTTCTGGTTTTCAGTTTGATGTTCCTGGAATGCACAATTAACGAAAGGCGCGAACCAGAAACTCTTTCAGCCACACAAGACCGAGCCGCCGTTGACGTTCAAGACTTCGCCCGTGATGTGGCGCGCGAGGTCCGATGCAAGAAACAGAATCGGCCCGGCAATATCATCAGCCGTCGCCACGCGGCGAAGCGGAATCGCACGGATGATGTCATCAAGCTCGCGTGGGTCGTGCAGCGGCTCGGCCGACATATCCGTATCAACCCAGCCCGGCGCAACAGAGTTTACCGTTATACCATAAGGCCCAAGCTCTGTGGCCAGCGATTTCGTGAAAGAGATTATTCCACCCTTCGACGCGGCGTAGTGCGAGTGGAACGCTTCGCCGCGCTGACCCGCGGTTGATGAGACAGTGATGATGCGCCCCTGTCGCTGCTCTTTCATCACCTTCGCCGCGAAGTGACAGGTCGCATAGACACCTTTGAGGTTCACGTCAACCGTCTCCTGCCACTTCCGTTCGTCAAGCTCATCAACAGCCGCGCCCGTCCATATGCCAGCGTTCGCAACGACTATGTCAACGCGATTGAATTCGGCAAGCGCGATGTCGAATAAGCCCTTCACGTCGTCGAAGCGCGAGACGTCGGCTTGAACCGCAATCGCGCCGACGCCGAGCGAGCGGGCTTGCGCGGCAATCTGCGCGGCTTCCGCTTCATGCTGAAAATAGTTGATTACGAGCGACGCGCCCGCTTCGGCAAACCGAATTGCGGTCGCCGCGCCGATGCCGCGCGACGCACCCGTGATGATTGCGACCTTACCGCTTAAATCTATCATGAGGTTCCTCCCTGAAAACAACTTCATCTCACCACGGAGGCACGGAGGCACTGAGCTTGTGTTTAATAATCAATAAACTCTGTGTCTCTGTGTATTCTCCGTGTCTCCGTGGTTTCATGGTATTTTCCGTCAACACAAAAACGGCTCCCAGAGCCGATTTCACGTCATCCACCTGCGATAGCCGGGACTATCGAAAGCTCAGCTCCATCGGGTATTCGCGTCGAAAGATTATCGAGGAAGCGAACGTCTTCGCCGTCAACGTAGATGTTGATGAAGCGGCGAAGCTCGCCCGCCTCGTCGCACACGCGGGCGCGAAAACCGGGAAAGCGCTGGTCTAAACAATCAATCGCTTCGCTGACGCTTGCGGCCTCTATCTCAACCGTGTCCGTCTCCCCGGTTAATCTTCGAAGCGCCGTCGGTATGATTATCTTCAGTGACATTTTCGATTCTCCTTTCATCAATCAGCCTGCTTGTGATTCGTTCAAGCGTTAGCCGCAAATCCATGAACGGCTCGCTCAAAGTGCGCGAGTCGCGGTTCAATGACAACAGGCGGCGCAAGCTCGATTGCCTCCTGCGTCTTCAATCCGTTGCCCGTGATTGCGATGACCGTCAATTCATCGGGCGCGATGCGGCCCTGCTCGATTAGCTTTTTAGTGACTGCGACGGTCACGCCGCCTGCTGTTTCTGTGAAGATGCCTTCGGTCTCTGCCAGCAGTTTTATCCCAGCGATGATCTCTTCATCCGTGACGTCTTCTGCATAGCCGCCGCTTTCAGTAATTACACCCGCCGCGAGATAACCGTCCGCCGGGTTCCCGATTGCGAGCGACTTTGCGATGGTCACGGGCTTGACGGGTCGAATCGTGCGCGAGTTTTGTTTTACAGCAGCGACTATGGGATTGCAGCCTGCGGCCTGCGCGCCGAAGACGCGTGTGCGCGCTTCCTGTTCGAGCAATTCTAATCGCTCAAGCTCTTTCAGCCCCTTGTGAATTCTTGTTATAAGCGAGCCGCCCGCCATCGGCACAACTATGCAATCTGGCGCGCGCCAGCCTAGTTGTTCTGCTATTTCGTATCCAAACGTCTTCGAGCCTTCGCCGTAAAAAGGGCGCAGGTTCACGTTCACGAATCCCCACCGGAAGCGGTCAGCAATCTCTACGCATAAACGATTCACGTCGTCGTAGTTGCCGCGCACGGCCAAAACGTGCGCGCCGTAAATCTGAGTCGCTGTGATTTTCGTCCGTTCGAGATTTTCGGGGATCAGAATGTAAGCGGGCAGCCCTGCGGCGGCAGCGTTCGCCGCAACTGAGTTTGCGAGATTGCCTGTCGAGGCGCAGCCAATGGCTGTGAGTCCGAACTCGCGCGCTTTGTTTATGGCAACAGCAGTCACTCGGTCTTTGAACGAAAGCGTAGGCGCATTCACGCTGTCGTTTTTGATGTAGAGATTCTTGTGGTTAAGCGCGCGGGCCAATCGCGTTGCGCGAATGAGCGGAGTTGCGCCTGTTGCGCGGCCAACTGCGGGTTCAGAATCGAGCGGCAACAGCTCGCGGTAACGCCAGAGATTTTTTTCGCGGTTTGTTATACGCTCGCGCGACAAGGCGCGAGAGATTGAATCGTAATCGTAATCAACTTCGAGCGGCGCGAAGCAGTCTTCGCATCCGGCTATGGGCTGCTTCGGGTACTGGCGGCCACACTCGCGGCACCTAAGTCCTTTGACATAACTCATCGCTTCACCTCCGTGTTGGCGCGGGCGATGAAGCGAGCTTGCTTGCGGCATTAAACCGTCTGACGCGGGGCAAAAAGAAAAAGCCTCGCGCCAAATCAGCGCGGGGCTTCGTAAATCGCTCCGGGCTGTTTAGCAGTTTTTTACGTGGAGCAAGTCGCCTTAAATCGCCACGCCTGTTTTTGAAAGATCAAAATGAAAAGCCCTGCGCCAAATCGTCGCAGGGCCTTCCGGAATTCCTTCGAGCGATTTAGCACATCTTTTACGTGGAGCAATTTGCTTAAATCACCACGTCCAACTTCGGAAGTTGCAGATTACTCTTTCGCGCGAGAGTATGTCAAGCAATTTCTTTCGCGCAAACGGAATCAAAGTCAGTCTCTTACTTTGGAGTGCTGCGACACGCCCGCAGTTTTTATTCAGACGAAAGCTGCGAGCGTGTCGCAGCACTCCAAATAAAGCATGTCCGCAACGAACTATCCCGGCAACGGGGCTGATATGTGCTCGTGCACGATTACCCATTTGCCCGCGCGCTTTTCCCATATTGCGGTGTGGCGCGCGTCAAGCTCCATGTTCGCCCCGCCCGCCTTCGCCGTCGCAGACAGGTGAAACGTCACCGTAGTCCATGCGATGTTGCCGCGCCGTGTTACTTTCAGGTCGTTGTTCGGCGTGAGCTTGCCAGTAGAGAAGTTGTTGATGAATGCCTTCATCACGCCTTCTTTGTACTCGCTCCATCCGTTGTACTTCATCGGCGCGATGTCATAGAAGACGAGATCGGCCTCCTTAGCATAATACTTCGCGGCGTTGTCGGGGTTGAGCGAACTCCACGCGGCGTAGTAGTCGTCAATCAAAGCCTTGAACTCGGCATCCGTAGCCGATTTCGCGGCGGGCTTCTTGCCTTGAGCCTGCGCGAGCTGAAAGATCAGCATCACCGTTGCCATTGCAATCATTGCCCTGAGAAGCTTGTTGCTCTTCATCGTGAATCCTCCTTTTGAAGTTGTCTCGCAAGTTTACGAACTCGATAGGCCATGCGGTTTTCCGCGCGGCCAGTATATGCCGATGCGTCATCGAATGCAAAAGCGAGCGCGCGGAAATATTGCCTTGCATTCCGCTTGATATGCTGTTAAATAATCGTCCGCCACGTCCCTCAAAGTCGGGCATAGATATTACGGATTACTATCTTAATTGAAGGGAGCTTCGATGTCGGGACAAACGGATGACCTCCCGCGCGCTCTCACACCCGGAGCGCAACGCCTTATAGAGGCAGCCGCGCAAAAGCAGAAGGAATTCGGGCAGGAACAACTTTCAATCGAGCACTGGCTGCTGGCTTTGATCGAGCGTCACGCTCCGATGGCCGAAGCGATGGCCGCCGGGTTCAACGCCGCGCTGTTGCGCCAGCAGTTGAGCGAGCGCGTGCGTCAAGGTGGCGCGAGCAAGCCGCTCGATAAAGAGAGCGTTTTGAAACTGGCAAACGAGCGCGCCGCCGCTCGCAGCAAAGATGAGATAGGCGAGCGCGACCTCGCCGCTGCGATCCTCACAGCCGATGGCTACACGATAATCGAGCAATCCGCCGCGCCGCCTCCTGTTACGTCTCAACCGCAAACCACAGCGCCGCCATCAAATCAAACCGATTCTTCGCAGGTCGTGCCTGCGGCTGCGGATTACAGGCCGCGCGCGAAGCAACCGACCCCGACGCTTGAGCAGTTCGGGCGCGACCTGACGCGCGAAGCAACCGCAGGCAAGCTGCCGCCGTTTGTCGGGCGCGAAGAAGAGATTCAGCTCGCGCTTGAAACGCTATGCCGCCGCACGAAGCGCAACCCCGTGCTCGTAGGCCCGGCGGGCGTTGGCAAGACCGCAATAGTCGAAGGATTGGCGCAACGAATTGTCGCGGGCGACGTGCCCGACTTGTTGAAAGGCTCGCGGCTGCTTGCGATTCAGCCTTCGACGCTCGTTGCGGGCGCAAGCCTTATGGGCGAAGTCGAAAAGCGAATGAAGGCGATAATCTCGGAAGCGAGCCAGGACGGAGTGCTGCTTTTCATTGACGAAGTGCATTCGATCATGGGGGCGGGCGGGCGCGAGGGCACATCCGACATCGCGAGCCTGCTCAAGCCTGCGCTCTCGCGCGGCGAGCTTGCTTGCATTGCCGCGACGACTGATGACGAGTATCGCCGATTCATCGAAACCGACGCGGCGCTTGAGCGTCGCTTTCAGCCGATTCGCATAAACGAGTTGAGCATTGATCAAACCTTCGCTGTGCTTGCGGCGATTCGTGATGAATACGAGCGGCATCGCAACGTGCAGGTCGCAGATGACGTGCTCCGGTGGCTGCTCGATTTCGCCGACCGCTCGTTGCGCAATCGCTACTTCCCCGACAAAGCGGTTGACCTGCTCGAGCAATGCGTCGCTCACGCGATAGCTCGCGGCAAGAAGGTTGTTGATCTGGCGACGGCCAGGACAGTCGCGCAACGAATGATAGGGATGCCGATTGAATCGGCTGAGAGGCAGGAGCAGTTAAAAGAAGCTCTGCTCGAACGCGCGCTGCTCGTTGACGAAGATATTCGCTCGCTGCTCAATCGCCTGAACGTGACGATGCGCGGGCTTGATTTGAAGCCCGCGCGCCCGAATGCGGTAATCCTGTTGATTGACGATTCGGCGGCGAATGGCGAGGCTTTGTCTGAAACGATTGCGAGCGCGATGTTTGGGTCAGGTGATCGCGTTGTGACGATTGACTTCAGCCGCTTCACGCAATCGCACGACATAACAATGCTGATAGGCGCGCCGCCCGGTTATATTGGCTACAGCGAATCGCTGCCGCTGCATCGAGTGGCGCAGATGCCCTGGTGTGTGCTGAGGTGCGAAAACATTCACGCGTGCCATCCTTCGATTCTCGAAGTGCTGACGAACGCGCTGGCCGAAGGCTTCATCACGGATGCGCGCGGCAAGCGAATCTATCTGAGCGACACGGTTGTTGTGCTGACGGCTGACATCAGGCTCGAATCGCGCCGCAGGATTCCCGGATTTCAAAACCACGAACCGGCGCGAGAGCACGCGGGTCGTGACGCGGCGCGCCTTGCAGCCGAAGCCGTTTTGGGAGCGGAGCTTGTCGCGCAGAGCGATCTTGTGTGCGCCGAAGTGTTGACGAACGAGCAGGCGTGGCGGCGCTGGCTCGAACGACGGCTGCTGAAAGATATTTCGGACCGCTACCAGAAGCAGGGCGTGGGGTTGAAGTGGGACGAGAGCTTGATTGATTGGTTGATGAAGCAGAAAGATTCTCATCCGAATCAGCGCGATTGGGAGCGGCTGGTTGACGAGCGACTCAGCCCCGCGCTTGTGAGTCAACTGCCTCAGAGCGAAACGGAAGAAGCGAAGTCGCTTGTGATTCGTTGGGATGGGTCAGACATTCAGGTCGAAATTCAGAAACCGGAAGAAAGGAGCTAGTTATGGAATTCCAAACCGAAACACAAAAGGCCGTTTATGAAAAGATAATCCCATGGTTGAAAGAGATTTTTGGCGAGCACTTCACGCGCGTTCGCGACGACGCGCCGATAGTAAATATCTATGTTGGCTCCGCGCTTGCGCAGGTGGGCGTATTCGCGTGGGGCGACAAAGAAGCGATCATCAACACGCGCTCGTATGTTGTAAGCGGCGCGGAGATAACGCAGGACTTGATGCAGTACCTGCTCCGCGAGAACACGCAGAAATACTTCGGAGCGTTCGGGCTTGAGGAAGGCAACCATATTGTCTTTGAGCACTGCATCGTTGGCTCGACCTGCGACAAGGAAGAGTTGAAGGCATCGGTCGTAGCAGTGGCAATGACTGCGGACGATTATGACGACAAGATAGTAGCTCGCTGGGGCGGCCAGCGCATGCTCGACCGCTTGCAGTAGATAGCTTGAGCACAGGAAGCTGAGCGGGTTCGTCGCGAGAGACCCTTCGGCTTGGCGCGTAATGAACCGGAAGATTCATCTCTTCATCGTTAAAGTCGCAGTTGCGCTATTAGCGCTTCCCGTTTCGTATGCTCTACCGACGCCAGGCCAATCGCAGGCGCGGCAACAAACGAAACCGATTCAATCTTCTTCTCAAGCAGACAATTCGGATGATGATCTGATAAATCCTGATCGGCCCGGCATAGCTGACGGCAGCGCGGTAATCGGCCCTAAGAAGATTCAAGTCGAGAGCGGCTTTCAGGAAGAATTTCGCCGTCAGGAAAATACGCGCGAGCACACGCTCTTTTTCCCCACGCTGCTGCGAATCGGAATAACCAGCCGCTGCGAGGCGCGCATTGAAAGCAACACGTTCACAAGAACAAGCGACTTTGACTCATCAAACATAACTCATCACGCCTCTGGATTGGCGCCCTTTTCGCTCGGTATCAAATACCAGATAGAAGATTCCAAAGGCTTGAAGCATCCTTCTGTTGGAGCCATCGCTCGCATATTTCCAGATTGGGGGACGAGCGTTTTTCGCACGCATCACGTCACGGGCGATCTGAGGCTTGCGGCTGACTGGGACTTCGCGCCGAAGATGAAACTGTCGCTCAATCCCAACGCTGGAATCGGGGTTTACGAAGACGATCAGGGCAGAGAGTTTACCGCCAAGTTGTTGGCGGCGACGTTGAATTATCTTCCAAGCAAGAGGCTCAACCCTTTCATTGATTTCGGATTGCAGGCTCCAGAAGAGAAGAAAGGCAACTCGTCCGTCATTGTTGATGCGGGCGTTGCTTACATCATCGGGCGCAACCTTCAGCTTGATGCAAGCGTAGGCGCTGGAGCTCATGGCAATACGCCGCCGCACCCATTCGTATCATTCGGTGTTAGCTTCAGATCAAACTTCGTGCGACATGGAAAATAAGAGCGCGCGTGATGGCTGAATACTCGCCGTTTTTCATTTGCCTTTCTTGACACCCTATACCTGCTTTGTTAGATTCGCCATTTAGGCGACTCACCGCGAAAGCAACCGTGCGCTCGGCTTTATGAATAAGAAAGACCTGATCTTTATTTCCATCGCTGTCGGCGTAATCGGACTGTTCATCTTTCTATCGCTCATCGGAAAAAAGCCCAAGCCGTTAAACGCCACCGATTATCACGCGACCGTCACCGCTCAGACCACGCGCGATGAATGCCTCGCCTGTCACGCTCCTGAAGCCGCCGCGCCGATGCCCGCCAATCATCCTCAAAAGGGACGCTGGGATGATCGCAAAGGCACTAACTGCCTTGTCTGTCACAAGCCGCCAGCAAGAGCCGCCTTCATACTTTTACCAGCATACAGGGAGGGAAAATCTTTATGGCTAAACCTGCTGCAAAAGTGAAATCAGAGTACCGCAATTTTATAAACGGTGAATGGGTAGCTCCATCATCAAACAACTACATCGAAAATCACAACCCCGCAGACACGCGCGACCTCGTTGGCCGATTCCCCGCTTCAACCGCAGAAGACGTTGACCGCGCGGTTGATGTCGCCGAAGAGGCGTTTCACCGCTGGCGCAAAGTGCCCGCGCCGCGCCGCGCAGAGATTCTTTTCCGCGCTGGCGAAATTCTGATTGAGCGCAAAGAAGCTTACGCGCGCGACATGACGCGCGAGATGGGCAAAGTCCTCAAGGAGACTCGCGGCGACGTGCAGGAAGCCATTGATATGACTTACTTCATCGCGGGCGAGGGCCGCCGACTTCACGGCTATACGACCAAAGCAGAGCTTCCGAACAAGTACGCGATGTGCACGCGCGAACCCGTTGGCGTGTGCGCTCTCATCACGCCATGGAATTTTCCGATGGCAATACCTTCGTGGAAGATTCTGCCCGCGCTCGTCTGCGGCAACTCCGTCATCATCAAGCCAGCCGAAGACACGCCGCTTTCGACTTATAACCTCGTCGAAGCGCTCACGGAAGCGGGCGTGCCAGCAGGCGTGCTGAACATAGTCGCGGGTCGCGGCACAGAAGTCGGCAAAGCGTTGCTTGAGCATCCGAAGGTGCGGTTGGTTTCATTCACAGGCTCGACCGAAGTTGGCCGCATCGTTGGCCGCGCGGCTGCCGAGACGGACAAGATTTGCTCGTTAGAGATGGGCGGCAAGAACGTCATCATAATAATGGAAGACGCCGACCTTGAGCTTGCGCTCGAAGGCGTGTTGTGGGGCGCGTTCGGGACTACGGGCCAGCGATGCACCGCCGCCTCGCGCGTCGTCGTCCATAAAAAAGTCGCGAAGAAATTTACGAATATGCTCGTTGATAGAACCAAGCAACTCAAGCTCGGCAATGGTCTCAGCGACAAAACTGATGTCGGCCCGGTCATCAATCAAGACGCGGTTGACAAGATTCTGGAATACATCGAGATCGGCCAGCGCGAAGACAAAGCGAAGCTCCTGTGCGGCGGCCATCGCGCGGAAAAGGGCGACCTCAAGCACGGCTACTTCATCGAGCCTACGGTCTTCGCTGGAGTTCAACCGCAGATGCGAATCGCGCAGGAAGAAATCTTCGGGCCTGTGGTCTCTGTAATTGAATGCCGCGATCTCGACCACGCAGTTGAAATAGCCAACGGCGTGAAGTATGGGCTTTCGGCTTCGATCTACACCAGGGACACGAACCGCGCTTTTCGCGCTATGGAAGACGTGCAGACCGGAATCTTTTATGTGAACGCATCAACTATCGGCGCGGAAGTTCATCTGCCGTTTGGCGGCACGAAGGCTACTGGAAACGGCCATCGCGAAGGTGGCACGCAGGTGCTCGACATCTTCTCGGAATGGAAGGCCGTTTACGTTGACTATTCGGGCAAGCTGCAACGCGCGCAGATTGATACGCCAAGTCCGATTGGATAGCACAGTGGTCAGGGATCAGGGGCCAAGGGGCCAGGGCTGATTGAAGAGATAGCGGTTCCAACAGAGTTTCTTCTCTTTTCCCTGATCCCCGACCACTGACCTCAAGGAGAAAGCATGATCGTAGGATTGCCAAAGGAAGTTAAGGACAACGAATACCGCGTGGGACTTGTGCCCGCAGGCGTGAAGGCGCTGACCGATGCGGGCCATACGGTTCTGGTTCAAACAACGGCGGGCGAAGGGTCGGGAATATCGAACGAAGAGTACATGACCGCAGGCGGCGAGATAGTCGACACAGCCGAAGAGGTCTGGTCGCGCGCCGACATGGTCGTCAAGGTTAAAGAGCCTGTCCCATCAGAATACGGCTTTCTGCGCGAGGAACTGATCCTGTTCACCTACCTGCACCTCGCGCCTGCGCGCGAACTCACGAAGGCGATGCTCGACAGCGGCGTGACGGGCGTGGCGTATGAAACAATCACAAACGATCAGGGACACCTGCCGCTGCTTACACCTATGAGCGAAGTTGCCGGGCGCATGTCAATTCAGGTCGGCGCGACTTATCTGGAAAAGATAAACGGCGGGCGCGGCGTTTTGCTTGGCGGAGTGCCGGGCGTGGCTCCGGGCCGCGTCACGATAATAGGCGGCGGAGTCGTTGGAACAAACGCAGCGAAGATGGCCGTAGGGCTTGGCGCATCTGTCATCATCATTGACCGCGATCTTGAGCGATTGCGCTATCTCGACGACATATTCGGCAGCCGCATCCGCACGCTCGCGTCGAACCCTTACACGATAGCCGAGTCGGTCGCTGCATCGGACCTTGTTGTCGGGGCGGTGTTGGTTCCGGGAGCGGCTGCGCCGAAGCTTGTGACGCGCGAGATGCTGCGAGCGATGCCGCGCGGATCGGTCATCGTTGACGTGGCGGTAGATCAGGGCGGCTGCATCGAGACTACGAAGCCCACGACCCACAGCCAGCCGACTTATTACGTTGAGAATGTTCTTCATTATGGCGTGACGAATATGCCGGGAGCAGTGCCGCGCACTTCGACCTTCGCGCTGACGAACGTGACGCTGCCGTTCGCGTTGAAGCTGGCAAAGTATGGCGCGGTCGAAGCCTTCAAGCGCGACCCGCACCTGAAGAACGGCGCGAACACTTACAAAGGCAGAGTCGTTTACGAAGCCGTCGCGCAGGATCAGGGACTTGACTATACGCCGATTGACAAGCTGCTGTAGTGCAACGTGCCTGCTAGGCGATCGCGGTCGGACAGGGGAATGGGGGTGTCTCACTCATTGTCCCTTTCGCCGGCCCATCGCCACACCTTTATGCACCGTCCTGCCTCGGCTAAAAATGATTGACTAACCGAATCACGACGCGTAGTATTTTTCATCGCCAGATCAGATTTTTCGCATAGATTTCAGGCCGGGCTTGCTTTATCAATTAGCGAAAGAAGACCACTGCGTTCACGGGGGATGAATTTTGCGGGTTGAGCGGGCTGAATGCCTGCGATAAGCCCTATAGGTTGCAATGCGGAATAATGCGATAAAAACGGCGCTTCTTGTTGCGAGGATGAAGCTGAATCAGCAAATCTCGAAACTCGTAAACAGTCTCAAGGGAGTGACCGCACGGCGAGCGGTTTCAAGAGTTCAAGTGGCTCAGGAATCGTCTTTGTCGTGGACACCTTTGGAGTCCGTCTTACTTCATTGTGACCGTCGGCGGCGCGCCTTTGGACGCCATCAGAAAGTACGTTGAGAGTCAGCGACAGGGATAAATGCAAAGAGCGTTCAAATACAGAATCTATCCGAGCAAGGCGCAAGCCCGCAAACTTGACGCGACGTTGGCGCTTTGCTGCGAACTCTACAACGCTGGGTTGCAGGAACGCAGAGACGCAGGGCGCATCAATCGAACAACGGTCAACTATCACACGCAGGCTATTCAGTTGCCCGAAATCAAGAGCGTTCGCCCCGAACTCGGCACGGTTCACTCTCAGGTGTTGCAAGACGTCCTCAGACGACTGGAAAAAGCCTTTAACGCCTTCTTTCGCAGACTCAAAGTTGGCGAGAAACCGGGCTTTCCGCGCTTTCGTTCTCGCGCTCGAAACAGCATCACGTACCTCCAAACCGGCTTTGCTCTCAAGGCGGGCAAGCTGCAACTCTCTAAAATCGGCAAGGTGAAAATCAAGTTGCACCGCCCCGTTGAAGGCAAGGTAAAGACGCTGACTATCACCCGCAGTTCTACGGGCAAATGGTTCGCGTGCTTTTGTGTCGAGTGTGAGCCAGAACCACTGCCTGCCACGACAGATGCAACGGGTGTTGACTGCGGGCTGAAAGCGTTTGCCGTGCTGTCGAATGGTGAACAGGTCGCTAACCCGAAATTCTTTCGCGTTGAAGAAAAGCGACTGGCAAAGGCTCAAAAGAAACTGAGCGCCGCTAGGAAAGGCTCGCCAGAGCGCCACAAGCGGGGCAACTTTGCTCATCCAGAAAGTCGCAAACTCCTCAACCGCTTTGGAATTATCGTATTTGAAAATTTGAACATTCGCGGGATGCTCAAGAACTCTCGGCTCGCCAAATCCATCGCGGATGCGGCGTGGGGTCAACTTGTCGAGTTCACAACGTACAAGGCTGAAAGTGCCGGGCGTCGTGTGGTGCAAGTAAATCCGCGCAACACGAGCCAGATGTGTAGCGGCTGCGGTGAGATAATCCCTAAAAGTTTGAGCGTTCGTATCCATGATTGTCCCGGCTGTGATCTGGTCTTAGACCGCACCCACAACGCCGCTATAAACATTCTAGCTCTGGGGCTACAGGGCCTTCCGCAATCGCGGATAGAAGCCGCGCCGCTTCAGGGCGCGGAGTAGTCACTTATAATTGCGATGCTGGGATACTTATTGTATCGAAAGCCATATATTCTTAACGGTAAGGTTTGGTTAAATATACTCATCCTGAGAGGGCGGGCAAACAATGATTATTCACGATGAAAGGACGAGAATATGAGTTCCATCTTTGTCAAGGGGCTGCTTTGGAGCGCGATGTTGTTAGTCTTAATTGTTAAGAGCGGCTATGCTCAAGGTGATTTTGTATACCTGCGAAACAGCGCGACGATTTCGGGATACTCCGTCGACGCGAACGGGAACCCACATCCGATCCCCGGCTCGCCGTTTGCGGCGGGCGGCACAGACTCTACCGGCGGCTTCTTTGGCGCAAACCGTATAATAACTAGCAGGGGTTTCTTATATGCTTCCAATGGATTGACCAATAGTATAAGTGGCTTTTCTATAAACGCGAATACCGGAAGTTTGACTCCCATCCCCGGCTCGCCTTTCCCTAACGTCGGGTTTTCGGGCATCGGCATTTCACTAGCCGTGACACCGGATAACAAGTTTTTGTATGGGGTCAATCTCCAACTTGGCCAAATACAAGTTTACAGAATCAGCAACAACGGGGCGTTGAACCACCTTGCGCAATTCGCGATCAACATAGGCGTCCAGCTAGACGGAATCAAGGTCTCTCCCGATGGGAGGTTCTTGGCACTGACCATGCCGTTCAACCATGCGATAGCTATGTACAACATCCATACGGATGGCAGTCTCGCTCCGGTGCTTGGCTCGCCATTCCGGACCTCGGGCGTTGAATCTGGCCCAGCTTCCCTAGACATAAATTGCACCGGCGACTTGCTCTTTGTCGGACAGGCATGTCTGGCTAGCCTTTGTGCCACGCTTACGACCGTAGACGTTTTCAGCATCGCCCCCAACGGGTCATTGACCCCAATACAGGGATCGCCATTTACGCCAGGTGTAGGCGGTGACGCCAACGTCATCTCGTTAAGCAGGGATGACCGGAAGCTATTCGTTACTAACCAAGGCAGCCATACGGTCACCGTATTTAACGTGGCACTGAGCGGCGCTTTAACACTGGTTCCCGGCTCACCGTTTCATGACGCGGGATTCGCACTTCAACCCGGCGGGGTCGGAACAAATAGCGCGGAGACGTTTTTGTTTACCACCAACCTTCATGGGCCACTGAGTGTATTCAAGCTAGCTGCGAATGGCATGTTGACAACCATTCCGGGATCGCCTTTCCCTACCGATGGCGCGAGTCAAGTCTTATCCCTCGCGGTCTACCCATCGAAAACCTGCCCGCCCGTTGTCCCCTTCGACATTTGCATCCAAGACGATACGAATGGAAACAGCCTTAAGATCAAGTCAATTACGGGGGAGTACCGATTCAACAGTTGCTCAGGGGTTACGCTCCAAGGGACAGGAGTCCTGATCAAGAGAGGCTCCTCTCTATCGTTAAGCGACAACAGGTCCGATCGCAGAGTCTTGGCGAAGGTTGATACGAGTACGAAGAAGGCCATGGCTTCGGTTCAAATCCTATCCCTAGGCAGCATCTTTACCCTTGCGGATAGAAATACCGAAGACAACCCGTGCGCCTGTCGCGCACACTCAGCGACTAAGAGAGTCCCGGCGGATTACCCGACCATCCAGCAGGCTATCAATGCCGCCGTTGATGGCGATACTGTTGTTGTATCTCCCGGCACTTATTTCGAGAGCATTAACTTCATGGGCAAAGCCATCACCGTGACGAGCGAGAGGGGGCCAGAGGTCACTATCATTGATGGGCGGAATACTTTTGGCCCAGTGGTAACCTTCAAGTTCCACGAAAGCAGGCTGTCGGTCCTCAACGGTTTTACCGTGCAGAAAGGGGTCGGGTTCAACGATCATTTACTGGGAGGAGGCATCTACGTCGCGTTTTCGTCTCCCACGATCAAACATAACATTATAAGCGACAATCAGTCTTCGACCGGGGCGGGCGTCGGAGTCTTTTCCGGCTCTCCTCTCATCCAAGGCAACGCCATTATTAACAACCACGGGCCAGGGGTAAGTCTGGTGCAGCTTTCGGATGCGCAGGTGCTGGACAATACTATATCCGGTAACAGAGCCAGCGAAGGTGCTGGTATTGAGGTCGCCTTTGTCAGAGGCAAACCGCTGATTCGTGGGAACGTGATTACGAACAATGAAGTCGCGGGATTCTTTTTCGGCGATGGCACTCCGGCCTCTTCAGGAGGAGGCGTTTTAATCAGATCAACTTCCGGAGTCATACTGGTTCAAAACCAGATCACATCTAACAAGGGAGCTTTCGGAGCGGGTATATCTCTGTCAAACAGTTACGTCGAGGGCGTTAATAACACCATCGCGGATAACGATGCCACGAGTAAGGTTTCTGCCGTGTACGTAGAACCGGGTGTGACAGGCTCGCTGCACAACAACCTGTTAATAGCAAAGCAAGGCCAGAGCGCTGTTGGCTGTAGGGTTGATGTGTACACGCTCGAGGTTGCCTTCAGGAACAATAACATCTATGCACCGGGAGGGATGGCTTTCGGAGGCGGTTGTATTGTTCCGGTTGGACCGGGCGGCAACATCTCGGCTGATCCATTGTTCGTCAACGAGGCGGCGGGAGACTTTCACCTTCTCCCCGGCTCCCCATCCATTGATAGTGGCGACAACGCAGCACCTAACCTTCCGCCTACTGATTTAGGCGGGAGACCGAGAATGCAGGACGGCAATAGCGATGGGACAGTCGTGATTGACATGGGAGCCTTTGAGTTCGCGCCGCCTTTCGATGTTTGTTTACAGGATGACGTGAGCGGCAATCTCCTGCAATTCAACTCCAAAACTGGAAACTACCAGTTCTTAAGTTGCAAAGATGGAGTGAGCTTCACAGGCAGGGGGGAGATAAATATTATGGGTTGCAAGATCGAACTCAACGCGACCGACTCTGGCAGGATCATCTCCGCTTTAGCCAATGCCTGCACACAGAACGGAACGGCGACGGTTCGCATATCTCAAAAGGCGGAGCCATACTTTATCTCTGATAAAGATACGTCCAACAACAGGTGCTCCTGTAGATGACTCGTATATGGGAGATTTTTGACGGGGCGACCACCTGCCGCTGGTTTTGAGAGTCTTGCTATAGGCTGTATATTCAACTTAATGCTTATCGCCATCCGCCGGTATCTAGTCTCTACCTCTTTAAGCGATGCTCAGGCAAGCGTCCATACATCCTCTCTTAATTAACGAAAATCGCTGCATCTCCGGTTACGAGCCGAAAATGGCTGACTCGTCAATTCCTCTGTTATACTCTCTAGGTTATGTACTCAGAGATTTTCGAGACCTTATACCCAATCAACATGCCCAAACGCGAAAAGGGCGTAGTCGTGACCGCCGTTGACCCGTTCGCGCTCGGCGACGAAGTAGGCATTGAAGCAGGCGACCGCATTATGAAAGTCAACGGCAACGAGCTGCGCGACTTTTTAGACTGGCAATTCTACACCGGCTCGGAAGACCGCGTGCGGCTCGACATAATAAAAAAATCTGGCGAGGCAGTTGAGATTGACGTTGAGATTGGCGAAGGCGAAATCTGGGGACTCGACTTTGAATACTTCGCGCCGCGTCAGTGCGCCAACGATTGCATCTTTTGTTTTTGCAATCAAAACCCTGTGGGCGCGCGCGAATCGCTCTTCTTCAAAGATGAAGACACGCGGCTGTCGTTTTTGCACGGCAACTACACGACGATGTCTTCGATCTCGAAGCTTGAGCTTGATCGAATAATTGCGCAGCGGCTCTCGCCTCAGTACGTTTCGGTTCACGCGACAGACCCTGAAGTGCGAAGGCATTTGCTTGGTCGCAAGCGGGCAGATGACGTGCTCGGCAAAATGCGTTATCTGGCGGAGCGCGGCATCGAGCTTCATGCGCAGATAGTATTGTGCCCGACGATCAACGATGGAGACGTGCTGCGGCGAACGATTGACGACCTGGCTGAGCTTCACCCGCAACTCACTTCGGTCGCAATCGTGCCTGTCGTTTTTACGAAGCTGCACAACTATCGCCACCTGCTCACGGCGGTGACGGACGAGTACGCGCGTGATCTTGTTAAGATGATGCGGCCCATTCAGCGCGAGTTTCGCAGGCGACTGGGCAACACGTTCGTGTTTCTTGCCGATGAGTTTTATTTGCGCGCCGGACTGCCGCTGCCTGCTCGCGCGCACTACGGCAATTATCCGCAGATTGAAGACGGCGTTGGAATGGTGCGCCGGTTTGTCGCCGGAGCGAAGCGAACGCTCAAGCGCGATCTGGCTGGTGAATTGAGCCTCGCGCCCGGCTCGCTTCACGGGACTGTTGTAACGGGCCAGTTGTTTTATACAGTACTCGCGCGTTTCGTCCGCGAGTTGAACGAGCGATTTGGAACGCGATTAAAAATCGTCGCTGCCGCCAATCAATTCTTCGGCGAAGAGGTGACGGTCGCAGGATTGCTGGCCGGAGGCGATGTCGTAGCCGCGCGCGAACAATTCGAAGGCGATTTCGTTATAGTCCCTGAGCAGGCTTGCTTGAAGTCGGGCCATATTTTTTTGGATGATATGACGGTTGAGCAGTTGGAGCAGGAGTTGAATTGTCCCGTTTCGCATGGCGGCCCTACTTTTTTGAGCATGATCGAGCAGGCGCAGGAGTTAGAGTCTCGCGTTCATTCGCGGGCGATGCGCGAAGTATTTAGTGTTTGACCCGCTTATGTGAAAGGATTAGAATCGGCCTATGGATGAGGCTAAGACTCAACCAATGCTTGAAACCATCATCGAGATGCTGAAGAACCTTCAGCTTCAGGTTGATGCCATACAGACCGATGTTGCTGAAGTGAAGGCTGATGTCGCGGAAGTGAAGACTGATGTTGCTGAAATTAAAGCTGACATCGTCGGGATAAAAGCCGAGCAGGATCGTCAGTCTCGTCAACTCGATGAGATGGCGAAGAACCTCTATCGCTTTGCGGGCGACCTCTACGATCTGCGGCTTCAATTGAAAGAATTCCGCCGGGCATCCTGAAGCGACTCAATCCCCAGAGCGAAAGCTGCGTCCGCGTTCCAACCACATCTCTTATCCATCTTTTCGTAAACGCTTCCAAAATTCTGAATGCTCAAATCGGCCTCTGAGCGCACCATCGCAGGCTATCCTTTTTAAGGCTGTTACGCCGGACGGATTTGCTGGAATAGTCTTTGCAATAATCCGCTCTCTACGTCTATATTTGTTCCCATCTTCTCGACCGACTGCAGCAAGGCGTCATAAAACGAATGATGATTGCTGCCCGATCTGCTGGTGACTTGAGTCGGTATCTGACGGCAGGGTTTTAGAAAAAAGAAGCGGCTACGCGGATAGCTCAGCTTTCATTCTGCGGTATTTCCGATGGGCTTAGTAAGCACAGCAGTGTGTTTGGAGTTTGTTCAACTATCCACATCAAGTTTGCAGAATCGGGGGGAAAAAACATGAGAAGAAAATTCACCCAAGCGATCACTTCATTCTTGATGTTGCTGTCGCTTTTGTTTCTGGCGCAGGCGCAAACGGCGACAACGACATCAATTTCCGGCCTGGTAAGCGACCCGCAAGGCGCTGTCATACCGGGCGCAAGCGTCACGCTCAGGGATAAGGCGACGAACCAGCAAAGAGTCGCTACCACCAACGAGGAGGGAAGGTTCGTCTTCGCCAATCTCGATCCCGGCCTCTACGAACTGACCGTCACCGCCACCGGCTTCAAGAAGGCGAGTATTACAGAGATCAAAGCCGACGTCACAAAACCCGTCGTTCAGGACATCAAGCTTGAGGCAGGCGTGGTGACTGAAGAGGTGACGGTGAGCGCGGGGACGGAGGCGCAGTTGCAGAAGCAGGACTCTTCGGTCGGCAACACGCTCGATAATCGCCGCGTCACGCTGCTGCCGAACATCAGCCGGGAAGCCACTCGACTGCTCGCGCTGCAACCGGGCGTGACAACAACAGGCGAAGTGAGCGGCGCTCGCGCAGATCAATCCACGTTTTCGCTCGACGGCGTCGACGTTTCCGATAACGTCATCGGGCAGACGTTCCGAACTGTGATACCGACGCCAGCCGAGCAGGTCGAAGAGTTCCGCGTCACGGTCGCAAACCCCAACGCCACGTTTGGCCGCTCGTCGGGCGCGCAGGTGGTATTTGTCACCAAGCGAGGCTCGAACAGCTTTCACGGCTCGCTCTACGAGTATCATCAAAACGACGCCCTGAATGCCAACTCGTGGACGAACAACCGGCTGGGGCTTCCGAAGCCGAAGCTCATTGACAACCGCTTCGGCGGCACAATAGGCGGGCCGATATTCAAAGACAAGACCTTCTTCTTCTTCAACTACGAAGGTCGCCGCAACGCCAGCGCCGCAACGGTCTCGCGCATAGTGCCGACCTCGACGCTCAAGGCGGGACTTTTGCGCTTCCGCGACGCGAGCGGCGCAATCCAGACGATCAACCCGAAGACTTTTGACCCGCGAGGCATCGGCCCAAGCCCGACCGTCCTGCAATTGCTCGCGCTCTATCCCGACCCTAACGACTTCACGCTGGGCGACACGCTCAACACGGCGGGCTTCACCTCGAATTTCCCGACGAGGATTCGCGGCGATCTCGGCACAGTCAGGATTGACCATCAGATAGCCAACGACTGGAGCTTTGATGGGAAGTTCAGCGCCTATCGCGAGCTGAATATCGGCACGGGCCAGGTTGATATAGTCAACCGCAGGGGCACAGCCGAAAGTCCCTCACGGCCTCGAACTCTTTCGGCGGGGCTGACTGGAGTATTGAGCGCGCACCTGACGAATGAATTCCGCTTCGGTTGGACGCACGACCGGCTCGCCTTCGACCGCATTTCGCCGTTCGGGCAGGTCACGGGTCTCAACATCGCCGCAGACCTCGCGGGCGCGCTGCTCGACGAGCCGATTGACGTTGACACGCAGCGGGCGCGCAAGCAGGCGCGAACGATCAACACCTATCAGTTCATTGATAACGCAACCTGGACGAAGAACACGCACACGCTGCAGATGGGATTCAATGTGCGGCATATTACTTCGTTCGATTTTCGCGATGACAAGGTCATCGGCTCGATAACGACGCCCGTCGCTCAGCTTGGATCGTCGGCCTTCAACACGATACCTTCGTCGCAGCGACCGAGCTTCATTCAGCCTGCCGACGTTTCTCGCTACAACCAATTTTACGCCTCGCTGCTTGGAATGGTTGAAAACATCACTTTCCTCGCGACGCGCAACGGGCAGCTAGAGCCGAATCCGCCCGGCACGGGGCTTTTCACAGATTCGAAGCTCAACGCTTATGAGATATATGCGGCAGACACATGGCGAATAAGGCCGCAGCTTACCATCAGCTATGGGCTGATGTATTCGTGGCAGGTTCCGCCTACGGAAAAAGAGGGCAAGCAGACGGTCGTAATTCGTCAGGATACGGGAGAGCTTCTCGATCCCAATCAGTACTTGAAGGAAAAATTCGCGGCGGCGGCTGAGGGTAGAATTTTCAACCCTGTGCTCGCTTATGTTCCCATCAGAGAGACTGACCGCAAAGGCACTTTCGACATTGATCGAAAGAACTTCTCGCCGCGCATCGCCGTCGCATGGACTCCGTCATTTGAAAACAGGTTCCTGCGAACGGTACTCGGCGGGAAAGAAACGGTCATACGGGGCGGTTACTCGCTGCTGTTTGATCGGATAAACACCGTGCAGACGATAACGATTCCGACGCTCGGAGTAGGATTCGCGCAGACGCTTCAACTTCCGGCTGCAAAGAACGCGGCGGGGCAGCCCTTCCGCGCTGGCGTTGACGGGCCGCTACCTTTGCCAACTGCGCCCGCCGTCAAGGTTCCAATCGTGCCCGGTCTCGGCGCGGTTGCGGGAGCCAATGCTCCGAGCGAAGTTCTGTCGTTCGTCGTCGACCCGTTCATCACCGTGCCGCGAAATCACACGGTTGATTTCTCAATCCAGCGAGAGCTGCCGGGCCGCATGATTTTGGAAGTCGGGTACATAGGCCGCTTCGGGCGCAACCTCTATCAGAGCGTGAACCTCAATCAGGTTCCGTACAACTTCAAGGATACAAAATCGGGGCAGACTTTTGCTCAGGCATTCGACGCGCTGGCCGACCAGCTTCGCGCCGGAGTGCCAGCGGCGGCAGTCACGCCGCAGCCGTGGTTTGAGAATCTGCTGCCGAAACTTGCTCCCGTCAATGGCAGCCGCACCATCGCGCTTGCCGCGCGGCAGGCGGCCAATATCATCAACGGGAACCTGACGAGCCTCTTCCTGAACCTTGACGCTTTTGCCGCCGCGCCGTTCAACAACTTCGGTCAGGCGACGGAGTTGTTCTTCCGCACATCGGGTGGGCGCTCAAACTACAACGCTTTCTTCGCCACGTTGAGGAAGAGATTCTCTAACAACCTGACGTTCGATATGAACTACACGCTGTCGCGCTCGCTCGATCAGGTGGGCGCGGTGCAAAACAGCGCGGGCCTGATGCCGAACTCTTTCGACTTCGATGCCGAGTATAGTCCGTCGTCGTTTGACGCAACGCACATCTTCAACGGCAACTGGGTCTATGAGCTTCCGGTCGGCAAAGGCCAGCGATTCATCAATGGTTCGAATGCGTTCCTGAGCCGACTGATTTCCGGCTGGTACACGGCGGGAATATTCCGAGCCTCAAGCGGATTCCCGATCACAATCGTGCAGGGGTCGCAAGTCTGGGGCGGGAGCCTTCTGCTCGGAAACAACTCCGGCGCGATTGGATTAAAGGGAGCCGATTTCGACACGAGCCTTCACAAGCGAGTTGTCGGCTCAGGCGGTATTGGCACGGCAGGAAACCCGGCGACGAACGGGTCAGGCATTAACATATTCGCGAATCCTGAAGCGGTATTCAAGAGTGTGCGACGAGTTCACCTCAGCGAAGATGGGCGAAGCGGGCGCAACGCTCTTCGAGGACTCGGTTTCTGGCAGCTTGATCTGACTGCGGGCAAGGCGACCAGCATCACAGAGACTGTGAAGTTTCGTCTCTCGGTTGATCTGATTAACGTCTTCAACCACGTCAACTTCAATGATCCGGGAACCTCGCTGCAAAATCCCACGACCTTTGGCGTGATCAGCTCACAGCGCATTAGCGATCTGCAGAACATCTTCCCGCGCCGCATTCAATTGAGCGGGCGCATTGAGTTCTGAGGGCCGAAAATCGCAAGCACGGCCTTGAATGCGGCGGATTCGAACCAGTATCCGCCGCATAGTTTCTCAGGGCAAGCCAAACGGCTATTTGCACGGGGAGGCGAAGACTGAAGTTTCGGCCCGCTTGCGCTCTTTTATCCATCTTTTCGTAGATACTTCCAAAAATTTGGACATAATCGCTCGACTCGAGCGCAGCTTTGTGAGGCTATTCCTTACAGCTAATGCTTTTACGCCTTTAAGAGTCGCTGGAATAGGCTTTGCAATAATTCGCCCTCTACATCTTTGCTTTGTATTCCCATCTTATCAAGTGACTGCGGCAAAACGTCATTAAAAAATGATGTTTGCTGCCCATTCTGTTGGTAACTCAAGTTGGTGGCAACACCAGGATCGAGGAGGAAAACATGAGGCGACTACGCAACATGAAGAAGCTGGCAAGCACAGCTATCTTTTTGATACTTGCTGCTCTAGCATTCCCATTTATATCGCCCCCTGTTATGGCGCAGGCCACGACGGGCGGGCTTAGAGGATCAGTTACAGACCAACAGGGAGCCGTTATTCCCGCCGCAGATGTTACGGCCAAGAATAACGCTACCGGCGTTGAGACCAAGACCAAGACCAACGGCGAAGGCATTTATACCTTCCCGACTCTCCTGCCCGGAACCTACACACTGACAATTGAAAAGGAAGGGTTCAAGAAGGGAGAGTTTCAGGAGGTCGTCGTACAGGTCGGAAAAGACATTACTATTGATGCAGTGCTTCAAGCTGGCGCACGAACCGAGACCGTCACGGTCACGGCGGCTGGCGAAGAGTTGATACAGAAGGAACAGGCACAGGTATCAACCACGTTTGAGGCGCGCAAGGTACAGGAGTTGCCGTCGAACATAGCGGGCGGCGGTATTGACACGCTGGCGCTGCTTGCGCCCGGCGTCGTCCCCGGCTTTGGAAACGTCAACTCGAACGGTACAACGCTTTCGGTCAACGGCCAGCGCGCGCGCTCCAACAACTTCACGATTGACGGACAGGACAACAACGACCTGTCAATCGGCGGCCCGTCGTTTTTCGTTGACAATCAGGACGTGGTCGGCGAGTTCCAGATTATCACGAATAACTTCTCAGCCGAATACGGTCGCAATCAGGGGGCCATCGTCAACGTCGTGACCAAAGCTGGCACGAACGATTATCACGGCACGCTCTCGTGGTATCACCGCGACCGCAAGTTCTTCGACGCTTTGACGAACATCGAAAGGCGGCGAGGGCAGAAAGACCCCGACCCGTTCCTTTACAATGTTTTCGGCGGAACGTTCGGCGGCCCGATAAAGAGAGACAAGCTCTTCTTCTTCGGCAGCTACCAGTCAATCGTCTCGCGCCAGAGCGCGACGCTGACAGGCGCTCCAACCATAGCGCCGGAAGAACTGGCAAGGCTGTCAGCCGCGTTCCCCAACAACAATGCTGTACAGGTACTGACACATTTCTCGGCGTTCGCGCTGAATGATCTCGGCACACTCGGCGAGCGCACCGACAGGCCAAGGACCGATTTCTTCATCATCAACGGCGTGCGCTATCGAGCGGCCTATCCGGCTCGTATTGTCGCGTTTCCGGATCACCAGAAAGAGTTCAGCGTTCGCGGCGACTACAACATTACGTCCAAGCACAATGTCTGGGCACGCTGGCTCGATCAGAGAGGGCCGGGCATAAACCAGTTGGCAGGCTCGAATGGATTTACGGGCGACATCCCGTTCCAAGGCCGTCACATCGGCGGAGCATTGACCAGCCAGATATCAAATAGTTCGGTCAACGAGTTCCGTTTCTCGACGAGCCGGTTGTCGGTTATCTTCGGCGGCGGTTGCGAGGATAAGTTTAAGGGCTGCATCACGCACCCTGACAACATTTTGCAGACGCTGGCAAACTTCAACTTCTCCGGCATCGTTGCATCGCGCGAAGTGAACGGACAGGTTGTAAGCGTGGGATCATCAACGGGCACGTTGCAGACAATCGGGGCGGCGACGAACCTTCCGCAGGGCCGCGTCGTGACTAGCTACCAGTTCGTTGACAATTTCTCGAAGACGCTCGGCGTTCATCAATTGAAGATGGGGGCTGACATTCGCCGTCTGACCAATTCGGTGCCCTTCCTCCCGAACGTTAACGGCGCGTTCCGAATTAACAGCACAGCTCGATTGGTTGCCAACGCGCCTTCTCAGGTACAGTTGGCTGTAGGACAGGTCAAGATTAATTACAACGAGACTGACCAGTACTACTACTTCCAGGATGACTGGCGCGTCAAGGACAACCTCACGCTGAATCTCGGCGTGCGCTATGAGTACACGGGCCAGCCCATAAACACGATTCACGAAATCAATCTCGCGCGCGAATCAGACCCGGCGACAGCTATCTGGAAACAGAGCTTGCCGATTGAGGCGCGCGTATTTCCGAAGCTGCCGGTCGACAAGAACAACATCGCGCCGCGACTCGGCTTTGCTTATCGCCCGCGCTTTGGCGAAGGTCGTTTAGCCAAGCTGCTATTCGGCGAGCAGGATGCTACGGTGATTCGCGGCGGCTACGCTATTGCTTACGATCCGGGCTTCTACAATATCATGCTCAACATCTCGACCTCGTCGCCTGTGGTGTTTCTCAACACTACGCTTAACCCGGCATCGGGAACAATTCCCTTCCCAGTACCATCGGCCAACCCGACAGGTGAAGTGGTGCAGGGATTTGCAACCTCCAACGGGCTGATCGTGAAGAACACATTCGACCCGAGGTTCTTCAGCCAGACGATTGTGGCGCCGAACTTCCACTCGCCCTACTCTCAGCAGTGGTCGCTTGGAATTCAGCGCCAGCTCGGCACCAACAATGTGTTTGAGATTCGCTACGTCGGCAACCATGCTGTGGGTCTGTTTCAGACCGTCAATCGCAATCCGCGCTTTGATCGCCTGCGCAATGGATTCACGCTCAACGTGCCGGGTCTTGGCGCGACCGTGTTTCCCGGATTCCCGAACCTAGTGCCGCCCGGTCTCACCCCGCAGGTAGCCGGTCAGGGACAGTGCGTTGATAACCCTGCTACAACAACTTTGAATGAGGCAAATGCTTGCGCCGGTCGCATCCTGCCGCAGTCTCTAGTGCGCTCGCGCGAGAACACCGCAAGCTCGACCTATAATGGATTGCAGACTCGGTTCCAAGGCAGGCTGTTCAACCAGTTCTCGTATGGCGCTTCCTATGCCTGGTCGAAGGCTTTGGACAACGCCAGCGAGATATTCTCGTTCAGTGACATTGCAGTCACGCAGAACCCGTTCGACTTCAACAAGCTGGAGAAGGGTATTTCCGGCTTCAACCGCACGCACGCTGCTTCATTCAACTTCCTGTGGGATGTGCCTTTCTTCAAACAGCAGGAAGGTATCATCGGCAGAGTGCTCGGCGGCTGGCAGTTGAACGGCGTGTATTACCTTGCTAGCGGGCGTCCATTTACCCCGTTCCAGTTCTTCAACACCAATGTTCTTGGCACGGGCTACGAAGATACCACGTTTGACGTGTCGTTCTTCGGCTTTGACGCGTTGCGACCATTCGTTGGAAATCCGAAAGCGCCTCGCAATACAGTCGCGATCAGCCAGATTGACGCGGCGTTCCTTTTCGGCATTCCTGTGACGAATCCCAACGGGTTCTACTCACTGAATGACCTCAACAAGAATGGTACCATCAGGGCGGTAACGAAGAATGACGTTAGACTTATTCTTAATGGTCCCGGCGCTGCCAGAATCTTCAACACTCCGTATGGAGATGTAGGGCGCGGCTCTCAAAACGGCCCGATCCTCAACAACGGGAACTTCGGAGTGTTCAAGCACTTCAGGATCAAGGAGAATGTCCGGCTTCGCTTCAGCATGGACATCTTCAATGTGTTCAACCACAAGAATCCGGGTGTTGGCTTCAACGCGGGCGGCTCATTGCCCGATCAGTTCGTTGAAGACGCTGGTGGAGTGGATGGATACTACGACTTCGGCGGCATCGCGGGTGCACGCCGCGCGTTCCAGTTCGGCCTGAAGCTCATCTTCTAGCCATTACCTCGAACGCATAAAGAGTGGGAGGGTCATTGGCCCTCCCATTTTTTTGCTCGCAGATATTTCTAAACTTATGCAATGGCCATAATCTTGACAATCCATATGGCGTGGTATAGCTTTGCCAGTGCGAGAAGGCTCGCAGGTTAAGGTGGTCAAGTACGCGGAAGGCGGGCTAATAAAGCAATACAGGCTTCGCCCGACTGGCTGAATGTTGTGCGATTCGCTGAAACGAATTATCGGCGCTCAATCTATGCGCAATCTTCCGTGTCAATAGCTCACAAGTTCTGGTTTCGGATTTAACTTTATGAAGACCTGCCCGCAATGCAATAAAACTTATAACGACATGTTCGAAATTTGTCCTGATGACAGGACTCGTCTGGCAAGTGTCGCATCCACCCCCAAGAAAGAGAACCTGCTCGAACGCTACAAGCTACTTGAAAAGATAGGCGAGGGCGGCATGGGCGCAATCTATAAAGCCATCCACACGGAGATGGATAGGACCTGTGCCATCAAGCTGCTCACCGCAATCACGGCTGGCAACGAAGAGGCTGCGGCGCGCTTCAAGCGCGAGGCCCGCATGGCTTCGCGCATTGACAACCCGCACGCCGTCACCATCTACGACTTCGGCGAAACCGATGACGGCACGCTCTTTCTCGCGATGGAGTTCATTGACGGCAGGCAACTCACGAGCCTGATTAAAGAGCAGGGCGCGTTGCCGCTCGACCGCGTCGTTCACATCACTAATCAAATAGCCGAAGGGCTGACCGCAGCCCACGCGATGGGCATAGTCCACCGCGACCTCAAGCCCGACAACGTGATGATCACGCGCAAGGGCAACGACGATTGCTACGTAAAGGTGCTCGATTTCGGCATCGCCAAGACCGTAGCCGATGAGGGCGCGGATGGTAATTTGACGAAGACCGGATTCGTCCTAGGCACTCCGTTTTATATGTCGCCCGAACAACTGCTCGGCGAAAAGTTGGACCCGCGCTCGGACGTCTACAGCCTCGCGATAATCGTCTATGAGATGTTGAGCGGGCGGCTTCCGTTTGAAGGCGAGAACCCGCAATCAATAATGATGAAGCGAATAATGGGCGAACCCATCCCGCTTCATGTTGCCGCGCCTTCGATAAGCGATGAAGTCGAGCAGGTTGTGATGGCAGGGCTTGCGCGCGAGCGCGAAGCGCGCACGCCGACGGTTGAAGCGTTCGCTTTAGCTTTGGCCAACGCCCAGCGCGGAGTCACGCAGATGATAGGCAGCCGCTCAACGGGGTCGCTTGCCGAAGATAAACCGAAGGCGGGCACGCAGGTTTGGGCTGGCGCCAGTACGAAAAGCGACAGCGCTCCTGTTCAAGCGGGCAGCACCGCTCCTGTTCAACAGGCTTCGCCGTTGGGAATGAATCAAGCGAAGCAGACCTCTGGTCAATCGAACATCGCCGCGCAGTCTCACGTGCCAACCGAAAAGCAGCCCGTTCAGCCTGTCTTTCAGCAACAGCCCGTAACAGCCGGGCAGAACGTCCAGGCGGCTGGCGAGATCAAACGAGGCTCGCGCGCATGGATAGGCGCGGTCGCCGCAATTGTTGTGCTTGTAATAATCGGGGCAGTCGCGTACTTCGCGCTCGGCATCGGCAAGAAAGGCTCTGCGCCCAACGCGCCTGTAAGCAAGAGCGGCTTCACAATTAACGTCGCTGGCGCGCCCGCCGGAAGCGAAGTCTTCGTCAACAATGAGAGTCGCGGCAAAGTTGGCAATGACGGGACGCTTGTGGTCACGGGATTGGATGCGGGCAACTTACAGTTGAGAATCTCGCACGAAGGATATGCCGACTTCGCTACGAACCTTGCGGGCGAAGTCGGCAAAGAGGCGAAGGTCGAAGCCCTGCTATTGCCTCTTGAGATTGATTATAACGGCAGCAAAATGGTCTTGATCCCCGCAGGTGAATTCCTTATGGGAGACGACGATCACAAGCCAAACGAAAAGCCCGCGCATAAAGTCTCGGTGGATGCTTTCTACATTGACAAGTATGAAGTGACCAATGCGGAGTTCAAAAAGTTCTGGGACGAAACGTACAAAGGCGAGCCTTATCCGAAAACAGCCGTCGCGCAGGATTACATAGTCAACTTTCCCGATAAGCCTGCTGTAGGCATTACTTTTGACTGGGCGAAGGAATTCGCCCAATGGGCAGGCAAGCGGCTGCCGACGGAAGCCGAATGGGAGAAGGCCGCAAGCTGGGACCCGAAGACTAATACGAAACGAATCTACCCGTGGGGCAATAATGAAGCGGGCGGCAGTCCCAATATTGGCCGCGAAAAAGTACCAGTTCTCGCACCCGGAGGGGCTTACCCCAGCGACGTGAGCGCGTACGGCGTTTTCGACATGGCGGGAAACGTGCAGGAATGGGTTGACGCCTTCTTTCAACCTTACGAAGGCAACGAAAAACTTGATTCGGGCTTTAAGGATAAGAGCTACGGGACCGGTTTCCGCGTCGCGCGCGGGAGCAGCATATCTGCAGGTTTCGAGTACGCGCGCACAACGAGCAGAAGCGCCATACCAGTTCATCTAGATGAAAGCGACAGAGAATATATGCTTGTCGGCATCCGGTGCGCAATATCGGCAAATGACCCCAAAATCCGCCAATTCTTGGCCTCGCGTAACAAGTAGCAGGAGGAATCCATGAAATCTAGATTATTCAAATACTCTTTGATCGCAACCATAGTCGGCTCATTCGTTATTCAAGCAGCTATAAACAGTGCGGCCTCTGTCGACGGCGATCCGAGTTTCTGGCCAAAGCCTGAAAAGCATGACGTTCCACCGCCGAAACCCGGACGCGTTCGCACCGAAGCGCGCAAGAAGAGAATCAACAAAGGCGAAGAGACGACTCCGCTGCTCGCCATCAAATACGAGGTGTTCAAGCGCGGCGACGGAAACACCATGCTGAGCGCTGACCCCGCGCAAGAGTTCGCCATAGGCGATCAGGTGAAGCTCGCCATCACGCCTAACGAGGATGGCTTCCTATACGTCATTCACAAGAGCGTGGACGTCAATGGCAACGTGGTTGATAAACCACACGTAATCTTCCCCGATCCGCGCATAGAGAACGGTCAGAATCAGGTGCAGAAGAATCAGAAATATGTTGTGCCCGGTTATTGCCAGGACTTCGCCGACCCAAGCGATTGCTGGTGGGAGATAACGCCGCCGAACGGAAAAGAATTCTTCAAGGTCATCTTCAGCCGCGATAAGATAACCGACCTTCCAAATCGCCTGACAGTAGATGACATCGAAAGTTCCGGCGGTAGAATAGACGACCTGGTAATCACGAACCTGGAGAAGAGTTCAAATCAGAAACTTGCGCAGACCGATAAGACCAATTCGGCTGGCGTCGTTACAGGCAATGTCATCTACGTGCGCAATACCAATCGCAAGGACAACGAAGAACTCATCTACACGATTGAGCTGAAGCACATGACCGGAAACGACAGCGACCCGGCAGCGCGCGCCCGCGCGCTCGTCGTCAAAAAGCGCGCCGACGGCATGCGCATAAAAGTTCTAAAGGACGGCGAAGAGGTCGACCCCAGCCGCGAGTTCCACTCAGGCGACGAGATCAAAGTGCAGTTTCAAAATAACTTCAAAGGCTACGTTTATATCGTCAACGTCACGCCCGGCGGAAAGAAACAGTTGCTCTTTCCCTGCTCGCGCGAGATGGCCAACGAAGTCAGCCCCGGCAAATGGTATGTACTCCCCGCTGACCCTTACACGATGTCTTTCGATGAAGAGAAAGGCACTGAGGTGCTGCAAGTGATAACATCGCGCGAACGCATAGGCTTTCTCGACGAAGCCATCAAAGAATGCTGCGACCCGTCGAAGTCATGCGAGGTAGGCGAGACAGCTTCGAGCGCGGCTGCGGAACTCATTGGCAAAGCGGGCGGCATTGTCACGAACGTGACTCCGATAGCGCCGGCTAAAGGTGATTCAGGAATTCGCGCGCGCAGCATCGCGCTCAAGCCCGGAAGGGATAAAGACAAAGAAGGCTCCGTAGTCGCTGCTCAGGACAATAACGGAAACGCCCTTGTGTTCGAGGTGCGTTTGAAACACAATTGACGGACGCACGCGAAGACTAACATAAGCAGATCGAGCAGCAGATCGCGTGAATGCGAACGGGATTCAAAGGGCAATGGGGAGAAGACATGAAAAAATACTTCTGTTTGATCGCGCTGTTGTTTATGATGGGATTCATTCTGCTCCCATCCGTTCACCTTCCCGGCTCTAACGCGTCGGCAGGGATTGCTGATTCGACTAAGCCGACGCGGCAAAGCGCAACCGGTCAATTCGCTCCGGCGACGGCAATATTCACTGTCAACTCCACCGGAGATGCTGATGATTTCATGCCCGGCGACGGAGTGTGCAGCACTACCAGCTCGAGCGAATGCACGTTGCGCGCGGCAATCGAGGAATCCAACGCGCTGATCGGCGCAGATATCATAAACTTCAACATACCGGGCGGAGGCCCGCAGACTATCGCGCCCTTGAACCCGCTGCCCGCAATCACCGAGTCGGTAATCATTGACGGAACCAGCCAGCCCGGATTCGCGGGCAGTCCTATCATAGAGTTGAAGGGAGCGAATCTAAACGTGCAAACTTCAAACTCTACGATACGCGGTCTCGCAATAAATTTTGTTGACGGGGACGCGGTAATTCTATCGGGCAACAATAACAGCGTCATCGGCAATTTCATAGGCACAGACCTCAGCGGCGTGACAGGGCCGGGCAATGCCAGCAGCGGCGTCGCCATTTTCGGAAGCGGCAACGTCATAGGGGGAACTCTTGCCACAGAGCGCAACGTCATCGCATTAAACGACACAGGGGTGAGCGTGTCGTCGGGCACGGGCAATTTGATTCGCGGCAATTCCATCTTCGATAACACGCTGCTCGGAATTAATCTATCGGATGACAATGTGACGCCCAATGACAATTGCGACGCGGACACGGGCGCAAACAACCTGCAAAACTTTCCGGTCCTTACTTCCGCCACATCAAATGGCAGCTCGATCACGATTCAAGGGAGCATCAACAGCACGCCGGGCACTCCGCTGACGATTGACTTCTATGCAAATGATGCGTGTGACAGCTCCGGCTTCGGCGAAGGCCGCACCTACATCGGTTCGACCTCTGTAACGACAAATCTATCGTGCACGGCAAATTTCAATTCGACCTTTGCGGTTGCCGTGCCCGCAGGCCAGTTCATTACGGCGACGGCGACGACCGACTCGAACGACACTTCGGAGTTCTCTCAGTGCATCACGGTCGCATCGGTCACTTGCACGGCCAGTTGTCCAGAGGGCATTGTAAGATCGAATGATCCGAATCAATGTGGGGCTGTTGTAACGTTTAACGGTCCCGTAACATCAGGCGCGTGTGGCCCTGTGACGTGCACTCCGCCTTCAGGCTCATTTTTTCCCGTCGGCATAACGCAAGTCACATGCGATGTGGATGATGGGCCGACATGCTCGTTTCTTATCACCATCAACGACACGCAGCCGCCGACTGTCAGTTGCCCGCAAGGATTCTCTGTTCCGGCAGACGCGGGCAAGCCAACAAAGGTTGTGGATTATCCGCTGCCAACAGCAACCGATAATTGCCCGGATGGAGTAAACATTTTTTGCAGGCCAGCGTCAGGCTCGTCATTTCCCGTAGGCACAACGGTCGTCACATGCACAGTATCCGACGCCGCGGGCAACTTCGTCGTCTGCCAGTTTCCAGTATCGGTGCTGGATATTACACCGCCGACGATTGCCTGCCCGTCTAATCAGACCGTGACGCTCGGCAGCGCAAACAACTGCACTGCGACTGTAAACTTCCCGGCTCCGACCTTCACGGGACCCGCCGGAGCGACCGTCACTTGCGTTCCGCCTTCGGGTTCGACTTTTCCTGTCGGCACAACCACCGTCAATTGCTCCGTCACAACTCAAGCGGCTTTAATTGCTCGATGCAGTTTCACCGTGACGGTCAATAACCCCGCACAGTTAGTCGTCACGCTTCAAAACGCCGCGCTCGAATTCGGCCCCGTCACCGCCAGGCGCAAGAAATTCAAGAACCCGCCATCAGCCACTTTCGAGATTCAAAACGTTGGATGCTCTGCGGTGTCATTATCATTCAGGCCGCGTCGAACCGGCAGCGACGTTGACAGCGGAAGGATAACCGACACGGACGACAGCGATCTTTTCATCGTCAACGCTGTGAATTCTGACGGATCTGAAAGACCTGTCTCCTGTGACTCAGAATGCTCTGTGCGAATCAACGTCGGCCAGAGGCAGTTGTTCCGCGTGCGCTTCAATCCTGTGATACCTCAGTATGCCGGTAAGACCACGGGACTCGCCGCACGCGATGTTCTTCCCGACACGGTTACATCAAGGCTGGACATCACGCCTAACCTTTTTATTAATCTGATTGGTCGCGTATCAACGCCCGTGCAGGCGACTAACCCGGACAATGTGCGAAAATCTCCGACGGTCTCCTTCACGCGAAACGGCAACGAGTATCTCGCGCGATTCGGATTCCACGATGCGAACCTCAACGTCAGCCGCGCGCGGTACGAGTTTCTCAATGCGAGCGGGCAGACCATAGGCGATCCAATCGAGGTTGATCTTACCGAACAGATTCGCGCGCTCAACCCTGTCAAAGGCCAGAGCCTCATCGTCGAGCAGAGATTCACAAACGCGAACGACAATCCCGACGCTACGGCCATTAGAGTTACCATCATTGACGGCGAAGGCAACTCCGTCGTTTCAAGCTCTGTCAAACGCACACTCAGCGCGGCAAGTCCGGCAGGCGCGCAAAGCTCGCGTGCCGACGTGCTCCGTCCGCCTGATGTAAGCATTAACAACCTGACCCCTCGAAGGAAAAGGCAATGAAGACGAAAAAGATCACAGCAGCATTGATGATGGCAGCGGTGTTGGCTATCGGATCAATTCCCGCAATCGCAGATGATGGCGCGGGCAGCGAGCGTCCAATCAGACTGCGCGCCGTTGCGCGCGTCGGACCCATTGGCTCAATCCGCGCAAGCTCGTTTGCCGCAAACGTACGCGCATCAGCCATAATTGATGGGCGCGCAGCGGCGGGCGAGCAATTGCTGTGGGGCGGCGAGCTGGTTCAGACTCCCGCAGACCGAAGCGTTCGCATCACGTTCGATTCAATTGGCGAGGTGACGCTTTCGGGCGGCTCGATGGCTCGCTTTTCGACTTCGGTTGCAAATGGCGACACAACGACTCACAACGCGCTCGTCGCATCGCTCACCGCAGGTCGCCTTGCGGTGCATCTCGAACCTGAAGCAGTCGCATACGTCGAAGCCGCAGGATCGGCTCTGGAAGCCGGTTCTGGGGCGAGCTTTCGTGTCGGCATCAACGAGGAAGGCCGCGCGACGATTGATGCGATGAGCGGCGAAGTGCGAATTGAAGACCTGCCCGCGACACAGCAACGCTACACGCTCAGGCCGCCTGCCGGACAGGGCGGGAGCTTCAGCGTCGCCGCGCGCAGCACTCGACAGGTTCAGATTCAGGTGACGGATGAAAATGATCGCCCGGTTCCAGACTTGCCAATACTCTTCTCGTTAGGCGACCCGTGCCTTGGGACGCTCGGCGCGGGAGCCGCCGCCGGAACGTTGTTCAAAGGGAAGACCGACAATCGCGGCATCGCCGCAGTTCCTTTCATAGCAGGCGCGGTGCGCTGCGCGGGCACGCTCGTGGCGAAAGTTGAAGGGACGGACTTCGCATACACGTATCGAGTCGAGGTGCATCCGCCCACAGGCTTCTGGACTATGCGCAACACGATGCTGGTCGGAGCAGCCGCAGCGGCGGGCGCAGGAACGGGCATTTATCTGGGCACGCGCAACAACAACGAACCGATAAGGGCCGTTCCGCCTCCTGACGTAAAGCCGGGCGCGGTGCGCATCCAGCGATAAACGGCGAGGGATTTGAGTCTTCAAATTTCACGTTCGAGATTTGAGGTTTCAAATCTCTCGATTGCATTTTAGAAGATCGAAAGGTCAGCGCAGGGAGAATGAAGTATGACAAGGGGAGCAGTCGCAAAGATCACAAGCGCCGCCGCTTTAACATTATCGCTTTCGCTATTTCTCGCAGTGCCTTCGCAGGCGCAGGACGCGCGCGAGCGTGACATCAAGATAAAAATCGGCAAAACTCCGACCGATATTAAATTGAACCACGACGTTCAGCTATGGGCTGTGCTGATAGGAATCTCGCGCTACAAGTATGGCGATCAAAATGTTGGCGGTTATGAGATAAAGAATTTGAAGAACGCAGCCGATGACGCGCAGGCAATCTATGAGTTCCTCAGGAGCGAAGAGGGCGGCGGCTTCCCCGAAGACCACATCATTCTGCTCAAAGACGAGAATGCGACTAAGGCTCAGGTCGAGGCCGCGCTTGCGAAGCTGAAGCAGACGAGACCCGATGATTTCTTTATGCTCTTTATCGCCGCGCACGGCGTGCTTGCGCCGCAGTACGACGAGAGCGCAAAGAAGACCGTCGAAGTTCCCTACTTCGTTATGTACGACAGCGACCTGCGCGACATGGCCCACACGGGGCTGCCGATGGAAACTTTTCAAAAAGCTGTGCGCGAGATACCAGCGAAGAAAGGGCTTGTGCTTTCCGACACCTGCCACAGCGCGGGCGTGCAGCTAGCTGGTCGCGGGGCCGATGCGACGACTCGTGCCAACAGCATCCTTACTGAAAGATTGAAAGAGGCGGATGCGACGGGCGTGGGATTTCTATGGGCAGCCGACCAGACCGAAATTTCATTTGAGTACGACAACCTCAGTCAGGGGCAAGGACAGGGGCAGGGCGTTTTCACCTATTGCGTGCTAGAAGCCCTGCGCGGCAACGCGGATGCTGATGCTGATGGACTTGTCACTTTTCTTGAGCTGAAAAACTATGTGCGCGACAAAGTGCCTGAGCTTACGAACCGCCAGCAGCATCCGGGCGGCAACTCGACTTCGGTTGACACAAACTACATCCCGCTGTCAGCCGTGCCGGGCACATGCAAGAGCAGAGGCGATTGCGGCTCGATTGTCATTCGCGCGCCTGAGATGGAAAACGTCGCCGTCGCAATTGACGGGCAGGAGGCGGGGACCGTAAGCAGCCGCCACGAAATCACTCGCCGCGCGCCCGGAGGCGACCGATTGCTCGTCTTCAAGCAGGGCGGCACGACTCTGCAACGCTACGCCAAAGTCGAGCCGGGCAAGACTAAATTTGTCGAAATCAATCGCACCTTCACGCAATCGGATGAAGACGCACTCGTCCCTCCGCCTGATACGCAGGTTAACGTCTATTTCAGCGAAGAGAAAGCGCCCTCAAACGAAGCGAAGGATGCTTTCCTCGACGGCGTCGACCTGTTCAACCGGCAGGACATGGAAAAGGCCGTTCAGAAGTTCAACGAGGCGATAACGAAAAATGGCGGCGTGTATGCCGACGCATTCGTTTATCGCGGGCGCGCGGAGCAATCGCTTGGCCGCAAAGTTGACGCGATCAAGAGCTTTCAACTTGCGCTCGCTGCTCGAAAGACAGACTTCGAAGCCGAAACCCTTTTGGCCGAAGCGAAGTTCAACCTGAATCAAGACCCGTCGGAAGTCGAACCGATGCTGCGCAGCATAATCAAGCGCCATCCGAACTGGGACTTTCCGCGAGTCGTGCTTGGCGACGTGCTGTTGAAGCGCGCCGTGACAACCGATCCGAAATACTTCATTGATTCAGAGCGCGAGTTGAGAAAGGCTATCAAGATCAACCCGAAGTCGCCGCCCGCGCATTTGATTTTGGCAGACGTGCTGATGCATCAAGGCTCGGTCGCCAAGATGAAGGAAGCTGTTGAAGAAGCAAAGACCGCGCGCGACCAGTTCGAAGAGATTTCAAAGAAGAAAGTTTCAGCCACGCGCGCTTTGAAGGGGCTTTCGATCTCGCACCTGATATTCGGCGGGGGCCGTTTCCGTAACGACGCGGCGGCAGCCGAAGTGCATCACAAGGTAGGCGAAGCGATAACGCGGCTGGCTTATTACGACGACACGGGCGCGGATTACAGCGCCGATTTAGACCTTGCGCGGCAGGAGTTGACAGCCGCGAAGCAGTACGCGAAAGACGACAAGACTCGGTTGGCGCTCGTGCTTCAGACGAGCGCGTTGAATTATTTGCTGAAGGGCGATTTGAAACGCGCTATCGAAGACGGCGAAGCGGCGCTGAAGTTGAGAAATGATCTGGCAGAAGCGCACTTTTATCTTTCGCAGGCGTACAAGGGCGATCAGAAATTTGCGCCCGCAGCCGAGCACCTGACCCGCTACATCGCGATGAGCAAGCCCGTGATGAGCGCAGACGATTTGAAGAAGTTCCAGGAAGAACTCGACGACATTGTGAGAAAGCGCGACGCGAACCGGCAGAAGAAGTGAGAGTATTCTCACCGTTAATTTATGTGCATTTAAGTCTCTTCGCCGCCGCAGCCGCAGAGAGCTAATAATCTCCGCGCCGCTTCTGCGTCCTGCGGCGGATCATCTTCGAGCGTCGTAAATCTATTTGAAAGCGGACGGGAATCATTCCTCGCACATTGACATAACAACCGCGCTGGTATAAAACGGGCCTGTGGGTTTGCTCATCAACACCACAACATCAAGGATTGGTTTCAGGTAATCCTTATGACTTGCCTCAGATTTTCCGCCGCACTCATCCGAGCCTTTTTAATAATCATTCTTGCAATTACGTTCCGCTCCATCGCGATTGCTCAAGACCGCGGTATCGCGATAAAGCAGGTCACAAGCGGAATTGCTCCCGACGGGCGCGGCAAGCTCTGGGCCGTCGTCATAGGTATATCGAGCTATAAAAACATTCCGCCTGAAGGCCAACTCAGATTCGCTCATCGTGATGCTGAGGACTTCGCTGCTTTTCTTCGCAGCCCGAATGGCGGCGGATTCCCTTCGACTCAAATCAAGCTGCTGCTGAACGCGGATGCCACATTGTCAGCCGTTCGCACTGCGCTAGGCACATGGCTTCCACGATCGGTTGAGCCTGACGATATCGTTTATATTTTCTTCGCCGGGCACGGCGTCGTCGAAAGCGACACGGACGGTTATCTGCTCGCGCACGATTCGGACCCACAGAACCTCTACGCCACTGCGCTGCCGATTGCGGAGCTTGACCGCATTATCACTGAACGATTGCGAGCGAGAATCGTCGTGTTAATGGCTGATGCATGTCATTCGGGAAAGATCGGCTGGACTTCGCGCGGAGCCGAACGCGAGGTCTTGATTGGCCGCTATCTCGATGAAGTGGGCAAAAGCGGCGCGGGCGTTGTGCGCCTGCTTGCGACGCGCGCCGACGAGCGCAGCTACGAAGACACGCGATGGGGCGGCGGGCACGGCGCGTTCACTTACTTCTTGCTGGAAGGATTGCGCGGCAAAGCCGACCGCGACAAAGACGGCGTGATTCGCGCGGGCGAGCTTGTTGATTATGTTGCGGAAGTCGTGCCTGAGCAGACAAACGCGCTGCAACACCCGCGCGTTGCAGGAAGCATTGACCCAAGACTGCCGCTGGCAGTCCTGTTACCCGACGCTGCGCGAGCGGCTTCCGATGCCGCTGTTCCAATCGAAACGGTCGCGCTCGAAATCCATGGCGCTCCCGGCAGCGAAGTTTACATCAACAACACTTATCGCGGGCGCATAAGGCCCAACGGCATCCTCGTCGTTGAAGGATTAAAGCCCGGCGCGCAGGAGGTATCGCTAGACCCGCCCGGCGCCGAAGCATTAACTCAAAGCGTTATGCTCGCCGCCGCGCGCACGATTCTTGATTTTAAGACTGCGCTCCCGCCAACGGCGATGATTAAAAGCTCGCCGCTCATCTCTCAAATAAAAGAGACGCTCGCGCGCAAGCAGGTTCTTGAACCGGCAGGTTCTTGGGCGCTCTACCAGCGGTTAATTACCGAAATGCCGAACGAGCCGCAGCGCGCGAGCATCGAGACGGCGCTGAGCAGCGCGCTCGAAGAGATTGGCCAGCGAGCGATAAACGATTATGTGAATGCTTCGATTGCTGACCTCGCGCCCGACGTGTTTCGTCGAGGTGCCGAAGCGTTCGCTCGATTGAAGATGCTAAGACCTGCAGACGCGCAGATTGAGCCGAAGCACCTGTTTTGCGAAGGCCGCGCGCTCATCAGCGAGAGCCGCTCGAAAGAAGCGATTGACGTGCTGAAGCGGGCGATTGAGCTTGACCCGCGAGCGGCTTACGCTTACAACGCGCTCGGCATCGCTTACGAAAAAGACGAGAAGAACGACAAGGCCAAAGATAACTTCGAGCGCGCGGCCCAGCTTGCGCCGCACTGGTCGCTGCCGCACTCTCATCTCGGAATCCAATACTACATACGCGGCAAGACTGACCGCGCCGAAGAAGAATTCAAAGAAGCCATCAGGCTCGACCCCAGACTTGCATTTGCGCGATTGCTGCTCGTGCGCCTCTACCGCGAGCGCGCGCAATATCAGGAAGCGGAAAAAGAGGCGAACGACCTGCTTCGCCTCGCTCCGCGTTACGCCGCGGCTTATGCCGAAGTCGGATTGCTTTACGAAGCCATGAAGCAATACTCGAAAGCCGCCGACGCGTTTGATTACTGCCTCAAGCTGGCTCCCAACACGAAAGATAGCGACGCCATCCGCGAGCGAATAGCTAAAAATCGCAAGCAAGCCGAAAAAGACGGCCCTCGATTGAGACGACCCTGAGCAGGTCGTTTTCTTGACAACGGAGCTTGCCGCACATACTATTTTTTATTCTGATGTTGGAAAAATTCATATCAATGGGAGTGCTCTTTTGAATATCTTACTGGCGGCTTCGGAAGTTGTTCCTTATGCGAAAACGGGCGGGCTTGCAGACGTTGCGGGCGCGCTTCCAAAGGCGCTGGCGAGGCTCGGCCACCGGGTTCGAGTCGTGATGCCGCGCTACAATGTCGAAAAAATAAGCTCTCGCGCAGAGTTGATGGCGGGCGAGCTTCTGGTCCCGTTCAATTTCGGCGAGCGCCACACGGCTGTTTATATAGATCATTCGGGCGAAGTGCCCGTCTATTTCATTGACGCCGCCGAATACTTCGAGCGCGGCAAGCTCTACGGCGAAGCGGACGACGCGGAGCGATTCGCGTTTTTCAGCCGCGCGATTCTTGAACTCGCGAAAGCTCTCGGCGAGCGGTTCGACATTCTTCACATCAACGACTGGATGACGGGGCTTGTGCCCGCATACCTGAAAACCGTTTACGCGAATGATCCGGCGTTTGCAAACACAAAGACGCTTTTCACGATTCACAACATGGCTTTTCACGGGTTGTTTGATCCGGGCCAGTTGGCGAAGTTCGGTCTGCCCGATTGGATTTATCGAACCGAAGGCGGCATTGAATTCTACGGCGCGGCAAGCTCGCTCAAATCGGGGCTGGTCTTTTCGGATGCGATCTCGACCGTAAGCCCGCGCTACGCGCAGGAGATTCAAACGCCTGAGTTCGGCGAGCGATTCGACGGGCTGCTTCGCGCGCGGCGCAACGACCTGTTCGGCATACTCAACGGCGTTGATTACGACGAGTGGAGTCCCGAAAAAGATCATTTCATCGCGGCGCGCTATTCGGCTGACGACACGAGCGGCAAGCGCGAATGCAAGCGCGATTTGCTTCGCAGCTTTGGACTCTCAGAAGATTTGGACCGTCCGCTAGTGGGCTGCATATCGCGGCTGTCGGATCAAAAAGGATTCGATTTGATATTGGACATTGCCCGGCCCATGCTTGATCGCGGAGTCGCGTTTATTCTCTTAGGCTCAGGCGCGGAAGTTTACGAGCGAGCTTTCCAGCAACTGCGCAACGCGCGGCACGATCAGGTCGGCGTCTATCTCGGATTTTCAAATGAGCTTGCGCACAAGATCGAAGCCGGAGCGGATATGTTCCTGATGCCTTCGCGGTTCGAGCCGTGCGGGTTGAATCAGATGTATTCGCTTCGCTACGGCACGGTCCCAATAGTTCGCGCGGCTGGCGGACTTGACGACACGATTGAGAACTTTGATCGCACGAGCCGTCGCGGCAACGGATTCAAATTTTACGAGTACAATTCGGGCCGGTTGCTCGAAAAGATTCACGAAGCGCTGATGGTTTATGCCGACCGCGAACTATGGGACGCGTTGATGCAGAACGGCATGCGCCAGGATTTTTCATGGAATAACTCGGCGCGGCATTACGTGGAGTTGTATGAAAGGCTGACGCAGCGCGGCGCGTCAGCAACCGTTTAATAATCAGGTGTCAGGATTCGAGTGCCGGGTGTCAGGGACTGGCTAATTTGAGAATTGAATCTCCAATAACCAATCTCTGACACCCGGCACCCGATACCCATCCATGGGAGGTAATAATGAGCGAGTTTGTCAGTGAAGTAACAGATCAGAATTTTGAGCAGAATGTTTTGAAATCGGATCAGCCGGTGCTGGTCGACTTCTGGGCCGAGTGGTGTCACCCATGCAAGATGCTCGCGCCGACGGTTGAGAAAGTTGCTCAGGAATACAATGGCAAGGCGAAAGTCGTTAAGCTCAACGTTGATGACAATCAGGTTGCGCAACGCTACGGCATCAAAGGCATTCCGACATTGATACTGTTCAAGGGCGGCAACGAAGTTGATCGCGTCGTCGGCGCAACGTCGAAAGAAAATATCGCCCGGATGATTGATCGCGCGCTTCAGGCGCAATAGCTCTTTCAAAGCGGCTACCGTAACTGCTCAATCACACCGCAACGACAGGCGCACACCTTTTGGCTGTGCGCCTGTATTTCTGTTTCACCGAAGACAAGGCTTCACGCTGCGGCCCGCGCTCGCAACACCAAAGCCCTGAAACTGGCTCTGGGAGCCGATTTCACGCCTGCCCGCAAGGTCGAAGTCGAGAGCTAGATGATATGAAGAACATCGTGGTAATCGGAGCGCAGTGGGGCGACGAAGGCAAAGGCAAGGTCATCGACATCCTCGCGCCGCGCTTTGACATAGTCGCCCGCTATCAGGGCGGCCACAACGCCGGACACACAGTCCGCATCGCCGACCGCAAATTCGTGCTCCACTTGATTCCCTCAGGCATACTTCATGAAAACTGCTTGTGCATCGTTGGCAACGGAGTTGTAGTTGATCCTCACGCGTTCAATTCGGAACTTGAAGAGCTTCGCGGGATGGGTATTGAAAGCGAGGGCCGGTTGTTCGTTTCAACGCGCGCTCATTTGATATTGCCTTATCACGTCGCCTTAGACCGCGCGCGTGAGGAGCAACTTGGCGCAAGCAGCGTCGGCACAACGATGCGCGGCATCGGCCCTGCTTATCAAGACAAGGCCGCGCGAACCGGAATCCGCGCAGGCGACCTGCTCTATCCTGATTTGCTCAGAGAAAAGATCAGGGCGAACATCGAGCGCGCCAATCGCGAGCTTGCTTCGATAAACGCCGAGCCGCTTGATGCGGAAACGACTATTGATGCTTTTATGAATGATGCGCTACGGCTCAAGCCTTTCGTGCGCGACACGGCTGCGCTGATTAATAGATCAATCCGCGAGGGCAAATCTGTTCTCCTCGAAGGCGCGCAGGGCACGATGCTTGATGTGGATCACGGCACTTATCCTTTCGTCACTTCATCGAACGCGACGGCTGGCGGCGCGGCTACGGGATTGGGTCTCGCGCCGAAGTTCATCACTGGAGCGTTAGGCATAGCCAAAGCCTATACAACGCGTGTGGGCGGCGGGCCGTTCCCAACCGAGCTTTTGAATGAAACCGGTGAGTACCTGCAAAAGCGAGGCAACGAATACGGCGCGTCAACGGGCAGACCGCGCCGCACGGGTTGGTTTGATGCAGTAGTCGTCCGGTATTCGGTGATGCTCAACGGGCTTGATGCGCTCGTGTTGACGAAGCTCGACGTGCTCGACGAGTTTGAAGAGATAAGAGTATGCACGGCGTATCGCCATCGCGGCGAGTTGATACAAGACGTGCCTTATGGCGCGAGTGCGCTCGCAGAGTGCGAGCCTGTTTATGAAACGCTGCCCGGATGGAAGATGACGACGAGCGGCATAACCGTCTTTGATGAATTGCCTGAGAATGCGAAAGCCTATGTGCGCCGCGTTGAGGAGTTGGTCGGCGCGGCTGTCGCTATGATCTCAACGGGACCGGAGCGGACCGAAACCATAATACGCGAATCTTCTGTTGTTGCTGAGTGGCTGCGTTGACGCACGCTCAACGAATGGCCGTAAAGCATCGCTGATATTTTGAAGAATCGAATCTCAATCGAAATCAGTTTTGATCATCTGGGAGTAGAGCAATTCGATGTCGGGCCATGCGGCTTCGAGTCCAAGCAATCGAGCAAAGATCGCGTCGCTTTTATCGGTTACTTCGCGACACCTCGCCAGGTTGTAGTTGCCGACTCGCCTGCCAGCATTCAGTTTGAATGCGAGATTCGCATTCATCGTTTCTTCCAGTTCATTCACAAGCGGAAAGAGTCGCGCCGACGCTTCATTAGGAACAGAGCGCAAATCCAAAGGAAAGTCAGCAAACATCCATCGCGTCACGTCGAAGTCATCGCCAGTCATGCACCAGAATGCAAACATGATTTTGCCGTTCAGCAGGAGAAAAGCTAAATCTCTCGCCCGCGCGTCAACGAAATGAACGACGCCGAATTTCGTGTGCGGTATGTTTAAGCCGCGCTCGTCAAAACACGGCGGCATCGCGCGGCAGAAGTTCAACCAGTTGTAAGCGGTCTTCTTGAAGTAGAGCGCATGCGCAGTCGCTTCTTCAGAAAGGCTCGCGCCGACCGTCGAATGATTGAGCGACATCAATCGCTCGAATGCGCGAGCGAATTTCTCAGTGTTGAGTTTCGGGATTCTGTTTTGCCAGAGCGCGGGCGCAAACGGCGCGTACTCGATTGTCTGAAACAGGTGAGGCCGGGCTGCTTCCTTCCAGCGGTGCAGTCGTGTCGTGTATTGATGTTTTGCCGCTTTCGATTTGTGGCCGATGTGAATCGTGTTGCGGATGCGAACATCGAAGCTGAAAAGGGCGGCAGGGATTCGGGCAAATGAAGAAAACCAGTTTGCGCCGTACTCTCGAAAAAGCAATTTGCGGCACGCGTCAAAATCGCGGCTAAAGGCGAGGCTGAGCGGCACGATCATCCCGGCACGTCCATTCTCTTTCAGCAGCGCCGCTGACCTCTCCATCACCCATGCATAAATGTCGTGGCAATTCGCCGTCTCATAATTCCGAATCGAATAGTGCTTGCGAACCTGAGTGGCGCTCACATAAGGAGGATTGCCGATTATGCAATCAAATCCGCCGTTGTTCGCGACCGCAGGAAACTCAACCGGCCAGTGAAATGGTTTGTGAGCCGTAAGCCATTCTTTATAAGCAACGCTGTTGTTTGAATCAACGCCGCGCTCGCGCGCGAGCGTGCGATTCAAATCTTCTTTTGATTGCGTGAGTCCCTTGTCAACTGCAACGTAACCAACGAGTGCGTTGCCCGCGCAAAGATTAAAGTCAATTTCGCCGATCTGCTCAATCTGCTCGCGGCTATCTGCCTGCCCAATCAGCTTCAAAAGCAACCGCAGCTTGCAAATCTCAACTGCTTCTTTCAGCAAGTCCACGCCGAACAGGTTATTTGCGATGATTGATTTGGTTATAAACAAGCGGCGGTTTGAATACCGGCTTGCAAGCTCAAGCGTGTTTTGAAAATCATTCGATGTTTTCGCGTCATCGCTATTGTCCGAACGCCTGGCTTCATCCAGAAAGAACATCATTCGATCAAGGCACGCTTCATAGAGAGGCTCAAGCGTCTTCATCGCGGCGAAAAGAAACGCGCCCGATCCGCACGTCGGATCAAGCACGGAAAGTTTTTCTAGCGCCTGCCAGAAAGCCCTGAGCCATTCGCCGCTCGCGCAAGTTCTAATGGCATCGAGCGCAAGTCGCTTTATGTCGAGATTGCAGGTGATGAGATCGTTCGTGTCGCGCAGCGCGCCGCTTGCAATTTTCGCTCGAAGCGATTCGTAACCTTTACGCCGCGCAACGACTTCGCGCCACGTCTCGGTCGCAAGCGCGTACCTTTCGGGCGCGGGCTTGTTCCAGTCGCGCTGCTTTGATGAATTGTTGAACCCCGCAGCGATAGAAGCAGGCAGCCGCAACTCAATGCCTTTCTTTATCGGCTCGCGAATGTAGCGGTCGGGCGCGTCGCTCAAACATAACCAGATGCCATCAAAATTGCTTTTGCATTTATCGCTTGCCGAATCGAGCAGGAAAGGGATTATTGTGTTCGACGCGATGTAGTCGGTGATGTCGTCTTTAGTATAATACGCGCCCATCTGCCTTTGATTGACGCATCGCTCAAGCACCGAGCCGAGCGCATCTGTATTAATCTCATTTGCGCCGCGCGGCGGACCTTCATCCATGCGCCAATCGTATTCGTCGAAGAAATCAAACAGCTTTTCAAACGCGGCGTCTGCGATTTTGATTTTACGATGCTCACTTTGATGATGAATGAACAGGTCGCGGCTGAAGAAAGGTACTTTGCCTAAGAGTTGATTCACGGCGCTCGCCCGTTCGCGCTCTTTTTTCGCAAAGCCATCAAAGAACAGCACGCATAGAAAGTCGTTGTAAAAAATATCTTTGCCGCGCCGTCTGCTTTCGCTCAGCTTCGTGCGCAAATAATTTTCATTGTCATCAAGCAAGCCGCGTTTCTGAATGAAGTAAACGAACATCAGCTGATTCATCAACGCCAGAGCGTAAGACCGCTTTGCTTCTTCATCAGCAATATCTTCGATTGATCTGATTAATGATTCATGCTCGATTGTTAATCGGTTATAAAAACGACGAGTGACACGCTCCGCTTGAAGCGAAGCGCGCGAGGCGACCTCATTGCTGTCGTGTCTTCGAGGCAAGCGTGAGAATTATGCTCAAAAACAAAATGGGAGGCCACCCGCAGGCAGCCTCCCATCCAAAATTCAATCGCAGCGCGATTAGAAAATAATCTTCGCTGCAAGCTGGATGATTCGCGGGTCGGTCGTAGCCGTAGGCTGGCCGAAGTTGCGAATCGCAACGAGCGAGTTATTCGGGAACGTGCCAACCAGATTATAGAAAGTCGTGTTCACGTTCGTGAAGTTCGGGCGGTTGAATGCGTTGAACGCTTCGGCTATCAACTGCAACCGCACGCGCTCATGCAACGTGATGTCGCGCGTGAGGCGCGGGTCAACGCTGAAGAATCCCGGCCCGATAAACGTGTTGCGCCCAAAGCCCGGAACTCGGTCGGTGAAACGATTGCCGTCGTTATTCAAATCGTTTCCAACCTTCGCCGTGTACGGGCGACCGTCTTCGGCGGTGATGATTCCGCTGAAGCTCCAGCCGGAAAGCACGGCTCGCAGCGCGTGGTTTTCAATGTTCCTCGCGTAATCGCCAACGGCCCATATGCCGCTGATGACCAAACGCCTGCGAACCTGATTCACAGACAGCGCGCGGTCATCTGCGATGTCGAGCGGGTTTTGAATCATCTTTGAATCATCGCCCGCATTGCCCGGAACAACCGAAGTTGCGTCAGGATTGTCGTCAATCGCGCGAGAGAAGGTGAACGCGCCGAGAAGCTGGAAGCTGCGCGAGAACCGCTTCGTCACCTGCGCGGTGAATCCGTTGTAGATCGAATTGCCGTTGGATTCAAACTGCGAGATGCGCGCGAAGTGTGAATAGAGCCTGCCCGGAAAACGCAGGTAAGAGAACGTCCTTCCGCCATCATCGCGAATCGTCGCCACAACGGGCGGCAACAAATTGATGTCGCGCGTGCGCGAAAGGTGTGTGCCCTTCACTCCGAGATATGTGAAGTTCACAGACAGGTCTTTGACAAGCTCGTACTCTGCGCCAAGACTCCACTGCTCGGTGTAGGGCGAGACGTAGTCGCGCGCGAAAACATAGATGTTCGTCGGCGGCAGCGTCACGCCAGTCGGCAGCGACGCAAAGCGATTCGGGAAAGTCGGCATCGCTGAACCGGTAAAGGTCAGGTTGATGACCTGAATTCCGTTTTGCGAGTGCGCTGTGCCGAGCATAATCGCAGGCGTGCGGCCAAAGAATATTCCGTAGCCGCCGCGCACAACGAGTTTGTTCGATTCGAGCGGATTCCACGCAAACCCTACGCGCGGCGCGAAGTTGTTCTTGTCGGTCTTGACGAAGCTCGTGTCAATTCCGGCAGCCGCAAGTTGCGCGTCTGGATTTTTAATCTCAGGCTCGGCCATCTTTTGAATGTCATAGCGCAGTCCGAGATTGAGCGTAAGCCGCTGGCTCGCGCGCCAGTCATCTTGCAGGAACGCCGCGAACTCGCGATTGTTCGGGTGAGTCGTCGGCCCGCTCGTGCCCTGTCCGGCGAACGCCTGCACGAAGCGCGCGGGACGGCGATTGGCGAAGTCCGCGAGCGAGTTGAATGTGTACTGCCCGCCGAAAAGTCCCGGGAAGAAATTCAGGATGTTTTCGATATTCACATCAACGCCGGTCTTGAGCGCGTGCTTGCCCAAGGTGTAGCTGACGTTGTCAATGAACTGGTAACGGCGCAAGGTCGTCTCGCGCGGGCTGAAGTTGTTGCGCCCCAATTGAACAGCCGTCACGCCGCCTTGAAGGATAACAACTTCAGGGTCGTCCGAGTTCGCCGTGCCCGGCTCGCTGTCGCGCCCGTAGTTGAAGCGCGCTTCGTTGAGCAGGTGCGGCGTGAGAATCGAAGAGAGCGAAACCGTGAGCGTGTCGGTCTTCACGTTCGAGTTGCCCGTGTGCTCAAACGTCGAAGTCGTGTTCGGTATCCCCGTGGGCGCGGAGTTTTCGAGCGAGCCGCCGATGAACTTCTGATGATTGTACCGGCCCGACAGGCGATTCGCGTTGCTCAGTTGCCAATCAACCTTAGCAAGATAAACGTCCTGGTTGAAGCTGCGCGGGTAGCCTCCGATGCGCGGCGCGATCTCCGCGAGCGCGCGTTGCTGCGCGGCGAAGTTCGGGTCCGCAGGCCCAACGAGTGTGCCTTGCAATATCACGTCAACGGGGTCCTGCCGGCGCTGGCCGTCAAAATCGAAGAAGAAAAAGAGCTTGTCTTTCTTGATCGGGCCGCCGATGTTGCCGCCAAACTGATGAACGTGAAGCGCGGGGCGTGGCCGTTTCGTTGCGTTGTTGAAAAAGTTGTTCGCGTTGAGCGATTTGTCGCGGTAGAAATCGAACAGCGTTCCGTGAAACTGGTTCGTGCCCGATTTGGTCACGACGTTGACGACCGCGCCCGCTGCGCGACCAAACTCTGCGGAGTAGCCGTTCGAGTTCACCTGAAACTCTTGCACGGCGTCCTGCGAGAATTGATAAGGCGCGCGGCCTGAGCCTGTGCGGCCCAGACTTTGACCGAAGAAAGTGTTGTTGTTATCCGCGCCGTCAATCTGAAGGCTGTTGAGAGTGCCGCGCTGCCCGGCGAACGATATGTCTCCGGTGCGAACGTCGCGCGTGACACCGGGCGTGAGCAGGACGAAATCAATAAAGTTCCGCCCGTTCGTGGGCAGATTCGAGACGGCTTTGTCGTTGACTATTGCCGACACCTGCGTGCGCGTTGTTTCAACGATTGGCGCTTCGGCTGTAACATTGATTGTTTCAGAAGCGCCAGCCGCGCCAAGTTCGGCGTCGAGCGTGAGCTTCTGCCCGATCTGCACCTTAACCGCTTGATGTTTTACAGTTGCGAAACCTTGCTTCTCAATCGTCACGTCGTACTGGCCGACAGGAAGCGACAGCAATCGGTATATGCCTTCGCTGTTTGTTGTGGCTTCGCGCTTGAGTCCCGTTTCAAGGCTCGTCGCCGTGACCTTCGCATCAGGCACGACCGCGCCGTTTGCGTCCGTCACAGTTCCTTCGATTGAGCCGGCGACGGCCTGCGATTGCGCAATCGCGCTGAGCGGCGATGCCATCATCAGCGCAACGAGCGTCAGATTAATAAACTTGAACAATGCTTTGATTCTCAAATGATGCCTCCTTGTTTAAACATCGAAAAACGCCAGCAAGTGATTGTTGAGACAGATGTAATGCTACACGGCGACAATTTCGCTTTGCGAAATGAGCGGTTCGTGGGTGCACCTTCGCGCGGCGAGATTCGTCATTACATCTTCTCAATAATCACAAGAACCTGAGCGTAATAGGGATGCTATAAGAGTAGATGGTAAGGTGTCAAATTGAGTTCAGGTAAAACTCTGCGGGCAGTTGCTCAAATCGCAAAGATGTTTTCAACTTTCGCGCGGTATCCGGGCAGCACCGATGGTGTAATTTCATTCTGCTCTCGAAGCGTCAGCAACCAGATTCAAATTCTGCCCATCATTACAATAGATTTCGATTGTGCGACTCTCCGGGTCAGCAATCCAGCATTCCTTCACTCCGTAGCGTGCATAAAGCTGTCTTTTGACGACACGATCACGCCGCTCGTTTTCCACTCCCGGCGAAACAATCTCGATGACGAGATCAGGCGCGCCCATGACCTTTTCGCCGGAAGCTATTTCGCCGCGCCGCTCGTTGCTGATGAAGATGACGTCAGGTATCACGCCGCTAATCTCGCTGAATATGACTCCTGGCCCGGGCACGACAATCCCGATTGGATTTTGATCGAGATAGAGTTTGAAGGAGCCAATAAAGTTGCTGACGATGATTTGATGAGTAAGTCCGGGCGCGCGAGACACGAATAGCTCTCCTTCGATGACCTCATATTGGTTGCCGTCTCCCGACATTAGATCGAGGTCGGCTACTGTGACAACCGGCTCAACGTGCGTGGTCATAAAACCTCCATGCTTGCCCTGATTCTATCACAGAATCGGGTCAGTACCGCCCGCTGAATGTGCCACGACGAAGGAACTCGCCGTCTCCGGGACGGCCTATATAATTTCCGTCTTCGATGACGACTCGCCCGCGCGACAGCACCGTCTTTGTTACGCCGCGCACCTTCATCCCTTCGTAGGCTGAGTAGTCAACCTTCATGTGATGCGTCGCCGCTGAAATCGTCTGTTCTTCGTTCGGATCAAAGATGACTATGTCGGCATCGCTTCCGACTGCAATTGTTCCTTTGCGCGGGAAGAGTCCAAAGAGCTTCGCCGCCGCCGTTGATGTCAATTCGACAAAGCGATTCAGGCTTATTCTTCCTTCTGCGACGCCGCCGTTATATATCAGGCTCATGCGATGCTCAACGCCCGGCCCGCCGTTTGGAATCTTAGTGAAGTCGTCGCGGCCCAGTTCTTTTTGCTCTTTGAAACAGAACGGGCAGTGATCGGTTGAGACAACTTGAAGATCGTTGCCGCGAAGCCCCTGCCACAGCTTTTCCTGATTCCATTTCTCACGAAGCGGCGGAGTCATCACCCACTTTGCGCCCTCGAAGCCTTCTTTTTCATAAAGGCTGTAATCCAAAAACAAATACTGCGGGCAGGTTTCGGCGTAAGCCGGAAGCCCCGCGTCGCGCGCCTCGCGCACTTCTTCAAGCGCGTCCGAGCAGCTCAGATGAACGATGTAGACGGGCGATTCGGCCATCTCTGCGATGGCGATTGCGCGATGCACGCCTTCGGCCTCGGCTTTGGTCGGGCGAGTCAGCGCGTGATACTTCGGCGCGGTTTTGCCCTCGGCAAGCGCGTGCTTGATTATTTCGTTGATGACGATTCCGTTTTCCGCGTGCATGCATATCAAGCCGCCCCAATTGCCCGCGTTCTTCATCGCGCGGTAAATAGTCGCGTCGTCAACTAAGAACACGCCCGGATAAGCCATAAAGAGCTTGAAGCTCATCACGCCTTCGTTGATGAGCTGCTTCATCTCAGGCACGCGCTCGTCGGGCAGGTCGGTTGTTATTAAATGAAAGCCGTAATCAATCGCGGTCTTGCCTTCGGCTTTCTTGTGCCAGTTGTCAACGGCCTGCGTTAAAGACTCGCCCTTGTATTGAACGGCAAAATCAATAATGGTCGTCGTGCCGCCGTGCGCCGCCGCGATGGTGCCCGTGCGGAAATCGTCTGACGAGAAGGTCCCGCCGAATGGCAATTCCATGTGCGTGTGCGGGTCAATGCCTCCGGGTATGACGAGCTTGTTCGACGCGTCAATCACCTTGTCAGCTTCCATATCGAGCGTGCGACCGATGACCGACACTTTGCCGTCTTCGATTAAAACGTCTGCGAAGTAGTTATCAACGGCTGTGACTATCTGGCCGTTCTTGATGAGAATCTTCATAGGCATGTCCTTTCTTAGAAGAGCAATTCACGAAGGACACGAAGAAGCACGAAGTTTTTTCTGATTCGCTTTGTGCCGCTTCGTGTTCTTCGTGGATGAAGAATCAGGCACGGCAATTAAACAACAGCCGCAGCCGAGCGTCAATGCAACGCGACCGTATGTCTGGGCATTGTGCTAATCACTTCGAGCGCGCGGGCAGAAGCAAAACGGGGTCGCCTGTCTTTAGGTGCGCGCCGTCTCCGTCAAATATGCACGGGATAATCTCAAAAGGATTGCTGCCTGTGTTGAGATAGGTTACCTGGAACGTCTGCCCGTCGCCGAGCGAGACCGCCGGAGTTGCAGGCAGGAGAAGTCGCGGCGACTCTTTGCCCCGCGCGCTCGCCGTGCGCGTGGGCGAATGCGCGCAGATGAGCATGATAACGGCGGCCATTAGAACGATTGCGGTTGTTGATTGTCAGGGCTCACAACATCGTGAACAAAAAAGGCTCAAGACATCGTGAACATCAGTTCTAGTTCATGCTGCCTGCAAAGGAGGCAGCATGGACGAGAAGAAAGAACGCAATTCTTGTCGCAAGGCGATTCGCCTGATACTTAAAGGAGTCAGCCCGCAAACCATCTTGCAATGGATTGGGCGCTCCCCTACTTGGTTGTTCAAATGGAGAAAACGCTTCGACCAGTTTGGCTGGGAGGGCTTGCGGAGCCAACCTCGCTCCCCAATCATCTGACGGCTCGCTACGATCAGACTACAAGACGACTGGTTATCCAGACTCGCCAAAGGCTCCAACGACGCAAGGTCGGACTTGTCGGCCCACGCGCAATCCGCCGCGAGTTGCGCCGTGCGCGCCGCGCCAAAGAGAATCGCGCCCGCGAAGAATGCTATTGATAGAAGCGCGAAGAGAATGCTTTGTCTTGTCTTCACGAGAATCTCCTTTCTGTTATCTGTCATTGTCATCTGCTATCGAGATTTATGAATTTTCTAACCAAGCCTCATCGAGGCTCTTGCCGTCACTGTTCGAGACTTGGAGAGTTTGCCATCGCAGCGATGATGGATTGCAGGCAGACGCGCGCGTCTTCAGTTGTTGTGTTGTGCGCGCGGCCTGCTCTAATCAGGCCGAGAATCGTCGCCTGACCGAGCAGCCTTATGGGCGACCGGCGATTTCACCTGATAGCAAGTACATCGCCTGCGCTTATGGCCCTGCGATTGTCGTCATACCGTTTGAAGGCGGCGAGCCGATAAAGAGATTTTCGCTGCCGCGCAACGCGACGACGAACAATGGCGTTGCGTGGTCGCCCGATGGCAGCGCGCTGTTGTACCGCGATCTCACTCAGGGGCTGTGGAGGCAGCCGCTCGATGGTCGCAAGCCGGAAAAGTTGCCGGGCTTCAGGCCGGAAAAGATTTTTTATTTCGCCTTTTCGCGTGACGGGCAGAGACTGGCTGTTACTTACGGCACGGCGACTACGGCTGTCGCATTAATCAGCGGCCAGCGCCAGCAAACGGCGCATCGTGAAAGCAGCGATCCGACTGTTTCACCAGACCTCGCGGCCATAAATCTTTGTCATCTCCAGCAGCCTTTCGCTCAACTCCGATGTGAGCGCGTCGCTTTTATAACGCCAGGCCCAGTTGCCTTCTTCAACCGCAGGCGTGTTCATCCGCGCGCTTGAGTCCAATCCCAAAATGTCCTGCAACGGAATTATCGCAACGTCGGCGACCGACGAGAACGCCGCGCGAATGAAGTCCCAGTTAATCTCGCGCCCCGTCGTGTGCAGGTACTTTTTGCAATTCGCGCGCTCGCGCTTAATCTGCTCCGCAGTTCGCGTCGAGCCGTCGCCCGATTTACCGTGAAACCACCCGACTACTGTGTCGTTGTCGTGCGTGCCCGTGTAGACGACCGTGTTGTGAACGTAGTTGTGCGGCAGGTGCGTGTCGCGCGGGTCGCCGTTGAAGGCGAATTGCAGAACGCGCATGCCGGGAAAGCCCAACTCGTCGCGCAGCTCAATCACATCTGGCGTAATCGTCCCCAAGTCTTCAGCCATCACGGGCACGTCACCCAAGCTCTCTTTCAATGCAGCGAAAAGCTCGCGGCCCGGCACTTCAACCCACTCGCCGTTTTCAGCCGTCTCATCTTCGGCGGGAACCTCCCACGTTGCGGCGAATCCGCGAAAGTGATCAATGCGAACGATGTCGACTATCTTGAACGCCTCGCGCATCCGCTCTATCCACCACTTGAACCCGTCCTCGCGCATTCGCTCCCAGTTATAAATGGGATTGCCCCAACGCTGGCCCGTTTTGCTGAACAGGTCGGGCGGCACGCCCGCGACGACCGTGGGGTTTTCTTCTTCGTCGAGCTTGAACAATCGCGGATGCGCCCACACGTCAGCCGAGTTGTGCGCGACAAAGATCGGCATGTCGCCAATGATTTTTATGCCGCGCTCGTTGGCGTATCGCTTAAGCTCAAGCCATTGCTTGAAGAAGAGGTATTGAAACAATTCGTGCGCTTCTATTCGATCACGCAATCTCTCTCTTGCGGCTTTCAACGCAGAAGGCTCGCGATGAATTAACTCTTTCTCCCATGTGTTCCACTCGCGCCCCTCGTGCTCGTCTTTGAGCGCGGCGAACAGCGCGTAATCCGCGAGCCACGATTGCGCGTAGTGGCGAAACCCTTCGAGGTCTTCGCGCAGCTCGCGATACTCGCCGCGGCGAAAATTCTGGAATGCTTTTTCAAGCAGCGCGCTCTTGAATTCAATCACGCGGTTCCAATCAATGCGCTCTTCAGGGAAATCGGGCGCGGCTTGAATGTCTTCATTCGATAAGAGCCAATCACCGACCAGCTTTTCAGGGCTTATCATAAGGATGTTGCCTGCGAAGGCCGAGAAAGATTGATAGGGCGAATGGCCGAAGCCGGGCGGCGTGAGCGGCAATGTCTGCCAGAGCGACAGCTTGCCCGCCGCAAGAAAATCAATGAAGCGGTAAGCCTCGCCGCCCAAGTCTCCAATGCCGAACCTGCCGGGCAATGACGTTGGATGAAGTAAGATGCCGCTCGATCTTGGAAATTTCATCAGTCCTCGTTCGCGTGGTGGTTCATAAACAAGCGTCGAAGAATCATAGCACATCCGCTCTTTACACGCGGGCGACGCATGAGGCAGGCTATTAGCTGATGACGCTCAGACGTGTGGACCGCTTGTGAGAACTATTCGTTACGTCACAGGCTGCAATCATCACCGACGCAAAGAAAGATAATCAATCAATGCAGAATACAAAGCTGAGCAGGCGCTTGCCCGTTGGCGCAGAGGTGTTGCCTGACGGCGGAGTCCACTTTCGCGTTTGGGCGCCGCGCCGCAAAAAGGTCGAAGTCATAATCGAATCACTCAAGCCGACAGCTTCGACTCAAGCGTTCGAGCTGAACGAAGAAGCGAACGGTTATTTCTCAGGCGTGGTCGAACAAGCTGGCGAAGGCGCGCTCTATCGCTACAGGCTCGACGGCGGCGACGCGTTCCCCGACCCTGCTTCGCGCTATCAGCCCGAAGGCCCGCACGGTCCATCTCAGGTCATTGACCCTGCGCGATTTCGTTGGCGCGATAAGGACTGGCGCGGCGTGAAGCTCGAAGGGCAGGTCATCTATGAGATGCACATCGGCACATTCACGCCCGATGGAACATGGCAATCAGCCGCGCGCGAGCTTGATGAGCTTCGAGAGCTTGGCATTACTGTGATTGAAGTGATGCCCGTAGCAGAGTTCGCGGGCCGCTTCGGTTGGGGCTACGACGGCGTTGATATGTTCGCGCCGACTCGCCTTTACGGCACGCCCGACGATTTCCGCAGCTTTGTTGACCGGGCACACTCGCTCTCGCTCGGTGTGATTTTGGATGTTGTCTATAACCATCTTGGGCCTGACGGCAATTACCTGAAGCAGTTCTCCGAAGACTATTTCACCGACCGCTACAAAACCGACTGGGGCGACGCGACCAATTACGATGGCGCGGGCGCCGGGCCTGTGCGCGAGTTCTTCGCTGCAAACGCCGCGTACTGGATTGATGAGTTTCATCTCGATGGATTGCGTCTCGACGCGACGCAGAATGTTTATGATAAATCCGACAATCACATTCTCGCGGAGATAACCCGCCGCGCGCGCGAGGCTGGCGGCAATCGCTCAATCATCATTGTCGCTGAAAACGAGCCGCAGGAAACAAAGCTCGTAAGGCCCATCGAAGAAGGCGGCTACGGGATGGATGCGCTGTGGAATGATGATTTTCATCACACGGCGAGAGTCGCCTTAACGGGTCGGCGCGAGGCTTACTACACAGATTATCGCGGCACGCCGCAGGAATTCATCTCGGCAATCAAGTACGGCTACCTTTATCAAGGCCAGCGATACCGTTGGCAAAAGAAACGGCGCGGCACGCCTGCCTTTGGACTCAAGCCTGCGACGTTTGTGACCTTCATTCAAAATCACGATCAGATTTCAAACTCTGGCAACGGCGAGCGCATTCACAAGCTCGCGTCGCCGGGTAAATATCGCGCGATTACCGCGCTCGCGCTGCTCGCGCCCGGAACGCCGATGCTGTTTCAAGGGCAGGAGTTTGGCGCGTCATCGCCGTTCTTGTTTTTTGCAGATCACAACTCGGAGATTGCGCCGAAGGTTCACAAGGGCCGCAAACAGTTCCTCGCGCAATTCCCTTCGCTTGCGATTGCGGAAACGCAATCACGAATTGCCGACCCGGCTGACCCTGCGACGTTCGAGCGATCAAAGCTCAAGCTTTCAGAGCGCGAGACTCACGCGGAAACCTACGCGCTTCATCGCGACCTGCTTAAGCTCAGGCGCGAAGACCGCGCGTTCAAATCGCAAGGCGCTCGCGGAATTGACGGCGCAGTGCTTGGGCCTGAAGCTTTTGTGATTCGCTTTTTCGGCGATAACGGCGATGACCGTTTGTTGATCGTGAACTTGGGAAGCGACCTTCATCTTGATATTGCGCCTGAGCCGCTGCTCGCTCCGCCTGAGAATCGCGAATGGAAAATTCTGTGGACGAGCGAAGACACGCGCTACGGCGGGCTTGGCACGCCCGAAGTTGAAACCGAAGACGGCTGGCGCATTCAAGGCCATGCGGCGGTTGTGCTCGCGCCGGTTGAAAGGAAGTCAGACGACGAGCAATCAACGCGAGGAAATAACGGAGCAAAGGATGAATGAAACGATTCGCAAGATGGAATGGCCCGCAGGCAATCTCACTGAAAACGAATTCGCGCCCGTGCACGAATGGATAGTGACGAACGGGCTTGGCGGGTACGCATCGGGCACGGTGACGGGCGCGCTCACGCGCCGCTTTCACGGGATACTTATCGCCGCGCTGGCGTCGCCCTTTGGCCGAACGATGATGCTCAATAATTTGCTTGAGCGTGTTCACCTGCCCGGGGGCAAAACGATCCTGCTCGGAGCCGAAGAGCGAGCCGCGACAGGAATTCACCTCAACGGCGCGGTTCATCTCGCGGAGTTCCGATTGGAATCGGGTCTTCCCGTCTGGCGATATGAGCTTGATGATGTCACGCTCGAAAAGCGATTGATGATGCCGCACCTGCAGAACACCGCGCTCCTCGCTTACCGGATTCTGTCGGGCGAGCCTGTTCGATTGGAGCTTCGCCCCGCGGTTCACTTCCGCCCGCACGAAGGCAGGCTCAGTCACGACTTCAAACATCCTTACGTGCTGACCGTAGTTGAAGACCGATTCGAGTTGTGCGAAGAGCAATCATCATTGCCGCCGCTCAAGCTGAAGCTTGCGAGCCACAAGTGCGTGTTCACTTTCGATATAGAGTTGATGCGCGATTTCGTTTATCACACCGAACAACGACGCGGGTACGACTATCAGGGTAACCTGTGGAGTCCCGGATATTTTCACGTCGAATTGTCAAAAGACAATCCCGCGACGCTCATAGCTTCAACCGAAGAGTGGGAAGTGATTGAGGCGCTCAACCCCAAAGAAGCATTCGCCGCCGAAACCGAACGCCGCGCGCAGCTAATCGCGATGGCTCATCCGAATGCGCGCGAAGGCACCGGTGCCGAGCTTGTGATGGCCGCAGACCAGTTCATCATAAAGCCTGCGGGCCGCCTCGAAGATTCCGTGCGCGCTCGCGCCGCTGGCGACGAGGTGCGAACAGTCATCGCGGGCTATCACTGGTTTACGGACTGGGGGCGCGATACGATGATTAGCCTCGAAGGGCTGACGCTCACAACCGGCAGGCACATAGAAGCCCGCTACATACTGCGCACGTTCATTCATTACATCCGCGACGGGCTGATTCCAAATATGTTTCCCGAAGGCGAAAACGAAGGTTTGTACCACACGGCTGACGCGACGCTTTGGTTCTTTCATGCGATTGACGCTTATGTTCGAGCGAGCGGCGACCGCGTGACCTTGAGGCTCGCGCTGCCGAAGCTCGTTGACATTTTCAATCATCACATGCGCGGCACGCGATTCGGGATTCATGTTGATCCGAGCGACGGCCTGCTGGTTCAAGGCGCGGAAGGGTATCAACTGACGTGGATGGATGCGAAGGTAGAAGGATGGGTCGTGACTCCACGACGCGGCAAGGCTGTCGAGATAAACGCGCTGTGGTACAACGCTCTCATGCTGCTTGAACGATGGCTACGCGAAGAAGGGCGGGAAGAAACGGCGTGCGAAGTCGCAGAGGCGGCCAGCCGAGCGCGCGAGTCTTTCAATAAAAGATTCTGGCACGAAGCGGGCGGATACCTCTACGATCTTGTTGATGGCGAAGGGGGCGATGACGCGGCCTGTCGCCCGAATCAAATCTTCGCAATCTCGCTCAATCACGCGGTGCTTGACGAATCGAAATGGAAGCCCGTGTTGGAAACCGTGCGCCAGAGATTGCTCACGCCCGTAGGTCTTCGCTCGCTCGCGCCGGGCCATCCGGATTACAAGCCGAAATACGACGGCGATCTCCGCTCGCGCGACGCTGCTTATCATCAGGGCACGGTGTGGGCGTGGCTGATCGGGCCGTTCATTGATGCGTGGCTGAAAGTGCATCCTGATGACCAAGCGGGCGCGCGGCGATTTCTTGAAGGGTTTGAGCCGCACTTGAGTCAGGCGTGCATCGGATCAATCAGCGAGATATTCGACGCCGAATCGCCCTTCACGCCGCGCGGCTGCATAGCTCAGGCGTGGAGCGTCGCCGAGATGCTGCGCTGCTGGGTGAAGACGGCTGCGCAGTAAGGGCGCAAGCGGCTGGCGCGCTCGTCGCTGTGAGTCTTTGCTGTCGGTGATACGAAAATATTTTTTGGCTCGCGTGTATTTTTATCCTCCCGGCCCGCACTGTCTGCTCGATAAAGGAGCACTGAGAGCGTTCGCCCGAATCTAGAATTTTTCTCGATCAGGAGAGTGGAAAATGAAAAGGTTTTGGGTAAGTTGTCTGGCAGTGGTTCTAACGAGCATGGTTGTGGGCGGAGCGGCAAATGCAGGCGGGGACGCGACAAGGATCAGAGCGCAGCTTGCTGGCGCGGCCATAAACGGCATGGTTCCGAAGGGGCGCGCGGAGTTCAGAGCGCGCGCAACGGCAAGCCAGCTTACGGTTCAAGTTGAGGACGTGAATTTACCGGACGGGACTGTTCTAAACGTGTTGATTGATAACAGCCCGGTTGGACAGATAACGATAAGCCTGTTGAGAGGCGAGATTCAACTTAACACAGGCGATGGCGCTACGCTCCCTCCCATCGGACTCGGCACTGCTGTCGTCGTCGCAGATCAGGCAGGCAGAACCATAGTGGCTGGCGTTTTCTAACAGCAACAGGCAAACAGGAAAGGCAACTGTGAGGAGGAGACCGGTTCCGGCTTTCCGCTCCTTACTTTTGCCTTTCAAACAGCCTCCGCGCGGCGCGATAAACGTCATCAACTTCAACGCGCGCCATACAGCGATGATCAATCGGGCAATCGCGCAGCATGCAGGGCGAGCACTCAACATCGTGCCGCACAACCATAGCGAGCTTCGAAAGCGGGCGAGTCGAGACGTGCTCCGTAGGCCCGAACACGACAACTGTTGGAACGCCTAACGCAGCCGACACATGCGCTGCGCCAGTGTCGTTCGATACGACAAGCTGCGAGCAGGCAAGCACGGCTTTCAACTGTGCGATGTTCGTTCGTCCCGCAAGCATCGCCGCAGGTGAGCGCATAAGCCGCGCGACTTCGCGCGCGGCTTCAATGTCACCCGCCGCTCCGATGATAATTGCTTGAAACCCATCGCGTTCTACGAGTTGGTCTGCGACGGCTGCAAATCTTTCAGGTAGCCACCGCTTTGCGCGGCTGTTGGTCGCGCCGGGATTGATTGCGACTATTCGCGCGCCTGCTTTGATGCCGAATGGCTCAAGCAATTCGCAAGCTCGCGTTTTATCTTCTGTGTTGATGTGAAGCGAAGGTTGCGCGGTTTCAATTTCAACGCGGCTCGTTCCTGTGAGCATTCGCTCAAGCTCAGAGGCTATATTGAGATAGTAGCGGACTTGATGAAGCGTTTTATAATTCGGCTCGAATGGAATGACTATGCTAAGCAGCGCGCGGCGGCCATCGGTCGGATAGCCTGCGATTTTTTTGACTCCAGCCGCGCGAGCCGCCAGCGCCGCGCCAGCAGCGTTTTGAAGCAGCACGGCTAAATCGAATCGCTCGCGCTTCAAGCGGCGAGCCTGCCGGATGAACTCTCTCGTCTTTTGAAAGACGCCTCTCGCATCTCCAACTGAAATTAAAGCATCGGCCAGCCCTTCACCGTCGAATAGACCAGCGACCCAGGGGCGAGCGACCAACGTGATCTTTGAATCAGCAAAGATGCGGCGCAACTCTCTAAGCGCGGGAACGGCCATTACCGCGTCGCCCACCCAGTTCGGCGCGCGAACCATGATTTTAGGCGGCAGAGAACGGGGAACGGATGAAAGGTCAGAATCCATGGGGCTGTTCTTTGCCTGTTTGCTGCTGCCTGTCACCTGTTCTCTAAACCTGACTGTAGTCGGTGAGCACGGATTTATCGCCGAGAACGGAGCCGCTGCCGACCTCGACTGCGCGCCCGATGTGGCAGCCTTTGCCGACGACCGCGCCCGATACAACCGCGCCCTGACCGATGCGCGTGCCGGCGCGAATGACGGAGTTTTCTATTCGCGCTCGCTCTTCGATGTAGCAGTTGCGGCTTATGACGGAATTGATTATTTCGACGCCAGGCTTCACGGTGCAGGAAGGATCAACGAGCGATATGGAATCAATCTCAGCCATCGCAGCAAACTTCTCGCCTCGCTCAGCTGGGAGCTTTTCCAGAATCTTCACGCGGCCTTCGAGTACATCCATGTTCGCCTGCCAGTAGCTGGGCGCTGTGCCTATGTCGCGCCAATAGCCTCGCCAGATGTAACCGTAGAACGGCTCGCTCTGTTCGAGCAGTTGCGGGAAGACATCGTATTCGAACATGAACGGCTCGTCTTCGGGGATGTAATCGAGAACTTTCGGCTCAAGAATGTAGATGCCTGCGTTGATCGTGTTGCAAGTGACTTCTTCGAGTTTGGGCTTTTCGAGAAATCTCTGCACGCGGCTTTCCTTATCCGTTTCGACAAGTCCGTAAGCAGTTGGATTCTCAACGGGCGTGAGCACGATTGTCGCCGCAGCCTCGCGCTCGCGATGAAATCGAATGACGTCGTTGAGATCAATATCGGTGAGCACGTCGCCGTTGAAGACCACGGTGGTTTCGCGTATCAGCCCTGCGGCGTTGCGGTACGCGCCCGCAGTGCCGAGCGGCGAGGCTTCAACCGTGTAATTGATACGAACGTCATAATCGGTTCCATCGCCCAAGCGGTCCTCGATCTTTTGCGGCTGATACGAAAGCGACAGTATCACGTCGCACACGTCCGCCCGCTTTAAGAGTTCGATTTGATAAAGCAGGAACGGGCGATTTGCGATTGGAACTATCGGCTTCGGCGTGTGCATAGTGAGCGGGCGCAGCCGTGTTCCTTTCCCGCCCGCAAGTATGAGTGCTTGCATTTGAAACTGCTGCTCCTGTGAATTAGTGACGGCCTAATTGACACAGAAGTTTATCACCGCGCTGCAAGCTTTGACAAATGGCGCTGCTTGAATTGCCCGGCTAGAATTCAAGTGGGCAAATGGATGTGCTAGAATTGCCCATCAAGGGTAAAGCTTCGCTATTGGATTCATTGCTGGAAATGATAATGCTCTTAAAGGGGAATAGATCATGACAGAAGCAGTCATACTCGCGGGCGCGAGAACGCCCGTCGGAAAGTTACTCGGCGCGCTCAAGGATTTCAGCGCGGTTGATTTAGGCGTGATAGCCGCTCGCGCCGCAATAGAGCGCGCGGGCATTGATCCGACTTCGGTCAACGAGGTCATCATGGGAAATGTCGTGCAGGCGGGAAACGGCCAGAACCCCGCGCGGCAAGTCGCGCTGCGCGCGGGCATCCCTGACGCGGTCGGCGCGTTGACGATCAACAAAGTCTGCGGCTCAGGTCTCAAAGCCGTGATGCTCGCGGCAAACGGCATCAAGGTCGGCGAGATTGAAATCGCGGTCGCGGGCGGGATGGAGTCAATGACCAACGCGCCTTATCTGCTCAAGCGAGCGCGGCAGGGGTATCGGCTCGGCAATGGCGAGCTTGTTGACTCGATGATTAACGACGGCCTATGGTGCGCATTTGACGATTGGCACATGGGCTGCACCGGCGAAGTCGTCGCGGAAAAGTACAGCGTCACGCGCGAACAACAGGACGAGTACGCGCTGAACTCGCATCGCAAGGCGATTGCGGCGATGAAGGAAGGCCGCTTCGACGCCGAAATTGTTCCCGTAGAAATTCCGCAGAAGAAGGGGGCGACGCTTCTCATCAAGCAGGACGAAGGCCCGCGCGAAGACACGTCGCTTGAAGCGCTGGCGAAGCTGAAGCCCGCGTTCAAACCCGACGGCACGGTGACTGCCGGCAACGCGCCCGGAGTGAATGACGGCGCGGCTGCGCTGGTTGTGACGTCGGAAGAAGCCGCGCGAAGGTTGGGCCGCAAGCCTATGGCTCGCATCATCGCGCAGGCGACGAGCGGAGTGGAGCCTAAGCTTGTGATGATGGCTCCCGTTACTGCTATTCAAAAGACACTTGAGCGCGCGGGATGGAAACTCGACGATGTTGATTTGATTGAACTCAACGAAGCGTTTTCGGTTCAGGCCGTAGCCATACAGCGCGAGCTTGGAATTGACCCCGCGCGGTTGAATGTTAATGGCGGTGCGGTAGCCTTAGGTCATCCGATTGGCGCAAGCGGCGCGCGAATACTTGTCACGCTGCTTCACGAGATGCAGCGACGAGGCGCGCGGCGCGGGCTTGCGGCATTGTGTCTTGGCGGCGGCAATGCCGTTGCGATGGCCGTTGAGCGATAAGGCAACACAGTCTTATTAAGCTGCGCGCTATGATTTGAGTTGTGGTGTGAGTCCCGCCAGGGACGAGATGTTTATAGCGACGGCAATGCAATAAACAAACAGGCTCCTTCAGGAGCGAAATGTTTGACATCGCGCTCCTAATGGAGCTTGTTTCATCTAGCGTTGCTTCGTACTATAAACATTGCGGCCCGCCGGGCCTTTCTCTTCTCATTTCTAATTTGGGAGAAGCCGTATGCGCAATCGAATAATCTCGTCGGCGTTGCTGGCGCTATTAGCCCTCGCGCCCTTTTCATCATCCTCAAGCAAAGCCAAAGTGCCGGAGCCGTTAGCAGTAGGACCATACCCTGTCGGCGTTACGACGACTGTCTTTGTTGATTCGAGCCGCACGGATAATCTGACGAAGCAGCCGCGCACGCTCGTCACCGAAGTTTGGTATCCGGCTGCGGATGAGGCGCGGCAGATGCCGAAGAATAAATACTCGGACTTCATACCGGGCGGCGTGACGCCTGAGCTTGATGCGCTGCTGAAGAAGAATTACTTCATAACCGCGGATGTGATTGATAAGCTATATTGGAACGAGGCGCACCGCAATGCGCCCGTTCGCAATGGCCGGTTCCCTGTTGTTATCTTCTCGCACGGCAATGGCGGCACGCGCCATCAAAACACTTTCTGGTGCGACTACCTTGCGAGTCACGGCTACATAGTCGTTTCGGCAGACCACACAGGCAACGCTCGCGTGACGATCATCAACGGCAAGCCCGTTTTGTATCAAGCGTCAGAGCGCGCGAATTCTGCCAAAGACCGCCCGCGCGACGTGAGCTTCCTGCTCGATAAGATGATCGAATGGGACAAGGGCGCGGACAAAAGATTCGCTGGCCGCATTGACACCTCGCGCGCGGCGATCACGGGTATGTCGTTCGGCTCTTACACGGCGATTGTTGCGGCGGATCAGGACAAGCGATTCAAAGCCGTGATTGCAATGGCCGCAGCGCCGCAGTCGCACACTAACCTGACCGTGCCGACGCTTCTTATGCTCGGCGACGAAGACAGAACCATTGGGCCGCAGGGCAATGTTCTCATTCGTGATAATTACGCGAAGCACACAGGGCCTTCGTATCTGCTTGAGCTTAAAAACGGCGGGCATTATTCGTTCACAGACATGTTCAAGTTGATTAAGAATTTCGGCGACGGCATCGGCGCGGGAAAGCGCCGCGACACAGGCGAGCCGTTCAACTACACCGATATGGAAACGACTTACAAGATAATCAACTCCTACAGCGTGGCTTTTTTGGGGTACTACCTGAAAGGCGAGAAGGAGTATTTGAGTTTCCTCAGCGAGAACCACTGGCCCGCCGTGATAGCGTGGGACGCGAAAGGCGAAGTCGCTTTGAAGTCAGGCAAACAGCAAAAGGTATCGGCGAGCAGGCAGAAGTAGATTCACGGTTTAAAGCCAGAGGGTAGTTTCAAATAATTGTACGAGATTAGAAGATAATTCACCGCCGCAGACGCAAGAGAACACAGAGGGAGCGCGGAGGTTATTTCACTCTGTGAAAGCTCTGCGTCCTCTGCGGTGAATAAGTATTTTGCGACTGGCTCACCGCGCATCGAAAATTATGCTCGTGCAGGTCACTCCACCTTCGGCCTTCTGCAATTCCGAAACATCAATCGGCTGAACATGGAAGCCTGCACTTTCAAGCAACGCTCTCGTTTTCGGGAAAGACTCTGGAAGGATAACGACATCGTTTATCAACAGAGCGTTCGCGGCCCAGGCTTCTTCGTCAGGCACTTCGATCAAATCGAACTCTTCGAGCCGCGTTGCGTCCACAAGCGCGCGATTGACCAGAATCGAGTTGCGCCCAATATAAGAGCAACCAGATTTCAGGTGCAGACAGCCCGGCACTTCAACTTCTCGCACTTCGTAATCGTAAACATTGAGAATTTCGCGCAACTGACGGATGCCCTCCGGGTTGGTTCGCCTCGACGCTCCGACGAATAGCTTTCGCCCAATGCGTAGAACATCGCCGCCGTCGAGCGTTGCGGGCAGTCTCAAGAACTCAAGCGGCCTGAAATGCTTCAGCGCCTGAGAGATGCTTGCAGTCTCAGGCCTTCGGCTTTCTGCGCCCATCACGGGAATGACAGCAATCTCGTCAACGACTACAGCCGCGTCTTCGACGAAGACCGCGTCAGGCAAAGCCGGTTCAGCCCTGAGAGAAATAACGCGAACGCCGAGCCGCCGCAGACATTGTTCATAAGCTTGATGCTGTTTGATTGCCCGCGCAACATCAATCGGCTGCTTTGCATGAAAGGTCAGCTCGCAGTCGTTTATAGAGGGGCTTATGGCGCGCGTGATTGCTGAAATCATGTTGCGCTTTCCTACCGTCTTTTGTTCGCTCGCCCGTGACCGATTCGCGCGCGAGCGCGCCTATCATAACGATTGATTTCAGCAGGCTCAAGCGTAAGCGATAGGCTTCAAGCAGTTGAAGCATTATGACGAAAATGGCTTGACAATCCGCAACGAAAAAATAATTATATGCCCGTTCAATCGCTCTCATTCTTAATCAATTGTATTAGCAGTTGGCAGTTGGAAGGTTGAATAATTCCCTCTGGGATCGTCGTAACTTGGCCTTATATAACGGCTGATTCACAAGCGATGACCGGCGTAGCCTTCCCTGCTTCTGCGCTGAAGTCTCGTTGCCGTTTGAAGGATCGGTTCGATTAAAACCATTACCCGCTCACAGGAGTCGAAAGGAGACGAAGTATGCGTATCAAGTTCAAACGTTTGCTGCTGGCTCTGGCAATGCTGGCCCTCGGAGCAAACATGATTTCCCCAGTCTTAGCGCAGAACCCGACCGGCTCGATTCGCGGTACGATCACAGATCAGTCGGGCGCTGTCATCACTAATGCCACCATCACCGTCACAAACAAAGCGACGGGCGATGTCAGAAAAGCCTCGACGGGCAATGACGGCATATACGCCGTTACTAATCTTCTGCCCGGCGAATACGAAGTGAAAATAGAAGCTCAGGGCTTCTCCACTCAAAACATCACGGCGCTAGTTCAGGTCGGCAACACCACTACGGGCGACGCGACATTGCGCGCAGGCTCGGTCGGCGAGGTTGTCGACGTAGTGGCCGAAGCGCCAATCATTGACAAGCAGAACTACAAGATTGATGGCGTCGTCACTCGTCAGAAGATTGACGCGCTGCCGCTCAACGGGCGCAACTTCCTCCAGCTTGCGCAGCTTGAGCCGGGCGTCGGCGTTTCTACGAGCAACGTCGGCAACGCCAACAACCTCTTCAACGTTTCAGTCGGCGGCGCGCCGTCGGCGCTTACGCGAATAACGGTTGACGGCGGCAGCGTGCTCGACCCCGTTACGGGCGGCGCGGCTCAGAACTTCTCGACCGAAACAATTCAGGAGTTCCAGATTTCAACATTCAACTTCGATCTCTCGACGGGCCTGACTTCCGTCGGCTCAGTCAACATAGTATCGCGCACGGGGACCAACAGCTTTCACGGCAATGCGTTCCTCTATTACCGTGACCATAGCTTCTCGGCGCTGCCGACGTTCTTCCGCCCAAACCGCAACTTCGATCCGTTCTTCCGTCGCTACCAGTACGGCGGGGCCGTCGGCGGGCCAATCAAGAAGGATCGCGCGTTCTTCTTCGGCAACATCGAGAAGCTGCGCCAGCGCTCGGCCATCTCCACGTTCATCACGGGATCGCCCGCGCTACAGCAGTTCAGTAATACTTTCACGTCGCCTTATGACGGCACGCTCGTCAACATCAGAACCGACTACAAGGTTAATGACCGAAACAACCTGTTCGTCCGTTACAGCCTCGACGACAACGACGCCTTCGCTCCAGTGGAAAACAATCGCATGCCGTCGAACTGGCGCGCGAACAGCAATCTCGACCATAACATTCAGACTGGCCTGACAACCATCTTGAGGCAAAACGTGGTCAACGACGTGCGCTTCAATTATCAGAGAATCGAAAACGAGAGCAACCCGCCGTCGGAATCCGATTGCCCCTCGACGAATTTCGCCTGCATAGGCGCGCGCGGCCCGCAGATTCGCGTCAACGGCAGCAACTTCGTCATCGGCAATCACGACCAGGCTCCGCAGGCGCGCTTCCTCGACCGCTACCAGACGCGCGACGATTTGAACTGGCAGAAGGGCGCGCACCGCATTCGCTTCGGCGGCGAGTGGGAGCACAACTACGGCAAAGGGCTGTGGGACTTTTTCGATCCGGCGCTTATGGTGCTGCACGATCCGCGCGACGTCGAAGCCGTCAATGCAGGCATCAACTCCGTTCCATCGGCGCTGCTGCCCGAACCCGTCAAGGCGCTGCTCAGAATACCGCTCCCGGCATCTCTTGCGACAAGCTCTGCGACGAAGCCTACGCTCAATGATATTCTGCAACTGCCGCTCATACTCGCGCTCGCGGGCGTGGGCGACCCGTCGCAGCCGCCGCCGTTTCAGACAAACATCGCGCGGCAGAGCAATCGCTATCGCTTCTACGCTCAGGATTCGTGGCTCGTGCGTCCGGGCCTGACCTTCTCGTTCGGAGCCTCGTACCAGTACGAAACCAACCTCGCAAATCATGACCTTACACGGCCTGAGTTGCTCAGACCGCTGGTTGGTAACATTGGCCACGCGCCTAAGGACAAAAACAACATCGCGCCTTCGCTCGGTTTCGCGTGGGACATCGGAAACAAAGGCAAAACGGTCATTCGCGGCGGCGCTGGCATGTATTACGACACGGCGCTGTTTGTGACCCGACTGCTTGAGCGCCCGCTGCTCGGACCGGCTGGCGACGGGCGGCTTTCAGTTCCAAGCGCGTTCTTCCAGAACACCGTTTACGACAAGCTGCCAATAAACTTTCCGCTCGGCCCGATCTATGGATTCAACTTCATCAATCCGGCCAGAGGCGCGTCGCTGTTGTTCTTAAACAACGTCATACTTCCCAATGGCGTTGCGGCAGGAACGATTCCGACCAAGTTTACGGGCGCAAACCTGCTCGGCGCTTTGAACGCTCAGGTTCCTGTGCTCCAAGGCATTCTTGCTGCGGGTGCGAGTCAGGGGTTCAGCAGCGTGCAGTTCGTCAAATCGGCTGCGCTGCCTGCGACCCTGCTCGATCCGAATCTCGAATCGCCTTACTCGGAGCAGTTTTCGATAGGCGTGCAGCGACAACTGCCGCACAACATGGCAATCTCGGCTGATTTCGTATTGCGCAATCGGCTGCACATCATCAATGCCTTCGGGCAGGGACGGGGCACTGGCGCCACTCTCGACCTCAACAAATTCAATCGAAGCGCGGCAAAAGGCGGCCCTGTTCTTCCCAAGTGCACAGCGGCGCAGGCCGTCAACCCGACCGCGATTTGTTCGAACGGTCCGATGCCTGTCATCCAGAGCATTGACCGCAATCAGTATCGCGCGCTGCTTATAAAAGTCGACAAGCGATTCTCGGATCGCTATCAGTTCACGGCCAGCTACGCGCTGTCGAGCCTCAAGGGGTTCTTCATCAACGAAGACCTCGACAACTGGTTCGGCAACCATGGCTTCCTCGAAGACGATGCCCGCCATCGTTTGACCGTTAGCGGGCTTGTCAATCTGCCCAAGGGATTCCAGGCTTCGGTGATTGCAGTCTATGTTAGCCGCGCGCCGTTCAACGCGCGGGTTCCCGACACGGTTGACATCAACGGCGACGGCACGTTCGCAGACACGCTGCCCGGTTTGAAGATCAACAGTCTCAATCGCGGGACGAGCAAGGAGACTCTGCTTCAGCTCGTCAACAACTACAACGCCAACATCGCCAAACCGAGCGGCGGATTGATCAAGCCGCTAATCGTCGCCCCTGATTTCGAGTTCGGCGATGATTTCCACTCTGAAGACCTGCGCATCTCGAAAGAGATCAGGTTCAAAGAGCGGTTTGCGATTCAAGGCTTCGCCGAAGTCTTCAACATCTTTAACATATCGAACCTGACCGGCTACAGCACGACGCTCGATCAGGGGAACTTCGCCGCGCCGACCGACCCGAACAACAACACAATTATTCCGCCTAGCACGTTCCGATTCGGGCGGCCCACGCAGCGACAGGGCCAGGCGTTCGGAACCGGCGGCCCGCGCGCGTTCCAGTTCGGCGCCCGCTTTGTTTTCTAATAAAGTTCAGCTTCGAGCGGTCCGCTTTCAGCTTTTCGAGCAACCGCCAGAAGTTGAGTCACCAACTTGCCGCAGAGGAGCGGAAGCGATTTAATAATTCCGCTTCCTGCGGCAAAAGTTTTAGCTGACGGCTGAGAGTTGAGAGCTTTTCAAAAGGAGAGATTATGTGGAGACGAAAATGCTACGTTGATGCTGAATCAGACATTCAATCCCCAATCCCGAATCGCATTGTATCGAACGAAGAATTCATTCCGCCGCCGCAATCTGCTGCGGAGCGCGAGGTCGAGAATCGCCTGCGCGAGATAGCCGACCGCAACGCGAAACGATTGGGCGTATCGCGCCGCAGCTTCCTGCGCTCTTCGTGCGGTATGGCTGCGGCGATGCTCTGCTTCAATGAAGTCTTCGGCAAAACCTATGAAGTTGATCCAATCGAGGCGCTTGAGCCTGCGGCATTCGATGAGCGATGGCCGAAGACCGAATTCATCTTCGATAATCAAACGCATCACGTTGACGTTGAGCCTGAGTGGTACAAACAGAGCGAAGACGGGCGACTGGCTGCAGGTTTTTTATCGCGGCTGCGACCGGGCTTCAGCGATTTGAATAAAGCCATCGAAGCGTTGAACCGCGCGCACTACACCAAAGAGATGTTCTTCGATTCCGACACGGTTATGGCAATCATCAGCGGCGTGCCTTCAAGTGAGTGGAAAGACAATATTCTGCCGCCTGACAAGATGGTCAAGACGCGCAACGATATAAATTCATGGGCAGGGTCCGAGCGCATGCTTTCGCACGGCATACTTCGCCCGAACAAGGGACTCGGCGAGCTTGAAGAGATGGAGCGGCAGGCCAAAGTACTCAAGATAAATTCCTGGAAGATGTATCCCGGAAGCCTTGCGGGCGCGCTCACGCCTTACAGGCTCGATGATGAGAAGGTGACTTATCCGTTCTGGCAAAAGACGCGCAAGCTCGGCATACGAAACGTCTGCATCCATCGCGGATTGCCGCTTGGGCTATTCAACGAAGACAACTGCCATCCGAAAGATGTCGAGAAAGCCGCAAAAGATTTTCCCGACATTAATTTCATCATCTACCATTCGGGATGGAATCCGGGAGCGCGACGCGCTGAAGGCGCTAAGCCCGACCCGACCTACATTCCATGGTGTTCGGACCTGATGGATATGGTCGAGCGCAGCCATCTGAAGAATGTCTATTTCGAGCTTGGCTCGACGTGGAACGGGCTTTCTAGCCGTTTCCCGGAACAGGCGATGCACTTTTTCGGTCGCCTGCTCAACATGGGAATGGAGAACAACATAATCTGGGGAACAGACTCGATCTGGGGCGGCGGCCCGCAGAGCCAGATTGAGCGCTTCCGCCGTTTCCAAATCAGCGATGAGATTGCAAACAAGTACGGCTACAAGAAGCTGACGCCTGAAATAAAGGCGAAGATTTTCGGCCTGAACGCCGCGCGCATTTATCGTGTAAACGTAAACGCCAAGCGCAACGCGATCAACGCCGACAAAATCGCTGAGATGAAGAAGGAATACCTGGAAAACCCGCAGCCGTCGAACACTCAATTCGGCTGGGTGTGGACAGGCAGGTAAGCTTCGGCGCAACGCGAGTCGAATAGTAAATCAACAGGCGGCTCGGAGTTCGACCTTCTGGCAAACAGAATATCGAATTCTGAGCCGCCTCTTTCATTTCGCGCGGTCACGATTAAGCCTCAACCAGTCCCGCAACCGCGAGTGTGAGCAGCAGCAGTCGTTTCAATCCAACCTCGCGGCCCGCAGGATCGTACCATTCCATAAGCGTGTGGCAATTGCTCGACATGCCTCCCGCGCCAATCGTGATCGCAGGAATGCCGAGCGAGATAGGGATGTTTGAATCGGTCGAAGAGCAATCGAGTCGCGGCTCTATGCCTAAGGCGCGCGAACATTCAATCGCCGCTTGCACTATGCGCGACCCGACGGGAGTTTCGCCCGATGGTCGGTCGCCCACCATCTCGAATTCATAATTAAGGCTCGTGCCGCTCATCGAGCGTTGCAGGCTCTCTTCGCGCGCGGCTATCTCAACAACGCGACGAAGATAGGCTTCGAGCTTCGCAATCTCGTCGCTTGAAACAGAGCGCATATCAACAACCATGCTCGCGCTTTCGGGAATTGCGTTGACAGAGCTTCCGCCTTCGATGATACCGACGTTATAGGAAGTGCGCGGGGCGAGCGGCGCAGGGTAAGCTGCGAATCGGGCAATCGCGCGCCCGAGCGCGTGAACAGGATTAACGATTCCGAAGTCTCCCCACGAATGCCCGCCCGGTCCCGTTATTGTCACGCGGTAGCGGCGCGAGCCTAACGCCCGATGCGTGATGCGCTCAACTCCGGGGCCGTCGAGCGAGATGAAGGCTTCAGCTCCCGAACGAAAATCGCCTTCGGTGAAAAGGTGACGCGCGCCACGCAGGTTGCCTTCGCCTTCTTCGCCTACGGTTGCAACGAAATAAATTGTGCCTTCGGTTTTGAGTTGCGCTGAAGCGAGGGCCTGAGCCAGAGCCGTCAATCCTACCATGCCCGCTGCGTTGTCGCTGATGCCGGGCGCACAGTAGCGGCGGCCTTCACGCCTGACGCGCACGTCCGTGCCTTCAGGAAAAACCGTGTCGAGGTGCGCTGAGACGATGACACGCGGACGCGTCGCGCGACCCGCTCGCTCGGCAATAACGTTGCCTGCGCCGTCTATGCGCACGCGCTCGAGTTGCAGTTCTTCAAACCGACGTTTGATGTACGCGGCGCGCTGTTGCTCTTTGAAAGGCGGCGCGGGTATCTCGCAGATGCGAACCAGTTCTTCGTTGAACAAATCATGCGCGCCATCAATGAAGTGAAAAGCTCGTTGCACCGGCGCGGCGTTCAGCAGAGCCGGGATTGATAATTCATCAGTGTTGAGCGCGTAGTTTTGCATTTGCCAAACGATTCTGGATTTAGGTGGCCGATTATAGGCTCTCGCACGCGGCGATTTTGGATTCGTGGAGGTTAGATTTGAAAAGTCATCTGCAGTCGAGATTTCTTTAATCCAAAATCCGAAATCCAAAATCGAAAATCGGTCAGATGAGCGCCAATATCTCTTCGTCCGCGAGCACCGAGACGGCCTGCTTTGCGCGATTGAATATCTTCTCGACGCGCTCATCGGTAGGCTCTATGCCGTGCCGTTCGAGCCAGAAGATGACGTTCGATTTGCCGCTCATCGGGCCAATCTCAATCTGCTGTTCACGGCCAAACATCTTCGCGGGCACGCCCGAATAGACGGCGTCCGCGAGCCAATCGTCCCCTTTGCGAAAGGCTTTAATCACAGCCGCCGCGTGCACGCCCGTCGCCGTGCGAAAAGCGTCGCGCCCGACTACCGGGTAAGTAATCGGAATCGGCACGCCTGTGGCTTCGCTCGCCGTTTCGCAGTAGCGCATCAGGTTCGAGAGGTCGCGGTTAATGTAGCCCATCAAATAAAGGTTCACAAGCAACTGATCCAAGGGGGTGTTGCCGACGCGCTCGCCAACGCCGAGCGCAGTGCCGTGCAAACGATCCGCTCCGGCCTCGAACGCCGCGATTGAATTAATCACACCAAGCCCGCGATCCTGATGGCCGTGCCAATCAATCTTCACGTCTTCGCCCGTCTCTTCTACGATTGATTTGATGTAGCGAATCAAAGCCCGCACGCCTTCGGGAGTCGCGTGGCCTACGGTGTCGCAGACGCACACGCGCCTCGCGCCCGCTTCAATCGCGGTAGTGTAGAGCGCTCTGATAGTGTCGGGATGAGCGCGCGTGGTGTCTTCAGTTACGTACATCACAGGTAGGCCGTGCGAGGTTGCGAACTTCACAGCGTCTTCTGTTGCCGTCAGCATCATCTCGACGGACCATCCTTCGGCGTACTGACGAATGGGGCTTGAGCCAATGAAGGTACAGGCTTCGATTGCCACGCCAACCTTTTCTGAAATATCAATGATGGGCTGAATGTCGGCGCGCACGGTTCGCGCGGCACAGTTGGGCCGAATGTCGAGCTTGCAATCAACAATTTCCTGAGCGAGCCGCGTCACATCAGCGACGGCGCGCGGCCCCGCGCCCGGCAGACCTATGTCTGCGCTGTCAATGCCAAGCGAATCCATCAGATGAAGTATCTCAATCTTTTTTTCGATAGGTGGGTCAATGACCGATGGCGATTGAAGCCCATCGCGCAGGGTTTCGTCATCGAACTCTACGCGGCGCGGCGTGGCCTCTTCGCGCCCCACCCGATTCCAGTCGTAAATCAATTCATCTCTTTGCATGGCATTTGCCCCCTGAGCGATTAGAGCAAACCCGCAAGCAGAGCGTCAAGTTAGGGAACAGGTTACAAGCAGTAGAGACGGAGGCGGGCGGCGGCAGTGACCTGCGAGATTATATTTTCCTGTTCCCTGTTCCCTGCTCCGTGCTCAGTGCTACTATTCACCGTTCAATGCGAGGTATGATTTGACTATTCAGGCTGACAAAGCAGATTTGATTGCAACCGAAGATAATCGTGAAGCCGATGCGCTTACTACAGAGCGCGTTTTTTTCTGGCTCGCTGTTTTGTTCCTGTTGAACCTGCTGCTCAGGCTCTTTTATTTTCGCTACGATTTTGTCAACGGCGACGAAGCGGTGCGCGCGCTCACGGCTGCGCGGGTGCTTGACGGCGCGCGACTCTACACAGACATTGTGACGGATAAGCCGCCGGGCGCGACCCTGTTTTATGCAATGGTCTTCGCGTTGTTTGGCCGCTCGATGAAAGCCGTGCATGTTGTTGCCGCCCTCTGGAACTTCGCGACTGCAATGATTGTTTATTTAACGTCGGCGCGGCTCTTCACGCGAAGGGCCGCGTTGTGGGCCGCGCTGCTTTTTGTCTATTTCAGCACGAATTACCTGACGCCCGATATGATGGCGGCGAACACTGAGATGCTGATGGCGCTGCCCTACACGGCTGCATTCTACTTTTTCATCAGAGCTTATTCAGACAGCGGCGAGCGCACTCAGCCGCGCCGCGCGCTTCCGCCCGCGATGTTGTTTGCGGCTGCCGGGTTGATGACGGGGTTGGCCGCGTTGTTCAAGCAGGTTGCCGTATTCAATCTCGCTTTCTTTGCGCTCTATGAATTCTTTGACGCAATCTCAAATCGCGCTAAGCATCATCGCACGACTGAAAGCAGTCAAATCGGCTACGGATGGCTCGCGGCATTGAAGCGCGCGACGGGTCGGCTCTTGCTTGTAGCGGCAGGCTTCGCCTTTGTGATGACTCTCTTTTTCGCGCACCTGAAGCTCACAGGCACGCTCGATGATTTCTGGCGATACGCAATCTCGCTTGGGATGCTTTACATTGACGCGATGCCGCCCGGTTTATGGTGGCGCTTCATGCTCGGTCGCGTCTTCGGTTATGTGCTGTTCAACGCGGCATTGTGGTCGCTTGCGGTCTGGGCCGCAGCGCGAGCCTGCAAATCTTTTTTGAAACGTAGAAACTGGGACGATGAAGCGCGCGACGATTCACGTAAGGCTTTCCGCTTCGATATGGCGATAACGCTGTGGGCAGCGATGTCGCTTTCAGGCGTCTTCACTAGCGGACGATTCTTCGGCCATTACTTCATTCAAATGTTGCCTGCGCTCTCGATGCTCGCGTCGCGCGCTGTCGTCCGCCTCGGCGATAGCTTGAAGAATCAATCTCACAGGCGCAGCGCGCAGGCGGCAGTCGCCGCGCTTGTGATCTTATTCCTCTTCGGCTTCGTTAGAATTCACCACCGCACGGCGATACTCGCTTATGAAACTATTACGGGCGCGCGCACGCGGTGGAGCCAGAATTGGGGGATGACAGAGCGCGAAGATGAAGCCGCGATAATAGCTCAACGGCTGCGCGGAGAAATCAATGCGGGCCAGCCGCTTTACATCTGGGGCTATGCGCTCGACATCTACTGGCGAACGGGCGCGCGGCCCGCGTCGCGTTTTCTCACGCCTTACTACATCACAGGCCGCTTCCCTGAAATCACAACCGAGCTTGCGCCGCCTGACGAGCGGTTCTGGGCTGAAGCTCGGACGAGTTTTATAGAAGACTTACGGCGCTCGCGCCCGCGCCTGATACTGGACGTGGACGGATCGTTCCTGCAGCTTCCATACAAAGAGGTGACAGATTTCATCAGGGAAAATTACGACTTTAATGGCGCGGAAAAGATTGGACCCGACCCGGCGCGCCCTTTTTTCATATACCGCCTGAAGCAGACCTCAGGCGGGATTGTTCTTTTTCAATCGCGGGGCGAAGAGAACCATCTCGCCCACGTTACTTTAATTCCAAAGCTAAGACGACAAAAACAAGCTTTCTTTTTTACGCGATAATATCGGCAGTGGGTTGACTTGTGGTAATGGCCGCATTAGTATCTCGGCAGGCAGGCATTAATCCTCAATACAAGATGTTCAACCGGCAGTTTTTGAAAATATCAAAGGAGTTGTGTCTATGTTCAGCCACCCCCCGCTTGAGCAGAGCATACAGACCAGCCGCTTTGGAACTGATGCCGCGTCAGTTCCGTATTTTAATGAGCACTGGACATCGCTTTACGAATTGAGCGCGGCTCGAATTTACCCCGCTGGCGAGGAGTTGTTCCGGCAGGGCGCATTCCCGCGCGGCGCTTATTTCATCGCAAGCGGTTATGTCAAACTTACCAGCGTCGACACAGATGGGCGGCAGCTTATAATCGGACTGCGTTCGGCAGGCTCGATTCTGGGCGCGGCTTCAGTCATTCTTGAAAAATCACATCCTGTCTCTGCCACGACAGTCACTTCATGCACGCTGCGTTACATTTCGTCGTCGGCGTTCATCTCGCTTCTAAAGGAAGATGCGCATTTTTCCTGGTTGGTTCAACTGGAGCAGAGCCGCGAATCTTACGAGCGCATCACGCGCATCGTGCAGCTTGGGTGCGGGTCGGCGCGCCAGCGTCTGGCCGAGTTGCTCTGTCAGTTAATCTCCGCAAATCCTGTGATCGAGTCTCAACCCGAAGTTTGCCTGCACCTGCCGCTCAAGCAGTGGGAGGTGGCGCAGCTCATCGCCGTTACTCCAGAACACCTCAATCGCATCGTCAGACAGATGCAGAGGGAAGAAATCCTACGGTGGACAAAATCGTGCGTCGTCATACCGGATTGGCAGCGGCTGCGGCAGGTGGCCGGGACCTGAAATCTTTCGGAGTTTGCATGGCAAATTGATAAATATCAATGACACCTTCGCGCTGAAGCTGGATAATAGCGCGCGTCTCTCATTTGGCAGACTTCTTAAGGAAAGAATAAATCGTAGGAATTCAGAATAGTCTCACGTCGCTGAAGCAATTCCTGCGCTCTCTAAAACATATCTCACACGCCACAGCCGGCGCGCAGATGTATCTTTGACCAGTGGACGCGCCAGTTACGGCTGGAGGTCTCTCACAAACGAAGAAGGGTAGCAGGTGGGCATGTCTGTTATCACGGGGCATCGGTTACCTCATCAATTCATTCTTTCAGGACACCCCGCTTTTGCAACCGATACGCCGCCTGCGAAAGCGACGCTTCTGCTATGTCTGCCAGAATACCTACACAATCGTTATTGCCCGGAGGAGTCTCAAGTGATTGAACGCAACCTCAGACAAAAACCGTGAAAGGAGAAAACTAATGGGTGATAGAATTTTTTTTCTGACTGAGAAAGCGTCTAAGGCGCGGCTCAGAGAAGCTGAGAATGCAAGAAAGAATCGGTGGGAGATTATCAAAGCCCACTCCCACGGAAAGATCACCCGGCGTGATATGATCAAGATGGGGCTGTTCACAAGCGCCGGCTTGTTGATCCCGATCAGGGGCTTAAGCCCATTTGCAAGGAGCGCCTACGCCAGCAGTAATATACCGACGGGGCTGCCGCCCAGCCCGCTGTTCGGCGTCCAGGCTTTCACTCAGCCAATGCCGCGATTCGACGTGTTGCCGCGGCTTGCGGTCTCATCTCTGACGCCGGCGCCTACGGTCGAGGCAAACACTACGCAGCAACCCGTCGACCCTGCGCTGGGCGGAGGCTTCGGCCCGATTGAGGGCCGCCCGCCGGGACCCATCTGGGCTCACCAGTTGTTCAATCAGCTCCCGCCGCAGGTCGCCATAGATGTCTCGCAGGAGGGGGCGAAAGTCAATACCGTCTATAATCCCGGAGTACCGTCGAGCCTGAATTCCGGCATCAACGCGGCCAGCCCCTTCCCGCCGCGCTTCCATCCTAACCTGCCGGATCAGAATAATCTGAAGCTGTGGACGTTCAACGGGACGCTCCCGCCGAAGCTGATGATAGGGCGCTACGGCGAACCTATACTGTTCCGCCACCACAACAGGCTCCCCGCCGACCAGAGCCAGAACGGAGGCTTCGGGATTCACACAATCTCGACCCACGAGCACAACGGCCATCACGGGGCCGAAAACGACGGCTTTACGGGCGCGTACTTCTTCCCGAATCAGTTCTACGACTATCATTACCCGATAGTGCTGGCCGGAATGAAAAGCATCAATACGACTGCGAGCGATCCGCGAGCGGGCGGCCCGGCGGATAATGGCGGAATCAACAAAGTGCCCGGCGACTGGCACGAGACGATGAGCACTCACTGGTTCCACGATCACATGTTCAGCTTCACCTCTCAGAACGTCTATAAGGGCAACGCCGGGATGTTCAATATCTACAGCGCGCTTGATCGCGGAGCCGAGGATATCAACGACGGCGTGAACCTCAGACTGCCGAGCGGACGGGCGAGCGTCACGGGCAAGAGCTGGGGCAATCTCGATTACGACGTAAACCTTATGCTTGCCGATAAGGCCTGGGATGCTGACGGACAACTGGCCATGGATATCTTCGACTTCGACGGCTTTTTGGGCGATGTGATGACCGTTAATCTTGTATACAAGCCCTTCTTCGAGGTCGAGCGGCGCAAGTATCGCTTCCGCATTCTGAACGCGAGCGTATCTCGGTTCTTCAAGCTCTGCCTTTCGGACGGCTCGCCGATGATCCAGATCGCAAACGACGGGAATCTGCTGCCGCAGCCTGTAGTGCTGACAGAGCTTGACGAGCAGGGAATCGCCGAGCGTTACGACATCGTCATTGACTTCTCGCGCTATAGCATCGGGCAGAGGGTACACCTGGTCAACCTGGCCGAGCACCAGAACGGAAAGAAGGTGGCCAAAGACCTCACGCTCTCCGAAGCACTGTCAGGCCAGTCCTCCGATCCTTGCGTCGGGAGAATACTTGAGTTCCGCATCGTGCGCGACCCCGCTCAGCCCGATATAAGCCAGGTGCCTTCTACTCTGATCCCGAACCCCGACCTGTCGAATATTCCGGTCGCGCGCGAGCGAACCTTCGAGTTCAACTCCGGCGCTGGCCAGACGACCAACGACCCTATCACAACGTTCTTCGGCCCCTGGGGTATCAAGACAGATAATCAGGGCGGTACGCTTGCTGCCGACTTCGGTCGAATATCGGCGGCGCCGCGCTTCGGCACGCGCGAGATATGGCATCTGAAGAATGGCGGAGGCGGATGGGATCACCCGATTCACATACACTTCGAGGAGTGCCAGACACTGGCTCGCAACGGAAAAGCGTCGAACGTTCCACCTTGGGAGCGCGGTCGAAAAGATGTCTGGCGCCTGAAGCCGTCCGGCTCTGTAGACATCACTATCCAGTTCCGTGACTTTGGCGGAATGTTCATGGAGCACTGCCATAACACGGTGCATGAAGACAACGCCATGCTATTGAGATGGGAGATTGACGACGGAGGCGCGCCGTTCCTCAGACCGCTGCCGACGCCTATCCCGAAGCCGCAGGGCGTTACGTTCCAGGACCCGGACGACATACTGCCCACCGCCTTCTGAGGCGTCGCGGGAGCGTCCTCCGTGCGGAGTAAATCTCACTCCGTTTGAAAGTTCACCCCGAATGGGAGAAAGAAAAGGAGTTAGACATGAAGACACAGCAAAATGAAAAGACCAGGCGATGGTTATCGAATTGTATCGCCGTATCACTGCTTGTCTGGGCCATCGGGGCCTTAGTGTGGAGCGGTATGCCCGTGCAGGCTCAGACTACGGCTCCGACGCAGGCAACTCGCGTTGACAGCAGCATCACAATTCCCGTCTCCGGCACGGTGATTGCGCCGGACGGAACCAAAGTCACAGTCTCAGGATTCGTGGTGGTTAATTGCAGCGCGGTGCCGGATGAGACGGGGGCCTTGAAGAACGTAGTGCTCCTGTTCGACTGTTCCAACGTAACAGCCACGAGCGGGACAGGCGCGAAGAAGGTGATGTATGATACCAAAGGATTTGACTGCACCAAGAACAGGCTGCTACAGCCTACCGATGTGATCGGGTTCGTAGCCCCTTACTCTCCGACCACCAGCACGAGCCTGTCAGCTAACACCATGACATTGACCGTCACGCTCAACTTCAATGTCAGTACGGGACAACTCTCGAGTGGAAGCATCACGGTCGGCAACAACACAACAACTACAAACCCGACAACCGGCGCTGTCGAAGCCGTGCCGTAGTCGCTCGAATCTCAGAACGGCGGGCTGCTTAGCTGGCAA
>DATLXU010000135.1:0-35008 GCA_035575515.1 Blastocatellia bacterium
TGCAACAGGCAAGCGCAGCGGTCACTGCTTGCTTGCGTGCAGTCGGCAAAAGCGACGATCAGCACTTCCAGAATTATCATCGGGTGTTGAATCGTGACCGATTCTCTACCTTGCTTGCTGCTCGTATTCTGCTTGGTCTTACGGGGCTGCTGCGGCCCACTTCGACTGCCATTGTCATAGGCGCTGATGACACCATTGAGCGGCGGCGAGGCAAAAAGATCAAAGGTGTGGGGTGTCTGCGCTCCAGTAAAAAGCATGTAGTCAAATGCTTTGGCTTGAAGTGGCTCTCGCTTATGGTGATGGTGAAGCTGCCCTGGTCGAGCAGAGTTTGGGCATTGCCGTTTCTGAGTCTGTTGTGTCGGGCTGAAGAGAAAGAGAGGAAACGAAAGCACAAAAGCTCGATAGACATCCTGATGATATGTGTGGGGTTAATACTGCGCTGGCTGCCTGAGCGAACAATAGCGCTGGTCTTAGACGGAGCTTTTGCTGCTGTGAAGCTGGCTTTGGTGTGCGTGGGTGAGCCTGGCAGTAGAATGGCGCTGGTGACGAGGTTGCGAATGGATGTCAATTTGTATCATCCACCGGGTGAGCAGCCTGCTGGCAAGCGAGGGCGCAAACCGCTCAAAGGGGGGCGACAACGCAAACTCAAAGAGTGGGCCGTGCGTAGCGATACACATTGGGAGGAGGTCGAGGTGGATTGGTATGGCGGGGGACGAAAACGGATGCCGGTCTTTTCACGCACTGGATTGTGGCACAGCAGGACTTGAGCCAGTGGCGCTGCGCTATGTGTTGGTGCGCAGACCCGGAGGGAAAGCTGCGTGATGAAGCGTTTGGTTGTACAAGGCTTGATGCGAGCGCGCAGCGGGTCATCTCCTGGTATGTGATGAGGTGGAGTGTAGAGGTTACGTTTGAAGAAGCACGGGCGAATCTAGGGATGGAAACGCAACGTCAGTGGTCAGAGTTGGCGATTCTGCGGACGACACCAGTGTTGTTGGGACTGTTTACGATAGTGACGATGTTGGCCCAACGGCTGGCAGCGGGTGGCAAAGTGCCAGTTAACGAGACAGCTTGGTATAGCAAGCAGGAAGCAAGCTTTAGTGATTATTTGGCGCTTGTACGCAAGCATTGCTGGGCAGTAGAGAATTTCGTGAAGTCTGGTTGCGAAGCAGAGTCGGCGCTAATTCCGAGCAAGGTGTTCGACCATTTTGTTTCTTGTCCTGCTCTCGCTGCTTAATTGGATAAAGTCGAGGCGAAAGCTGCCATTGAGAAGAAACCGGCTCGACAGTACGCGTCTCGCTAACTAGCTTGAGCCTTGAAACCGGCTCCCAGAGCCGTTTTCACGACTTCAGCATTCAAAACCGGAGGCTGTAGCGTATTCCCGGCTCACGCCCGCGCACAAGCAGGAACAACGAGGCGCGCTGCGCGACCGAAATGTTATCTTATTGTTAGTTTCCTATGTGATTGCGGCTAGTGATTCCCTAGGTGAAGATATATACAAGCGGCTGACAGTGCGACGGCCAATGCCATATAATCAAAAACTGTTTCGCCAAAAGGAGCCTTGCACATGGAGCTTTACATCATCCGGCACGCTATTGCCGAGCCGCTCGGTCAGGAAAATGATTTCTTAGACGAGAAGCGCGCGTTGACTTCCGAAGGACGCGACCGAATGCGCGAATCAATTAAGGGACTGCGCAAGCTCGGCGTCGAATTTGATTTAATACTGACAAGCCCGCTCGTGCGCGCGGTCGAGACGGCTGAAATAATCGCGAGCGCGTTTGGACTCACCAAAAAAGATGTGGAGCAAACCGTCAATCTAGCTCCCGGCGCATCATTTGATGAATTATTCGCCGAAATCAAGAAACGCACGGGCGTCGAATCAATCGCTCTCGTTGGGCATCAGCCCGATCTAGGCAATCTCATTTCGACAATAGTGACGGGCGGCGAAGGACTTTCGGTGCAGCTCAAGAAAGGCAGCGTGTGCGCGATTCGTGTGAGCGAAACCGTGCCGACTATTCGTGGCGAGTTGATCTATTTGCTTATGCCCAAGCAGCTACGCCTGCTAGCAAAAGCGTGAGCAATTTTGGATTTTGGATTGTCGTAACAAAGACATAGGTCGTGACAATCCAGGTTCTTCAACCTAAAATCCATAACCAAGAGGAGATTGTGTCGTACTTCATTGCTGGATTCATAGGACTGGTTGTCGGTTTCATCGTCTGGTTCATCGCGTCGCGGTGGATTGCGTCTTCGATTCTGTGGGTTGAGAGTCGTTACCCACGCCTTGTCGGCTCAAAGAGCATGCGCGCAGGCGAAATCATCGCCACAGGCGCGCTCGTTCTGGCCTGCCTTGCGCTCGCTTTCTGGATCGCGCGACTGCTCGTGCAAAAATAGGGGTCAGGATCAGTGGTCGGTTTACAGTTGACGGATTCATATACGTCTTGGGATAGGCTCCCAGAGCCAATTTCAAGGCATCAGCCTTCCAACTCCACTATTTCGCCAGTTCGCGCTTTAGCAGTTTGCCTGTAGGCCCTTTCGGGATGTCGTTCAGGAATTCAATCGTCTTGGGGCACTTGAAATCAGCCAATCGCTCGCGGCAAAAATCGAGAAGCTCCTGCTCGGTTGCGCTCTCGCCTTCGCGAAGCACGACGAACGATTTCACCTCTTCGCCATAAAGTTCATCCTTCACGCCTACAGTCGCGGCATCTTTCACCTTAGGATGCCGGTATAGAACTTCATCAATCTCGCGCGGGTAGATGTTCTCGCCACCGCGAATTATCATGTCGCTCTTGCGATCAACGACATAGAAGAATCCGTCTTCGTCGCGGTAGCCCAGATCGCCCGTGTGAAACCAGCCCGAACGGAAAGCCTCGCGCGTGGCGGCTTCATTTTTGTAATAGCCTTTCATTATGTTCGGTCCGCGTAGCACAATCTCGCCGACCTCGTTTGGCCCAAGCTCGCGATCTTTCTCATCGAATATCTTCATCTCGTTGCCGATAGGCAATCCGACGGAACCGACGCGGCGGCGCTCATCAATCGGATTGAAGGTCGAGCGGCATGTTGATTCCGACAGGCCGTAGCCTTCGATCACAGGACAGTTGAATAATGATTCAAATGTCTTCATCACCTCGACGGGAACAGGAGCCGACCCGCACAACGCGAATCGCAATCGGCTCGTGTCAAGCCCTTCAGGCACGCCTTCAGGATAAGTGTGGTTGAGCATCGAAAGCATCGTGGCAACCGAGCCAAAGTAGGTCACGCCGTAATCCGAGATTGTATTCCAGTGGCGCGATGCGCTGAATCGCGGCGCGAGCACGACGCTCCCGCCCGCCCACAACGCCGCCATGCAGGTCGTCATCAACGCGTTCACATGAAAGAGCGGCATGATCATCAACGCGCGGTCTTCTTCCGTCAGGCGCAGCCAGCGAGCTATCTGCTCGGCGTTCGCGAGCAGGTTGCCGTGCGTCAGCAGAACACCTTTGGGCCTGCCGGTTGTGCCCGACGTGTAAATAATCACAGCTTCGTCATCAGCGGACAGTTGTAGAGAAGCGGCGTCATCGCCTTTCTTTATCATTCCGGATTCGATCCGTGCTTGAGCCGCGTTTGACTGACCACTGATCACTGACCACTGACCACTATCTTCAATGACTATCACCTCACGAATTGCCGGGACATTAACGAGCGCAAGGCGGAGATTTTCCAAAAGGTCTGACTGGGTAACTACAGTTACCGCTTCTGAGTTGGTGATAATAAACGCAATTTCTTGCGGCTTGAGCAGCGCATTCACGGGACCGGCCCACGCACCTATGCGGAAACATGCGAAATAACATGTCAGGTATTCGACGCGGTTTGTCAGATAGAGGCTTACACATTTGCCCTTGCTTACGCCGACAGAAAGTAGTATATTCGCCGCTCGGTTTACCTCGAAATTAAATTCACTATAAGTGATTGCTGTTTTATAGGATTCCCCAATCAGAAAGAGCTTATCAGGATACTTTTGGACCTGAGATTCAAGCAAATCATTGATGTTTTGGAGTGAACTCTTCGCCATGCGACTATCTTAACGAAAAATGTTAGAAGTCGGAAAGCGAATGGTTCCATCCGATTTCGCTCATAGATTGTGACAAAGCCACAACCTCCCTTTCAGCCGAACTTTTGAGGGGATACGGAGCAGTTTATCATCAATAAGAATCCGAGCGACCGATTGTTCGGATTGAGGGCCGACTTTTTAGTTGGGCTATGACAGAACTGCCCGTTTGAAAGGCTGTGGGGATGAAGGACGAAGAAAAATTCAAAGAGCAGCCCGACGAGGCGCAACCCGAAATTCAGCAACAATTCGGCGAAACAGAATCGGCCAGAACCGGAAGCAATAAAAAGGAAGATTCTTCCGGCGAGAATCATCTCGCTGCGTTCGTCGAGCAGGTGCCTGCCATCGTCTGGGCAACTGATCTTGATCTGAGGATCACGTCTCTGTTGGGCGCGGGGCTTGCTTTCGTCGGCGAACCCACGCAAGAGATCCTGGGCACACACATAACAGATTACGCTGGCAAGACAGGAAATACACAGTTTATCGAGGCGCACCGCAGCGCGCTTGACGGCGAATCGGTCAATTACGAGTTCAATTATTCGGGGCGCACATACGAGGCTCGCCTCGGACCGCTGCGAAATGAGCGCGGAGAGATTGCGGGAGCAATAGGAGTTGCGCTGGATATAACCGAGCGCAAGCGCAAAGAGCGACGGCTCGCTGCCGAAAAGCAGTGTCTTGCGGTGACGTTTCGCTCGATCGGCGATGGCATCATAGCCACAGACGTGCAGGGCAAGATCGTGCTGCTCAACAGAGCGGCAGAGAAGCTTACGGGCTGGACCCAAAGCGAGGCCGCAGGCAAGCATCTGAATGAAGTTTTTCATCTCGTGGATGAAAAAGATCGCGCGCCTCGCGCCTGCCCTGTTGAAGAAACGCTTGAGGCAGGGCGCGAGTCTAGCTTCACTAACCACACACTGCTCATCGCCCGCGACGGCACCGAGCGAATCATTGGACACACGGCTGCGCCAATAAAAGACGATCAATGCCGCAGCATAGGCGTGGTGCTCGCGTTTCGCGATTTGACCGAACAGCGAAAGATTGAAGAAGAGTTGCGGAAGGCAAGCAAGCTCGAATCATTAGGCGTGCTGGCGGGCGGCATTGCTCATGATTTCAATAACTTTTTGACAGCCATGCTCGGCAACATCTCGCTTGCGATGTACTACGCAAACGCAGACGCCCGCGTGCAGGAGAAGCTGCGCGAAGCCGAGCAGGCCTGCCTCAGAGCAAAAGACCTGACGAGGCGATTGCTGACTTTTGCGAGGGGAGGCGCGCCCGTCAAGAAGGCGGTTTCGGCAGCGCGTTTTCTGGAAGACGCGGCAAGCTTTGCGCTCACCGACTCGAACGTCCGTTGCAAGTTCGATTTGGCCGATGATCTTTCGCATGTCGAGATTGACGAAGGGCAGATGAGACAGGTCATTCACAACATTGTGCGCAACGCTCAGGAAGCAATGCCGGAAGGCGGAACCGTCACCGTGCGAGCCGAAAATGTTTCGATTGAAAAGTGGAGTCCTATATTGCCTCTGCAACCTGCGCGCTACGTTATGATAACGATTCGCGATAAAGGGATCGGAATAGCCGAAGCTAACCTGAGCAAAATATTCGATCCATACTTCACAACAAAAGATACGGGAAGCGGGCTAGGGCTTTCGACTTCTTATTCAATCATCAAGCATCACGGCGGGCACATCAGCGTCAAATCCAATCCGGGCGCGGGCACGGTCGTGCGCGTTTACCTGCCCGCTTCAGATAAAGAGGTCGAGGAAAAACCGGAAGCGCAAACGAGGCCGCGCCAAGGGCGCGGACGCATACTTGTGATGGACGACGAGGAGATAATCAGAAAGCTCTGCCGCGAAGTGCTGATCTATTTCGGATACGAAGCAGTCGTGGCAAGCGATGGCGCGGAAGCGATCTTCTTATACAAGCAAGCGAAGGCAGCGGGCGAGCCGTTCGACGCCGTTATTATGGATTTGACTGTGCAAGGCGGCATGGGCGGCAAAGAAGCCATCAAGAGACTTCGCCAAATTGATCCTGACGTGAAGGCAATAGTATCGAGCGGTTATTCGGACGACCCGGTGATGGCTAACTATCGAGATTATGGCTTCGATGGAGTCGTCGCAAAGCCGTATGAGATAAACGATCTTGCGCGCGTATTGAGCGCAGTGCTTTCACCTGCCTCGAACAAACAATAAAAACTCAATAAAGAAGCGCGCAGCGCGCGCCTCCTCATTATTCATCGCTGTTTCGCATGCCGCGGTGATTGGTCTTAAGCAATTATAAAAGCTGAGTTCTACAAGAACTGACTGCCTGCCGCCCCACTGCTTTTTCCGCTGGCGATTTTTCAGGATTCTGGTAATCTTACAGCAGCCACTTGATGTTGTAGCAGGCGTTTAGGATGGCTACTAAATCTCGGACAAAGCATTCAAACAAAAAATCGCTGGCCAACGAGGTGATAGCCGTCTTGCTCGTTGCCGCTGCCATCCTGTTGTTGCTTAGCCTCGTCACATACGACCCGCGTGACCCAAGCGCGAATCAGGTAGGCGCGACCCAAACGCCCCGGAATGTCATCGGCGTTGCCGGCGCGTACTTCGGCGATTTATTTTTGACACTGTTCGGCCTGGCATCATTTGTTATCCCGCCGCTGCTCGTGGTCATCGCAGCGCGAGCCTTCTTCTCTAAGCAGGCTGGAATTCCCATACGCAAAGTCTCAGGCGCAGTGCTGCTGTTGCTCGCGCTGTCGGGATTTCTCGCCCTGTTCGGCAAGCTGAACATCTCGTTGCTTCTGCGCTATTCGAGCAACGGCGGCGCGGTCGGCTACATAATCGTCGCCGCGCTCACAAGCATAATGGGCAGCACCGGCGCTGCAATTGTTTTGACCGTCGCCGCGCTGCTCACGATTATGCTCACGATGGAAATCTCGCTCGCCGCAATCGGCGCGTGGCTCAAGCAATTAACAGAAGCTCGCGCCGAACAGCGAAAAGGCCAGCCCACATTGCTTGAACGATTCAAGGCGTGGCGGGCCGAACGGGCTGAGCATCACAGGATAATTGTTGAAGAGCGGCGCGAGCGAAAAGAGCAGGAGCGCAAGCTGCGCGAAGAAGAGAAAGCGAAACGCCAGCGCGAAGAGCAGGCCGAGCTTGAACGCGAACAGAAAGCGCGCGAGATGGAAGAGCGCCGCCGCAAACAAGAGGCGCTTCGCCCAAAGGCTGTGCCTGTAATCGAAAAGCGTTCGACAGCCGAGCCTGTTTTGTCATCGGTCGCAATCGCTAACGCGGGAGACGCGGCGGCAACCGTTTCGGGCGCGCCGCTAGCAGGTTCGATAGACGCGGTTGATGAAGCAGAAGATGCTGATGAAGCGCCAGCGATTTCACCAACGCGCAGCCGAGCGCGCGCAGACATTCAAGCGCGCATTGCAAAAATCGAGCAGGCGAGAGCGGGCCGCTCGCTCGCTTCGCAGATCACTATGGACCCGGACGTTGCCGAGATGACTTCGACCGCGTGGATTGATCGCACAGTCCCGGCTGACGCTCAAAAGACGAAATCGCAACCCGCGCGGCGCAGGACGACGATTGAAACTTCAACGGGCGTAGCTTACAAGCTACCCTCGATTGATCTGCTTGAGCCGCCAATCGGCCATCAGGAAGAGGCCGAAGAAGAACTGCGAGAGCGCGCGCAAATACTCGCCGAAAAGTGCAAGGAGTTCGCGGTCACGGGCCACATCCATCGCATCAATCCTGGCCCGGTGGTTACCACGTTCGAGTTCAAGCCCGATCCAGGCATCAAGTACAGCCGCGTCGTGAGTCTCGCTGATGATTTATGCCTCGCGCTCAAGGCCGAATCAATCCGCATTGATCGAATACCCGGCAAATCAACCGTGGGCATTGAAGTGCCAAACACGCGCCGCGAAAAAATATTTCTGCGCGACGTGGTTGAATCGTCAAAGTTTCAGCAGTCGGAATCGAAGCTCTCAATCGCCCTTGGCAAAACGATAAACGGCGATGAGTACATCGCGGACCTTGCTCGCATGCCTCACCTGTTGATCGCAGGCGCGACGGGCGCGGGGAAATCTGTCACGCTCAATGCTATTATTCTTTCGATTCTCTATAAAGCCTCACCCGAAGAAGTGAAGTTCATAATGGTTGATCCGAAGCGCGTCGAGCTTGGACTTTACGAAGGCATACCGCACCTGCTCACGCCGATTGTGACCGACCCCAAGCGCGCGGCGAATGCTCTGAAGTGGGCGGTCAACGAGATGGAGAATCGCTATCGCGAGCTTGCGACTGTCGGCGTTCGCAACATCGAGCAGTACAACCGCTACGTGCGCGAGATAACTCATCCGACGGCCTCTGACGATAACGGCGAGGCGCCGCGACCCTTGCCTTATATCGTCATCGCGATTGATGAGCTTGCCGACCTGATGATGGTCGCGCGCAGCGAGGTCGAAACGTCAATCGCGCGGCTCGCGCAGATGGCTCGCGCCGTCGGCATTCACCTTGTGCTTGCGACGCAGCGGCCATCGGTTGACATAATCACGGGAGTCATCAAGGCGAACATTCCATCGCGCATCGCATTCCGCGTTTCGCAAAAAGTCGACTCGCGCACGATCATTGACGCGAACGGCGCGGAGGCGTTGCTCGGTCAGGGCGATATGTTGTTCCTGCCGCCCGCATCCGCGCGACTGGTCCGCGTTCACGGCTCGTATGCGAGCGAGGCTGAGATTAAAAAGATTACCGACCACACGCGCAAGCAGGCCGAGCCTCAATACAACGAGCAGGTGACGTTGAGCGAGCAGGAGGCTGAAGCCAGCGGAGAATTCGATGGCGAGCAGGATGATATGTTCGACGAAGCTCTTGTGATAGTGACCGATATGGGTCGCGCTTCGACATCGGTCTTGCAGCGGCGGCTTTCGATAGGTTATGGGCGCGCGGCGAAGATTCTCGATCAGATGGAGCGGCAGGGTTTCATCGGGCCGGCTGAAGGCTCAAAGCCGCGCAAGGTTTTACAGGCGGCTTATGAGTTCCGCGACCGCGTTGAACAGCGACTTGAAGAGCCGTTTGAGTGAGGATTTCAGGGCCGGGTTTTTGGCCTAAAAATCGGCATTTTTTTCAGGGCGCAAGGCTGAGTTTTGCACAGCTTTTCAGCAATCGCGGGCAAGTCCAGCCAAAGAGTGTTGAAAAAACCGAAGGAAAACAATATACTCTTCCGGCAATTGCAGAAATAATTAAACTTCGATGCGCAGCGAAAGTTTGAACAAAGTTTGTGCAATCTGCTAAAAGTCCGTGAATTTCAGTCGTTTGCAGCCGTGAAAAGGCCCTTTTCCACAGGCTTTTCCACAGGTTGCTGTTGAAAACTTTTCGGCTCGTGTCCGACTAACACGAAGCTAAAAGAATTAATCAAGCGAGGCATCGCCCCTACGACAAAAAGGGATTGGAATAGAAGAGGAGAGCATCATAATGTCAATGATAAAGTTCACAGCGAATCACGAGGACCTTTCGACAGACCGAGGGTATCAATTCAAGTTTTTCTGCGACAAATGCGGCAACGGTTATATGTCGCGCTTCCAGTCTTCCGTTACGGGGACCGCGGGCGGGTTGTTGCGCGCGGCGGGCGATATGTTCGGCGGGATGTTCTCGAAGGCAGGCCACGGCGCCTATGAGATTCAGCGCGCGATTGGCGGCAAAGCGCACGACTCGGCTTTCGAAAAAGCGGTCGAGGAGGCCAAAGGCTACTTCAAGCAATGCACGCGCTGCGGCAAGTGGGTCTGCCCCGATGTCTGCTGGAACGCGAAAGCCGGATTGTGCGAATTCTGCGCGCCGGATTTTGAAGAAGAGTTCGCTGCCAATAAATCGCAGGCCATGAGCGATGCGGCGCGCGACCAACTCCATCAAAAAGCGCAGCAGACCGATTACACCGCAAACGTTGACATGCGAGCCGGGGCGACCGCGCCGCAGGCTACGCTATCATGTCCGTCGTGTGGAGCAAAGACTACGGGCAGCAAGTTCTGCCCCGAATGCGGCAAGCCCACGCAGGTGAAGCTGACCTGTCCGGGCTGCGGCTTCCAGCCTGAAGGCGCTCCAAAGTTCTGCCCTGAGTGCGGCGTGAAGATGCCTCTGCTGTAGCTGACAGGTGTCAGGTGTCGGGTGAATGTGCGCCAGACACCGGTTCCCTGGCACCCGACACCTGACACCCGACACCTATGACAAAGCCCTACATCGCGGCGTCAAGTTATTTGAACGCTGCGCCTCTCTGTTACAGCTTCATCTACGGCGAGCAGAAAGATCGGTGCAGCTTTTTGTCCGATGCTGCGCCCGCCCGCTGCGCCGAGCTGCTGGCCGAAGGCCGCGCCGATGCTGCACTGATTCCCGTGATTGAATATCAACGCATCGCGGGATTAAAGATAGCGCCGGGCGCGTGTGTGGCTTCAAGATCGAGCGTGCGAAGCGTGCTGCTTGCGTCGCGCGTGCCGATTGGTGAAGTGCGCTCGGTTGCGCTCGATACTTCATCGCGCACGTCTGCCGCGCTGATTCAAATAATACTTTCGCGCTTTTACGATCTCGCGCCGAGCTATAGAACCGCGCCGCCGCGCATTGAAGAGATGCTCGAATCTACAGATGCGGCGCTGATTATCGGCGACCCGGCAATGCTTATAGACCGCTCGCAGCTTTACGTCTACGACATGGCTGAAGAGTGGCGCACGCACACGGGCTTGCCGTTTGTGTTCGCGTTCTGGGGGGTTCGCGCCGATAGCGATGCGTGGTTGTCAGGCGAGAAGATTGATTTCGTTGCTGCTAAGCGCGAAGGCGTGTCGCACACGGAAGCGCTGGCCGATATTTATTCTGAGCGATTGGGCCTGCTGCGCGAGGATTTGATTGAGTATCTCACTAAGAATATCAACTACGACCTCGACGAAGAGTCTTTGCGCGGGTTGGAGCTATACTACGAGCTTGCTGCTGAATGCGGCTTGATTGAAGAAGCGCGCAGGTTGGAGTTTTTATAAAGCTGTCAGCGATCAGCTATCAGCGGTCGGTTTAGTACTTTGGCATGAATTCACTTCGCCTGAAAGCTGATGATTGATCGTTGACAGCTTTAATGCTACTGGCTTTGTTCAGCCGTCTGCGCTTCGGTTTCGGTATGCTCGCCCGCTTCGTCAACCGTGTGCGAGCCGAGTATGCGGCGGCCCTCTTCGCTGCGCGGGTCAATCGTGCGCAGGTGCTTGCGGCCCTGCATCTCCCAGATTGCCGTGACCACGCCATCTTTTTCAACTGCGTGATAAGTTATCTCTTCGTTCTCTGCCATCAGTTCCTCCATGTCGTGATTAAAGTAAATAGAGCAGCCTTGAATTTTAATCGGCGCTATCAGGCTCTGTCCAGCGAGCGTGTTGCCTTGCGTGTGAGGTGAAAGCTCGTAAGCGAGTATCTATTTTATGGAGTGCGCCGACAAGGCGGCGATTTTACCCTATTACAATCAGCGGGAACAATTCGATGCGCTCCTTAAAACTATGCGCCCGCGCGTTTAATTAAGACCATATCTTCGGGACGGCTCGCGTCGTCGTCCCATCGTCGAAGGACAGATGGTTGAAGCCGCCCTGCCTGATTGTGCGTCAATTGTAGATACGTGAACGTTCTGTCTTCGCGAAGCTCCGCCGTCGAGATTTCAATGATAGGAATCCACGTGCCTGTGTTGTAGAACCACCTGCCCCGCTCTTCAAACTGGTCAGGGTTGTGCGTGTGGCCGAACGTTATCAAGCGGTAATCGCTCTTCTCTTTGAAACGCAGGCGGGCAAATTTATCGAGCGAGTCCGGCTCTTTTAATTGAAACTGCGCAAGGGCCTGAACCGCAGCATAGATGCTCGCGAGCAATGCTGCCCATTCGAGAATTTTGATCAATACCGATTCTGTGCCGTTGACTTGATGAACAATCAACAATATCGGCGGAACGAGCATAATTAAAAGAATCAGCAGCACTCGCCCGATTATGCGCTGGCCGAAGATGTAGCGCACATAGCGGCGCGGAACCGTTTTTGCGATGACCGACACGTGATCGTAGAGCAGTCGCAGGCCCGTGAAGAATCGGTTGCGCAAAACCAGAGGCAAGATATTTTTCGTCGGGCGAATGTTGTCGAGGAACGGATACTCAAGCTCGATAAAGTCAATCAGATAACGATTGAAGAACGAGCCGAACGGAATATTTAATTCGCTGCCGTCGCCGACAGTCGCCTTGCCGATTACCCGCGTGAGCGGATCGTAAGGATGCCCGTGCTCAACATAAAAATCTCCGTCAACGAGCATCGCGTGATCAATGAAGGTAACGCGCGGCAACACGTCTCGCAGAGCTTTCTTTGTATCTTCATCCGTCGCGCCGCCTCTTTGTTTCGCGAGCCGTTCGGCCAGATCAAGCCGTAGATAATTCCTGACCGCGCGCCAGTACCATTCAAGGTCGTGATTGCCTTTGACTATAATCAAGCGGTTGCCGTCGCCGACCCATTCAGCGAGCGCGTTAAAAAACTCCGCGTGACCTTTAACGACGACGTCGAGCCTCAACACGGATTTGAAATCGTTCGTCTTCAATCCGTATAGCTCTTCTTTGTCTGTGATGGAGTGAATCAACTCGTCAACTGTTCGACTGATGCCGATTTTTTCGAGCACGCGCTGCCACTCGATGAAGTCGCGGCGGAACTCTTCTCTTTCGCCGAGCGCGAGCTTCTTGATCCTTCTTTTGCGGCGACGAATCTTGAACTGCGTTAGCGTCCTCTGCCACCAGTTGAATCTTCCCTGTCGGCCCGGCACATAAGTCACGCGCAGAAAGTCTATGAAGTCGCCGTTGATGATGAGTATCGAGTTTGTTGACCTCGAGCTTTGCCGCGCGTAATGGAGGAAACGCTTGAACGAATCATCGTAGAAGAAATTCTCGCAGCCGTCGTAGCGGCCATCTGGCCCGCGGCCCGACGTGATATGAAGATCGCTCACAATGAATATATCTTCGCCGTTCGAGTTGATCGGCACGATTGGGCCGGGCGACTGGTCTGTGTCTACCGACTCGGTTGCGTCGTCTTCGTAAATGTAGGGCGGCGCGCTGCCGTCCTCTTCGCAGCGAAGAAGAATCTCAGCAGTATCGTGTTGTATGCTTGTCATCGCGTTGCTCCTATCGAGTGTGTCTCAAGCATGCGCGGCTTTGCTTTTAGCGTCAGCCGCCTTTTTTTTCTTTTTGAAGAGATTGTAAATAATCGTCTTCAGCATGAAGAATGGGCTTTGCGGAAAGAGCAGAAGGAACATGCCAAGCTTCGTGTTCGGGTTTCTGATTAATCCCATCGAAGTCAGCGCTTCCGTCTTGTCAAAGTAGGTGACCTCTTTTGTCAGCTTGCTCGCTTCATCGAACTCATAGAGAATAGCGCCCTCGTACCGGACAGGCTTGTTCGTAGGCGCAAGTCCTTCGAGCGTGCCGCTGTTGGTTCCAGTGAACGTATATTCGACAAATATCTGTCGCCGCGTTTCATCCACAACTGCGTTTCTTATCTCGATGTGCATATCGGGAACGGCTTCATACGCCTCGCCATAGAAATCGCTGATGTCTTCCCTGGAAGTGAATACGCGCCCCGTTCCGTGAATGTGGTAGTAAGCGCCGCCGTCGGCCACCGTTTCCATTGTGGCCGTGAGGTTGCGCTGGTTCTCGGCTTCAATATGCGCTTTTGCAAGCTCAAGCAAATCCATAGTTCGCTTCTCCTCATTAACCTCAATTGCCGGTTCACTACAGTCCCAAAGGGACGCAAGAAATTAATTGATTGTACAACTGCAGGCGCAAATCATTTCTTTGCCGAGACTGCCCTCAGGCCTTCGCTCTCAAGCACACGCTTGGCGGCCATCGAACTCATAGCCATAATCGTCCATTGCGGATTTACGGTTATGCCCGTAGGGAAGACAGAAGCGTCGGCGACAAAGACATTTTCAAATCCGTCAACTCGAAACTCTCCGTCAACCACCCGCTCGTTCTTGTGCTTCGAGTCGTCCCCGATCATGCGGTTGCCGCCCTGCGGGTGAGCCGTCGTCAGTTTCAGATCGCTCATGCGAAGCGGGTATGACGCGAAGTTCTTTTTGAAAGTGGCGATGTCGTCAGGCGTCAGCGGTATCTCAAGGCCGGGCGTCGTTGGAAGTATTCCGGCCACTGCGCCCGCCCTTCGCGCAATCTCAAGCAGCGTCCCAAGCGCGAATTTAATCTTCTCTCTATCCTGATTGCCTAAAGTCCACGTGAAAGGTCTTCCGGTCACGGGATCGCCTTTGAGTTCAATCACGCCGTTCGGTTCAGCCCCGACGAGCGCGCCGAAGTTCGCGAGCCTGCGATAGTTCTTCATCAAACGGTGAAGCCTGTTGAAATAAAACGGCAGCGAGAGCGCCAACGCGCCCGGCGGGTTGAAGTACGTTTCAAAGATGGCGCGTGATTGTGGGTCGAGCGCGCCGAGCGTTATCTGCGTGCCGTCGAATGCGTCAATGATGTCGGGGAATTCAAACGCGACGGGAAAAGCAAAATTGCAGCTCATGCCTTTGCCGACGTTTCCCTTCAAATCGCTTCGCATAAGAAAGTGGCTGCTTGCAATCACGCCGCCGGCAACGATAACAGCTTTGCGAACCTTTACGGTTTTGAGATTGCCCGCGTTGTCGCGCAGCATAACGGCTTCGGCTCGCTTGCCGCTTGCGTCCGCGAGAAAGCGAACTGCGCTCGTGTCAGAGATAATTTGAACGCCGCGCGCTTCGGCCCACGGCAAGTAGGTTTCAAGCATCGAGCGTTTGCGCAGTCGCTTATTGCCGAGGTTATCAAGCCCGTCGCCCATCATGTTTCGCTGATTTGCTTTCAGCGGATTGTCTATCTTCAACCTTTGATCGGGCGGCAGCTCAGCGTTGTAAGCCTCGACTCCGCTGATGAATTTTTCTTTCATGCGAGCGTTGATTGCGAAATCAGGAATCGGGCTTATCTCCAGTTCTGTTTCAACCTGCTTGTACTCGCTCTGGAGCGTTGACAGGTCAAGCCCGTAGGTTTCCTGCCATAAACTCTTGATGTTCGCGGGCATCTCGAAGCAGATGGCGTTGTTGATGACCGTAGTTCCGCCGACGCATTCGCCTTGAAGCACCATCAAATCGAAACGCTTCGATTGTTGAAGCCCGCCTTCTTTGTAGAGCTTGCGAATCATCTCCATCTCGTCGTCGTTGAAATCCTGAAGCGGCGAATAACGCGGGCCGCGCTCGACGACGAGAATGCGCGACGGATCATTGACCTCTTTTGCAAGCCTGTAAGCCATGCACGCGCCGCCCGCGCCTGAGCCTACAATCAAATAATCAACGTCGTCAGGGATTGACGGCTGCGCGACTGTGGTTGAGACTCGCGGGGCGACGAGCGATTTGCCGCCCGGCGGCTCTTTCGGCTTGAAGTTCAAAGGCGAGTCGGAGCTGTCGGGCAATGAAGCAACAGCCGTAAACGGCGGCGCTGCCGTCGGGTGCTCGGTCTGCAAACGATTGCGCGCGTCGGGCAGAATGTAGCCGACTTGCTGCCAGCCTTTGACAGTCGTGAAGTGCGAGAATGTTGCGAACGCGTGAACTGCTGTGCCGATTTTATAAGCGAGGTCCGCAAGCGCAGGGATGAATGCGCGGGCGCATTCGGTCGGAGTTCGCAGAACGCTCCGGCGCAGGAAGTATCGCTGCTCGTCTCGGCTCATCGTGGAAAATTTCGGATGGAGCCAGAAGACGGGGCTGAAGACGTGTTCGACTATCCAGAAGGGAAAATTGAGCAGGCCACGCTTCCTGCCGCGAACGCCCGCGACGTGCTGGTCAATCCGCTTGAGGACTATAGTGTTTTCGTCTGCGCTGCCGCCATAAACCGCGTTGTGAATCGCGACGGCGTTCTGCGCGCTCGAAGGGTTGAGCGCATTTATCATGTAGTCAATGTTGTAGTACATCTTTCTGAGGCCGAGCATCGCGCCGATGACGACCGCATCAATGAGAGCCGCAAGCGCGAAGTACCAGTCGACATACGCCACACTGCCGCTTCTCGTGACGATGCCGCGCCCCGTTATGCTTCCAACGATTGACCAGACAAGCTCGCCCGTGAAGGTTATGAAAAATCCGAATAGCAGAATGCCGAACAGGTAATCGCGCAACTTCACGCGGCGGGCCATCAGAAAAGCGAGCAGGCTCATCGTTGTGAACATCGTGATGGTGTTGCCGAGTTGCGGGTCGGGATAACCGAAGACTGCGCCCAGGCCGCGCGTGCCGCTTCTTTCAACTCGCAGATAGACGACAAGCGGAATCATCAACGCCGCTCCCGCGCCTACAACGTAAAAGAAAACGCGATTCAAAAAATCGGGCAGCGAGAAGTAATCAGGGAATTGTTTTTCCGCAGCGAACTGCTTTGCTTTGTCGCGGTAGCGGATGAGTATCCACGCAAAGATTAAAATCATCGCGCCGTCAACTATCGCAGACGTCAGCAGGAAGTCGTGATAGAGCGGGTCGGGCGGCGTGTTGTAAAAATAGAACGCGAGCGACGCTATAGTTGACGCCGCGTGGCCGACGAGCATTGCAAGCGTCGTGTGCCAGCGAACGTTCACGTTGTACGCGCCAGTGAATCCTAGCAGCACCATCAGGCTTATCTTGGCGAATGTGTTTATAGCGAGCGCGGGATTGGCGTAAGTCATGACAATCAACGTTCGCGCCTGCGCGGGCCAAGGCGAGGCTCCGAGCGCGCCGATTAAGCAGAAGACGAGATAAGCGAGATAACCGAGAGCCAGAAGCCGCAACACCCAGAAGCCCGCGTCGCGCTGAGGCTTCGGCACATCTTCATCAGTCCACTTCGGCGCGAAAAGCGCCTGCTGCTCGTCAAAGGACGGTTCAGGCGCGGCTTTGCTCGCGGGATAAATCGCGCCCGCGAGCAGTCGAGCGAAGAACAAAACGAGCGGCCCCTGAATGATTCCGTCAAACGACCACGCGACGAAAAAGCGCAGCGGAACAGGTATGGCGGAAATGAAATTGCCGGGCTGGTAAGTCCACAACGCTTCTAACCCTTTATCCCTCAGATGAGCCTGCTGCCACAAATCGGCGAGGCTGCACACGATGACAATCGTCAGGTAGAACAGAAGCGAGCTTGATTTCCTGAGCAGCGCAAGCATCGTTCCCACGACGAACGTGTAGATGGCCGCGCCGATCCAGAAGACGAGCGGGCTTTTGTACGTCACGATGTTCAGCGTGTAGCTTTGGACGTAGAGGAAGATGAGCGCGACCGCTGCGCTTACAGTCCATGTCAGCAGGAGACTCATAGAGCCGGGGGCGCGATCAATCGGGTCCGTAGCCGTGTAGCCGCGAAAGTTGAAAACAGCAATCATGATTTTCTCCTCCCTGTGCGCGACGGCTCGAAATGATTTGCGAGCTTATCGCGATTGCGAAGCGATGAAGACTGCGCCTATAGGCTTTAAGTTAAAGAGCCGTTCGGCGCAGCCTGGCGCAGTGAGAATGGCGACGGCCATCACTGATCGAAAACCGAAAAATGCTCGCGGCTTGAGGAGCGCAGGTTGTCGCTCAATCGCGCAGGAGCAAAAGAGTAATCAGAAACCGTGAGCCTGACGAATAAAAGCAAACAGCAAATGGATGAATTAAGAGGACCCTTTTGACACGCCCTGAACTACGCGCGCGAGTATAATCCCACTTCGAATCGGGGTCAAGGCTGCAGGCGCGAGTGGGTAAATAAAGATACGAAATGCATCGCGTCAAGAAGCAATTGTGATTAAAAACCCTGAAAGAGCAGTCTTCAATAGTCCGGGTACTACGCGCAATAAAGAAGCCCTGTGAGGGCGAGATGAGAAGCAGGGTTCATCTCGCCCTCACAGGGCTTTCAAACATATTCCAAAGTTTCAGGCGTGTAGCTCAGAAAATCGCCAGCAGCAGACTGACAAGATCAATCTCCTCGACAGGCGCAACAGGCTCTGGCGCATCAGGCATCAGCAAACCCATCTCCTGCTGTTGCTCGCGCTGTTGTTCCTGCTGGCGCTGCTGCCGCATCTCGCGGCGAAGCTGGCGCTCAAGCTCGTGGAATTTCAGAACCTGATCGGTCGTGAGCACGCCGCGCACTTCGGCGCGCGTCCGCGCTTCGAGCCTTATCCTATCGGCTTGCGCGGCGGCCAGTTCTTCCGTCGCGCGGCGCACGGCTGCTTCATCATAAGGCTCGCCCATAATGGCTCGATCGAGCGCGGCTCGCGCTTGACGAATGCGGCGGCCAATCGCGATAGCTTCATCTTCGTGGCTGCGGCGAATCTCCTGCATGCGCATGCGTTGCTGGTCCGACAGCCCTATCGCCTGCATCAATCGGCGTTGAAGCTCACGCTTGCGGTTCTGGTCTAAAGCTCCCGCGCGCGGCCCCGTCTGAGGGCCAAGCGGCGGGCGATTCACGCCTCGTGGGTCGCCCGGAAACCGATTTCTCTGGCGACCAAACTGCGGATCAGTATCGCTAAACCCGCCCGGCGCGCGGTTCGGATTTATGCGGCGCTGCGCGGGCGCGTCAGTTACGACTGACAACGCAACCGCCGCAGCGACCAGAAGTGAGGAGATGGATAACTTCTTCATGATTGCACCAATCTCGGGCTCAGGATAATTCACTCCACCGATTTAGACCAAGTGAAACCAGCGAAAGTCTGGAATTATTCAGTTGTCGCGCGGGACGGCGAGCATCCGTTCAAGGGCGAGCCGCGCGCCTTCCATCACGTCAGGCTCGACCTCAATCTCAAATTTGTCTTCAACCAGAGAGCGCTTCACGTCGGCGAGCGAAATCATCTTCATGTACGGGCAATGCAGGCGGCAGCCTATGCAACCGTCAGCCATGATAAATTCGCGGTCAGGGTAGAGCTTCTTCATCTGGTGAATGATGCCGCTTTCGGTTGCGATGATGAAGGTTTTGATGTTCGGGTACTTTGCTATGCGGCCAAGCATCGCCGTCGTTGAACAGACTTCGTCGGCTAGGGCGATGATGTCTTCGCGGCATTCGGGGTGCGCGATGATTATGGAGTCTGGAAAAGCCGAGCGCGCCTTAGCGACGTTTGCGCCGCGCAGCACATCGTGAGTCGGGCACGCGCCGTCGTAAACGACTATATCTTTTTCGGGAACCTGACGCTTGACCCAGTTACCTAGATTGCGGTCGGGCGTAAACAGAATCTTATTCGACTTGAGGCTGCGAATGACCGACACGGCATTTGCCGACGTGCAGCAGATGTCGCTCATCGCTTTGACTTCGGCGGTCGAGTTGACGTAAGTGACAACGGTGTGGTCGGGATAGCGCGCTTTCCATTCGTCGAGACTTTCAGGCGTGATCGAATCTGCAAGCGAGCAGCCCGCCGACAGGTTCGGCAGCAGCACCTTCTTTTCGGGATTGAGTATCTTTGCGGATTCAGCCATGAAGTGAACGCCGCAGAAGATTATCAACTCGGCGTCGGTCTTCTGCGCTTCGAGCGCGAGTCCGAGACTATCGCCTGTGAAATCGGCCACGTCCTGAACTTCGGGCATTTGATAGTTGTGCGCCAGTATGATCGCATTGCGCTCGCGCGCAAGCTCGCGAATCTCTTCCATCAAAGCCTCACGATTATCCATCGCAGGCGCGACTGCTGAATTAAGATTAACCATTTGAGCGCTCATTTCTCCTCTACCTTCGCCCCGCGATCAGGCTTTATGTTTCTTGTGCCAGCGGGGAATATCCTCCAGAATTCCTTGCGCACCAGACTCGTGATCGTCGCGCTCTTGTTCAACCCGTGATAGCGGGCTACCGCTTCGAGCATCGCCACGTCGCGGTCCGTCGCCGAAAATGTTCTGACCTTCGTCTTCTGCATCTGTCTCTTCCACCTTCAGGGCATGTTTAATTCTTATATAAGCTTTATACAATCAGCAACCAGCCTGGTCAAGCCAATTTAGAAGATTGACGAGGCGCGCGGAGCGTTTGACCGCAGATAAGCTAGCTGTCTAAAATCTCGCTTTGATTGTAGAAATCAAAAACTTGAAGGAGAGATAAACAACGTATGAGGGAACGTGACCGGGAGATCAATCGCCGCCGCCATCGCTACGAGAAGCGCAAGAGGCTCCGCAAAAAACTCGCCGCCGCAGAAAACGACACGGACCGTCGCACCATCGAAAACAAGATTCTTAAAACCTATCCGAAGTACACCACGACTATTTCATAGGCGACGACGACGTTTGATCGCGGGCAGGCTGCCTGTGTTTTGGCTGCCTGGCCCGCTCTGAACCTCGCTAGATGAGTTCGTCTTTATCTTCAAGCGCAGCCTGCGCTGAAGTTCCGGCTGATGCTTTTCCCCACGCGCTCGTCTGCCAGTTATCGAGCTTCGTTGTCGCCGGAAGCCATCTCGGAATTGGCATAAAGAGATAGTCCGCGAGCGAATAAACATAAGGCTCGTACATCGCGCGCAACTCGGCCAGCTTCTGTTCAGCTTCCGCTCCGTCGCTCAACTTCACATTGCAACGAGCAAGGGCCGCGCGCAACCGCAGAAAATCATCAGCCGTCAGGCGATCGGGGCTTGGAGGTCGCGGCTCGGTGTTGAAAATCTGCGACAGGTCAACGACTGCGTGGCGAGCCATCGCAAACGTCAGTCGCGCCTGACGCGCCGGAGCACCTTCAACGCCAACCATCACAAGCGCGCAGGTGTCGAGTATCGCCGTCAGCGCGGCTATCCATGATTGATTATTGTGCTGCGAGCGGTAATAGCAAAGCACCGGATACGAAAGATGGCTCTCCATCAAATCCGCAGACCATCGCTCCCAATCCCTGAGAAGACGTTCAAGCTCTTGCATATTGTCGCGATGGCGGCGCAGCAACTCAGTCGAGGTGGGCGGCGAGCCTGCCCGCGCATCGAGTAGCGAGATGTTCACCTCGCGCCTGGAAAATCCCTGATAGATGACGGGCAGGTATCCGATGATGAGCGCGAGAAAAGCGAATCCCATCCCGGCTTCTAATACGGCGAGGGCGCGGCCCGTCTGGTCGAGCGGAACCACATCGCCAAAGCCGAGCGTGAAGAATGTCGTCCCGCTCAGATAAAGATAATCGCCGAAGCCAGCCGCGCCCTCAGTGATGTTCAAGCGCGAGCCGCGCGACCAATGCAGCATTGCAAATCCGAAGACAAGCCCGGCGGCCCAGATCGCTAACAGCACAAGCAGCGACAGCGGCCCGTACACGCCCAGATAATTTTCGCGCCGACGAGCGGATACGATCTTGCGCGCCATCCACGCCCAAGGCTCCCACGTGAAGCGATAGAAGAGCTTTGTCAGCCAGAATCTGCGCGTCACGCGGCGCGGCAGCACGATGGCTTCAAACGCTTCGAGCAGGACTATGGCTATCAGCGCAACGCCGAAGATGCCTATCAGTATCATCCGTGCTGCTCCTGACCGCGCGAGCCGTTATCAATCGCAGATCGTGCTGATGATGGCCGTCAGCGATTCACCATGTGCATTATCGCTTCGGGATAGCGCGTGCCTGCGGCTGCTCCGCGCGGCGCTATTTCATCAATGCGGCGAAGGTCGTCTTCTGTGAGCTTGACATCGAGCGCGCCGACATTCTCTTCAAGATATTTTCTGTGCTTGGTTCCCGGAATTGGAACAATGTCGCGCCCTCGCGCCAACACCCACGCCAGCGCGAGCTGCGCCGGAGTGCAGTTCTTTTCGCGCGCAACCTCTTCGATGTGCTTCACAAGGTTGAGGTTCTTTTGAAAGTTCTCGCCTTGAAATCGTGGCGAGTTGCGACGGTAATCGTCGGGCGCGAGATCGTCAAAGCTCTTGATCTGCCCGGTCAAAAATCCGCGACCGAGCGGGCTGTAAGCGACAAAGCCTATGCCAAGCTCGCGGCACACGGCGAGTATTTCGTCTTCAGGGTCGCGGCTCCACAACGAATACTCTGTTTGAAGCGCAGCTATCGGATGAACCTTCACGGCGCGGCGCAAAGTTTCGGGCGCGGCTTCCGATAGTCCGAGATAACGAACCTTGCCTTCTTTGACAAGCTCGGCCATCGCGCCGACGGTCTCTTCAATCGGCGTGTTCGGATCAACGCGATGTTGATAATAGAGATCAATCGTTTCGATGCCGAGCCGCTTGAGGCTTCCCTCGCAGGATGAGCGCACGTATTCGGGCCGCCCGCTCACGAGGCGAACGTTCGGGTCGGTCGGGCTTCTCACGATTCCGAACTTCGTAGCGATTATGACTTCGTCGCGGCGGCCTTTGATTGCTTGTCCGACGAGTTGCTCATTAGTGTACGGCCCGTACATATCAGCCGTGTCGAGAAAGTTAATGCCAAGATCGAGTGCGCGATGAATGGTCGCGATTGATTCCGTGTCGTCGCGCCCGCTGTAAAATTCGGACATGCCCATGCAGCCCAAACCCATAGCCGAAACTTTCAAGCCCGATCTTCCAAGCTCGCGTATTTCCATTAAGAACCTCCTGTTGAATTAAAATTGCTGAGGCGGGATAAAGCGAACACTCAGTCGAGTCCATTGTGGGGATAGCCGGTCAGCGATTCGACGAAGCCCACAATAAAGTAGTAGCAAACCAGAGGGGTTAATTCAACCGGCGCTCTCGAACGCTCTTCTTTGGATCATCTCTTATCAATCTCCATCACGGTTCGCAACAAAACCTCGCAGCCGTTGGCGGCGTCTTCCCACCGGGTCAACTCTTTTGGCGAATGGCTGATGCCTGCAACCGAAGGCACAAAGATCATCCCCATCGGCGCGACGCGGGCAATCATCTGAGCGTCGTGGCCCGCGCCTGACGGAAGGCTCATCGTCTTGAAACCGGCTCCCAGAGCCGCTTTCGAGATGACCTCGCGCACCCACGGGGTCGCAAGCGCGGGGCGGTGCGAGCTTGTTAATTTGAATTCGATGCTCGTTTCGGTCTGCTTTGCGATCTGCGCAGCGCGCGATTCGATGCGCTTGAAAATGGCTTCAACTTTTTCAAGCGATAAATCCCTCAACTCAATCACAAGATTCACTTCGCCGGGAATAACGTTCGGCGCTCCGGGCTTCACTTCGAGCTTGCCTACGGTTCCGACCTGCCGACCCGGTTCGCGCATGGTCTCTTCGCGCACGGCAATCACCAGATGTGATGCGGCGATGAGCGCATCTCTACGATCAGGCATAGGGGTTGTACCCGCGTGATTGGCGAATCCCGCAACCTTCACATCCCAGCGATTAATGCCTACTATGCCTTCGACTACGCCTATGGGAATGCCTGCTTTGTCGAGATAGCCGCCTTGCTCGATGTGAAGCTCGATGTAAGCCGCGATCTCGCCCGGCTTGCGTCGAGCTTCTTCTATTCGAGATAGGTCACCGCCTATGCTTCGAATTGCATCGCGGATGTGCAGGCTGTTTTCGTCTTTCTCGTCAAGCTCGCCAGGCTCGAACTCGCCCACAACTGCGCGCGAGCCGAACAACCCGCGCCCATAATGCACGCCCTCTTCGTTCGACCAGATGACGCATTCAAAAGGGTGGCGCGTCTTGATCTTCTTTTCATGCAGCGTGCGCATCACTTCGATTGCAGCCATAGAGCCAACATCGCCGTCAAAGTTGCCGCCTTTGGGCACGCTGTCAATGTGCGAGCCGAAGAGTATCACAGGAAGATTCTTTTCCGTTCCCTCGCGCCGTCCGTAGATTGATCCCGCAGGGTCAATGCGAACATCAAGCCCGATGCCTGACATCAATTTATCAATGACGAACTTTCTGGCTTCGATGTCAGGTTGAGTCCACGCGACGCGCGAAACTCCGCCTTCAGGATTGCGGCCAAACTGAGATAGCTGTTCGAGGCTCGCGCGCAATCGCTCGGCGTTGATTGTGTAAGAGCGCGAGGCTTGCGTTGAAGCGAATGCTTTATTGCTCGCAAATAGACTTGATGAGAAAGCGGCTGCCGACAATCTCATCAATGAGCGATTGAAATCTCTTCTTTTCATAACGCCTCCAAAGAAAAAACGGGGCGAGCCGCGCGGCCCGCCCCGTCTAGCCAAACTAAGCAACCATGCAGTGGCTAGCACTCAGAGTAACCGCAGGCGAAGCAGGTGTGGCACCCTTCCGTGCGCACGAAAGCCGAATCGCCGCAACTCGGACACAAATCCGCAGCCGACGACGGTATCGCCGATTTCGATTTATGCTCTGCGGCAACGGGCGCAACTTCAACTCCCATCTCAGCGCCCTGCCCGTCTTCTTCGCTGCCGTAGCTGACGTTCAAATAGTTTTCGGCGAGCGCCTGACCTACGGCGTCGGGCAGGCTCATCACTCGCCGCTTGCCGAAGCCGTAAGAGCGCGCGCCGCCGATGCCGGTTATCTGTTTGACTATCTCGCGAATGCGCTCGACGGGCGAAACGGGCGAAGCCATGCGGAGCGTGAGCGACATCAAGCGGCCCATCGCTTCAGCCATCGCTTTAATATCCGAGCCGGCTTTGCCTATTTCCACGAAGACCTCGAAAGGCTGGCCCTCTTCGTCCTCGTTCATCGTGATGTGCGCAGTGCCCGACGGGGTCGCTTTGCTGACGGTGTAGCCGCGACGCTTGTACGGGCGAGGCCGCACTTTGGGCTGCCACTCGCCGTCGGCCCGCACCATCTCGCTCGATGGCGTGGCGACCGCAACCGCTTCGCTCACAGCGGGCGTTGATTGAGCAGGCGCGCTCTCGTTTGATTGTGTTGCGGCTTGCGATTCTGCGCGCGGCGCTTCGCTCACCTTCTTGTCTTCTTCTTTGAGGTTAAGCACCTGCACGTCGCGCGAGCCGTCGCGGTAAATCGTCCCGCCCTTGCAGCCGAGCCGGTAGAGCAATTCGTAAATCTCGCGCGTCTGGTCAATGGTGTATGACGCGGGCAGGTTGCAGGTCTTCGATATTGATGAATCAATCCATCGCTGAATCGCCGCCTGAACCTTCACATGCTCTTCGGGCGCGAGGTCCATCGCCGTGACGAAGTAAGACGGAAGCGACGAATTTGGATTGGCCTGTTGCCATTCCTCGTAAACCTTCACGCGCTCCTCGTGCTTGCCTAAACGCGATTTGCGCAAGTAGCTCCAGAAATAAAATGGCTCAATGCCGGTTGATGTGCCGACGAGCGTGCCGGTCGTCCCGTTCGGCGCTTGCGTCAGCAGTGTCACGTTGCGCATGCCTTTCTGTCGAACCGCTTCGCGCACGTCTTCGGGCATCGCTTGCATGTAGCCCGACTGCAAAAATTTTTCTGCGTCGAACATTGGGAACGGTCCCTTCTCAGCCGCGATGTCCGCCGAAGCGTGATAGGCTTCGCTTGAGATGAAGCGATAGAGGCGATCAATGAACTGAACCGATTCTTCCGAACCGTAGCGGATGCCCAATCGAATGAGCATCTCCGCAAGCCCCATCGTATTGAGGCCAACGCGGCGCTCTGCTTTTTGCTGCGCGTAGTTCTCGTCGAAGAAGTACGGCGTTGCGTCAATGACATTATCGAGGAAGCGAACCGAGTAGCGCACGGCTTTGCCCAGATCGTCCCACGCCACGTCGCCGTCGCGCACGAACTTCGACAGGTTGATAGCGCCGAGATTGCACACGCCGTAGCCGGGCAGCGGCTGCTCTCCGCAAGGGTTCGTGCAGCCGAGATAACCCGCATCGTAGTACCACGAGTTCGACATCTTGTTCGCGCGCTCGATAAAGAAGACGCCCGGCTCCGCCGATGCCCACGCGGATTCAATTATCGAATTCCAAATCTCGCGCGCTTTCACGGTCTTGTGTACAACGACGGGCTTATCTGCCGCGAGCCACTTGTCGAGGTTGCCGTCCCACATCGTCTCATAATCGGGATCGGAAGTATCAGGAAAGATGAGGTCCCAGTCGGCGTCGGCGTGAACGGCGTCCATGAACTTGTCGGTTATGCCTACAGAGATGTTTGCGTTTGTGATCTTGCCCATGTCGCGCTTGGCGTTGATGAACTCCAGAACGTCCGGGTGCCAGCAGTTTAGGATCAACATAAGCGCGCCCCTGCGACTCCCGCCCTGTTCTATAAGCCCGGTCACAAACGAGTAGAGCGCGCCCCACGATACGGAGCCTGACGAGCGACCGTTTACGCCTTTGACGTAAGAGTGGCGCGGGCGCAAGCTGCTGACGTTAATGCCCACGCCTCCGCCCCGCGACATGATTTCCATCATCTGCGAAAGCGTATCAACGATGCCGCGCCGCGAGTCTTTAGGAGAGGGGATGACATAGCAATTGCTGACGACAACGCCCGCAGAAACGAACGAGTGATCTTCTTCAACTTCTATGTCGAACACCATGCCGGAATAACCCTCGACAACAATCTCGCCGATTCTGACCCACCTCAAACCGTCATGCTGGAAGTAAAATTTAGCGTCAATTCCGACCTGCGGCGCTTCTCTATTAAAAAAATCTTTAAAGAGCGCAGCGCACTCATTTGCCGTCGCCTGTATCCTGTAAGCCGGTCTGCGACCCAGTCGGTGTGTGGTCTCTTTGATCGAAAAGAAATAGCCAAGCCGCAGAAGCATCTGGTGCACCTGAGTGGCAAGCGTTCTGTTTGAGAGAAGTATGCCGAGCTTGTTGTCGGAAGCGTAACCGTCTGCCGAAAAGAGTCCTTTCAGCAGCTCAAGCGAAAGCTCGTTGGGCAATCGCATAAGTTTCGCCGGTATGCGCTTGCCGTAGCTGTAGCAGCCGAAAAATGCTTTGAAGAACTGGCCGAGCGGCATCGAGTTGGCCCACAGGTCGAGCCATCGCTCAGTGCTGCTCATCTTAATCGAAGTCGGCACGCCGAACTTGTCTTCAATAATGCGCGCGATGCGCTCTGCTTCTTCCCGCTCGTCAAGCGCGAAGACTATTTTGATTCCAGAAGGTATATCGGTCTTCGTGCGGTGAGTGACGCAACCGTCGCCCAGCCAGCGGCCAAACAGATAGCAGAGCTCTCTGTCAACGACGAGCTGGTCATTGACTGAATACCTGGTTCCGCCTTCTTCCAGATATCCGTGATTGTCGCTGCGCAACTGAGGCTTGAACAGCTTGCCATTGCTGATTTGATAACCAGCGACATACTCAGAAAGATAAATCGGTGTGACAGATTCCTGCTCTCCGTCATAAGCCGCAGCGAGATAGTCGCCCGGTTTTAATTCTCTGGCCGATATCCATTGCGGCTCCTGTTGCAGCTTCAACCCATCGCGGCTCTTGTGCGCGTTAACCCACTCGGAACGTATAGCGAGTATCTTGTGCTCGCCCGTGACCCGGAGATCATCGTAACCAATCTTCTTAGCCTTGATTATGTAAATCGGCTCTTCGGTCTCGCGCTCGAACTTATTGAGCACGCGCCTAAGCCGATTGCGATGAGTCACGACGTAGTCGCCGACCTTCACTTCGGCAATTGGCTTGTAGCCCTCGGCAGTGAGTATCTCCTGTTCGGGCGGCAGGCAGTTGTAGAATGTCAGCTGTTGATCGGTTCCGGCGGCTGTGAGTATGCGGCCTGCGGGGACGAACTTCCATCCATTTAATAACCAGCGAAAATTATGATACCACTCATCGGCCCGCTCGCCTTCGACCGCAGCTATCCCGCGCGCGACGCGCTCCATCATCTGCTCAGGTTCGGTCTCTATCGGCTTCGACACGTGCTCGGACAAGCATTCAATTCGCGCGCCGTCGCGCAACTCGACTGTTACGCGGCCCGCGCCGCCCGCCGCTGTCTCGTCCATCGCAGTGACAGTGCCGATCTCGCGCTGTCCGGTCTTCGTGTCAACGCAAACAATCACGAGGTCGCCGACTGAGAGCGTGCGCTTGCGAATATCTTTCATAGCGTAACGGTCGAGAAATATCTTCTGCCCAAGCTCCGAGAGATGGTTGCTCTCAGCCCCGCTGCTCTTGCGCACATCCGCGTTGGGGACGAGGGGCGAAATCTGTTCTTCGATTTTGTTTGCGGATTTCTGTTCATCGCCGATAGGTCGGGTTGACATCGCTTCGTTCTCCTTACGAGTTTATTCTCTTTTGAGCGCAGTTCCTGCCTTCGAGAGAGACCTGTCCGCTCCCCTGCGCCTGCCGGGTAAGTCGGGGACTAATGGTTTGCCTGCTGGTTTAGGTTTGTCTTACAGCTCGGCCTCTCGACCTTCTGCCGTGTGGCCGGACCGGGCTGCAATCAGGTGTGAAAACTTCTTCCGCCCTTGCCGCTGACCGGCAGCGGCGAATCTTCGCTCTATAATCCCAGGTCAAACCGGCCCTAACTCTCAAGCACCCATAATAGCGTCCAGGCCGACTGACCACAACGGCTTTCCTGTTTTTTTCAGGGTTGCTGTTTGCCTCACAGCGGTTTCGGAGTTTACGCTATTAATGGACATCTGTCAATATGAAAATACAATATATTGTGGTTGAAGGAGATAGACGATCAAGAATCTAGGGTGTTGCTAAAAACTCCGTGAAAAACAACTTTCGGTTTACAGCGATTTTGGACTTTTTTAGCAAGCGGCCTGTTTGCACAATAAAGCCCTGTAAAGAGTGGTTAAGAGCGGGAGGCTTTGCGGGTGCGAGGTCGCTTTTGCTTTAGAAGGTCCTTGATATAGCCGATTAGCAGCTCGGCTTCGACCGGCTGGGCCATTGCTCGATTGGCTCCGGCCATAATTGCCTTTTGTTCCATCTCCATTCCGTATGCCGTGACGGCCAGAATCGGAACATTCTGCCATCCGGGCATCGAGCGCAGTACTTTTATCATTTCAACGCCATTCATTCGCGGCATAGTAAGGTCTGTGATGATAATGTCAGGGCGTTCGCTAAAGGCATTTTTTATGCCTTCGTACCCATTGTTGGCGACCACGACATCGAAGCCTTGAATCTCAAGCAGGATGGTTAGTATGTCTCTGGTCTCCGGCGTGTCTTCTACCAAAAGAATCTTAGTAGCCATTGAGGAGCGCAACTTTCCCTTGTATTAATTGGCATCCAACAGTGGAAATATTGTGCCAATAAGAGGCGACAAAGTAAAGAGGGACCGCTGGGTCCCTCTAATACGTGAGATTGACTTTAACCTCTTCCCTGAGAAATCAATGCTCGATTGACATTTACGCGACTGCTTTGAAGCCGGTTGAGTCGCGGCGCGGGTTCTTTTTGATTGTGAACTCAACGCTCACCGTATTGCCGCCATTCGGCTCAAGCGAGTACTCAAGCGTCAGCACAGAGCCGCTGCCTACGCGCCAGCCCGCCTGCTTGAATTTATCTTCGGTGCGCTCGACTTTGATCGGCTCGCCAAAGGCCGCAGTCACTTTTTGCACGATTGAATCGAATGATTCGCTTCGGCTTGTGAGCGCAGCGCTGCAACTCATCTCAATCAATTGCTCTGGCCTGCGCATCGGAGCGTCGAGCGTGTCGAATTTGAAGGATATATTCCATCCGGCCTGGCCCGGCACGTCAACGCTCAGCATGAAGACTTCGTCCGTCGTAATGTAGGAGAGAATATCTTGATCGAAGTCCTTCGGCAACAATTCCTGAACTTCGTTATAACTCATTCCGATCTTGAATTGTTTGATGAACTCGACGGGATTGAACGACTCGTCGCGCCGAGCGGTTTTGCTATCTGACTGTTTATTGACCTGAGCGCTTGCGGCTGTCGAAATCACAAGCAGCGCGGCTATGACCATTGCGAGGAATCTATTCGTCTTATACATCACTTCCACCTTCACCAATCGCGCTCTTTTTGTCAGTGGCAACCGAAGGGACTGCTGCAACATGCCTGCAATCCTGCAAGGGGGCGCTTCGTAACCGCTGCTCAAAGAGTTCTGTTCATTTTTCAGGGGCCGGATTGGCTTGGGCGTAATATAACACCAATTTCGCAAATGTCAATATTGCGATTCTGTTGCGCGCGCCCGGATCAGCGCGCGAAGCTCCGCGGGCGTGTAAAGGCCCGGACGCAAGCCTTCGGCAAACATCCGGTTGATGACATCCAAAAGCGCCGAATTATACGGCGTCGGCATTCGTAGCTTCTTTCCAAGTCGAACTATTTCGCCGTTCAAAAATTCAACCTCGCTCGATTTGCGGCCAACCATCAGGTCCTGCCACATAGAAGAGTAAGTCCGCTCGCTTTCGGGCACGGCTTCCACTTCGCGCGGCTCTCGCAGCGGCTGGCGCAGCTTCTCGTTCATCTCACTTATCCTGATGGGCGAAGGCTCGTCGGCGGGCGGCTCCGATTCTATTCCAGCGGCTTCGACCACGCGCAAGCCTTCTTCGCGCACTTCGAGCATGAGGCGGCGCATCTCCGGCTCATTCATTCCCTGCTCAACGTAGTAACCCGTTATCGCGCACGTCGCGTTGTTGAGGTTCACAAGAAACTTGCTCCACTTCATCGCCATCACATGAACTGAACAAGTTACTTCTAATCCTGCTCGCGCAAGATCCGTGCAAATCTGCCGGGCCATGTCGTCAATGCCTTCCGGGAAACGGCCAATCGCAACCTGTCGGCCACGCGGCATCGTAATAATTTCAGGCTCAAGCTGCACCGCGCTAAAAAAGACAAGGCCCGCATAGACGTTTTCAAATCTGCGGGCGGCAATCTCTTCGTTGCGCACGCCGTTTTGAAAACAGACGACGCGAGCGCTCGGTGGATAAACCCCTGCCAGTTCCTTGACGACATCTTCGGTGTGCTGGGATTTGGTTGTGATGAAAATCAGGTCGCCCGGTTCAGGCTCAAGCTCGCGCGCTGAAGTCACCGCGTCGAGCTTCACGCAAATCTCTTTGCCGCTCTGCTTGAGCGTCACGCCGCGCCGAAGGGCTTCCGCATAAACAGGCCGCGCAACGCACACGACGCGCGCTCCCGCGCGAGCGAGCAATCCGCCGACGGCGATTCCGATTGCACCCGCGCCGAACAATACATATCTCGAAGGCTTTTCATTGCTCATCACCTTAGATAATATCGCATCGCGAGGCTATCAATACAAACGGAGGCGACGGCGGATGATCACCGAAAAAGCGAGCGAGCAGCGCATCAATATGTACTACGACCTATACGTTCCGGACGAAGCGACGCGCGACGCGCGCCCGCTGCTTATTGCGCTGCACGGCTACGAGGGCAACAAGGAATCAATGATGGCTATCGCGCAAAAGATCAACTCGCGCGATTTCATCATCGCTTCCATTCAGGGACCGAATTCATTTTTCGTGCGCACCGGTGATGAATCCAAACCCAAAATCGGCTTCGGCTGGATGATGCAGTACAAGGCCGCAGACACGATATGGCTTCATCACAAGACGATTATCTCGGTCATCGAAGAGACAGCCGCTGAGCACAAGATTGATCGCCGCGCGATTTTCCTTCTCGCTTTTTCGCAGACCGTTTCTCTCAATTACCGATTCGCTTTCACGCACCCGAACAAGATTCGCGGAGTGATCGCGGTCTGCGGCGGGATACCCGGAGATTGGGATGAAGAAAAATATTACGAGTCGAACACCGACGCGCTCATCATCGCGGGCGAAAAGGATGAGTTTTATCCAATCGAGCGGACGCGCACGTTCAAGCAAGCCATCGAAAGCCGCGCCCGCTCAGTCGAGTTTATCAGCTATCCCGTAGGTCACATCTTCCCGCGCGACGCGCTGCCCCTAATCAACGAATGGATGCTCGCGCGCATTCGCAGTTGATTCGCATCGCCTACTTCGCAGTTACCGTCTTAGTTGCTGAGCCTCCAAGACTGCTCTTTACGGTGATGCTTTGCGGATTCGAAGGCCACGTAAACGTCGCGCTGTACTTGCCTCCCCCGTTGTTCGCAAGCGTTCCGATCAACTGGCCTGTTGATGTGACGAAGACCTGCAGAGTTGCGCTTGCGCTCGTGCTCGTCGCCTCTACGCGCAGTTCTCTCTTCGACATGGTGTATTCGGCTCTTTGAACCGAGACCGTGTCGGTAGTGCCGCCACCTCCGCCGCCTCCGCCAACAGCGCCTCCGCCCGTTGGCACCACCGCGCGAAACGCCTGCAACTTGCCGCTCGGATCAACAGCATCGCCCACGATCACGCTGCCATCGGGCGATATGCCGAGCGCGAACTGAAGAAACCAGGTGCCAGCCGGACAGGGAATTTGATTGCAGAATTGAACGTTGTTCACGCCTAGGCTTTGAAGCACCCTGCTGAGTTGCTCCATCTTGCCTGTGGCGCGGTTCCAGCGAAAGGCCGAGAACTCAGAGATTCCGTTAACGAATGGGAGTCCGGCTCCGCCCACAACAATGCTGCCGTCGGCGGAACTCGCGTGAGATTCGCTCATATTGCCGCCAAGCGTTCCGAGACTGCGCACCCCAGCCGTATCCCAGCGCGTGGCGAGCTGGTTTCCTTTATCGTCCATGCTTGTTCCAACGACTACGCTGCCATCGTCCGAACAATCTTCAGCGTAGGCGAGCTGGTTCTTGCCCACTGCGCCGAGATTTTGCATACTGCCGCTTCGCCAGCGAAACGCGCGCTGTATGAAAACGCTGTCAACTGTTGAGCCGACCACTGCTGTGCCGGGACCGCACACCGCCTGGCCCTTGCTGTCGCGTCCGCCCGGCAAAAAGCCGAGATCGGTCACTACGCCATTAGTCCATTTGAATGCGTGCCAGCTTCCCTCTGCGTCCACGTAAAAAGAGCCGACAATGACGCTGCCATCGTGCGAGATGTCTGTGGCTTTGGCGTCTGAGCCAGGCACATTGGAGAGTTCCTGCATCCCTGTAGCCGCGGTCCACAGGAATGGCCGTTGGAATCCGCTCAGTCCCCTCGCCCAGCCGACTACCTTCGAGCCGTCGTCTGACACGGCGTAAGCTTCGGCCTCCTGAGCATTGGGATTAAGACTCCCCAAATCTTCAAAGATGCCCGCTGTCCAGCGATACGCGTGCGGAGGCGTGAATGACCCGTTCTGCGCCCAGAAAGTTCCAACCACCACAGAGCCGTCAGCAGAGACATCCCAAGCGCGACTCTGCACGCCTCCCGGCCCTAATCCGAGCGGCTCAAAGCTTGGCGTCGTCAATGCTTGAGGCGAGAAGACCGCTGGATTGCCGGTTGCAAATCCGCTTCGAGACGCGCTCGCCACAACGGAGAAAACTTTAGGCATCAAATAGCTCGATGCCATCAGGGCGTGAATCTCTCGGCGATAGAGAGGTTTCTTGATGATTTTCAGTGGCGACGCGCTCCAATCGGCCCTCTCAAGCGATGCTGCCGCAGGGGCGCCTGGAGATGCCTGATCCTCGCCTGAGAATGCTTGAACATTGACAAGACCGTCGGAGCGACCCGCTCTGTCGCTAGATGCGGCGGACGTTTTCTCTACATTGCTTGTGACCGATTGTGTGCCTTTTGTATCCTTCGCTGCGTCGGATATGTGGCCGCTTGTTCCCAGCGAAAACGCGACCAGCAGAACTATTATCAGTTGATAAGGCTTCATCGCAGACCCTCCCAATGTTTGCGTTCCACACATGCAATAAGAGGGAAAAAATCCCGTGAAAAATACATTCAGCGCTAACGGTGAGGGCGATTTGGACGCGGTGATCGGCGAGAGTCGGAATAGGTTCAAGGCCGCCGATTATGAATGCATTTAAAGATCGGTTGCATCTAAAGCGGGACAAGAGAAAGTCTATGCGGCGCGTTATCACACAAGCCGCTACAGGCGTCAGCATCGCATTGACCGATTCAATCTTCTGGCTTTGGGCGGCTTCTGAGTAGCCGCTCACAAAGCCCTTTTTAATAATTGCGCAGCCCCGACTCGTTTCCCTGCTTGAGCGAAGCTTGCGCGATAGCACGACAACTTTTTCTTTCTCGACTATTTTATCGGCCCGGCCTTAGTTGCCGGTTCAGCCGCATTCAAAGCGGCGGTTCGAGCCTCCATATATTGAATCAAGGTCGCCACGTCCACTTCGTGCAATCCGAGATTGGGCATCTGAACCTCTTTATACTTCTTAAACAGAGCTGTGGCGATGGGGTCTTTCTCGGCCAGCACTTTGTCGGGCACAGCGATAAACCTCGCAAGCCAGGCGCGGTCGCGCGTTTTGGTTACGCCGAGCAGGTCCGGTCCCACTTTGTCGCCTTGTCCAATCGTGTGACATGCGCCGCATCGGGTTGCGAACAGATACTCCCCCTTATCAATGTTGAGATTGGCAGCCGCTCGTGTTCCTTCCTTCACGTACTGCCAACCCATTATTTGCTGAATCTTCATGGCAAGGAATCGCGGATTGTCCGTCGCCGTGTTCCTCATCCATAGCCCGGTAGTCGCATTGCCAATCAACAATGAAGGCATGTGGCGGTCCGGGTCGTTTGGGTTTGGAAGCGCATCCAAGCCGAGCTTCTTGCTGATCAGGTCAATGTCCTCCTGCTTTCCGGTGAGGAACAGCCAGCCCGGCCCGACGTGATACTTCTCGGCGTAGGCCTTGAGCGCCTCCGGCGTGTCATTCGCCGGATCAATTGAAATCGAATAGAAGAAGATGTCTTTGCCAACGCGGTCGCCCAGCATCTTCTGGACCTGTACGAGCCTCGCCGTTTCGAGCGGGCAATTGTATTTGCAGGTCGTGTAGATAAGATTGATAGCCACAACCTTGCCTTTAATCAGATCGTCATAAAAACGGACTGTCTTTCCATCCTGCGTTGTTAATGTAACGTTTGGGAAATAGCTCGCGCCAAAAGGCCCGCCATTTTGCGCAGCCTTTGGCTGTGTGTTGGATTGCTGTTTAAGTGTCATTCCGCATTTCGAGCATGAGCCGGCAGTCTTTGATTTGACCTCCGGGTGCATGGGGCAAACATATACGGCTTCCTGCTGTTGTGAAGCCCCGCCGTTATTGTTTTGAGAGTGTACCAACAGAGGCACATTGAGCATCAGTGCTCCTATCAGGAACAGTTTGACGTACCTGATTCTCATAACTAGCTTCTCCTTAATCTTGAGCTGCGTTGGTCAACCTTTTTCTGCACACGTCGTCATCGAGATGTCAGTTGAGTCAGAACGGCGGGTTGCCA